>CAZDIJ010000019.1:0-45726 GCA_964505475.1 uncultured Sulfuricella sp. | reverse complement strand
CGCTGAGCACGCCGATGCATTGCCGCCCGGTCTTGATCGGCACGCCGATGAAGGCGATCTTCTGCCCTTTCAGGTCGCGCGAGCCGGTGCGGTTGAGGAACAGCGGCTCCTTGGAAATGTCCGGGATCACCGCCGGCACGCAGGTTTGCAGGATGCGCCCGGTGACGCCCTCGCCGATCAGGAAGCGGCCGCGCTCGATGGCTTCGTCGGACAGGCCGGCGGCCGCCTCCACGCGCAATTCCCCATCCTGGAGCAGGCTCGCCATGCTTCGGTGCATCTGCAAATGCGAGGACAGTACGTTGAGCACCTCGCGCAGGGTCTTGTGGAGGTCGAGGGAGGAGCTAAGTATCTTACTGATCTCGTAAATCGTGGTCAGTTCGATGGATTCGATGTCGCGGGTCATGGTGCGTGCCTCGGGTAAGTTACTGGTAGACAAGCAAGCAACGGGCCAGGCGGCGCAAAAATCGGTTTGCCCTCAATTCCTCACCACAGAGGCAAGGAGGCAAGGAGAAATTTGAAAACTCATCCTGTTGCGACAACTCGCCCACACGCCTTCCAGGGGGCGGGGTAGATTCCATAACCGCTTGTTTCTGCTGCGTGATTTCTGTGCCTCGGTGGTTAAACCGAGTTTCTCAGGTTTGTTCGGGGGCGAGCTTCTCCAGCGCCGCCGCGTTGCTCCAGGAAAACACCTTTTGCACCGCCGCGGCGCGCGGCAGCCACAGGTAATTCAGATGTTCGCGCAGCGCCAGGCGCACCGGCAACGGGGAGGGCAGTTCCAGGCCGAACACGTGCTCGGTGTTATGGGTTACGCCGGGCGCATAGCGGTGGCGCCATTCGGGGTAGATTTCAAATTCGTATCGCAGGTTCCAGTCGCTCAGGCGAAAGGCTTCGGCTTCCAGCCCGGTTTCCTCGCGCACCTCGCGCACCGCCGTCCGATAGGGCGTTTCGCCAGGCTCGCAGCTTCCCGTCACCGACTGCCAGTAGCCGGGGTGGTCGGCGCGCTCCAGCAAAAGCGCCTGTAAATCGGCGGTGTGGATGACCACCAGAACGGAAATGGGGATTTTGTGAAGGGACACGGGCGTAAGGGGGCAACGCGAAATAAGGCCATTATAGCCAGATTGATCCGCCGGGTAGGCCTTGCGTTCGGGCGGGAAGATGCCGGGAGCGGCATGTTGAGACTGAAAAACCGCATTTGTCCGCGGATGCGCACGGATGATCCGCGCACATCCGTGGCCGGGATACTGACGAATCGCGCCGCTACGGCGGCGGCATGGCGATGCCAGCCACGATGATTCCGCTTTTGCATTGCGCGGTGAAGCTCGCGCCGTTGGCTTCGAGGACTTCCTTCACGCCCTTGTCGTTTTTGCACATGTCTGCGGCCTTGGCTTTGTGTTCGCGGCCTATGATCTGAACCTGCTCCTTGCCGCCGCCGCAGCCGCCCAGCCATCCCAGTTGCACGATCAATAACCACGGTATGATGTTACGCATCTGAACCCCCATTCGGCTTGTGCAACGGGCTTCGCCAAAAAAATATATGCCTATGAATAATTTTCAGGCGCCCTCACCCCAACCCCTCTCCTTTATGCCCTTTAGGGTGCGCCTGCGGGCGAGGGGCTTTTCTCCCTTCTCCCGCAGGCGGGAGAAGGGACGGGGATGAGGGAGCATGGGATGCAAGGCAACATCCTGAATATTGTTCATAGGCATGAAAAAAATATTACGTTGGCATATGTCGTCAGCATAGACGAAATGACGCACGAGGGAAAGTTTTCTTGATGAAAAGCGATTCAGCCACGAATTGACGCGGATTATCAACAGGCTGGGTTCGCTGGGAGGCTCTAGGCGGATGGCGGTGCGAAATTGCCGCCGCCGGGATGGGCAATCGCCGGGGATTTACGGTTTCAGCCGTTCCACCCAGGCCAGTGCTTCGAGTTGGGCGCGATTGACTTCTTCCGGGGGCAGCGCCAGGGTTTCCGCGATGGCCGCTATGCTTTCCCAGTCCATCCGCTCGCTGGCTTCGGCCAGTTTGAGAAACGGCGCGAAGACGCCCTCGCGGTACAATAGGGCATCGACGATGTTTTCCGGCAGGTTGAGGGTTTCCAGCACGGCTTCCATGGGCATTTCCAGGATTACGTCGAGCATGGAGAAGACGCCGACGATGAATAGATTGTCGCGCTCGCTGCCTTCCAGGTAGTTTTGCCCCAGCAATTCGGTGAACCGGCCGCGGGTCATGGCCGTCTGAACCAGGGCGGGCGACGGGGAACCGTTGTTGGCGGTAATCAGCAGCAGGGTGAGCCAGCGGTAGAGTTGGCGGTAGCCGAGTATGGTGAGCGCGTGGCGGATGGACTGGATGTGGACATTCAGTCCGAACCCCGCGGAATTGATGTAGCGCAGCAGTTTCAGGGAGAGCGCCATGTTTTGCTTGAAGGCGGTTTCGATTTCGCCGACATCGGTGTTGGCGCGCACCTTGTTGAGCAACTCCAGCACCGTCGCGTGCGCGGGGTTGATGGTTTTGACGGAAAGCGTTTCCGGGCGAGCGAAATGGAATCCCTGAAAATAGGGGAAATCCAGTTCGGCGCACGCCAGGAATTGCTTCATGGTTTCCACTTTCTTGGCGATCAGCTTGGGCTGGTAATCGCGGCACTGGTCGACGGCCTTGACCAGCGCCTTGCCGTCGAGCTGCTGGATGTCGAGCTTGATGAAGTCGGCGATCTCCACCAGAGGGCGGGTAATCCGATTCGGCAATACGTTCTCCAGGCCGATCAGAAAGCCTTTGCCGCGTGCCTGGCGCAACAGGCAAAGCAGGTCGGCGGGTTTGACCGCGGCGGCGTCGAATTCCAGTTCCAGGACGATGCGTTCCTTGGGCAGCAGGTTGAGAATGTCGGAATTCAGCAATGGAGGGGTTACGTTGATGAAGGCAAGGCCGTCGCCGAGCAGCCACTCGGTGCCCATGTCGGTGAGGGTGTTGGCGACGATGTTGGCGCAAGCCTCGAATTCGTCGGAGATCATCGCCTCGGTCGCTTCCGCGCTGTGCCGGTAAAGCAACTCGTAGCCGATGACGCGCTGCTTCCGGTCGATGACCGGCTGGCGTCCGATATATGCGTGATTGCCCATTTTTTCCTGTTGTCGTCGCGTCAACCAAATTAGAAACCGAGACTTCCCAGAAGTTCGTCCACCTGCGCTTGGCTGACGGCCACGTCGCTACGTCCGGCGGGGTTGATGACCGGGCCGTTGAGGAAATCGGCATCGAGCGTGGCGCGTTTTTCCGGCGGCACGGCATCGACCAGCAGTTGCAGCAATTCCAGTTCCATCATCCGCGCCAACACGAAGATTTTTTTGATGACCTGACCAGTCAAATCCTGGAAGCCCTGCGCCATCATGATTTCGAGCAGTTGCGCGCTGGTTTTGCGGGTGCGCGCCGAAAATTCCTTCATGAAGTCGCGCGTGTCGGCCGAGAGCTGCTTGAATTCCCCGGTGTTCAGGCGGTTTTCGTACAGCATCTCCCATCTTTGCCCCAATTTTTGCGATTCGCTTTCCAGGGCGTTCTGGATCGGCTGGATTTTTTCCACCGCGTTGAGGGTGCGCACGGCCGCCTGTTCCGACATCGCGGCGATGTAGGCAAGGCGTTCGCGCGTATCCGGGATTTGCCGTCGCGCCAGCTTTTCCAGGGCGTCGTCGTAGCCGAGCTGGCACATGGCGTCGTATAACTGCCGGGTCAATTGCCCCAGGCGCGTATAGATGTCGCCGGAGGCGGCCGGCGGCGCCTTTTTCGCGCCGCCGGCGCTTGCCGCGATGTTGTCGAACAGCATTTCAAGTTCCTCGGAATCGTTGTCGGCTGTCATGTCGTCTCCTTGGTTCCCGCCGCTCGGGCGGTTGATCGTCCGGTCATGCCGCGACGGGGGTGCTGCCGTGCTTCAGAAAATGGCTGACGGCGTCGGCGAGCTTTTGCGGTTGCAGCTTGGAAACGTAGGCATCGACGCCCACCGCCTTGCCCAGGTGCTCGTTGACCGAACTCAGCGAGGAATACATCAGCACGGGAATGCCGGCAAAGCGCGGGTCGCCCTTGATTAGGCGGGTCAGCACGTAGCCGTCCATTTCCGGCATTTCCACGTCGGTCAGCACCAACTGGATCATTTCCCGCACATCTTTCCTCAAGACGGCGGCATCGGCTGCGATCTGCTGCAATTCTTCCCAGGCCTGCTTGCCGTTGCTGGACGACCGTCCAGCGACTTCGAGCGCGCCCAGGGTGCGTTCGATCTGCTTGCGCGCGGTGGCCGAATCGTCGGCGTAAAACACCGTGTAACGCTGGCCGCCGGTTTGCTGCACCGGCTGGATCGCCTGAAACAGCGGGGTGTCGTCGTAATGGGTGGTGTCCGCCAGGATTTTTTCCATGTCCACCATCATGACCAGGCGCTTGTCGGACAGCTCCGTCACCGCGGTAATCAGGCCGCCCATCTGGGCATTGAGCATGTCGGGCGGGACGTGCATCGACGACCAGTCGAGCCGCAGGATGGTATCCACCGCTTCCACCAGGAAGCCCTGGATATGCTGGTTATATTCGGTGACGATCATGATCTGCGGCTTGATGCTGGTCTGCACGCCGACGTATTTGACCAGGTCCATCACCGGCACCAGTTGTCCCCGCAGGCTGACCATCCCCTCGACCGCCGCGGGCATTTCCGGCGCCTGGGTGATCGGGGGGACGCGCATCACCTCGCGCACCTTGAATACGTTGACCCCGAAGGTTTCGCGGCGTCCCGTGCGCTCGTCGGCGCCCAGGCTGAACATCAGGATTTCCAGCTTGTTGGTGCCGGCCAACTTGGTGCGTTCGACGATTTTCTTCAGTAGTTCTGACATCTGGTGGTTCTCCTGTCTAGCCAACGCCGGGTTGCGGGACTTTGTTCATTCATCGGCGGCCAGCAGCTTTTCCGCAGTTTCCAGCAGCATGAGCGGGCTGAACGGCTTGACCATGTACGCATCGGCTCCCGCTTCCAATCCCTTGGCTATGTCGGCTTGCTGGCCGCGCGCGGTCAGCATGACGATACGGATGTCCCGCCATGCGGCATGGGATTTGATTCGGGCGCAGACATCCAGCCCATCCAGCGCGCCGGGCATCATGATGTCGAGCACGATCAGGCCGGGTTTGCGGGCTTCCACGGCTTTCAAGGCATCCGTGCCGTTTTCCGCTTCCTCGATGTCGTATTCCACGGTTCCCCCGGTTTCAAAGGTGGTGCGCACCAGCAGGCGCAAGTCGGGGTTATCCTCGACGATCAGGATGCGATGCCGGCTCATGTCCGTTTTCCCGCCATCGGCAGCCACAGGGTAACCTCGGTGCCCTTGCCGGGCGTGCTGTCGATTTCCGTTTCTCCCTTGAAGATGTCCATGATTTCTTTTACCAGGGACAATCCCAGTCCGGTGCCGGGAATTTTTCCCGAGCTGTCGGCGCGGTAAAAGCGCTCGAAGGCATGGATTTTCTGCTCCGCCGTCATGCCGATGCCGTGGTCGCGCACCGCCACGCCGATCTGCGGCATGCCCTGGAATTCCCGGTGCTTGAAGCCCAGGGTGATGGGGCTGTCGTGGCGCGAGTATTTATAGGCGTTGCTCAACACATTGGTCAAAACCAGTTGCATTTTTTCCGGGTCGACTTCCACTTTTATTTCGTGTGGCGGTGGTTCGAGCGCGACCTGGCGGGGATCGCCGGGCATCATCAATTCGCCGAGGGTGTTTCGGACGATGGCGGTCAGGTCGTGGGGCGCGATTCTGAAATCCCGTCCGGCGCGCGCCTCGATCCGGGCGATGTCGAGCAGTTCGTTGAGCAGGGCGATCAGGTTGCCGACCTGGCGGTGGATGATTTCGATGAATTCCCGGCTGCGCTCGGCATCGAATTGACGTTTCAGCAGCAATTCGGAAAAGCCGAAGACGCTGGCCATCGGCGTGCGCAGCTCGTGCGCGGCGGTGGACAGGAACTGGCTTTTCATGCGGTCGATTTCGGTTTCCTTGGTGATGTCCTGGTAGCACTGCACCATGCCCCGCATCTCGCCGCGCTCGTTTTCGAGCAGGCGGGTGACCCGCCGCAGGGTGGCGAAACGGGGGCGGGCGAGTACGAGGATGTCCGCGCCATCCTGGCGCGGGCGGAACAACGGGCTGGCCGCCGCGGCGCTGTCCGCGAGTCCCTCCAGGGCGGCTTCGAAGGATTCCCGGTCGCTGCCGATGATGTCGGCGGCGGCAAATCCGCTCATCTGGCAAAAGGCCGGGTTGAGGTAGGCGACCCGGTTGTCGCGGTCGATGAAGACGAAACCGTCCGGGCTGAGATTGAGTATCGCATCAAGCTCGATGGTGCGGTTTTCCAGGGTGCGCGTTGCGGCGACCCGTTCGGTGATGTCGTGGATCAGCCAGATCAGCGTGTTGCCGTCGTCGCCATGGCCTTTCAGGGGGAAGGCGAATACCTCGCAGACAATTTCACCGCCGCCGCGGTGGGCAATATTCAGGATTTCGTTCCATTTTCCTTCCCGGTCGATGGTTTCCAGCACGCGGCCGCCGCAATCGACGGTGCCGGCGCCGAGCATGAAGCTGATCGGCGCTCCCTGCATTTCGCGGCGGGAAAAGCCGAAAATCTTTACGATGGCCGGATTGCAGTCGAGGATATGGCCGTCGGTGTCGGTCAGGATGACCCCGTCCGAAATGTTTTCATGCACCAGCGACTGGCGGTGCAGCCGGCTTTCCGCTTCCTCGCGCCAGCGGTTGTTGTTGTAGGTTTCGATGAGCGTGCCGCAGGTGTGCAGCAGCGGCTCCAGGTAGTCCGCCAGTTCCGGGCTGTAGCCGCCCGGACGGTTGGCCAGGCCGATGGCGCCGACGATTTCGCCCTTGCTGAAGATCGGCAGCCCCATGAAGCTATCGAGCGGCAGATGTCCGGGAGGCAGGCCGCGCGCCCGCGGGTCGGTGCGCAAGTCGTTGGCGATGACGACTTGCCGATCCCGGATGGGGGCGCACAGCAGCGTGTCGAGGTTGTAGAATTCCATGCCGATGGGCGCATTGGCGGCATAAAAATCGCGCGTCATGCTTTTCCAGGCCGAAGCGGACAAGGCGCGCATCTTCAGATACGGCGCGCCTTCGAGGGTGCGCGGGACGTCGCCGACGAAGCCGTATTCGCTGCCGGTAAGGCTGACGATGTTTTCCAGTACGTCGCTGAACAGGTTTTTCAGCGAGGCGTCGCTGATGTAGTTGGTTTGGGCGGAGCTGATGGTGCTGAGCAGGGTATGGGCAAATTCCAGTTCCGACGCGGCATCGAGGTTTTTGGCGAGGCTGCGGACGACGATGGCGGCCAGCTTGCGGTTGCTGGACGGTAGCTGGCCTATGCTGATTTCCACCGGGACGACCGCGCCGTCGCCGCGCCGCAGTTGGCGTTCGGAGTGGCCATCGCGGAAATGCGCGGCGGCGACCCCGTGCTCTTCAGGAAAAACGCCGCCGCCCAGGAAGGCGCCGATGTGTTTGCCGATGATCCCGGTAAGCGGCAGTCCCACTATTTCCGCCATTTTAGGGTTGGCGTCGAGCACGGTTTCGCTATTCATGTCGGCAACCAGGATGCCGTCGTTGGCGGCTTCGAAAACCAGCCGGTAATTATCGGTTTCGCTGTGGTTCACGGCGCGCCCGCGTTTATTCCCGTGCGCGCGGCCTTGCGCTTTCCGGCTTCCCGCGAAATCTTCTCCAGATTGCCAAATGGGACGGGTTTCCCGAATAGCCGTATGTCCGGCGGCAGCCCGCCCTGGCTCTCGATTTCATGGCTGTCGAGACCAGTGACCACGATGATCTCCAGTTCATCGAACGAATGGCTTAGGCGCAGCGCGCGTATCATTTCAAAACCATCCATGCCGGGCATGTTGAGGTCGGTGATGAGGATGTCCGGGGTGATTTCCCCGATCTTTATCAGGCCGGCGAAGCCGTTGGGCGCGGTCACCAGATTGACTTGCATTTCCCAGCCGAAAATGTGGGCGCGGTAAAGCTTGAGTAAATCCTCGTCGTCTTCCACCACCAGAATCGAAAGCGGCTCGGCGTCGCCGTGGTGGATGTTGCGATGCAGCGGCGCCCGGACGGTTTTGTTCACCAGGCGGCTTTCCAGCAGTTTTTTCACCGAATCCACCTTGATGCGCCGGTGGCCGCCGACGGTCTTCCAGGCATCGAGCAAGCCGGAATCCACCCATAACTGGATCGTCCGCAAGGAGGTGCCGAGCATTCTGGCGGCATCGCGCGTCGAGCACAGCTCCATTTCGGATGGGTCGATTCGGACGGGAGGGCGCCAGTCGCTTTGCATATTTATCACATTTCATATCGTTAGCAGTTTTTTCATTCTAACTGGCGGCGCTAAATTGTAAAGTTCTCCGCTGGGCGACGGGCATGGGCGGTCCGATGGATATGAAAAAAATGATAGCATGATATATACTGATAGCATATGACATGGTAATGAAAAATCCGCCGCGCCTGATTGCCCGGAGGCGGATTTTCCCGGAATCCGCCGGATGGGTTTCCCCGAACATCGAAGCTTAAGGAATCGACATGAACGCTCAAGTACACTGGATATTTGAAGGCGAACGCCGGGTGGGCGCGTACCGCGCCGCCGATGCCGCGCCGCCGGCCGCGTCGCCGACGCTCAAGTCCCTGGTGGTGGACGACCACCCGATACACCGTTCGCTGCTGGCCGGGATGATGGAAATCCTGTTCCCCGGCGGCGTCGTCGAGGTGGCGGAAGACGGCCGGCGCGCCCAGGAAAAGCTTCGCGCCGGGCGTTACGACGTGGTGCTGTGCGACTGGTTCATGCCGAAAATGGATGGCCTGCAACTGGCGGAGTGGCTCCATTCCGGCGAGACGCCGGCGCAGCCCTTCATCCTGGTTTCCGCCCACGACGAGGCAGCCGTGATCGCGCCGCTCATCGCCTCGTGTGCCATCGACGGCTATTTGATTAAACCCTTCGACCAGGCAGCCCTGAGAGAAGTCATCTCCGTCGTGGGGGCTGCCGGCGCCGCCGCTTCGTAAGGCTCCGCTTTCCGCCGCGCCGTCGCTGCCGGCGGCGGAGGGTAGGCCGCGGCGCGGCCGGCATGGCTCGCTCGTTTCGTTGGTTTCACATGCCATATCATGAAGAGACTGACCCGTGATGACATCCAGCTTGGGCAACCCCTGCCGTGGTCGGTGCACGACAGGGATGGGCGGCTGCTCATGCGCAAGGGGGTGGTGATCGCTTTCGAGCACCAGATCGAAAGGTTGATCGCCAGCGGCCTGTATCTGGGCGTTCAGGAAGTCGTCCCCAGCCACCGGAAGTTCGAGGCGGAAGAGCCGGAGCCGGTGTTCGACCACATCGGGTCGCTGACCCTGCGTCTGAAATCCCTGTTCAACGCCTTGTGCAGCCAGCCGCCGGCCGCCGACGCGCCGGCGCGGCTGACGGACATGGCGAAGGATATAGCCGCGACCTGCGCGCGCGACGCGGATGCCGCGATAGCGGCCGCCAATCTGGATTTTCACAACCCCTATCTGCTTTCCCACCATATTCATTCGGCGGTGCTGTGCGCCCTGATCGGGCGACGCCTCGAAGTCCCGGAAAAGGAGCTGGTTTCCATCCTCTGCGCCGCCCTGACCTATGACATCGGACTCATCGACCTGCAATATCTCGAAAAACAGCTCGAACCCCTGGACGCGCAGCAAATCGCCGCGATCCGTCGGCATCCGCTGAAAAGCGTGGAAATGCTGAAACGGGTAAAAATTCACGACGAAACCTGGCTTTCGGCTATCCTTCATCATCACGAGCGCGCCGACGGCAGCGGTTACCCGGATGGGCTGGCGGCGGATAGAATTCCCCTGGGGGCAAGCATGTTGGGTGCCATGGACAGCTACATGGCGATGGTGAAAAGTCGGCCGTTCCGCGAGGCCAAGGTTCCGCTCAAGGCCATTGGGGAAATTTTCGGCGGGAAAGACGATAAATTCAGCAAGCCGGTATGCGAGGCGCTGGTCAAGGAGTTGGGCATGTATCCGCCGGGCGCCATCGTCAGGCTGGCCAACAACGAAATCGCGGTGGTCAAGGCCAAGGGCGAGAAAATTACCCAGCCCCAGGTTTACAGCGTCTTCGACGCGGCCGGCATGCCTTACATGGCGCCCCGGCATCGGGATGCGGCGGCGGAGGAATTCGCCGTCAAGAGCACCGTGGCGCATTCGGAATGCCGCGCCGTGGCGCTGATTATGCGGCGCTTGTGGTCGAATTGACAGGTTTACAGTTTGAATCAACCGGAGTGGCAAGATGAAGCAGAATATTCCCGTTAGCGCGCACGAAAAAATGGTTCCGCCCGGTGAAATCCTGATATCCAGAACCGATCCGCGCGGCGTCATCGTCTTCGCCAACAGCACTTTCGCCGAAGTCAGCGGACACAGCATCGGCGAATTGGTCGGGCAGCCGCACAGCCTGGTGCGCCACCCGGACGTTCCGCCCCAGGTTTTCAAGGATCTGTGGGATACCGTGAAAAAAGGCAAGCCATGGCGCGGCATCGTCAAGAATCGCTGCAAGAACGGCGACTATTACTGGGTCGATTCCTTCGTCATGCCGACGATGTCGGAGGCGGGGATTTGCGGTTACCTGTCGGTGCGGCGCCAGGCCGGACGCCAGGACATCGAGGCGGCGGAAAAGCATTACCGCGCCATCCGCGCCGGCGAGGCCAAGTCCTGCCCAAAATGGCAATGGCTCGACCGGCTGCTGACCATCCGCAACGGGGTGATCCTCGGCATTGCCTTCACCGCGGCCTTGCTCGTCGGCAGCGCCGTGACCGGGCTTAAGATGCTGGATGCCGCCGAAAATGAGCTGGCGGCGATGTACCGCGACAAGGTCGAGGCCGGCGACATCCTGGGGCGCATCAAATTCCTGATGGCCGACAAGCGTTCCCAGGCCATGCTCGGCCTATTGCACGACCCCGGCAATCCGCTGGCCGGCGGCCACGGCCACCCCATGACGCGCCACACCGAGGCCATCGCCGCCGGGCGGGAGGAAATCGACCGCTTGTGGGGCGACTTCCGCAAGCGGAACTACCCGGCGGACACGGCAAGGCTGGCCGACGATTACTGGGCGGCGCGCTCAGACTATGTCAGGGATGGGCTTGAGCCGGTGGTGCGGGCGCTGCATGCCGGGAATTACCGGGAAGCCCACCACCTGCTGGTGGAGCGGATCAACCCGCTTTACGATAACGCCAACGCCCTGGCGGACAGCCTGATCGGACGCCTGTTGCAGGAGGCGCGCGACAATTATGCCCAGGCAAGGGAGAGGCACGACCTGTACCACAATATCGTGGTGGCCGGGATCATCGTGTCGTTGTCGATCCTGGCGGTATGCGGCGCCCTGTTTTTACGCGGCATTGTGATACCGCTCAACGCGGGAATGGAAAGCCTGGGGAAAATCGCCCGCGGCGACCTGACCAGCCGCCTGGATATCGAGGGGTTGGGCGAGATCGGCGATTTCAACCGCTCCCTGGCCATGACTCAGGCGCAGTTGCAGGTGATGTTGGACGAAATCGCCCAGGGCGTATCGCGGGTCAGCATGGAGTGCGGCATGTTGAATACCATCGTGCGCCGTATCAGCGACGGCATCGACGAGGGACATGAGCGCATTTACCAGGTCACCGATCGCCACGACGAAGCCGCCGCCGCCATGGCGGCGCTCTCCCAGCATGCCGAGGCGGTGACGCTGTTTTCCGACCAGTCGACCGCCATGGCCGAGTCCGCGCGTACCGAGTTCGGCGAATTGCTGATGCGCATGCTGATTATCGCCGACGCGATTTTCCTCTTCCGTGGCCAGTTGGACGATGTCAAGGATGAGCTGCACGGTCTGCTGGAAAGCGAAGGTGGCGATGCCGGCATGCCGGAATTCTCCGCCAAGGTGCGCAAGGCGGAAATGGAAATCCAGAAAATCATTGCCTCGGTCGCCGAACTCGGCAAGAAAATCGAGCAAGACAAGCCCTGGGAAAAAGCGCTCAGTTCCAGCGTGCGGACAACCGAGGAAATCAGCAAGCAGCTCGCGCATACCGCACGCGAACTGGCGACGGAAACGCGGATTCAGATGTTCACCATCGAGGCGGTGCAACACGAGATGAAGAAAATCGCCTCGTTCCTGGTGGAAAACCGCGAGGCCATGCACGGCATGTGGCAGGCATCGGCCAACCTGGCCGGTTTGGCGGCGGAACTGGAAAATACCTCGAACCGCTTCCGGGTAGAGTGATCCTAAATTTATCTCCACAGGTATCTACTCAGCAGGGTTGCCCCCTTCTCCCGCGGGCGGGAGAAGGGCTATTCTGCTGTTTTTTGCATAGACCTGAGTAGTTACCTCCACAGAGGCACAGAGAGGAGCGAGCAAACTTCAGCCAATCGCCTGCGTGGTGAGGGCGGCCAAAAATTGTTCACAGCCAGGGTGCTTTTCCACCGTGTCTCTGTGGTTTAACTGAAGTTTTTCGGATGGACGGACGATTGCTCAGCGCAACAGTTTGAGCAGTTCGCGGGCTTTCTGGTGTCCTTGGGCGGCGGCCTGCCCCAGCCATCTGGTGCTTTCGGCGGGGTCGCTGCCGAGATTGAGGTTGTCCGCCCGCAAATAGGCGATGCCGAGCCGGAATTGCGCATTCGCCAGACCTGCCTCGGCGGCCTTGCGATACCATTCGACCGCCGCACGTACATCGGTCAGCTAGACCACTAGTGATTGCTGCAACTATGACAAGCGCACCTATGATCTTTGACCAAGATGGACTTGACGATAAAGGTCTTGAGCGCCTCCAAAGCGTCTTCAGCACCAGGTAGTGAAAAGGCACGCTTAAATCCATACGTCAGTAGTTGCTCTTCATTTGCCGCAATCTCAACAAAGAACTGCTCTATAGCAGCCAAGCGGTCTTTGAAACCGTGAATTTCGTACCAGTTCATATCTTCATACCGGCAACACCATCGCGCCGTAATCCGCCAGCGTGGCGTCGCGGGAGAGCAGTCTCATGGGTTCCGCCAGTGCCTGGGCGACCAGGATGCGGTCGAAAGGGTCATTGTGGATGGCCGGCAGGGTATCGACCGTCGCGGCATGGCGCCAGGCCACCGGCAATTCCCGGTAGCCGGCCTGGGTGAACAGTTCTGCGGCGCGCTGGCCGGAGATGGGCATGTCGCCCCGCCCCAGCGCGTGTTTGATGGCGATCTCCCATACCGAGGCGGTGCTGACGTAAATCTCGTTGGCGGGGTCTTCGATCAATCCTTGCGCCAGCGCGCCCAGGCGGGCGGAACCCGTCAAGGCCCATAACGCGATCTGGGTATCCAGGAGAATGCGCACGGTCAGCGCTCCCTCAGGAACAGCGCGGCGACTTCGGCATTGTGTTGGTCGATGTCGTCGGGAACCTCGAATTCGCCGCGCGCCAGCCCGATGCGGCGGGAAACGTCGGTATCTATCGGCACGACACGGGCTACCGGCGTGCCGTTGCGGGATATCAATATCTCATCCTCGGCACCCGAGGCGATCTGCTCGATCAGGCGGGAAAAATGGGTTTTGGCATCGAAAAGGCTGACGGTATGCATGATGTTTCTCCTGTTGGCTTAACCAGTCTAGTCTATGTTTTTGCGCCAAGCAAGGAGGGTAGGTGGTAAGCCAAGGAAATTCATGGGAAATACCATGCTACCGTTTCCCGCCCAGTATCGACCCCAGCACCCCGCGCAGCACCTGCCGCCCCAGTTCGCTGCCGATGGCGCGGGCGGCGCTTTTCGCCAGGGTTTCCAGCACCGTGGCGCTTTGCCGGCCGGCGGGTTTCTTGCCGGCGAGGTCGCCGAGCATGCCGCCCCAGTCGAAGCCGCCGCTGGCTGCTTGCGGGGCTTCCGCGCCGCCCGTGGCGCTGCCCTTGAGTTTTTCGTAGGCCGATTCGCGGTCCACGGCCTGTTCGTAATGGCCGTAGACCAGCGACCCCTTGATGGTTTCCTGGCGCTCGGCGGCGCTCACCGGGCCGAGGCGGCTGCCCGGCGGGGCGATCAGGGCGCGTTCCACCGGCATCGGGCTGCCTTTTTCGTCGAGAAAGGAGACCAGCGCTTCGCCCACGCCGAGTTCGGTGATCGCCGCCGCTACGTCGAGGCCGGGGCTGGCGCGGAAGGTTTGCGCCGCCGCCCGCACGGCTTTCTGGTCGCGCGGGGTGAAGGCGCGCAGGGCGTGCTGGACGCGGTTGCCGAGCTGGCCGAGGACGGCGTCGGGGATGTCGAGCGGGCTTTGGGTGACGAAATACACGCCCACGCCCTTGGAGCGGATCAGCCGCACCACTTGTTCGATTTTTTCCAGCAGCGCGGCGGGGGCGTCGTTGAACAGCAGGTGGGCTTCGTCGAAGAAGAACACCAGCTTGGGTTTGTCGGCGTCTCCGACTTCCGGCAGTTTCTCGAAAAGCTCGGAGAGCAGCCACAGAAGCAGGGTGGCGTAGACCTTGGGGGATTGCATCAACTGGTCGGCGGCGAGGATATTGACGATGCCGTGACCTTTCGCGTCGGTCTGCATCAGGTCGTCGAGGTCCAGCGCCGGTTCGCCGAAGAGCTTTTCCCCGCCTTGCCCTTCCAATGCAATCAGCCCGCGCTGGATCGCGCCGATGCTGGCGGCGGAGATGTTGCCGTAGGCGTTGGTGTATTCCTTGGCATGCTCGCCGGCATGCTGCAACATGGCGCGCAGGTCTTTCAGATCGAGCAGCAGCAGGCCGTTGTCGTCGGCGATTTTGAACACCAATGCCAGCACGCCTTCCTGGGTTTCCTTGAGGTTGAGCATGCGCGCCAGCAGCAGCGGCCCCATGTCGGAGACGGTGGCGCGCACCGGGTGCCCCTGCTCGCCGAAGGCATCCCAGAAGGCGACCGGGTTGGCGGCATGGGCGAAATCTTCCAGCCCCATTTCCTCGACCCGCGCGGCGATCTTGGGGTTTTCGCTGCCGGGGCGGGAAAGTCCCGCCAGGTCGCCCTTCACGTCGGCCATGAACACCGGCACGCCGGCATGGCTGAACTGTTCGGCGAGGCGTTGCAGGGTGACGGATTTGCCGGTGCCAGTGGCGCCGGCGATCAGGCCGTGGCGGTTGGCGAGGCGGGGCAGCAGGCAGAGCGGGTTCTTGCCTTGGGCGACAAAGAGCGGTGCGGTCATTTCGGTGCTTATCCTTCTGTGGGGTATGACGGAAATGGTAACATTACGTTTTTTTAGGGGCTAGGGATTAGGGGCTAGGGGCTACGCGGGAGCGTTTGGCGGTATCTTTGCGATCTCGCCGCGTTTCAACGGTTTTTCCTTGGTACGCGGAAACAGGGTCGCAGTTCGCACCGGATGTGTTCGCGTAGCCCCTAGTCCCTAGCCCCTAGTCCCCCAACACAAACTTTTGAGGTAGTTATGGCAGGTCATTCCAAGTGGGCCAACATCCAGCACCGCAAGGGGCGCCAGGATGCCAAGCGCGGCAAGATTTTCACCAAGCTCATCAAGGAAGTTACCGTTGCCGCCAAGCTTGGCGGCGGCGACCCCAACTTCAATCCGCGCCTGCGCGTGGCCATCGACAAGGCCAAGGAAGAGAACATGCCGGCGGAGAACATCGACCGCGCCATCAAGCGCGGCACCGGCGAACTGGAGGGCGTGAGCTACGAGGAAATCCGCTACGAAGGCTACGGCCCCGGCGGCATTCCGGTGATCGTCGATTGCCTCACCGACAACCGCACCCGCACCGTGGCCGACGTGCGCCACGCCTTTTCCAAGTACGGCGGCAACATGGGCACGGACGGCTCGGTGGCGTTCCTCTTCAAGCATTGCGGGCAACTCCTGTTCGCCCCCGGCACCGACGAGGACAAGGTGATGGAAGCCGCGCTGGAAGCCGGCGCGGAAGATGTGGTGACGAACGACGACGGCAGCATCGAGGTGCTCACCGCGCCCTATGAATTCGGCAACGTCAAGGATGCGCTGGAAAAAGCCGGCCTCAAGGCGGAAATGGGCGAGGTCACCATGAAGCCCGGCAACGAGACCGAACTGTCCGGCGACGAGGCTGCGAAGATGCAGAAGCTGCTGGACGCCCTGGAAAGCCTGGACGACGTGCAGGATGTCTATTCTGGCGCGGTTTTCGCGGATTAGTCCGCCCTGCCGCGGGGGTAGCGAGGCCAGCTTTGAATTAGCTGACTATTTTTCCGAAAATGCATTGAAGTCACGATGCTTGCCGCTGGGGGCGCACGGTACAATGAGCGCTCGACGTTTCCCCGGCGAGTCTGGAATCGAGAGCCATGCCCCACCTTCTCACCATCCGCTTTACCCTGCTGGCCGCCACGGCCTGGACGGCGGCAATAGGGGCATCCCTGGCCTGGAACCTGGACAAGGCGCAACAGCAGGCTCTTGATTCGGCTTACGCCGAGGCGCGCGCCAATCTCAACAAGGACATTGCCTTCCGCCGCTGGGCGACCGGCCACGGCGGGGTTTATGTACCGCTCACCGAAACCCAGCAGCCGGAACCCTGGATGTCGCACGTGCCGGGGCGCGATGTCGTCACCCGCGACGGGGTCAAGCTGACCCTGCTCAACCCCGCCACCATGCTGCGCCAGATGATGGATCGCTACGCCGGCCAATACGGCATCCAGGGGCGCATCACCGGCCTGAAGACCCTCAACCCCGGCAACGCCCCCGACCCCTGGGAGCGCGAACAACTGCTGGCTTTCACCCGCGGCGAGGGGGAAGAGGTCTGGGCGATCGCCGCCATGAAAGGCCAACCCTATCTGCGCTATCTGCGCGCCATGGTCATGGAACCCGGCTGCGACAAATGCCACGCGGTACTCGGCTACAAGACCGGCGACGTGCGCGGCGCCACCGGCCTGAATTTGCCGCTGACGCCCTATTACCGCCAGCTCGATTTGACTCGCGCCAACCTGTCGCTGAGCCACGGCGCCATCTGGCTGCTGGGGCTGACGGGCATCGGCTGGAGCGGCTGGCTGGCGCGCTTGCGCGAACGCGAGCGCTTGCGCGCGGAAGCCGCGCTGCGCCTGGCGGAAACCCGCTACCGCACGATCTTCGAGCAGGCGCGCGACGGGATCGTGATCGTCGATCCGTTTACCCGCCGTTTCACCGAATTCAACGCCGTGGCTCACGAGCAGTTGGGCTACGGCGCCGGGGAATTCGCGGCGCTGACCATTTCCGACATCGAGGCGGAAGAGAGCACCGAGGAAACCGCGCGCCATGTCGAAGCCATCAAGGAACGCGGCTGGGACAAATTCGAGACGCGCCACCGCCGCAAGGACGGAATCCTCCGCGACATCCAGGTGATGGCGCAAACGCTCGTGATCGACGGCAAGCCGGCTTTGCACTGTTCTTTCCGCGACATTACCGAACGCAAACAGGCGGAAACCGCGCTCCGGCTCGGCAGCGCACGGCTCAACGAAGCGCAGCGCATCGCCAAGGTGGGCAGTTGGACCTTGGATTTACGCGCCAACCGGCTGGAATGGTCGGACGAAATCTACCGCATTTTCGAAATCGACCCGGCGCGCTTCGGCGCCTCCTACGAAGCGTTCCTCAACGCCATCCATCCCGAAGACCGCGAAAAAGTGAACCGCGCCTACGGCGAATCGTTGGCGAGCCGCGTCCCCTACCGGATCAACCACCGCCTGCTATTCCCCGACGGGCGCATCAAGTACGTGGAAGAGCGCGGCGAAACGCTTTACGACGAGAACGGCGCGCCCATCCTGTCGCGCGGCACGGTGCAGGACATCACCGCCCTCCAGCGTGCGGAAGAAGCGCTGCGCCTTTACGCCAACGCTTTCCGCCACAGCGGCGAAGCGATCATGATTAGCGACCGCGACAACCGCATCATCGCCCTCAACCCCGCCTTTACCCGGCTGACCGGCTATACCCTGGAGGACGTGCGCGGCATGAACCCGCGCGTGCTGGCTTCCGGGCGCACCCCGCCGGAAACCTACCAGACCATGTGGTCGGCGTTGAACGAAAGCGGCTTCTGGCAAGGCGAGCTGTGGGACCGCCGCAAGAACGGCAGCCTTTACCCGAAATGGGCGGCGATTTCGGTGATCCACGACGCGGCGGGGAACATCACCCACTACATCGGCAGCTTCACCGACATCAGCGAACGCAAGGCCGCCGAGGAGCGCATCCACCGCCTTGCCCACCACGACGCGCTGACCGGGCTGCTCAACCGTTTCAGCCTGGAAAACCGGCTGGTGCAGGCGCTGCTCTCGGCGCGGCGCGAAAACGAGGAATTGGCGGTGATGTTCATCGACCTGGATCGCTTCAAGACGATCAACGACACCCTCGGGCACCACGTCGGCGACACCCTGCTGATCGAGGTAGGGCGCCGCCTGCATACCTGCGTGCGGGAAAGCGACATCGTCGCCCGCCTCGGCGGCGACGAATTCGTGGTGGCGGTGACCGGCATGGAAGCCGAAATGGCCGCCGCGCACATCGCCGACAAGATCGTCGCCGCGCTTTGCCGCCCCTACCTGATCGCCGGCAACGAGCTGCATACCAGCCCCAGCCTGGGCATCAGCATTTTCCCCAGCGACGGCGAGGATGCCGAAACCCTGATGAAGAACGCCGATACCGCGATGTATCACGCCAAGGAATTGGGACGCAACAATTACCAGTTCTTCACCAGCGCCATGAATGCCGCCGCCGGCGAACGGTTGCGGCTGGAACACGACCTGCGCGCGGCGCTGGCCGACGGCCAGTTCGAATTGCACTACCAGCCGCAAATCTGCGCTTCCGACAACCGGGTGTGCGGCGTCGAGGCGCTGGTGCGCTGGCGCCATCCGCAGCGCGGACTGATTCCGCCCCTCAAGTTCATTCCCATCGCCGAGGAGAACGGAATGATCGAGGCGCTCGGCGAATGGGTGCTGGACGAAGCCTGCCGCCAACTGGCGGCGTGGCGCGAACAGGGGCTAAACACATTGCGGATGGCGGTAAATCTTTCCGCCCATCAACTGCGCTCGCCCACGCTGGTCGAGCGGGTGCGGACGATCATGGCCAAGCACGGCCTGGGCAGCGGCGAACTGGAGCTGGAAGTGACCGAATCGGCGGCGATGGCCGATCCCGAACGCGCCATCGGCCAACTCAAGGCCTTGCGCGAGTTGGGAGTGGGACTCGCCATCGACGATTTCGGCACCGGCTATTCCTCGCTCGCCTACCTCAAGTTATTGCCCATCCAGATACTCAAGCTCGACCGCGCCTTCGTCAGCGACATCGAAAGCAACGAGAACGGCGCCGCCATCAGCGCCGCGACCCTGGCGCTGGCGCACAACCTGGGACTCAAGGTGGTGGCGGAAGGGGTGGAAACCGAGGAGCAACGGGCGTTTCTCGCCGCGCACCAATGCGATTTCCTGCAAGGCTATCTGTTCAGCAAACCCCTGGCGGCGGACGCGGCGACGGAGTTTCTGCGCAATGCGCCCCACCCGCCGGACAAGGGCTGATTCGCCGCGCCCTCCCTTGCGCGCATGGCGCGCGGGGATGGGGTGGGGGGCGTCTGGGCGGGAGATTGCGCCGGGTTACCCCCATCCCGGCCTTCCCTCGTAAACGGGGGAAGGGAGCAACTGAAAACGGTCTAAAGCCACAGCGTCGATTCACGCCACCGGCTCACCCGGCGAAGGGCTGCCTGAACAGGGACAATCCCTTGTTCTCCCGGCCTTCTCCGTGGCGAGGAATTTAGAAACGCGACCGCAGGGAGTAGCCATGCCGAACCCAAGCACCGCCATGTTATCCCCGCAGGGAAGGCTGATTGCGGTTTTCCTGCTTCTTGCCGCCGCCATCGGCGCGATAGGCGGCGGCGCCTATGCTTCCCTGTCCGGCGCGCTCCGGGAGCGCGAACACGAACGGCTCGGCGCGGTGGCCGACCTCAAGACGAAACAGATCGAAAACTGGCTGGCGGAACGCTATGGCGACGCCAGGGTGCTTGCCGACAGCGCCTTGCTCGACCGCCTCTTTACCACCCTGGACAAGCCCCAGACACTGCGCCACCTCGACAAGGTGCGCGCCGCCTACCATTATTCGAGCATCGAGCTGTTCGATTCGTCCGGGAGAAAAATCCTGGCATCGGGAACGCCGCTCCACGCCGGCCTCGACCGGGACGAAGTCCTGCGCCTCGGCCTCGCCGCAGAAGGCGAGCCGGCGCTCGTCGATTTTCACCGGGAAAGCACGCCGGGGCGCTCGATCGGCCTGGCCATCGCGGTCGCCGTGCCCGGCCGCCCCGGGGACGCCGGGCGCCCCGCCGGATTCGTCCTGCTGACCGTCGATCCCGGCCGCCATCTGTTTCCCATGATCCGCGCCTGGCCGAGTCCGAGCGCCAGCGCGGAATCGCTCCTGGTTCGCCGGGAAGGGAACGAGGTGGCGTTCATCAACAAACTGCGCCATAGCGACGCGCCTCCTTTAAGCCTGCGCTTTCCCCTGTCGCAGACCAGCCTGCCGGCGGTGCAGGCGGTGCTGGGCGCCACGGGACTGGTGGAAGGCAGGGATTACCGGAATGTGCCGGTCATGGCCTCGGTGCGCCCCATAGCCGGAACGCCCTGGCGCTTGCTGACCAAGGTGGATCAGGCGGAAGTCTACGGCGACATCCGGGTGCTCGGCGGGCTGGTGACTACCGGCGTGCTGCTCGTCATTGCCGGCGCGGCGGCCATCCTGTTCATGCTGTGGCGCCGGCAGCAGCTCGCCGCTTCGCTCGCCATCGCGGAAAAGGACAACATCGTCCTCAGCATGATCGACAACGCCGCCGACGCGGTATTCATCGCCGCGCCGCAAGGGCGCTACCGTTACATCAATCGAGAGTTGGTGAATCTGGCGGGCTATTCCCGGGAAGACATGCTCTCCATGGACATTGCCGATCTTTTCCCGACGGCGGCGCACGGCCATTCGCAGTTTTTTTTCGCCGAACTGCTGAAGGAAAGGAAACATTTGCGCGTCGAAGCGCCGCTCCGGCATAAGGAGGGACATTCCATTCCCGTCGAGATCAACGCGGTGGCGCTGCCGGACGGCACGCTGTTCGGTTCCTGCCGGGACATCACCGAGCGCGAGCGGATGATGACATCCCTGCGCGAGGAACGGAATTTCATCGACGCCGTGTTGCAGGCGGCGGGAACCGCCGTCGTGGTGCTGGACCGAGAGGGGCGCGTGGTGCGCTTCAACCGCGCCGCCGAGGAAATGACCGGCTATTCCTTCGCCGAACTGCAAAACCGCCAGGTCTGGGACTATCTGATCCCGCCGGAACAACAGGCCGGGGTGCGCGGGGTGTTCGACAACCTCATGCACGACACGATAATCGGCTCGTACGAGAACGAATGGCTGACGAAGGACGGTTCGCGCCGTTTGCTGGCCTGGCGCAACACCGTGCTGCGCGACGCCGGCGGCAAGGTGGAGCACGTGGTCGCGCTGGGATACGACATTTCCGAACTGCGCGCCAACGAAGCGAGGATGCGCCTGGACGCCGAGCAGCAAACGGCGCTGACGGATCTGCTGGAAAACGCCCTCCGGGGCGAAGCGCTCGACGACACGCTGCAATTTTGCCTGGACCGGGTGCTGGCGGTTTCCTGGCTTTCCCTGTTGCCCAAGGGAGGCGTTTTCCTCAGGGAGGCGGACGCCCCCTGCCTGCGCATGGCGGCCTCGCGCAACCTGACGGAGGAAGTCCGGGCATCCTGCGGCCACTTGCCGCTGGGGTATTGCCTGTGCGGGCGCGTGGCCGCCAGCGGCAAGATTCTTTTCGCCAGCCATACCGACGAACGCCACGAAATCCATTATCCGGGCATGGCCGACCACGGCCACTACATCGTCCCCCTGCTTCTGGGCGAACGGACGATCGGCGTGCTGGCGCTGTATCTGCCGCCCGCAACCGCGCCCGATCCGAGGAAGGAACAGTTCCTTTCCTCCGTCGCCGGAATTCTGGCCGCCTATATCGGCCGCAGCGAGGCCGAGCGGGAACTCGCCGAAAATCGCGGCCATCTGGAAGAAATGGTGCGCAAACGCACCGCCGAACTGGCGATGAACGAAGCGCGCACCCGCGCGATCTTGAGAACCATGATGGACGGCGTGCTGCAAATCGACGCCGGCGGAAACATCCTAACGGCCAACGACGCCGTCCACGAGATGTTCGGCTATGAGAACGGGGAGCTGGTGGGACGGGATGTCGCCATGCTGATGCCGGAACCTTACCGCCGCCGGCACGAACAAGGGCTTCGCGGTTACGACCTGGCGCGTCCCTCCAGAGTGGTCGGCCAGCGCCTCGAAGTCGAAGGCCTGCGCAGGGACGGCAGCACTTTTCCGCTGGACATCGCCGTCCACGTCATCGTGGACGATGCGGGCATGACCTTCATCGGCGTATTGCGCGACATCTCCCAATTCAAGGCCGCGGAGGCGGTGCGCGAGGCCGCGCTGGCCGACGCCAAGCGCCTGGCGCGGATGAAAAGCGAATTCCTCGCCAACATGAGCCATGAAATCCGCACCCCGCTCAACGCCGTCCTGGGGCTGTCGAAGATCGGCATACGGGAAAACTTCAACCGCGGCACCACCGATACCTTCGTGCGCATCCAGAACGCCGGTCAGCATCTGCTGGGCATCATCAACGACATCCTCGATCTTTCCAAGATCGAGGCCGGCAAGCTGTCTGTCGCAAAACAGGCGTTCCGCCTCGGCCAGGCGGTGGAAGACGCGCTCGAACTGGTTGCCAAACAGGCGGAAGCCAAAGGCCTGGCGCTGTCCGCCGAACAGAATGCCGAGATGCCGCAATGGGTGGAAGGCGACCGGCTGCGCCTGGAGCAGGTGCTCCTCAATCTGCTCGCCAATGCCATCAAATTTACCGAAAGCGGAGAAGTCACCCTGGCCATGAGCCGCGAGGGAGAATACATCCGCTTCGCGGTGCGCGACACCGGCATCGGCATGACCGTGGAAGAGGTGGCGCGCCTGTTCACGCCGTTCGAACAGATCGACAATTCGACCACCCGCAAATTCGGCGGCACCGGCCTGGGGCTGGCCATCAGCCGCAACCTCGCGCGCATAATGGGGGGCGACATCACCGTGGAAAGCCGTTTGGGCGCCGGCAGCGTATTTACCTTGCGGCTCCCCCTGCCGGAGACCGCGCCGGAACCTGTGGAAACGGCCACGCCGCCGCCCTCCGGCCGCAAGCGGCAACTTGCCGGGCTGCGGATACTGGCCGCGGAGGATGTGGAAATAAACCGGCTGGTGCTGGGAGACCTGCTGGCGCACGAAGGCGCCCAGACGGTATTCGCCCAGGACGGCCAGCAAGCCGTCGATCTGGTATCGCAGCAGGGCGGCGCCTTCGACGTGGTGCTGATGGATATTCAGATGCCGGTAATGGATGGCTTCGAGGCCACCCGGCGCATCCACGAGAACGCGCCGCGGCTGCCGGTGATCGGCCTGACGGCGCATGCCTTGCCGGAAGAGCGCGAACTGTGCCTGGCCGCCGGCATGGTGGAACACGTCACCAAGCCCGTCACGCCGGAAGTGCTGATCGCAGCCATTCTGGCGCATGCGGGGACGGCCGTTGCGGCGGACGGCGCGGCGCCGATTGATTGGGAAGCGCTCTCGGTGCGCTATGATGGCCGCCAGGATTTCATCGGCAAATTGCTCGCCACTTTTCTGGAGAGCCATCGCGGAATACCGGAACGGCTGCGTCAGGCCGCCGGCGGGCGCGATCTCGAAGGCATCCGCGCCATCGCCCATGGCTTGAAGGGCAGCGCGGGCAATATCGAGGCCGTCGGCGTGCGCGATCTGGCGCGGCAAACGGAAGAAGCCGCGCGCGGCGCGGCGGATTCCGCCCCGGCGCTGGCGGAAGAGCTGGCCGGAATGCTGGAAACGCTGCTCGCCGAACTGGACGGGCGGACAAGCGCTAAGCGGGAAGAGAAAGTAAACCAAAAAACTCGGTTGGCCACGGATAAACACGGATAAGCCATCAGGCTGGCAAGAATTGACCGAACACACGACGGGCGCTTTGCAGGCCATTGCTAAACATGCCTCTAAACTATTCTCAGCTATCGCTCCTTCCCCTGCTTGCGGGGGAAGGCCGGGATGGGGGCAAACAGCGGCGGCCATGCGGGCAAACGCCCCCACCCCAACCCTCCCCCGCGCGCTATGCGCGCAAGGGAGGGCGTGGACGTTTGCTGAGATTAGAGGCATGTATTGCTAAATTACTTATTTGAACCACGGGAAAAACAGGGAAAAATCGGGGAAACATCCCGTTGAAAGAGATTGACCGTTCACCCGCCGGGTGTGCGGCATTCTTTTCATGCCTCGCTGCAATTCCATCATGTCCCCCGTGTTCCCCGTGGTCGAACTGAGTTTTTAGGTTGGCAATCCGTGGCTGAACGGCTTTTTCCAAAATAAACAGGGAGAACGATCCATGAAAATTTTTGTGGTTGACGACGATCCGACAGCGCGGTTGGTTGCGCTCGACCAACTGGCGAATTTTACGTGCGAGACGCGGGAATTCGGGGACGGCGCGGAAATGCTGGCGGCGCTCGACGAGGAGCCGGACCTGATCCTGCTGGACATCGAGATGCCGGGAATGGATGGAATTTCCGCCTGCCAGAGCTTGCGGCAGGCCGGCAACGAACATGCCCAGGTGATCTTCATCTCCGCCCACGACGACCTGGAAACGCGCCTCGCCGCCTACGACGCGGGCGGCAGCGACTTCATCGTCAAGCCTTATTTCGCGGAGGAGCTGCATAAGAAGGTGCGGGTGGCGGAAAGCCGCCTTGCCCGCCACCAGGATATTTCCCAATTCGCGCAGCTTGCCCGGCAAACCGCCTTTACCGCCATGTCGTCGATGGGAGAAATGGGCGTGGTGCTGGAATTCCTGCGCGGCTCCTTTTCCTGCGCCGATGTGGAGCAACTGGCGGAAAAAACCTTGCACGCCCTGCGGCAATACGGCTTGCAGGGACTGCTGCAAGTACGCCTCGCCGCGGGAAAACAGTGCTTTTCCTGCCGGGGCGAATGCACGCCCCTGGAAGTGTCGATCCTCGACCACGCCGCCGGCATGGAGCGGGTCTTCCAGTTCCACGACCATCTCTCGGTCAACTACCCCATCGTCACGCTCCTGGCGCAGGGGCTTCCCCTCGACGACCCCGACCGGGTCGGACGGCTGCGCGACCACCTGGCGATCCTGGCGGAGGGCGCCGAGGCGCGCGCCAAGGCCATCGAAAACGAGCAGCGGCGGAACGCGCAAGCGGCGGGCATCGCCCAGGCCGCCGCCGAACTGACCAAAACGCTCGCTGAAGTAGAACGGGAACAGGCGAGCATCCGCGCGAAAACCATGGCAATCGACACGAAGTATCTGGAAGAGCTTGTTAGCGCGTTCGTGCACCTGGGCTTGACGGAAGGCCAGGAGAATTACCTGGCGGGCATGGCGCAGCAGACCCACACGAATCTCAACCGCCTTCACGACGACGACCGCCATCTCAATGAAGCGTTGCGCGCGGTTATCGGACGGCTGCAACAACTCACCAGCGCCTGATCCGGCACGGGGCGCGCCGGGAAAACGCGGCTTACCCCAGCAGCCGCTTGGCCGCTGCCGCCAGATTGTCCGGCACGCCCAGCAGCACCACCACGTCGCCACCCTCCAAGCGGGTTTCCGGCGCCGGATCGAAGCCGCGGATGCCGTGGCGGCGCACTGCGGTCACTTGCACCGCCAGTTGGTCGAGGTTCAGTTCGGCCAGGGTCTTTCCCACGGCGGCGGAACTCCCCGTAAGCAGCACCGAATTCATGCGCGGCTGATCGTTGTCGCTGTCGTCGCCGGTTTCATCGGTGGCGCCGAAAAAGAAGCCGCGCAATTGGCTGTAGCGTCCCTCGCGGGCATGGCGGATGCGCTTGACCACCCGCGCCAGCGGGATGCCGAGCAGCATCATGGTGCTGGAGGCCAGCATCAGGCTGCCTTCCAGCACTTCCGGCACCACTTCGGTGGCGCCGGCTTCCTGGAGTTTTTCCAGCTCGGTGCTGTCGGTGGTGCGCACGATGACCGGCAGGGCGGGATTCAACTCGCGCACGTGGTTGAGGATTTTCAGCGCCGACGGGGTGTCGGCGTAAGTGATCGCCAGCGCCTTGGCGCGCCGCAGACCGGTGGCCATGAGGATTTCGCGGCGGCTGGCGTCGCCGTACACCACGTTCTCGCCGGCGTTCGAGGCCACCCGCACCCGCGCCGGATCGAAATCCAGGGCGATGAAGGGCGCTCCCTCCTGTTCCAGGAAACGCGCCAGATTTTGCCCGGAACGCCCGTAGCCGCAGATAATCACGTGGTCGCTGACCGAGGCGCTCTTGACCATCACCTCGTGGAGCTTGAGCGCGTGTTCGGTCCATTCGCCGCGGTAGAAAAAGCGCACGATGCGCCCGCTGTGCTGGATCAGGAAGGGCGCGATCAGCATCGACAGCAGCATCGCCGCCAGGGTGGTCTGGAGAATGCGGCCTTCCAGCAGATGCAGGCGTCCGGCCTGTTCCAGCAGCACGAAGCCGAATTCGCCGGCCTGCGACAACGCCAGCCCGGCGCGGATGGAAACGCCGAAATCGCTGCCGGAAATGCGGCTGACCACCGTCACCAGCAGCGCCTTGACGGTGAGCAGCAGCACCAGCATCAGCAGTATCCAGCCGAAGTTGGCGAAGACTTCGCGGAAGTCGAGCAGCATGCCGATGGTGATGAAGAACAGGCCGAGCAGCATGTCGCGGAAGGGCTTGATGTCGGCTTCCACCTGGTAGCGGTACTTGGTCTCGGAAATCAGGATGCCGGCGAGAAAGGCGCCCAGCGCCAGCGACAGCCCGGCCTGCTCGGTGAGGTAGGCCAGCCCGAGGGTGACGAACAGTACGTTGAGCATGAACAGTTCGGACGACTTGCGGCGCGCCACCTGGTGAAACCAGGGCTGCACCAGTTTCTGTCCGAAATACAGCAGCACCGCCAGCACCACCACCGCCTTGACGAAAGCCAGCGCCAGCGCCGTCATGAGGTGCTCGTCGCGCGCGGCGAAAGCCGGAATCAGGATCAGCAGCGGCACCACCGCCAAGTCCTGGAACAACAGCACGCCGATGATCTTCCGTCCGTGCGCGGAATGCAGTTCGACCCGCTCGGTCAGCAGCTTGCTGACGATGGCGGTGGAAGACATGGCGAGGATGCCGCCCAACGCCACCCCGGCCTGCCAACTCAGCCCCAGCGCCATGGCGCCGGCCAGCACCAGCGCCATGGTAATCAACACCTGGGCGCCGCCCAGGCCGAATACCGTGTGGCGCATCGCCTTGAGCTGTTGCAGGCTGAATTCCAGGCCGATGCTGAACATCAGGAAGACCACCCCGAACTCGGCGAGATAGGAGGTTTCCTCGCTCCCCGCCACCCATCCCAGGGCGTGCGGGCCGGTGACGATGCCCACCAGCAGGTAGGCGAGCAGCGCCGGCAGCCGCAGGCTGCGGAACAGCGCCACCAGCAGGACGGTGGCGGTAAGCAGGATGAGGACGAGTTCGAGCGTTGAGTGCATTTTTCCAGGGGCTAGGGATCAGGGGCTAGGAGCTTAGGGGCGGCGCTAAGCGCCGGGTTTTTGCTAGCCCCTAGTCCCTAGCCTCTAGCCCCTATAGTATACTTGCGAGCCATGAATATCGGCGAAAATATACCCTCGGCGGCGCATGCGCTCGATCTGGCGCGCCAAGTGCTGGCGATCGAGGCGCAGGCCATCCAAAATCTGGGAAACAGGCTGGACGAAAGTTTCAGCGCCGCGGTGCAACTGGTGCTCGACTGCACGGGGCGGGTAGTGGTCAGCGGCATGGGAAAATCCGGCCACATCGCCCGCAAGATCGCCGCGACCCTGGCCAGCACCGGCACCCCGGCGTTTTTCGTGCATCCCGGCGAGGCCAGCCACGGCGACCTCGGCATGATTACCGCTCACGACGTGCTGATCGCCTTGTCCAATTCCGGCGAAAGCCCGGAATTGCTGACCATCGTCCCCATCGTCAAGCGCAAGGGCGCCAAGCTGATCGGCATGACCGGCAAACCGCAGTCGTCGCTGGCGCGCGAATCCGACGTCCATCTCGACGCCAGCGTCGAACAGGAAGCCTGCCCCCTCGGGCTGGCGCCGACCGCCAGCACCACGGCGGCGCTGGCGTTGGGCGATGCGCTGGCGGTGGCGCTGCTCGATGCGCGCGGCTTCGGCGCCGATGATTTCGCCCTTTCCCATCCCGGCGGCGCGCTGGGGCGGCGCCTGCTGGTGCACGTCGGCGACCTGATGCATGGCGGCGATGCCTTGCCCTGCGTGCGCGAGGACGCACTGCTGACCGCGGCCTTGTTGGAAATGACCCGCAAGGGGCTGGGCATGACCGCCGTGGTGGATGGCTCCGGGCGCCTTACCGGCATCTATACCGACGGCGACCTGCGCCGCACTCTCGACAGGAACGGCGACATCCGCGCCCTCACCGTGGGGCAGGTGATGTCGCCGGCGCCGCGCACCATCGCGCCGGACCGTCTGGCGGCGGAAGCGGTGCAACTGATGGAACGCCACAAGATCAACGGCATCCTGGTGGTCGATGCCGACCATGCGCCGATCGGCGCGCTGAACATGCACGACTTGCTGCGCGCGGGGGTGGTATGACCCTAAGAAACGCAGTTCAACCACGGGGAAATGATGGAATTGCAGTAAAGCATGAAGAGGATGCCGCTCGCCCGGCGGGTAAACGGTCAATCTCTTTCAACGGGATGTTTCCCCGATTTTTCCCTGTGTTCCCCGTGGTTCAAAAAGGAATTTAGGATGACCGAAGACATTGCCGCGCGCGCCAGGCGCATCAAGCTGATCGCCTTCGACGTGGATGGAGTGATGACCGACGGCAGCCTGTTCCTCGGCGACGACGGCCAGGAATACAAGGCTTTCCATTCGCTCGACGGCCACGGCCTGAAAATGCTGCGGCGCAGCGGCGTGGAACTGGCGATCATCACCGGGCGCACCTCCCAGGTAGTGGTCAGGCGCGCCGCCAACCTAGGGATTCCCCATCTCTATCAGGGCATCGAAGACAAGCTCGAAGCCTGGCTGGAACTGCTCGCGGAACTCGGCGTGACGCCGGAGGAATCCGCCTTCATGGGCGACGACGTGGTCGATCTGCCGGTGCTGCGCCGCTGCGGGCTGGCTCTGAGCGTTCCCGCCGCGCCGTCACTGGTCAAGCAGCACGTCCATTACATTACCGAACTCGGCGCCGGACGCGGCGCGGTGCGCGAGGCGTGCGAACTTATCATGCGGGCGCAGGGCACGCTGGACGAGCAGTTGGCGCCCTACCTGAAATAATTGTCTTGCCACGGATGAACACGGATGGTCACAGATATTTCATTGCTGCCGAGAGCGTGCGCGACAATTACCGCGGACGCCGGCCATATCCGTGTTTATCGGTGTTCATCCGTGGCTGATCGCCTTTTTTCAGCATGAAAGACCGCCTGTCGCTGTGGTTTCCGGCGGGGCTGCTGCTCCTGCTGGCCTTGCTGACCTTCTGGCTCGACCGCATGGTGCAGCCTCCCGCACCCAAGAAGGACGGCAGCCACCGCCATGATCCCGACTACTGGGTGGAAAACTTCACCGCCACGCGCATGGGGCCGGACGGCACGCCGCGGCATATCCTGGCCGCCGCCAAAATGACCCATTATCCCGACGACGACAGCACCCACCTGATCCGTCCCCATCTGACCCAGTACGCCAAGGGACAACCGCCGTTGCGCATCGAGGCGCTCCGGGGGCGGGTCTCCGCAAACGGCGAGCACGCCTATTTCACCGGCGACGTCAAGGTGGCGCGGGAGGCCGCGCGCGGCCGTAGCGCGCTCGACATGACCACCAGCTACCTGCACGTCATCCCCGGCGAGGAAATTGCCCGGACCGACCGCGAAGTCACCATTCACAACGCCACCACCCACGTCACCGGCGTCGGCATGGAAATGAACAACAAGACACGTATAATCAAAATTCTTTCGCGCGTGAAGGGACAACATGTCAAACAGCCCCGCAAATAATCGCCTTGCGGCGGGAATATTGCTCGCCATGCTGGCGCTGCCGGTTGCGGCGCGCGCCGAATTGGCCGACCGCGACAAACCGGTCAATCTGGAAGCGGACACCATGACCGTGGACGACGCCAAAAAAGTCAGCGTCTACCAGGGCAACGTGGTGCTGACCCAGGGCACCCTGGTGATCCGCGCCGACAAGCTGGTGGTGACGGAAGGCAAAGACGGCTCGCACCACGGCACCGCCCATGGCAACCCCGCGACTTTCCGGCAAAAACGCGAGGGCGTGGACGAATACATCGAAGGCTATGCGCAACGCATCGAATACGACAGCGGCAAGGATGTGGTGGAACTGCTCACCCAGGCGCGCATGAAGCGCAACCAGGACGAAGTGCGCGGCAACTATATTTCCTACGACGGCAAGACCGAATTCTTCAAGGTCATCGGCGGCAAGGAGGCGGTGACCGCCAGCAACCCGCGCGGCCGGGTGCGCGCGGTGATCCAGCCGAAGAAGAAAACCGAGGCGCCGCCGGCCGGAACCGCCCTCGAACTGAAGCCCGCCGCCGCCATCGCCAACCCGAGAGAAGAATAACCGGGTGCGCCCCAGCCCCCAGCCTCTAAACATGAGTGAACTGATCGTACAAGGCCTGAAGAAGCGCTATAAATCCCGCTGGGTGGTCAAGGACGTGTCCCTGTCGGTAAACAGCGGCGAGGTGGTCGGCCTGCTCGGCCCCAACGGCGCGGGCAAGACCACCAGCTTCTACATGACGGTCGGACTGACGCCGCTCGACGGCGGCAGCATCCGCCTCGACGGGGAGGAGCTGTCGCGCCTGCCGATCCATCGCCGCGCCCGCCTGGGGCTGAGCTATTTGCCGCAGGAGGCGTCGATCTTCCGCAAGCTGACGGTGGCGGAAAACATTCGCGCCATTCTCGAATTGCAGGAGATGCCCGCCCCGGATGCCGAGGAGCGCCTCAACGAACTGCTGCATTCGCTGCACATCGGCCACCTGCGCAACAATCCGGCGCTCAGCCTGTCGGGCGGCGAGCGCCGCCGCGTCGAGATCGCCCGCGCCCTGGCCAGCGCGCCGCGCTTCATCCTGCTCGACGAGCCGTTCGCCGGGGTCGATCCGATCGCGGTGCTGGACATCCAGAAGATCATCCGCTTTCTCACCAGCCAGGACATCGGGGTGCTGATTACCGACCACAACGTCCGCGAAACCCTGGGCATCTGCGACCGCGCCTACATTATCAATGACGGCGCGGTGCTGGCGAGCGGCAAACCGGATGAAATCGTTTATAATGAAAACGTAAGAAAAGTTTACCTCGGCGAGAATTTCCGGCTGTAACCACCGAAAGGAACGCCTCTAGTCACCCCATGAAACACAGTCTCCAACTCAAACTTTCCCAGCAACTGACCCTGACCCCGCAACTGCAACAGTCGATCCGCCTGCTGCAATTGTCCACGCTGGAGATGAACAACGAGCTGGAAGCCTTTATCGAGCAGAATCCCTTTCTCGAACGCCCCGAAGCGGGCGAGGCCGAGGAAGAAGGCAAGACGGGCGCGGGCGGCGAGGAAGGATTCGGCGCTGCCCCCGAGGCGGCGCCCGCCGCCGCCGGCGGGGATGAAGCCGAACCTGCCCGGGATACCTTCCCGGAGACGGAAATCGACTGGGAGCAGGACGGCTCCGGCTGGGCATTGCGCGACGAGGACGACGAATCGGATTATTCGCAGAGCAAGGCCGAACCGGTCAGCCTGCGCAACCATCTCGACTGGCAGTTGGGGGTGACCCCGCTGTCCGAGCGCGACAAGCACCTGGTGACGCTGTTGATCGACTCGCTCAACGAAGACGGCTATCTCACCCTGACGCTCGGAGAGCTGGCGGAAATCCTGCCGCCCGAGCTGGAGGTCGAGCCGATCGAACTGGACACCGCGCTCAAGCATTTGCAGAACCTCGACCCGCGCGGCGTCGGCGCGCGCGATCTGTCCGAATGCCTGAGCCTGCAACTGGACGCCATGCCGGCCGATACGCCGGGACGCATGCTGGCCTTGGCGCTGGTCAAGAGCCATCTTCCCCTGCTGGCGGCGCGCGATTACGCCAAGCTGAAAAAGCTGCTGCGTTGCGACGACGAGGGGCTGCGCGCCGCGCAGCAATTGATTACCCGTCTCAACCCGCGTCCCGGCGCCGATTTTTCCAGCGACGACACGCGCTATATCCAGCACGATGTCGAGGTGCGCAAGATCAAGGGGAAATGGGTCGCCACCCTGAACGGCGAAGTCATGCCGAAACTGCGCATCAACAGCCTGTACGCCGACATCATGCGGCGCAATCGGGACAATTCCGGGCGCTACCTGGCGAGCCAATTGCAGGAGGCGAAATGGATGATAAAGAACGTGCAGCAGCGCTTCGAGACCATCCTGCGCGTCTCCCAGGCGATCGTCGAGCGCCAGCGCAATTTCTTCGAACATGGCGAGGTGGCCATGCGTCCGCTGGTGCTGCGCGAAATCGCCGAGGAGGTGGGCTTGCATGAATCCACCATTTCGCGCGTCACCACGCAGAAGTACATGCTTACGCCGAAAGGGATATTCGAACTGAAATATTTCTTCGGCAGCCACGTCGCCACCGACAGCGGCGGCGCCTGCTCGGCGACGGCGATCCGCGCCCTGATAAAGCAACTGGTGGGCGCCGAGGATCCGAAAAAACCGCTCTCCGACAGTCAACTTACCGACATCCTATCCCAACAGGGTATCGTCGTGGCGCGCCGGACTGTGGCAAAATACCGCGAGTCCTTGCAAATTCCCGCAGTGAGTCTGCGCAAGTCCCTTTAAATCGAGCAATCAACCAAGGAGTTTTCCAAATGAACCTCACCGTTACCGGCCACCACATCGAAGTCACGCCCGCCATCCGCGACTACGTGACGGATAAGATCAAGAAAGTGACGCGCCATTTCGACCATGTGATCGACATCGGCGTCATCCTGTCGGTCGAAAAGCTGGTGCAGAAAGCCGAAGTCAACGTCCATGTCAGCGGCAAGGATATTTTCGTGCAAGCCGAGGATGCCGACCTCTACGCCGCCATCGACAGCCTGGTCGACAAGCTGGATCGCCAAGTGGTCAAGCACAAGGAAAAGAACAGCGACCATCATCGCGGCGGCAAGAACCAGGTCGCCGCCGAGTAAGGCGACATGAGTCGATAGTGGAGAATCTAGAGTCGAGAGCGGTTCGTCTCGGCTTTAGTCCTTTTCTCCGGTTCGCCACTCTCGACTCGTTACTCTCGACTGCCTCTCCATCATGGGACTGATCGCGGACATCCTCTCTCCCGGCGCCGTTGACGCCGGCTTGGAGGCGGGCGACAAGAAAGAGCTGTTCGAGCGGCTTGGCGCCCTGTTCGCGGCCAGCAGCCAATTGGCTCCCGCCAAGGTGCGCGACAGCTTGCAGTCCCGCGAAAATCTCGGCTCGACCGCCATCGGCCATGGCGTCGCCATCCCCCATGGCCGGGTCAAGGGGCTGCGCACGGCGATGGGGGCGTTCGCGCGCCTGCAAACGCCGATCCCTTTCGATGCCCCGGACGGCCAGCCGGTCAGCCTGGTTTTCGCCCTGCTGGTGCCGCAACAGGCCACCGACATGCACCTGATGATCCTCGGCGAACTGGCGCAAATGTTCAGCGAAAAAACCGTCCGCGAGAGCTTGCTGCACCTGGGCGACGCCGCCGCGATACACCGGCTGCTGGCCGGCTGGCCGGAGCCGCCCGCGGAGAGTTCCTGACATGCAGCAGATCGGCGTCCGCCAATTGTTCGAGGAGACTGGCGAAAGGCTGGCGCTGAAATGGGTGGCCGGAACCGGCGGCGGCGCGCGCCAGTTGACCAGCGATACGGTGCAAAAACCCTCCCTGGCGCTGATCGGCCATCTCAACTTCGTCCATCCCAACCGCGTCCAGGTGCTGGGCTGCGCCGAGATGGACTATTTGCGCAGCCTCGATGGCGACGGCCTGTCCCAGGCGATCGGCAATCTTTTTTCCACCGAGTTGGCGGCGGTGATCGTCGCCAACGACGAAAAAGTCCCGGCCATCCTGCTCGACACGGCAAACCGCACCGAGGTGCCGCTGTTCACCTCGCCGCTCCCCAGCCCGTTCCTGATGAATGTTCTCAACCACTACCTGACCCAGGTGCTGGCTGAATCCACCTCGGTGCACGGGGTATTTCTCGAAGTGCAGGGCATGGGCGTCCTCATCACCGGCGACAGCGCCATCGGCAAGAGCGAGCTGGCGCTGGAGCTGGTGACGCGCGGCCATCGTCTGGTGGCCGACGACATCGTGGAATTCTACCTGGTCTCGCCGGATACCCTGGAAGGGCGCTGCCCCGCCCTCCTGCAAGACTTCCTCGAAGTGCGCGGCCTCGGCATCCTGAACATCCGCGACCTGTTCGGGGATACCGCGGTCAAGCAGAAAAAGAACTTGCGGCTGATCGTCCATCTGGAAAAGCTCGCCACCATCCATACCGCCGGCCAGGATCGCCTCCAGTTGCAGGAATACAGCGAGGAGACACTCGGGGTGACCATCCCCAAGGTGCGCATCCCGGTAGCGGCGGGACGCAACATCGCGGTGCTGGTCGAGGTGGCGGTGCGCAACCACATCCTGCGTCTGCGCGGCATCAACAGCACGCGCGAATTCATGGCGCGCCATGAAAAAATGATGGCCGGCGGCGAGCAATCATGCAACTGATCCTCATCAGCGGCTTGTCCGGTTCGGGCAAGAGCATCGCCCTCAACGTCCTGGAGGACGACGGCTACTACTGCGTCGATAACCTGCCGGCGCAACTGCTGCCCGATACCGTGGCGTTTCTCGCCGCCGCCGGCTACGCGCGCATCGCCATCAGCGTCGATGTGCGCAGCGCCGGGCAGTTGCATCGCCTGCCGGAATCCATCGTCGCCCTCAAGGAGCAGGGACTCGACGTGCGCGTCCTGTTCCTGGAAGCCAAAACCGAGGCGCTGGTCAAGCGCTACAGCGAAACGCGGCGGCGCCATCCGCTGAGCAGCGGACAGCGCACGGTACCCGAGTGCATCGAGCTGGAACGCGAAATGCTGGCGCCCCTCAACGAATTTGGCCACCGCGTCGATACCAGCGATTTGCGCCCCAATGCCCTGCGTGCCTGGATCAAGGATTTCGCCGGCTTGGACCAGTCGCGCCTGACCTTGCTGTTCCAGTCCTTCGGCTTCAAGCACGGTATCCCGCTCGATGCCGATTTCGTCTTCGACGTGCGCTGCCTGCCCAATCCCTTTTACGATCCCCTGCTGCGCCCCCTGACCGGCAAGGACGAGGCGGTCGCCGCCTTCCTGGAGAATAACGCGGATGCCCGGCGGATGAAGGACGACATCCGCGTCTTCGTCGAGAACTGGCTGCCGGCTTTCGTCCGCGACAACCGCAATTACCTCACCGTCGCCCTGGGCTGCACCGGCGGCCAGCACCGTTCGGTGTATTTCGCCGAGAAACTGGCCGGCTATTTCCGCGACCGCGAGCACCAGGTGCTGGTGCGGCACCGTGAGTTGCCCAACGTCTAAAACGGCCAACCACGGGGAGCACGGGGATGCCGCAGAATTTTTCGGGCCGCATTGGTGCGTTGCAATGAGTAATATGCCTCTAAACTATTCTCAGCTATCGCCCCTTCCCCTGCTTGCGGGGGAAGGCCGGGATGGGGGCAAACAGCGGCGGCCATGCGGGCAAACGCCCCCACCCCAACCCTCCCCCGCGCGCTATGCGCGCAAGGGAGGGGGCGTTTGTCGAGAATAGCTTAGAGGCATGATGAGTAATGCATTGAAGCCGAAAAATAATTTTTGTTCTCCCCATGTTCCCCGTGGTTCAATCTCGTTTTTCAGATTCCTCAAGGTCGGCGACTGGCTGGCCTTGGCGCTGGGGATGCTGCTGACCGGGTGGTCGTTCGTCGTGCTGTGGCAGGGCGAACAAGCGGAAAAGGCCATCGTGCGCAGCGGCGGCAAAATCGTCGGAGAATTTTCGCTGGCGGAAAATCGCACTGTGTCCGTGGCGGGGCCGCTCGGCGTGACCCTGATCGCCATCCACGAGCGCCGCGCGCGCGTGGCGCAAGACCCCAGCCCGCGCCAGTATTGCGTCAAACAGGGCTGGCTGGCGCGCCAGGGCGAGATGGCGGCGTGCCTGCCCAACCAGGTCAGCGTCGAACTGGCGGGAACGAAGAAACTGTACGATACCCTGAGTTATTGATCCTGAAAGATCAGCCACGGATGAACACGGATTGCCAAGACCTCGCAGCGAATTCCCGTCACGTCTTTCGCGTGACGCGCCGCTATCGGTACACCTTGGGTTTGATCCGTGTTCATCCGTGTTCATCCGCGGCCAATCGCCTTTAGCACCCATGCAAATCAGCATCGCCACCACCCCCGAAGATCACCGCATCGCGCGGCTGGCGGCGTTCGCCATCGGCCTGTCGGTGGCCGAGGCGGTGATCCCCTCGCCGCTGCCGGGAGTCAAGCCGGGGCTGGCCAACATCGTGACCCTGGTGGTGCTGCAACAGCTCGGCTGGCGCGCCGCGGTATGGGTCTCCTTGCTGCGCGTGGTGGCCGGCAGCCTGATTCTCGGGACGTTTCTTTCCCCCTCCTTCGTGCTCAGCATGAGCGGCGCGCTGGCGAGCCTGGCGGCGCTGGCGGCGTTGCGTTTCCTGCCGGAAGCCTGGTTCGGAGCGGTGACGCTCAGCATCGCGGCGGCTTACGCGCATATCGCCGGGCAACTGGCGGTGGTGTATCTTTGGCTGATGCCGCACGCCGGCCTGCTGTATTTCGTTCCGGTTTTCGCGGCGGCCGCCCTGTTGTTCGGCACGGTAAACGGCTTGGCGGCGGCCAGGCTGCTGGAAGGAGGGGAGGAGCGGTGAAGCATTGGGCGATCTGGCTATTGCTGGTGCTCAGCGGCGCCGCCGGAGCGGCGGATTGGGTGATCGTCCATACGGCGCCGGAAGGCGACCAATATTATTACGATGCCTCCCGGCTGACGATCGGCGGCAACGAAATCACCTACTGGAAAAAAGTCGCCTTCAAGTCGCCCTATTCCTACAAGGGGCAGCAGGTAGCCAGCGCACTCCACCGCGAGCGCATCCATTGCGCCGAGCACACCGTGAAATCCCTGACCCATATCGTCCATGGCGTTTCCGGCGCGGTGGTCGAGCATGCCGCCGCCGACGGCGAGGCGGCGACCATCATCCCTGAAACCATCGGCGATGTTTTCGAGCAGACGCTGTGCGCGCTGGTAAAGCTCAAGCGCGACGAAGAAACGCGCAAGGCGATGGAGAAGGAGAAGATTGAACCGCCCGCGCCGCCCCCCTACAATGACGGACAACCGCCGCCACCTCCACCGGGAACCCTATGAAGACCCTTACCCTGGCGCTCACCGGCGCCTCCGGCATGCCCTATGCGATGCGCCTGCTGGAATGCCTGCTGCGCGCCGAATGGCGGGTTTATCTGCTGTATTCGGCGGCGGCGCAGGTGGTCGCTCGGCAGGAAATGGAGTTGGCCTTGCCGGCTGGCAGCGGTGAAGCGCAGCGCCTGCTGGCCGAGCGCTATGGCGCGGCGGAAGGGCAGTTGCGCGTGTTCGGCCGCGAGGAATGGTTCGCCCCGGTGGCCTCCGGCACTAACCCGGCCGAGGCCATGGTGGTGTGCCCCTGCACCATGGGCACGCTGGCTGCGATCGCCGGCGGGATGAGCGACAACCTGATCGAACGCGCCGCCGACGTGGCCATCAAGGAAAACCGCAAGCTCATCCTGGTGCCGCGCGAGACGCCTTTCTCCGCCATCCATCTGGAAAACATGCTGAAGCTGGCGCGCCTGGGGGTGACGATATTGCCCGCCAATCCGGGCTTCTACCACCATCCACAATCCGTCGGGGAATTGGTGGATTTCGTGGTGGCGCGCATCCTGGACCATCTCGGGGTGACGCACGGCTTGGTGCCGCGCTGGGGGGAGGAAAACTGATGGCGAAATTCCAGGACGAACTCGACGACAACCTGCGCGGCTTCATCGCCCGCCAGCATATCTTCTTCGTCGCCAGCGCGCCGCGCGCGGGGCGCATCAATCTCTCGCCCAAGGGGCTGGACAGCCTGCGCATTCTCGATGCCAAGCGGGTGGCGTATCTCGACATGACCGGCAGCGGCAACGAAACCGCCGCGCATCTGCTGGAAAACGGCCGCCTGACGCTGATGTTCTGTAGCTTCGAGGGCGATCACCTGATACTGCGCCTGTACGGCCAAGGGCGGGTGGTGACGCGCCACGACGCGGAATGGGACGCGCTGAGCGGCCTGTTTCCCCCTTTGGCGGGAGTGCGCCAGATCATCGTGCTCGCCATCGACTCGCTGCAAACCTCGTGCGGCGCCGGGGTGCCGCTTTATGACTACCGCGGCGAGCGGGAAGCGCTGTTGCGCTGGGTGGAAAAGAAGGGCGAAGACGGCGCCCGCGCCTACCGTCTGGAAAAAAACCGGATCAGCATCGACGGTTTGCCGACCGGATTGACCGATTGAGGGTAATCATGAAAAAAAGCTGGATCGTATTGCCTGCATTGCTACTCCTCGCCGCTTGCGGCGAGGAACAGAAACCCTATAAGCCGCCTCTGCCCCACAGCGGGACGAAAGAAGCGGCGCCGCAGTTATTCAAGGAGCAGCGCGAAGCGCTGGACAGCGCCAAGGGTGTGGGGCAGACGCTGGAACAAGGCGCCAGGGAGCGCGCCGAGGCGGCGGCCAAGGCTGTCCAGTAAACAGAGTCAAACCACGGGGAACACGGGGGCACGTCTGACCGATCGTTCCAGTGGAGGATAGCTGTTCGGGCAGGTTCGGCTTTTCAAACTTTCCCCGTGGTCTAAAATCTTCTTGAAATTAATTTTGCAGCAGCCGCTGGATCACCGCGCCGGCCAGCATCAGGCCGAAGATCGGCGGCATGTAGCTGATGGTGCCGTTGACCGCGCGCGGACGTCCCGGGCCATCGACAGGCTCGGGTGGCAACGGCGGCCTGGGCGGTTCGTCGGAAAATACCGTCAGCACTCCCTTGCGGATGCCGTAGTGGCGCAGCAGGCGCTTGCGCATCTGGCGCGCCAGCGGACACATTTCGGTGTCACCGAGGTCGGCGATCTTGATCCGTCCGGGATCGAGGCGGTTGCCCGCCCCCATGCTGGAAGCGACGTTCAGACCGCGTTGCAGGCTTTTCCCCACCAGAGCCGTTTTCGACGACAGCGCGTCGATGGCGTCGATCACGTAATCGCAATCCCCCGGCACCTGAAAATCAATATTGTCCACGGTGAGAAATTCGCGCCGCACGGCCAGCCGGCAATCCGGGTTGATGTCGCGGATGCGCGCCGCGACGGCCTCTACCTTGGCTTGCCCGACGGTGGATAGCAGCGCGGGCAATTGGCGGTTGATGTTGCTGATGCCCACCACGTCGTGGTCGATCAGCGTCAGCCGCCCGACCCCCGCGCGCGCCAGCGCTTCGGCGCAATAGGAGCCGACCCCGCCGAGACCGGCGACGAACACATGCCGGGCGGCAAGGGCGGCGATGCCGCTGGCGCCGATCAGGATATGGGTGCGCTCGAACTGGGGAGCCGTCATGAAATCGGGAAACTAAAAAAACACGAAGGCGCCAAGTTTACCCCAAGTCATGCGCGGGGTAATCCTGGCGCCTGTGTGATAAGGCGTTATTTCTCGTAGGTGCCGCCGGCGACAGGCGCCAGTGTTTCGTGGATCTGGTCGGGGGTACCCATGATCGAGGCGAAGTCGCCCATGCCCAGCGCCGGCCAGCCCAGGGCGATGCGGTAGCGCCCATACATGGCGCCTGCCTTGTTGCCGACCACGTAGATTTCATAGGGCAAGGCAGCGAAGTTGTCGGGGCCGATCTTGCCCGCCCACATGCTGTCGCCGGTCTTGGGGTCGTTCATGGCGACGCCGAACACCGCCAGCTTCTTGTCCGGCATGACGATCTCGTACACCTTGCCGGTCTGGCCGACGCCCTTGGCCAGATTGTCCTGAATGGTCTTGACCGCCGCTTCAAAACTCGCGTGTACCTTCAGTTCGTTCTTGTCGGCATCGAAGCGTTCCATGCCGAACATATAGCGGTAGCTGGGCAAATCCTCGGCATCGACGTTGCCGCCGAAGCCCTTGCCCGCGCCGAGCGCCTTGGCCAGTTTGCCCTGCACCGCCTTGACCGCCGCTTCTGCGCCGCCGAACTGCTTGCGGAAGTAGGCGCGGTACCAATAATCCGGGTTCATGTAGGAAACCGTGCCGTCCGCCTTGACCCCGACGCGGATGCCCGCGCCGACGATGGTTTGCCCGCCCGCGCCTTTGATCGCATCGAGCACGCCCTTGTCGGTGACGATCACCGAAGCGTAGCCGGGCAGGCCTTTCGGGATGTGCTGGCCGACAATTTCAAAACCTTCGGCCTGGAGTTTTTTCTCCACCGCCGCCATTGCCGCCTTGATGTCTCCGGCGGCGACTTTGTCGCCGGCGATGTAGGGATTGACCGCGAAGGCGAACGGCGTCCAAATCAGGGCGGCAAGCGCCATCAGGATTTTTTTCATCATGTTCCTCCAAAAAATAAAGGCTGGAGCCGGTTTCCCGGCTCCAGCCCTGTCAGTTTGCTTGAAACGTCACAAGAAAAACGGAATCAAAACTTCTTGCCGTAAGCGATGCCGAGGGAATCCTGGTACATCTTGATTTTCTCGATCCCGCTGGAACCCCCCGTCCAAGTATTGAACAAACTGGAGCCCGACACGCTGTTCTCTTGGGCATGCATATAGGACATGGTGACATCGGACGACTTGTCCAGCGCATAGGTGAACCCCAGCGTGTAGTGGTCCTGAATCACGGCAGGGGCGATGATGTTGAAGGTCACGTCGCGCGACGTGATCGGGTTGTTGGTGTGGCTGTAGCCGGCGCGCAGCGTCAACTTCTCGCTATAGGCATACTCCACGCCCAGCTTCACCACGTCCACATCGCCATAGCCGAAGCCACGGCCGTTGCTCGGCCCCAGGGAACCCATGGTGAAGCCGGTGGCCATCACCGCATTGCCGGTGTTGGTGCTGGGGTTGCCGACGGAATTCACGCCGCTGTAATTGATGCGCTGGTAGTCGACGGCCACCATGGTTTGCGGGGTGGCCTTGATCGCGATGCCCAGGTTCCAGTTTTCCGGCATGTCGAAACCGCCCTGCTCGGCGAACAATTCCTTGTATTTGTCGAAATTGCTCATGGCGATCTTGGAGGCATAGGCCGCGCCGACGGTCACCATGTCGTTGAGCTTGCCCATGTAGCCGATGCGGACGCCGAAGCCGGTCGCGCTGTCATAGCCTTGATTCGTCAGGTTGTTGGTCGTTCCCGTGGTGGTATACCCGGAAAAGGCATGCAAGCCTTCCGCCTTGAAACGCTGATAGCCCAGCAGGGGCGAAACGCCGATGGAATGGTTGGTGTTGACCTTATAAGCCACGGTTGGCGCTACGATCAGTTGCATCAGGTCGATGCCCAGCCGGCCACTTCCGCAAAGCATGTTATAGGTCGAACCCGCTGCGTTGTTGGGGTTGAAGCCGGCGCCCGGGGTGCCCGGCGCGGCCGCGTTGGCGCACGTGCCGCCCCAACTGAGTTGTCCGCCGGAATAGTCGGTATTCATGCCGCCGTTGCCATATACCGTGATACCCAGGGAAGTGTTGGCGTTCAGCATCTTGTTGTAGCCGAATTCGGGAACCAGGAAATCGTTGCTGTCACTGGTGGCAGAGCCATTCATCGTGGGATCCATCGCACCGGCGCGCTCGGCGCTGCGAATCGGACGAAACCAATCCACGCCGACATCCAGCCGCTCGCCCACCCATACCATGCTGGCCGGGTTGTTGGCGCCGCCGAAGCTGTCCTTGGCCATCGCCGTGGATGCGCCGCCCATGCCTTTGGCGGTCATGCCGTAGCCGTGGGAAAAGTAGCCGTTGGTCGCCAATGCCACGCCGGGAACCATCAAGCCCGCGGCAGCCAGGGTGCCCACCAATGTTTTTAATTTCATTCCGTATTCCTCCTGATTCAGTGATATTGCAAGTTGTTGTCAGCGCCCATCAAGGGCTATTGAAAATGTTACATATTTTGGATCATAGCGCAAGAAAATTGATATTTATTATTTACAGATTTAAATATTTCCTGAACAAATTGAAAGCCGCTCCAGATAACCCGATGAATGATCTTGTCATTTTTTCCCTGGGCGTGTTGCGTTTATGCCCGCCGTTCGGGTGATCCGCGCGACAAAAAGGGCAGACCTGCGGTCTGCCCTTGGGATGTCTGTCAAAGCCAAGGTTGACTAGATATACAGGCAAATATCGGATTCGCCGGCGAAATCGAAGAACATCGCGGCGCCCGCGAACTCCAACCCGTCGATGAAATCGCTATGCTCGAAGCCGAACAGCTCGACCGTCATCTGGCAGGCGATGAACTTGACTTCCGCTTCCTGACACAACTCGCGCAGTTCGGCGATAGTCGCAACGCCGTTATTCTTGATGGTTTGCTTCATCAGGGAGGTTGCCAACGATTCGAACCCGGGCACGTTGGCCTGGATGATGTTGGGAATATTCCAGTTGATGTCGCGGAACCACTTCGGACCAAACGGCATTTTCATCGGCATGCCGGGGTTGCCCAGAGGGCTGACTTTCAGACCGCTCAAGTCCTTGCGCACCAACTGCAAGCCATAGAAGGTAAAGAAAACCTGCACTTCATAGCCCAGCGCGGCAGCGGTGGATGCCAGGATATAGGGGGGATAGGCCCAATCGAGCGTGCCCTTGGTAGCAATAATCGCGAGTTTCTTGCTCATCATTTCCTCCTGGGGGTCGGTTGGTTGGTTATGCTGAAGCGATTTTTATTGTTGCCGTTGCCTGCCAACCGAATTATTTCTTCTTGAGGAAGAACATGAATTCGCCCCCCGCCTCGGCGGAAGAAAGCAGTTCGTTGCCGGTCTGCTTGGCGAAAGCCTGCATGTCCTTGACGGAACCCGGATCGGTGGCGGTCACCTTGAGAACTTGTCCGGCGGCCAGTTCGGCCAGGGACTTCTTGGTGCGCAGGATCGGCAGGGGGCAGTTCAGGCCGCGGGCATCCAGTTCTTTATCGAAATTCATTTCACAAACTCCTCGGTATCGGTTGGTTGAAAATTGTTGTTTATAATACAGCGCTGGCGATATTGCAACCGGAAATGCCGGGTAATTAAAAAAATCCCCGGCGGTTCCGTCAAGCGGCTTTCGCCAGGTTAAGCCCCGACTGCACCCAGGCCATCACGCCGCCTTGCAGGTTGATGCTTTTGCCGTGTCCCTGCGCCGCCATGAAAGCGCAAGCCTGCGCTGAGCGGGCGCCGGAACGGCAATAATAGACATGAGGAATATCCTTGTTCATCTCGTTCGCCTTCAGCGGCAAGAGATGCAAGGGAACGTGGCGCGCGCCTTCGATCATGCCGTAGGCAACCTCGCCTTCGCCGCGCACGTCGATCAACGCCAATTCCACGCCTTTTTCCAGCAGCGCGAGCAGGCCGCTCGCGTCGATTTCGCTGAATCCGTACATATTGTGGTTAAACATAGGCTATGCCAACCTCCTCAAAGCATCATGATTTACTAATATACCAAAACCGAAAAATGCCGCAATCACAATTATTAATAAACGCATAACCGATATTTTTCACCGGGGAAATTGTTTCCCGCTACTTTTGCTACTACACTAGCCTTCGCAAGAGGATGTGGAGACAAACTAACTGAATTCAATTGCCCGATGAAGATCGACGATCCCAAACACGTCCATGCCTATTTCGAGAATCTGGTTATCGCTTCGTTGCTGGTTCCCAATTACAAGGACGACAGCACGATCCGCCTGTTTCTCAAGCAATTCGGCGAAGTGGCGGAACAACATGCCGCGCCGCCGCTCGGGTTTACCCTGCAAACGCTGTTGGCCGAGGCCAAGCGCAGCATTGACGAACCCGCCACCTTGCTGGACAAATTCGACGCCAACCTGGCGGTGCTGGACGGCGCTCCCGACCCCGAGCTGAGAAAGTCGTTTTTCGATACGCTGACCACGTCGCTGGATGCCGGCATGGAAGACGCCTGTTCGAAGAGCCGCCTGATCGACCCGGCGCAACGTTTGCTGCTGGCGAAGCAGGGAGGAACCCGTGTCGCCGCAGGGGCCGCCACCGTGCTGGCAAAACCGCCCGCCGGCGCGACCGCGCTGGCGCCGCAGACACAAGCCGCCGGCGAAACGGTCGCCGTGACGCGCGTCGCGGCGGCGGGCGCGACGCCGAAGAAGAGCGAGCACCTGAACGCCTTGCCGTCCGGCTATCAGCTCCACGAATATACCGTCGACAAGGTGCTGGGTGTGGGCGGCTTCGGCATCACCTACCTGGGCAAGGACACCACGCTCAATCTCAAGGTCGCCATCAAGGAATACCTGCCCAACGAACTGGCGGTGCGCGGCGCCGATTTCCAGGTGCTGCCGAAATCTTCCGATTGCGAGGAGACCTACTTTTGGGGCCTCGACCGCTTCTTGCAGGAAGCCCGTTTGCTGGCGCGCTTCAACCATCCCAACATCGTCCGCGTACTGCGTTTTTTCGAGGCCAACGGCACCGCCTACATGATGATGCAGTACGAAGAAGGCGAAAGCCTCGAGGAAAAGCTCAAGAAACCCGGCGCGCCGCCCGACGAGGCGTATTTGCAGGGCATCCTCTTCCCGCTGCTGGACGGACTCAAGGCCATGCACGACGAAGGTTTCCTGCACCGCGACATCAAGCCCGGCAACATTTACATCCGGCGCGGCGACGGCAGCCCGGTGCTGCTGGATTTCGGCGCGGCGCGCGCGCAGATGCGCGGCAAGGACCAGAACATGACCGCCATCGTCACGCCCGGCTATGCCCCGTTTGAACAATATTTCACCGACGGCTGCCAGGGTCCGTGGTCGGACATCTACGCCTTCGGCGCGGTGGTCTACAAGGCGATTACCGGCAAGGCGCCGCCCGAGGCGGCCAGCCGGGTGAAAAAAGACACCATGGCGCCCGCCATCGAGGCCGGCAAGGGGCGCTATTCCGACAAATTCCTGCGCGCCGTCGATTGGGCGCTGCAAAGCGACGAAAAAAAGCGCCCGCAAACCATCGAGGATTGGCAGCGCGCGCTGACCTCGCTCAACCCGGCCGATGCCTCCCGGCAGACCGCCGTGGGCGGGTTCCAGGCCGGCGCCGGCGAGGCCACGCGCACCCTGGCGGTGCCGGGGCGCCATGCGGCGCAAGCCAGCACGCCGAAAACCGGTTTTTCCCAACTGCGCGACCGTTCCTCGTTCGAGGCGGTGGAGAATTCCCCTTTCCGCGAAGAAGAACGGCGCGGCGGCGGAACCCGCTGGCTGGTGCGGATCCTGCTTCTGGCCGGCCTGGCTGGCGGTGCGGCGTATTTGTCGCAAAACGAGGCGCTGGTGCGCGAATGGGCTTTCAAAGCGGCTGATGTGGCATGGCAGAACGAAATTTACCCGGTTGCGCTGCCAATATATGAATATTTCGACCAGGACAACGATTTGCAGACGCCGGCGCGCATCGCCGCTCTGTATGAAGAAGGCAAGGGTACGGAGGCCGACAAAAAAGTAGCGTTTGCCTGGTATCTCAAGGCGGCAGAACGCGGCAACCCCACCGCCGCGCTCAAGCTGGCGCAAACCCTGGAACGGGGCGACGGAGTGGAAACCGTATAGTGGACCCCAATTTCCAGACAGCGATTTAAGATGGTAGCCTGCTGTAAAA
>CAZDIJ010000018.1:0-46485 GCA_964505475.1 uncultured Sulfuricella sp. | reverse complement strand
CCGCCTTGCCGGCGCCGACCATGGTGTGCAGTTCGTCGATGAACAGGATGATGCGCCCCTCGTCCAGGGCGACTTCCTTGAGCACTGCCTTGAGGCGCTCCTCGAATTCGCCGCGATATTTGGCGCCGGCCAGCAGTCCGGCCATATCGAGCACCAGCACTTTTTTGTTCTTGAGTGTTTCCGGCACCTCGCCGTTGATGATGCGCTGCGCCAGACCTTCGACGATGGCTGTCTTGCCCACGCCGGGTTCGCCGATCAATACCGGATTGTTCTTGGTGCGCCGCTGCAAGACTTGAATCGCGCGGCGGATTTCATCGTCGCGCCCGATCACCGGATCGAGCTTGCCCAGGCGGGCGCGCTCGGTGAGATCGAGGGTGTATTTCTTGAGAGCTTCGCGCTGCCCCTCGGCCTCCTGGTTCTGTACCGCCTCGCCGCCGCGCACCGCATTGATCGCCTGTTCCAGCGCGGCCTTGTTCAAGCCCTGCTCCTTCAGCAGCCGCGCGGTTTCGCCCTTGTCGCCGGCCAGCGCCAGCAGGAACATTTCCGAGGCGATGAACTGGTCGCCGTGCTGCTGCGCCTCCTTGTCGGTGACGTTGAGCAGGTTGCCCAAGTCGCGCGACACCGTCACCTCGCCGCCGTGTCCCTCGACCTTGGGCAGACGCTCGATGGCCTTTTGCAGGGCGGGTTTCAGTCCGCCGACGTTGACCCCGGCACGTTGCAGCAACGACGCCGTGCCGCCGTCGTCCTGGCCGAGCAACGCCAGCAGCAGGTGCTGCGCCTCGATGAACTGGTTGTCCTGGCCGACTGCCAGGCTCTGGGCATCGCTGATGGCCTGCTGGAATTTGGTGGTCAATTTGTCGAAACGCATGGGGCTATCCTCTCAAAAATTGCCTTACTGCCCACCTAGATGGGGAAAAGCGGATTATTTTCAAGGGGCGGCCAAACAGGGATTTTTTCCACAAAAACGGAGCTTTCGACTACACTTTCCCCAATAAAGAAGGGAGACGCCATGTTTAACCTGACCGCACTCACCCAGCCGCGCATCGACGACCGCATCGCCCTCGAGGAATACAAGGATGATCTGACCGATCTCGCCCCGAAGATCGAACAGGACATCGCCCGCCTCAAGCACGCGCCGGATGACCGCACCATCGTCGCCAACCTGTTCCGCGCCATCCACAACATCAAGGGCGACGCCGCCCTATGCAAGGTGGAAATGGGCGTCATCATCGCCCACCCCATCGAGAATCTGCTTGGACGGCTGCGCGAAGGCGAACTGGAATTCAGCGAATTGCTGGGCGAGGTGATCCTGGTGGCGGTGGACCGCCTGGAACTGGCGGCGGAAGCCCTGGTCACCGGCAGGCCGGTGACGCATCTGCGCCTGGTCGAATTGGCGCAGGGGCTGGAAGAACTGGACAAGGCCGCGCCGGAACGGCTCCACGAGGTCGCCGGCAACGTCATCCAGGCGGTAACCGGATTCCACCCGCCCATGGCCAAGGCGGCGGCCGCCGAGAAAAAGACCGCCGCGCCGCGCGCCAATGCCGGCCAAGCCGCCGACCTGCGCTTTTTCCACGCGCTGGCGCACCGTTTCGAAGCCCGTTCGCCGCACTTCAAGGGGCGTACCGCCCGCATTACCCGCCTCGCCCTGGAAACCAACCTGGCCGCCGGCCGCCCGGTGGATCCGGTGCAGTTGCAGGCCGCCGCTTACATGCACGATGTCGGGATGATGTTCCTGCCGGAATCGGTTTGGCTCAAGGTGGGACAACTGTCCGCCGAGGACAAGAAAATGCTCTCGCTCCACCCCGGCTACGGCGCCGGCCTGCTGGAACGCATGGACGGCTGGGGGGACGCCGCCGAGATCATCCTGCAACATCAGGAAATGCCCGACGGCAAGGGCTATCCCGCCGGGCTGAAAGGCGACGCCATCTGCTCCGGGGCGAAAATCCTCGCCATCGTCGATGCGTTCGAGGCGGTCATGCTGAAACACAGCCACCGCGGCCATAGCCGCTCGATGTTGCGCGCCATCGCGGAAATCAACGCCTGCGACAACCAGTTTGCGCCGGAATGGGTGGAGCCTTTCAACAGCGTGGTGCGCCGGATGATCGAAACCTGATGAAGCAGGGATCAGGGGCTAGGGATGGGTAATTCTTCGGACAACCCCTAACCCACAGTCCCCAACCCCCGTACAATGAAAATCAAAACCCTCACCGCCGCCATCGCCGTTTCATTGGCGCTGACCTTTCTGCTGCTCAGCTATATCCTGCTGCAAATCCAACAGGAGGGACAGCTCAGCCCGGGCCAGTCGAATTACCTGCATTGGGCGATCAACCTCGTCGGCGCTACTTTTTTCGCCATTCTCCTGATCGGCAGCTATCTGCGCCGCGCCATCGTCACCCCGGTAAGCCATCTGGTCGAACACGCCGAACAAGTCGCCGCCGGCAACTATGCCGCGCGCATCCAAATCCACACCCACAACGAACTGGATGCCCTGGCCACGGGCTTCAACGAGATGTCCGCCGCCATCGAGCACGACATCGCCGCGCGGATGAAGGCCGAGGCGGAGTTGCTGAAAGCCAAAAATCAGCTCGAAGCTCTGGCGCATCTCGACGGTCTCACCAATCTGCCCAACCGCCGCCAGTTCGACGACAGGCTGAACAAGGAATGGCGCAGGATGCAGCGCGAGCAGCAGGAACTGGCGGTATTGATGATGGACATCGACTATTTCAAGGGATACAACGACCATTACGGCCACGGAGCCGGCGACGAATGCCTGAAGCAGGTCGCAGCCGCCCTGGCGGGCGCGCTGGTGCGCCCCGGCGACCTGGTGGCGCGCTACGGCGGCGAGGAATTCACCGCCATCCTCCCCGCCACCGACCGGGAGGGCGCGCGCCTGACCGCCGAACGCCTGCGCGGCGCGGTCGAAGCCCTGGGTCTGCCGCACGAACGCTCCCAGGCCGCCGGACACGTCACCGTCAGCATCGGCTGCGCCTGCGGCGTACCCGCCCCGGACGGTTCGCCGGCGATGCTGCTCGCCGCCGCCGACCGCATGCTCTACCGCGCCAAAGAACAAGGCCGCAACCAAGTCTGTGATTGAACGCCAACCAGGAATAGCGTCATGAACCTAACCACCGCCATCGAGGAAAACATTGCCGCCGCGCTGCGCGAGGACATCGGCGACGGCGATCTGACCGCCCTGCTCATCCCCGCCCACGCCACCGCCCGCGCCACCGTCATCAGCCGCGAAGCCGCCGTGCTGTGCGGTGCGGCGTGGTTCGAGGGATGTTTCAACAAACTCGACAAGACCATCGAAATCCGCTGGTTCGCCAACGATGGCGACCGCGTATCCCCCAATCAGATACTCTGCGAAATCCGCGGCAACGCCCGCGCCATGCTGAGCGCCGAACGGCCGGCGCTGAATTTCCTGCAAACCCTGTCGGCCACCGCCAGCAACGCCCGCCGTTACGCGGAAACCGTCGCCGGCACCGGGGCGGCCATCATGGATACCCGCAAGACCCTGCCGGGGCTGCGGCTCGCCCAGAAATACGCGGTCAAGACCGGCGGCGGCTTCAACCAGCGCGGCGGACTGTACGACGGCATCCTCATCAAGGAGAACCACATCGCCGCCGCCGGCGGCATCCCGCAGGCTCTGCAACGGGCAACCGCCATCGCCCCGCCCGGCGCCTCGATCCAGATCGAGGTGGAAAACCTCAAGGAACTCCGCCAGGCGTTGGATGCCGGCGCCGGACTGATCCTGCTCGACAATTTCACCCTGAAAAATCTGCGCCAGGCGGTCGCCCTGACCGCCAAGCGCGCCATACTGGAAGCCTCGGGCGGCATCACTCTGAAAAACCTGCGCGCCGTCGCGGAAACCGGCGTGGATCGCATCTCCATCGGCGCGTTGACCAAGGACATCAAGGCCGTCGATTTGTCGATGCGCTTTCTCTCCGGCCTTTGATCGGTTCGACCACGGGGAATATGGGGAAAAATACTGCTTATTTCCCCGTGGTTCAAACGAGGAACTCACATCAATAGCAATTATCTATCGAATGAATTGCAACAATCAATTTGATAAATTGCACAACGATACCTAAGATGTTCTCCATGCAACACGACTTCACTCAACCCAACCAAGGAGAAAATTCATGAGTTCTTTGATAAACACCGAAATCAAGCCCTTCAAGGCCAACGTCTACCACAACGGCAAATTCAGCGAAATCACCGACGCCAATCTGAAGGGCAAATGGTCGGTGGTGTTCTTTTACCCCGCCGACTTCACCTTCGTCTGCCCGACCGAACTGGGCGACCTGGCCGACCTGTACGACCAGTACAAGAACATCGGCGTGGAAATCTACTCGGTATCGACCGACACCCATTTCACCCACAAGGCTTGGCACGATGCTTCCGAGACCATCAAGAAAATCCACTACCCGATGGTCGGCGACCCCACCGGCGCCATCACCCGCAACTTCGGCGTGATGATCGAGGAAGAAGGTCTGGCGCTGCGCGGCACCTTCGTAATCAACCCGGAAGGGGTCATCAAGGTTTGCGAAATCCACGACCTGGGCATCGGCCGCGACGCCAAGGAACTGCTGCGCAAGGTGCAAGCCGCACAGTACATCGCCTCTCATCCGGGCGAGGTCTGCCCCGCCAAGTGGACGCCGGGCGCCGAAACGCTGGCGCCCTCGCTCGACCTGGTCGGCAAAATCTAACCCCCGACAATCCCCGGCGCCGCCGGGGATTGCAGCGCAAAGGCGCCGCCCGACCGGTCGGACGCCTTTCCATTGCAATCCTGACGGTCATGGCAAACCACCGCATCGCATCAAGATACAGCGGCTCGCCACAACCGTCCCTCACCCCTGCCCTCTCCCAGAGGGAGACGAGGTCTCGCTTCGCGAGTTTCACTTTTATCGGGAGAACACCATGCTAGACGCCAACATCAAAACCCAGTTGCAGGCCTACCTTGAAAATCTCGTGGAACCGATCGAGCTGGCCGCCACGCTGGACGGCAGCGAAAAATCGCGTGAGATGCGCGAAATGCTCGAGGAAATCGCCGGCTTGTCCGGCAAGGTGAGCCTGCTCGAAAACGGCAACGATGCCCGCAAGCCCTCCTTCTCCGTGGCTCGCCCCGGCGCTGCCACCCGCATCCGCTTCGCCGGCATCCCGCTGGGGCATGAATTCACCTCGCTGGTGCTGGCGCTGCTGCAAACCGGCGGCCACCCGCCCAAGCTGGAAGCCGACTTGATCGAACAAATCCGCGCCTTGCCCGGCGAATACCGCTTCGAGACCTACATCTCGCTGTCCTGCCAGAACTGCCCGGAGGTGGTGCAGGCGCTGAACACAATGGCGGTGCTCAACCCCAACGTCAGCCACGTGACGATAGACGGGGCGCTGTTCCAGGATGAAGTGAACGCCCGCCAGATCATGGCGGTGCCGAGCGTTTACCTCAACGGCCAGCCATTCGCCCAAGGGCGCATCGGCGTCGAGGAAATCCTCGCCAAGCTGGACAGCGGCGCCGAAGCGCGCGAAGCCGCCAAGCTCGCCCGCAAGGACGCCTTCGACCTGCTGGTGGTCGGCGGCGGCCCGGCCGGCGCCGCGGCGGCCGTCTACGCGGCGCGCAAGGGTATCCGCACCGGCGTGGTCGCCGAGCGCTTCGGCGGCCAAGTGCTGGATACGCTGGGCATCGAAAACCTGATCTCGGTGCCGCACACCGAAGGTCCCAAGCTGGCCATGGCGCTGGAGCAACACGTCAAGGAATACGACGTAGACATCATGAATCTGCAACGCGCGGTCGCGCTGAAGCCCGCGGAGAACGGCGAATTGGCGGAAGTGCGCCTGGCCAGCGGCGCGGTGCTGAAGAGCAAGACCGTGGTGCTCGCCACCGGCGCCCGCTGGCGCGAAATGAACGTACCCGGCGAGCGCGAATACCGGGGGCGCGGCGTGGCCTACTGCCCGCACTGCGACGGCCCGCTGTTCAAGGGCAAGCGCGTGGCGGTGATCGGCGGCGGCAACTCGGGCGTGGAAGCAGCCATCGACCTGGCCGGCATCGTCGCCCACGTCACCCTGCTCGAATTCGACGGCCAGATGCGCGCCGATGGGGTGCTACAGCAGAAACTGCGCAGCCTGCCCAACGTGACGGTCATCGTCAACGCCCAGACCACCGAAGTGAGCGGCGACGGCAACAAGGTAGACGGTTTGATGTACAGGGACAGGCCGAGCGGCGAGACCCGCCGCGTAGACCTCGAAGGCATTTTCGTGCAGATCGGCCTGCTGCCCAACACCGACTGGCTGAAAGACACGCTGGCGCTGTCGCCGCGCGGCGAAATCGAAATCGACGCACGCGGCCAAACCTCCGTGCCCGGCATCTTCGCCGCCGGCGATGCCACGACCGTGCCTTACAAGCAAATCGTCATCGCCATGGGCGAGGGCGCCAAGGCCAGCCTGGGCGCTTTCGACCACCTGATCCGCGCGGCGGCGCCGGCTTAATTACCCTGGGAAAAGCGGTAAAACCACGGATTGGCACGGATTATCAACCTAAAAAACGCAGTTCAACCACGGGGAACACGTGGGGATGATAGGATTGCGGCAAGGCATGAAGAATATGCCGCGCACCCGGCGGGCGGACGATCAATCTCTTTCAACCGGTTATCTTCCCTGCTTTTTCCCCGTGTACCCCGTGGTTCAAATGAGGAATCCAGGATCAATGGACTGCGAAGCGCACGCTGTACATCGCTGGGGTGATCGGCAAATATTGCCAACCTGGGGTCTTATCCGTGGCTAACTAAGTTTATTGGGATTACTTCGATTCGAGGGTGGTGGTGCCGTCCCAATCCGTGGGAAAACCGCTAGCCTGGAAATTGTCGATGCGCTTGAGGAAGGTCTTGGCTACCGGGTCTTCCGGGTAATCGGCGGCGAGCGCTTGCCAGCGCTCGCGCGCCAATGTCCAGTTCCCTTCGCGGTAGGCGGCGAGGGCGGATTCGCTATCGGCTATCAGCTTCTCGTCCTGGCAGGTGGTATAAATTGCGACGCCGAGTTGCTTACCCTTGACGCGCACCACGTCCACCTGACGCAGCCTGATTTGCCCCGCCACCGCATGCGCCGCGCTTTCGGAAAGCAAAATCCCGGTGCCGTAGACTTTGTTGACCCCTTCCAGGCGCGAAGCAAGATTGACCGTATCGCCGATGGCGGTGTAATCGAAACGGTTGTCGCCGCCCATGTTGCCGACGATGCACTCGCCGCGGTGAACGCCGATGCGCATGCGCACCTCCGGGCCTCCCGCCGCCAATAGTTCGTCGCGCATCACCGCGATTTTTTCCTGCATTTCCATCGCCGCCTTGACGGCATGCAAGGACTGGTCAGGATCGGCGATGGGCGCCCCCCAGAACGCCATGACCGCATCGCCGATGAACTTATCCACCGTGCCCTGGTAGTGCAGCACTATCCCCGTCATCTCGGTGAGGTGACGGTTGAGTATTTGCGCCACCTGCTCGGCATCGAGGGCTTCGGAGATGCTGGTGAATCCTGCCAGGTCGGTGAACAGCAGGGTCAGTTCGCGCCGCTCGCCGCCCAGCTTGAGGCGCTCGGGATGGGCGATCACTTCTTCCACCACCGCCGGCGCCACGTATTTGGAAAAAGCCTGCTTGATCTGACGCCGTTGCCGCTGTTCGAAGAAGAAGGCGACGCCGCCTTGCGCCAGATACACCAGGAACACCGTCAAAACCGCGCCCGCAACCGGCAGCCAGAGCAATGCCTGGGCAATGAGGCCATAGCCTCCGCCGCCGAGAACGGCGATCAGTCCCAACCCGGCAAGACCGCTACGGATGGGTTGCCAACGCCGCATCAGATACACCGACAGGCTGGCGGTCGCCAGCCACAGCAGCAGAAACCAAGCGCGCGGCGCTTCTCTAAGCGGATCGCCATTGACCATGTTGGCGATCATATTGGCGTGGATTTCCACACCCGGCATCAATTCGTTGTTGATGGCAAAAAAGGGGGTCTGGAACATATCGGCCTGGGCGCTCCTCACTTCGGTGCTGGCCTTGAGGTCGCGCCCGACCAGGACGATATTGTCCCTGAGGAATTCCTTCCAGTGGGGCGGCAGATATTTTTCCGGGTCGAGCAGTTTGTAGTACGGGATATAGTTGAAGGTGTGCGGCCCGCCCAGATAGCGTATCCGCAAATCGGGCGCGCCGTCGATCCGCGCAACGATGCCGGGGTAGTGCCTGTCGAAAACCGTCAGCATCTGGCGCCAGAATGCATCGCGGTAATCGGGCAATTGGCGCTGCACCCCATCCGGGTCGATCTGCACCGAGATGAAACCCGTGACGGCGCCATGCTCGTTGAACAGGCCAAGCGGCTCCACCCGTTTCCATTGGCGGACGCTGTCGCTTTCCTCGTAAAACAAGTCGGCCGCCAGCACCACGCTGCCGTGGGACTCGATTGCCTGGGCAAAAGCCATGTCCTCGGCAGGACTCGTCGCCTCGGAAAACAGCACGTCGAACCCTATGGCCGCCACCCCCGCCTCGCGCAGGTTATCCACGAGCCTGCCATGCATGCTGCGCGGCCAGGGCCACTGCTGCTTGATCTCGGCGAAGGAAGGCTCGTCGATACCGACGATGGTGACGGGCAGATTGACCTGGTTGGGCGCGGTGGCGATGACCAGCCGGTCGAACAGCCTGAGTTCGACATTGCGCCACAAACCGGTAAGGCTTATCAGCAACGCCAGCAAAGCCGCGCCGATGCCTGCCCACGGCAGTCTCAGGCGATTCAGCATGGCTGGCAACCGGGGCCGAAACGAAGGCATCGGCATCAGGCGGGTAAAACCATGGATCAGAAACGGTACAACACTTGCGTTCCGACGACGGCGGAATGGATCGGCGCCGCGCCCTTGTCGGCATGCAGGTTTTCGACGATAACTTCCACCGACAGCCGCTTGTCGAGACTTTCCCAGTAGCCGCGCAACCCCAGGTTCCAGCCGGCACTGAGCCGCTGGGTGTTGGCTTCGTCGGAATAACGCTGGCCACGGTAAGTCAGGTTCCATCCCAATTGCCAGCGCGCCGCCGGCAGCCAGTTGGCGCCGACGCTCGCCAGGTGGCGCGGCAGCCAGGGCACCTGGTTGCCTTCGAATCCGGCGCCGGTATTGCGGCTGCGGTTGTAGTGGTAACGCAGACTGCCGGACAGATTCTGGGAAAGCAGCCGGTTAAAGGCAAAACCGGCGGTATCGACATCGGCGGCGCCAAAAACCGGCGTAGCCTCCCAGAAATCGAGCGCCATCGGCGAGAGCCGGCTGCGGTTGCGCAGGCGCTCCAGATCTTCGAGATTGATGTCGCCGACCAGCGTACCGGTTGTATTGACCAGGTTCCTCACCTGCTTGTGGTCGATGAAACCTTGGGCAAAGGTGCCGCCGCCGATTTCCCATTCGTATTGGGCGCGCACCCGCTTCAATTCGCCACCCAGCGCGACCAGCCTGTCATCCACCGCGATCCCGGCGGTATCGACCGGCGCCAGGGTATTGACCGATGCAGGCCGCCGCCATTTTTGGGCGGCAAGGCGCAGTGTCTGGTTGCTGACCGGGTTCCAGGCCATGCCGAGACGCGGATTCCATTCCGAAATATCGCGGTCGGCGCGTTGCATGCCGAAATTGAGGTTGCCGGCGCCCATGTTCAGCAAGTCTTCCGACCACTGCCGCTTGCTCAAGCGCACGTGGGAAAGATCGGCCTGCAACAACAGGGCATTACCGAATTTGAAACGGTTCGAGACATATGCCTCCTCGGATTTCCGGTCGTCATTGCCATGCAAGCCGGGCGATACCGCGGAGAAGTTCAAGCGCGCGCCGATCGCTTTCTCTTGTCGAGCCGATTCGAGTCCCCACGACACCTGCCAGTCCGACGCAGCGTCGAAAGTGTGGCGCAACTGAATGTCGTTCTGATCCGCTGTCGTGACATAACGCTCGATACGGCCATTGGCTGAAAACCCGCCGCCGAGTATTTGGTTGAGCGCATCGGCGGTGCCGGGAGAAAAGAAATTGCCGCCGAAACGGGATTCTTCCTTGCCGGCGCCAAGTTTCAGCCACAAATGGGAGACTGGCGAGAATTTGTAATTGACGCCGACATCCGCGCGATTATTGTCGAGCTTGAGCGTGGTATCGCTCAGCCCCTTGTCGAGCGCGGTAGTCTTGCCATCCAGGGCGAAATTGTTGGCGAACATGAACAACCCGAGTTCATGGCTGGGCTTGGCGCCAAGGCCGACGGTATAGTTGTCGCCGTCCACGCGCAAATCGTTGCGCCCCGGGGTAACGCGCGCGATGTCCGCCGAGGCATAGTAGGTAAACGGCATCGCCGCCACGCTGTAGCCGTTGGCGGTCAATAGCGCGCCCCGATCATGGATGTCCTGCTCCACCAGGCGCGCCCCGATGGTGGCGTAGTGTCCCGGACTGGCAATCAGGGTATTGAAGCGGTTCGAGGCGCCGAACACGGTGGGATCGGCGAGAAAACCCTTGAACAGTTCCGAATTCTTGTTGAACGTGCCGCTGAAGCGGTCGGCCAGGAACAGGGCGCTGCCCGCCCAGTAAGGCGTATAAGCATTGTAGGCATAGGCCTGCGCCCAGTCCTCCAGGCCGAACTGCGCCAGGGAAGCGCCGACGTTGGCGTTACCCTTCTGATTGTTGAGCAACTGATTCAAGGATTTGAGGTAAGGCATCAGCTCCGCGGCGCGCCTCGCGGCGGCGACGGCCTCCCCGAGTTCGAGCCGGTCGGCGGCGACCAGGCTCATCATCATGTGCGGCAGGGGATCCTTGGGGTCCAATTCGGCGGCGCGGCGGAACATTTCCACGGCGCGCTGACGGTTGCCTAACTGATAATAGGCCACCCCGGTGTAAAGCACTCCGCGCGCGTAGCGCGGCTCGATCACCCCGGACTTCAGGAAGGATTCGAGAGCGGCATCGGGTTCGCCGCGCTTCAGTTGAAGAATGCCCAGGCCGGTGAGCGCCACATAGTCGTCGGGCTGTTGCGCCAAGGCATCGGCGAACGCCTTGTCGGCGGCGGCGAATTCGTTGGCGAAGGATTCCAGGGTCGCCAACTCGCCGCGAAACCCCGCCCCGGCGGGACTCAGCTCGATGGCCTTGGCAAGCGCCTCGCGGCCGGTCTTCACCGCTTCGCGCTCGGACTCGACCCGTCCGAATCCATACCAGGCATCGGGATTTTTCGCATCGGCCGCCAGCACCCGCTGGAAGGCCGCCTTGGCGGCGGCGGCATCGCCTTCGAAGCGCGCCAGATCGCCCATCGCCAAAAGAACCTCGGCATCGTTCGGGTAGCTGGCGGACGCTGCTTTCAAGACCCGCCCGGCATCGCCGGCGCGGTCGGCGATGACATAGGCGCGCGCCAGCAAGGCGGCGGGACGCGGTTCGCCCGCATGGCGCTCCAGCAAGGCGATGGCCTCCGGGACGCGACCTAGAAACAGATAGAGGTCACCGAGAATTGCCGCCGTGCCGGCATCGGCGGTTTGCTTGGCGCGGCTTTCCAGGGCGTTCAGCGCATCGCCGTAGCGCGCGGACTCGATGGCTTCGACGAGCGGATCGAGTCCGGGCTGCGCCGAGGACAGCCAGCGGCGCGGCTGCGGACGGTACGCGGTCACCCATTGCACGCGCTCGCGGGCATTGGTGAGCAGCACCTTGGTGGGCGCCTTTCCCGGCTCCACCCGCGCCTGTTCGTTCGGCAATACCGAGATACGCCCCAGATCGTTATAGAAATCCACCTCGCCGGACAGCACGGTCAACGTCGCAACGCCGTCCTTGTCAACCGCCAGCTCCCAATCGGTGCCGCGAATACCGGCGGTGGCATTGGGGGTATGGATGGTCAATACCGGCTGCCTAGCAACGTCGAACGTCTTGCGCTTGGCCTGCGCCCACACCCGCCCCTGCGGAAGATCGAGACTGCTCACACCCCCGCTGGGAGAAACTTCCTTGATCTGCACCATGCTGTTCTGGTTCAGCCTGAGCTGGGTCTGATCGCGCAGCAGCAAGGCCATCTGGCTCAAGTCGCCGGTGCGGACGAAGGCGCCCGGATTGAGCTGCTGCCTTACCGCAGCCGTTTTCCAGTCGTCTCGCGCGGTGTCGCGCGCCTCGCCCTTGCCGATCAGGGAAACAATCTCGGCGTCGTAGGCGTAGAGCGGTGAGCTGAGCGCGCCACACAACAGTAACCACAATGGCCTGGCATGAAGTTTCCGGCGTAATGGACGCATGACGTTTCTCCCTGGTTACAAGGTAAAGCCTTGGGCGGTATTGTCGGGAAAGCGCAGGTAAAGCGTGGCGCCATCCTGCCACCAAAGATCGCTGGCATGGGATGCCGGCAATGGTATGAGCGGATAGCCCGGCTTGAGGGTATAGCTGCTGCCCTGCAAAATCATGGTGGTCGTTCCGTTGCCGTTATCGCTCGCCGAGCCGGCGGGGTCGATGGCTTTCACGGTTTGATCGGTGACGCTGACGTCCGCGAAGACCGGGTAAAGCGTTTGCACCGCTCCGGTACTGTCCTTGAAGGCATAGTAGCCCTTGCTGTCGATTTGAAAACCGGGGGTTTGGATCGTGCCGCCGCCCAACGCATTGCTGCCGGGGATGCCGACGTAATCGCTTCCGCCGATGGTTAGCTGGAGCGCGCCGCTGCTTCTGATCCTCGTCTTGGCGTTGGGGTCGAGCGCCTGCAACGCCTGGTTAAGGTCGGTAAAGTACCCCAGGGTGCTGGCCAACGTCACCTGAATGCCACGGCTGGCCAGGGAAAACGAGCCGCTTGCCGAACTCGCCGGATTGGCCGCTTCAAAACGCGAAGCAAGCGAGCCGCCGATCTGGACGGTCGGCACGCCTAACGGGATAAAGCGGTACACCGCGCCATTTACCGTATACGTGACAATTTTATTGGTGCTGTCGTAAGTCACCTGCCCCGTGGAAACTCCGAACTTGACGTTCAAAGCATCGCGGATCACATCCAGCAGCGAAGCCGTATTGCTGAGACGCGGGAGATTGCCGCTGAGGTTCGGAATGGTCGAATCGGTGGTCACGTTGGACACCGTCACCGGATCGCCAGGAAGATTCTGGTCGCCCGACAAGGAGCCGATGCGGACGCGATTGAGACTGCCGAGGTTGGTGACCTCCGCGGTCTCGCCGCCGTAGACCCCGGTGGAAGAGGTCGCCCCGGAGGACTGGATGTTGACGAGGCCGCTTTGCACGAACGCCGAGGTTTGCGTGGAGCCGCGATTGAGCGTCATGGTGTCCTGGGTGGTGGTAGTGGTAATCACCCCGACATTCGTGCCGCCCCCGACCGGAATCACGTTTCCGCTGACAGTGGATTGCACGCCATAAGTACCGCTGGCGACCAGCGGCGCGGTGGTGCTGCCGACCGTCGCGAACGTCAGGCTGGAACCGCCGGTTTGGTCGGTAAAGGTCAGCTTTCCGCCGGTAGTTGACAGTGCGCTGCCCGCGACGGTTTCGACCAGTGCGCCCGCCGGCAGGGTGGTTTGCAGGGTAGCCGCGACCGGCGTGGAAAACACCACCTTGCCATCGACGATCTGCGCGCCGGGCGGCGCCGTGGTGAATACCTGCGTCAGGCTGGTCACCGGAGTGATCTTGAGGGTCGTGGCCACGAACGATCCGGTCAGCGTGCCGACGGTAACCGTGGCGGTCACGCTGGCGTTATAGGCGCTGGCCGAGGTCACCCGCACTCTCAGGCGCGCGCCGTTGGCCACTATCCCAGGCTGGCTGGTAAAGGCGCCGCTATTGATGGAATATTGCCCGCCGACAATGCTGATGGCCACCGCCTTCTGCAACCCGGTAATCGTGACTTCGTCCGAGGTGATCGCGGTATTGAGCGGCACATTGGTTGCCGGCGGGATAACCAAGGAGGATGCCGATGCGGCGCCGTAGAGAAATACCCCGGCGCTCGTGGCGACCACCAGGTTATCGGCCATATCCGCCGGAGCGGCGATCGCATTGACCGCGCCGGAAAGCGTCGAATCGGAAATGTCCGTCCAGTTGGCGCCGTCATCGGTGCTGCTGAACACCTGGCCTTGAGATGTGCCGAAAAAGACCGTGCCGGCTTTGCTCGGATGCGCATAGACCGTAGTAGCCGAAACCGTTACCGGTTCCCAGGCCGTGCCGCTGGATTTGTACAAAGCACCGGCGTCCGTAAGCGCATAAGCCTTGCTCGCCCCCGCCGACAACATTTTGACCGAGGTTCCCGTCAGCCCCGCGCTTGCCCAGGTCGTTCCGCCATCGGTGCTCTTGTAAATCCCGTTTGCGGTACCCGCCAGAATCGAACTGCCCTCGAAGCCCGCAAGCGCATAAACGGCTTGCTTGATGCAGAAGGGGCATGTCCCGGTGGTCGGCAAGCCCTGAATGCTATCGCTTTTCCAGGAACTTCCGCCATCGCTGCTGACATAGGCGCCTTGGGCGGCGCCCGCCACCAGTTTGGTTGAGGAGCCGGGCTGGGCGGCGATGGCATGAATTTGAAGCGCGGTCTTCGACAGAGGTGAAATCAAGCCACTGGAGGATGCCGTCCAACTGCCCCCATGGTTGGCGCTATAGGCGGCGCCCTGCTCCAGGGTGCCGATCCACAGTTGGCCATTGGCAAACGCCAAGGCGGCGTATGGGCTGCCGCCGGGCGCGGAGGCCGATTGCCAGGTTTTGCCCGAATCGCTGCTGGCGTAGACCGCACTGCTGCCCGCCGCATACATATTGCTCCCCGACCCCGCCACCAGCCAGGTGGGCTTTACCGTGGAAACGCTGCTCCAACTGGCGGCAAAAAGCGGGGAACACGACCAGAACAAGCCCAGCAGGCAATAAAAAAAGGATAAAAATCGAGTTTTCATAATCATAATCTCCCTGTCACGACCTGAACGATGCAATACGGCGGCACGGCACCGGATATATTTTGATAATACTACCTCAGCCACCAAAATCCATCTGAAATTTGGCTCCGCGAGTAAGCCTAGACCCCACGCATCGCCCACCACCAGCCGGTCAGGGTGAAGAAGGACAGCAGCAGCCCCACCGCCACCATCAGATTGGCGAGAGGCGGGTCGAGATCATGCTCGGCGGCGATGATCCCGGCGGTAATCATCGGCGGCATCGCCGCTTCGAACAAGGTGACCTGGATGACCGCCCCGCCGGCGCCGAGCAATTCGACGTAAAGCAGGTATAGCGCCAGCGGCGCCAGCAACAGCTTGAACGCCAGACCGATGGCGAGATTGCGGGTATTGCCGGCGAGATGCCCGAGGCGCAACTGGAATCCTACCGACACCAGCGCCAGCGGCGCCAGGGTGTCGCCGAGGCGTTTCAGCACCGCCGCCGTCCATTCCGGGTACTCGACGGGGATCAAAGCCAACGCGGCCAGCAAGGCGATGAAGGGGGGGAACAGGACGATCTTGCGGATAATGGCGCCGGGCGAGGTGGCGCCGGAGGAATACAGATTGGCGGTGACGATGCCCAGGGTGGAGAGCACCAGGAAGGAACCCAACTGGTCGGCGATGATGCCGGCGGCGATGCCTTCCTTGCCGTAGAAGGTTTCGATCATCGGCAGGCCGAAGAACGAGGTGTTGCCCATCCCGCCGGTGAGCATCAGCGCGCCTATGGTGGCGCGCGGCAGCTTCAGCGCCTTGCCGGCCGCCCAGAAAAATCCCGCCCCCAGGCCGAAATGCAGCCAGGCCATCGCCGCAGCCAGACCGTAGCTGGGATTCCAGCGCAAGTCGTGGACGTAGAGCAGCGTCAGCGCCGGCAGGGAGATGTGGATGATGAAGGCGTTGAAAGCCGCCGGCGCCTTGTCCGGCAACCTGCCGGCACGGCGCAGCGCCATGCCGAGGAGGAAACAGGCGACCAGCAGAACCAGGTTGCTCACCGCCGCCCACCCATTTGTTTGACTCTCAAAAACTCAGCCAGCCACGGATAAACACGAATTGACACCGATAAGACAGCGGTTCGGCAGGTGCGCGCGCCATGCAATCCATTGATAATCCGTGATCATCCGTGTCTATCCGTGGCTTAACTGCCATATCTGCTTAATTATCCGACGTGGGTGACGATGTAGCGCTTGATCGCTTCCACGTCCGCCGCCATCACTTCGAAACGCTGCGGCAGCGATTCCAGGTTTCCCAGCCCGGCGGGGCGCGGTGCATGGCGCCCCAGCGCCTCCATGATGGTTTCGTCGAACTTGGCCGGCAGCGCGGTTTCCAGGCACAGCATGGGAATCCCGGCTTCGCGGTAGGTTGCCGCGACCTTGATGCCGTCGGCGGTGTGGGTATCGACCATCACGCCGTAGCGCTCGAACACATTGCGGATGGTGGCGAGGCGATCGGCGTGGCTGCTGGCGCCGGAGACGAAGCCGTATGCCTTTACCTTATCCAGATAAGGCGTGCCCTTGAGGTCGAAATAGCCTTGGTTTTCGATCTGCGCCCACAAGTCCTTGAGCACGGCGGGGTCGCGCCCCACCAGGTCGAACACGAAGCGCTCGAAATTCGATGCCTTGGTGATGTCCATCGACGGACTGCTGGTGTGCACCGTCTGCGGGCGCGGGCGATAGACGCCGGTGCGGAAGAACTCGTCGAGCACGTCGTTCTCGTTGGTGGCGACCACCAGCTTGGCGATCGGCAAGCCCATCTGGCGGGCGATATGGCCGGCGCAGACGTTGCCGAAGTTGCCCGACGGAACGGTGAAGGACACCTGCTCGTCGTCGCTTCGGGTGACGGCGAAGTAGCCCTTGAAGTAGTACACCACCTGGGCGATGACGCGCGCCCAGTTGATCGAATTGACCGCGCCGATCTTGTACTTTTCCTTGAAGGCGAGGTCGTTTGAAACCGCCTTGACGATGTCCTGGCAATCGTCGAACGGCGCCGTGGCCGCGATGTTGAAGATGTTCGGGTCTTGCAGCGAATACATCTGGGCGGTCTGAAAGGGACTCATCTTGCCGTGCGGCGAGAGCATGAAGACGCGCACGCCCTTCTTGCCGCGCATCGCATATTCCGCCGCGCTGCCGGTGTCGCCGGAGGTCGCGCCGAGGATGTTGAGTTCGGCGTTCTCGCGCGCCAGCACGTACTCGAAGACGTTGCCGAGGAACTGCATCGCCACGTCCTTGAAGGCCAGGGTCGGGCCGTTGGAGAGTTCGAGGATGTGCAGCCCCGGTTCCAGCGTCTTCACCGGCGTGATGTCGGCGCTACCGAAGATTTGTTCCGTGTAGCTCGCGGTTATGATCTTCTTCAGATCGGCCGCCGGGATGTCGTCGGCGAAGCGGCTGATTACCTCGAAGGCCAGTTGCGGATAGGAAAGCTTGCGCCACGCGGCCAGATCGGCCTTGCTCAGTTGCGGGTAGCTTTCCGGCATCACCAGGCCGCCGTCCGGCGACAGGCCGCCGAGCAGGATTTCGCTGAAGGTTTTCGGCGACATGCCGCCGCGGGTGCTGAGGTATTTCATGGTAAATTTTGCACTCGTTTCTGAAATTTAGTTCAGGCGTACATCAAACGCCCACGGGACTCGGGAATCGAGCGACCAAGCTCTCGCGCGGTCTCGATCCACTCGCCGATTACGATTTGGATGTTTTGCAGTGCCTGCGAATAGGTTTCGCCATCCGCCGCACACCCAGGCAATTCTGATGCTTCGGCGATAAATGACGCATCCGCCGCGCTCCAATAAATGATGATTTCGTAATGGTATTGTTCAGTCATCATTCAACCGTTCCAGCATAAATATCGCATGTGGAAAAGATACTGGGGGAGGCCACCCCATACTCCCTCATCCCCGGTCCTTCTCCCGCCTGCGGGAGAAGGGAGCAAAGCCCCTCGCCCGCAGGCGGGAGAGGGGTTGGGGTGAGGGCGTCTGAAAATATTTCGGCCATTAAAAATCAGTTGCTTCCCAATTCTTCCAGACGGATGCGCGTCACCTTGCCGTCAATGGACGACAGCGCCTCGATCTTGGCGATGGCCTGGTCGATGTGCTTTTCCACGGTCTCGTGGGTCAGCATGATGACATTCACCAGCACCTCGCCTTCCGAAGGCTCCTTCTGGATCATGGCGTCGATGGAGATGCCCAGGTCGGCGAGGATGCGCGTCACGTCGGCGAGCACGCCGGGCTTGTCGAAGGCGCGCATGCGCAGGTAGTACGAGGTGCGCACTTCGGAAATCGGCAGGATGGCAATGTCGGACAGGGCATCAGGCTGGAAGGCGAGGTGCGGTACGCGATTTTCCGGGTCGGAGGTCAGCATGCGCGTGACATCCACCAGATCGGCCACGACTGCCGAGGCGGTCGGTTCCGCACCGGCGCCGCGCCCGTAATATAGGGTCGCGCCGACGGCGTCGCCCTTCACCAGCACGGCGTTCATCACGCCTTCGACATTGGCGATCAGGCGTTTGGCGGGGATCAGCGTGGGATGTACGCGCAACTCGATTCCTTCCGGCGTGCGCTTGGTGATGCCCAGCAGCTTGATGCGGTAGCCCAGTTCTTCGGCATATTGAATGTCCTCGCGCGTGAGCTTGCTGATGCCTTCGGTATAAGCCTTGTCGAACTGCATGGGGATGCCGAAGCCGATGGCGGACATGATCATCAGTTTGTGTGCGGCGTCGATGCCTTCGATGTCGAAGGTCGGGTCGGCTTCCGCGTAGCCGAGCTTTTGCGCCTCGGCGAGTACGGTGTCGAAGGACAGGCCCTTGTCGCGCATTTCCGAAAGAATGAAGTTGGTGGTGCCGTTGATGATGCCGGCGATCCACTCGATGCGGTTGGCGGTCAAGCCTTCGCGCAACGCCTTGATGATCGGGATGCCGCCCGCCACTGCGGCCTCGAAGGCCACCATCACGCCCTTGGCCTGTGCGGCGGCGAAGATTTCGTTGCCGTGCAGCGCCAGCAGCGCCTTGTTGGCGGTCACCACGTGCTTGCCGTTGGCGATGGCCTTGAGCACCAGTTCCTTGGACAGCGTGTAGCCGCCGATCAGTTCGACCACGATGTCGATGTCGGGATGGTTCACCACGGCGTACGGGTCGGTGACAATTTCCAGTTCGTCGCCGGCCAGCTTGCGGGCTTTCTCCAGGTCGCGCACCGCCGCCATTTTCACCGTGATTTCACGCCCGGCGCGGCGGGTGATCTCGCCGGCGTTGCGGCGCAATACCGTGAGCGTGCCGCCGCCGACGGTGCCCAGGCCTAACAGTCCTACATTGATGGGTTTCATTGGTTCTCCTTGTAGAGAGACTAGGGGCTGGGGACTAGAGGCTAGCAAAATCCCGGCACTGCGCGCCGGGCGAACACTAAACCCTAGCCCTGCCCCCTAGCCCCTAATTTCCATGCCGCTTGCGGTAATTGTCGAGAAAGCGCGCGATGCGGCTGATCGCCTCGGTGAGGTCGTCCACGTTGGGCAGGAACACCACCCGGAAATGATCGGGATTCGGCCAGTTGAAGCCGCTGCCCTGCACCAGCAGCACTTTTTCCTCAAGCAGCAGTTCGAGGATGAACTGCTGGTCGTCGTCGATGGGATACATTTTCGGATCGAGGCGCGGGAACAAATACATCGCCCCCTGCGGCTTGGTGCAGGATACGCCGGGAATGTCGTTCAGCATCTTCCACGCCAGATCGCGCTGGCGGCACAGCCGCCCGGCCGGCGCCACCAGATCGTCGATGCTCTGGTAGCCGCCGAGCGCGGTCTGGATGGCGAACTGCGCCGGCACGTTGGAACACAGGCGCATCGAGGCCAGCATGGTCAGCCCCTCGACATAATCCCTGGCATGGCGCTTCTCGCCGGAAACCGACAGCCAGCCGGCACGGTAGCCGGCGGCGCGGTAGTTTTTCGACAGACCGTTGAAGGTGACGAACAGCACGTCGTCCGCCAGCGAGGCGATGGAAACATGATGATTGCCGTCGTACAACACCTTGTCGTAGATTTCGTCGGCGTAAACGATCAATTGATGCTGGCGGGCAATCTCGACAATATCCTTGAGCAGTTCCACCGGATACAGCGCACCGGTCGGATTGTTGGGGTTGATGACGACGATGGCGCGGGTCTTGGCGGAAATCTTGCCGCGAATGTCGTCCAGATCGGGCAACCAGCCGCTGCCCTCGTCGCACAGGTAGTGGCGCGCCACGCCGCCCGCCAGCGTCACCGCCGCCGTCCACAGCGGATAGTCCGGCGTCGGCACCAGCACCTCGTCGCCGTTGTTGAGCAGCGCCTGCATCGCCATCACGATCAGCTCGGAAACCCCGTTGCCGATGTAGATGTCCTCCATCTGCACATCGGGAATGCCCTTCTGCTGGGTGTAATGCATGATCGCCTTGCGCGCCGCGAACAGCCCCTTGGAATCGGAGTAGCCGGAAGCGTTGGGCAAGTTCATGATGACGTCGTGGACGATTTCCTCCGGCGCCTCGAAGCCGAACGCGGCGGGGTTGCCGATGTTCAGCTTGATGATGCGGTGGCCTTCCTCTTCCATCTCGCGCGAACGCGCCATCACCGGCCCGCGAATGTCATAGCAGACGTTGTTGAGCTTGGTGGATTTGAGGACGGGCTGCATGGGTGGAGTTTTCCTTCGTTTCCGCTGATGCCTCATGGCTAGGCTGGTAACCGCGCGACGCAAGCACGGCAATCTAAAAAGGTATAATGTTACCCGAGCGCACCCCGCGCCGCAATTGGAGTCCCCATGAAACTGCACCTCGCCGCCGCCGGCGTGCGCAACCTCTTCACCGCCTACGGCGAAGGCTACGTCACGGTCAACCAGACACGCCACGAAACCAGCCTGATCGTGCTGCCCGACGCCCCCGTCGAAACATGGGCGCCGCGCAACATGGCGGAGCTGAGCGAGACGGATTTCGCTCCCGTATTGGCTCACCAGCCGGAAATCATCCTGCTCGGCAGCGGCGCCACCCTGCAATTTCCCGCCCGCGAACTGCGGGCAGCCTTGGCCAACCTGGGAATCGGCGTGGAGATCATGGATACCCAGGCCGCCTGCCGCACCTACAACATCCTCGCCGGCGAGGGGCGCAAGGTGGCGGCGGCGCTGATTATCTGAGAAGTCGATTTCAAGAATGAAGCCGCCCACAACGACCATAGTCTACGAGGAGCGGAGCGCCACTGTAGCCGCGCGCGCCGAGCGCGGCGCCGAACGCTACCTGATCGGCATCAATCCTCGCCCGTCCCGGAGGACGGGCGCTACAGCTGATGCGGCCCGCGAAGCTGCCGGCCTTGTCGTTTCAATCCTCGCCCGTCCCGGAGGACGGGCGCTACCGGTGGGCGCGGTGCGCCACCCCAGCCCGATGCAGTTTCAATCCTCGCCCGTCCCGGAGGACGGGCGCTACCCGACGGCACCTACACCTATGCCGACCGCTACGGCCGTTTCAATCCTCGCCCGTCCCGGAGGACGGGCGCTACAACCGTTGCTCGTCACATACACCCACCCTTCTATTGTGTTTCAATCCTCGCCCGTCCCGGAGGACGGGCGCTACCTTACGAGCGCCGTCTGGGTGCTCACCGTCGTATCGTTTCAATCCTCGCCCGTCCCGGAGGACGGGCGCTACGCGCGTCTTGAATTCCGCCCAATACCGAGGACGCGTTTCAATCCTCGCCCGTCCCGGAGGACGGGCGCTACCTTGAGGCCGGCGAGATTCCGAAAAGCGACCTATGGTTTCAATCCTCGCCCGTCCCGGAGGACGGGCGCTACTTCCAATCTGCTCGACAAACCGCCGCGCAAAAGCGGTTTCAATCCTCGCCCGTCCCGGAGGACGGGCGCTACATTGCGTTGCCTGACTTTGCAGGCGCAATGAAGGGGTTTCAATCCTCGCCCGTCCCGGAGGACGGGCGCTACTTCCGAATCGCTCAGTATGGCGTTGCACTCCATGCTGTTTCAATCCTCGCCCGTCCCGGAGGACGGGCGCTACCCCCATCACACACCTTTTCAGCGACGCGCTCGGAGTTTCAATCCTCGCCCGTCCCGGAGGACGGGCGCTACTCGGCGTCGATGTTTCTGGCGGCACCGCGATTGTTGTGTTTCAATCCTCGCCCGTCCCGGAGGACGGGCGCTACGACTATCGCGCAGATCATGGCGGACGGGTTTATCGTTTCAATCCTCGCCCGTCCCGGAGGACGGGCGCTACGCACCATTTCCGGCCACATAGGCTACCGTTACTTGTTTCAATCCTCGCCCGTCCCGGAGGACGGGCGCTACGCCATCATCCTGAAAAAGTGTCCATTTCTTTTCCGTTTCAATCCTCGCCCGTCCCGGAGGACGGGCGCTACCAGAGGTCAGCGCCGTGGCACGGTTCAGGGTTTGCTGTTTCAATCCTCGCCCGTCCCGGAGGACGGGCGCTACTCGCCTGCGGTGTGCGCCCTGAATGGCTTGCAACCGTTTCAATCCTCGCCCGTCCCGGAGGACGGGCGCTACACTCGCCCGACGTGCGAGGTTGTCCGGCCTATCGTGGGTTTCAATCCTCGCCCGTCCCGGAGGACGGGCGCTACCATCACCAAGATCAAGTGCCGCGACTTTGTGGGGTCGTTTCAATCCTCGCCCGTCCCGGAGGACGGGCGCTACAAAGCATTGCGGCGCGTGAAGTCGTGGAAGCCTGGTTTCAATCCTCGCCCGTCCCGGAGGACGGGCGCTACGTGATGGAATCCGGTCAGCCGAAAGCGAAGGACATGTTTCAATCCTCGCCCGTCCCGGAGGACGGGCGCTACCTGCCTCTCAATCGTGCCAGACATTACCAGCCACAGTTTCAATCCTCGCCCGTCCCGGAGGACGGGCGCTACCGGTGAGGAAAAGGCAAACCGTGTCCTTACCCAAGTTTCAATCCTCGCCCGTCCCGGAGGACGGGCGCTACGGCGACGGCCGGCGCCGGCATCGGCACCTGGCACTGGAACGTTTCAATCCTCGCCCGTCCCGGAGGACGGGCGCTACCAGCGCGTCTTGAATTCCGCCCAATACCGAGGACGCGTTTCAATCCTCGCCCGTCCCGGAGGACGGGCGCTACCTTGCGCCCCGGCTCGCGCCACGTCTTGCGTCAGGTTTCAATCCTCGCCCGTCCCGGAGGACGGGCGCTACACTCGCCGTCGCCCACTGTCATCTGATACCCAAGCGTTTCAATCCTCGCCCGTCCCGGAGGACGGGCGCTACCCTTCACCGTATTGGTGCTCGCGCCCCACGTCGCAATGTTTCAATCCTCGCCCGTCCCGGAGGACGGGCGCTACCTGCTCACCCTGGTGGTGTTGCCGACGCTGTACAGGTGTTTCAATCCTCGCCCGTCCCGGAGGACGGGCGCTACCAGCGCGTCTTGAATTCCGCCCAATACCGAGGACGCGTTTCAATCCTCGCCCGTCCCGGAGGACGGGCGCTACCTTGCGCCCCGGCTCGCGCCACGTCTTGCGTCAGGTTTCAATCCTCGCCCGTCCCGGAGGACGGGCGCTACACTCGCCGTCGCCCACTGTCATCTGATACCCAAGCGTTTCAATCCTCGCCCGTCCCGGAGGACGGGCGCTACCTTGGGTGGATTCCATGTCGGCTCCGACAAGTGGCGGTTTCAATCCTCGCCCGTCCCGGAGGACGGGCGCTACCGGTAGCCGCCATTCAATGTTTGCGGGATTTGGTGTTTCAATCCTCGCCCGTCCCGGAGGACGGGCGCTACTAAAGCGCGTCGAGACGGCGGCAATCACGCCGAAGTTTCAATCCTCGCCCGTCCCGGAGGACGGGCGCTACGCCGAGGTGGTGCCGACCGCATTACCAGTCAGCAGTTTCAATCCTCGCCCGTCCCGGAGGACGGGCGCTACTTGCCAAACTGGTCTGTAACTATGGACGAATAACTGTTTCAATCCTCGCCCGTCCCGGAGGACGGGCGCTACACGCACCGTTTCCGGCCACATAAGCTACCGTTACTTGTTTCAATCCTCGCCCGTCCCGGAGGACGGGCGCTACCAACAGGTCGGCGCGGCGTTTCTCGGCTGCTGCTCGTTTCAATCCTCGCCCGTCCCGGAGGACGGGCGCTACATTTTGGCCGGCTTGGAGGGAGACGAAGATGTCGGTGTTTCAATCCTCGCCCGTCCCGGAGGACGGGCGCTACTGGCGTAGGCTTTTGCTGCGCGGTCGGCTTCCGCTTGTTTCAATCCTCGCCCGTCCCGGAGGACGGGCGCTACTCGTCGGCGCTCAGGTTCATCCGATCCATCAGCTTGTTTCAATCCTCGCCCGTCCCGGAGGACGGGCGCTACCACGACATGCCCGCCGCGCAGGCGATGAAAGCGAGTTTCAATCCTCGCCCGTCCCGGAGGACGGGCGCTACGCGCCGAGCGCCCCAGTGGCTGCTTGGTACACTTGTTTCAATCCTCGCCCGTCCCGGAGGACGGGCGCTACCGGCTTCGGCGTATATCGACGCAACCGTCGGGTTTTGTTTCAATCCTCGCCCGTCCCGGAGGACGGGCGCTACTGTGCCGGAATCCTCCGCCGCGCCGAGAAGCGGGGAGTTTCAATCCTCGCCCGTCCCGGAGGACGGGCGCTACGGTCGTGGGGGAAAATATTATCCTCAACGAATACGTTTCAATCCTCGCCCGTCCCGGAGGACGGGCGCTACTCTCGGCCGGCGCTCGGCTGCAACGACCAGCCCGGTTTCAATCCTCGCCCGTCCCGGAGGACGGGCGCTACGCTGGTCGTTGAAAATTAATACATTAGGAGAGATGGTTTCAATCCTCGCCCGTCCCGGAGGACGGGCGCTACCATGCAAGATGCGCGACCGTGCGAGTACGCGGCTAGTTTCAATCCTCGCCCGTCCCGGAGGACGGGCGCTACCCCTTGCCCGGCCACTTGGCCTCCGCGACATCGAGTTTCAATCCTCGCCCGTCCCGGAGGACGGGCGCTACCTGGGCGGGCGACCCGGCGGTGCGCCAGGAACTGGGTTTCAATCCTCGCCCGTCCCGGAGGACGGGCGCTACCACCGGCCTGCGCGACTTTTTGCGCAGGCCGGTGTTTCAATCCTCGCCCGTCCCGGAGGACGGGCGCTACAGTTCTGCTTGGGCGAGGTCGACGATGTGTCTGACGTTTCAATCCTCGCCCGTCCCGGAGGACGGGCGCTACGTCTGGGTCGTGGTCGCGGTCTGGGTCATAGAGAGTTTCAATCCTCGCCCGTCCCGGAGGACGGGCGCTACCACTTATCTGTGCGGCATATGTCGCGGTTGCGGTGTTTCAATCCTCGCCCGTCCCGGAGGACGGGCGCTACGATGAAAGCGGTGTGGCTTGGGGCGGGGATCAATGGTTTCAATCCTCGCCCGTCCCGGAGGACGGGCGCTACGTATTGAAATGTAATGGATTTGAGGTGGTAAAATGTTTCAATCCTCGCCCGTCCCGGAGGACGGGCGCTACAGTATGTTTGCAGATACCCCGAGTTATGTAACCTGTTTCAATCCTCGCCCGTCCCGGAGGACGGGCGCTACGTTTTGAAGCGTCCCAACATAACTTTTTATATCGGTTTCAATCCTCGCCCGTCCCGGAGGACGGGCGCTACCGGATGTCAAATATCGCCGTGTCGATGCCTTTAGAGTTTCAATCCTCGCCCGTCCCGGAGGACGGGCGCTACTTTGGCGCACCCCGATTATACGGGGCATACGAGACGTTTCAATCCTCGCCCGTCCCGGAGGACGGGCGCTACGCCCGGTCAACGGCGAATCGGCGGCGGATTGGAAGTTTCAATCCTCGCCCGTCCCGGAGGACGGGCGCTACGACCATCGTCGGCAACAGACACAGAGAGTTGGTGGTTTCAATCCTCGCCCGTCCCGGAGGACGGGCGCTACCCGCATGTTCGGCGGTCAGGATAGCGAGGCTGGCGGTTTCAATCCTCGCCCGTCCCGGAGGACGGGCGCTACCAACTGCGCGGTGTAACTGCCCAGCAGTGCGTCTTGTTTCAATCCTCGCCCGTCCCGGAGGACGGGCGCTACCCCCGAGGGTGCGACTTCCGCCAAGCAACACGCGGTTTCAATCCTCGCCCGTCCCGGAGGACGGGCGCTACACTCTTTTTGTTCGTAGACAATTGCCGGGTCTCTGTTTCAATCCTCGCCCGTCCCGGAGGACGGGCGCTACTCCCGCCAAAATCACCGTCCCGTCGTACCAGCGAGCGTTTCAATCCTCGCCCGTCCCGGAGGACGGGCGCTACAACTTGTCTTTATTGTCGGCAAATGCCGGGTATAAGTTTCAATCCTCGCCCGTCCCGGAGGACGGGCGCTACGTTTGTCAACGCGAAGATGGCGAGCGAGGTGGTCGTGTTTCAATCCTCGCCCGTCCCGGAGGACGGGCGCTACACAAGGTTTCCCCGGTGGCTTCGGACGTGATGGTGTTTCAATCCTCGCCCGTCCCGGAGGACGGGCGCTACGTCATGGGTGAAGCGACCAAAAGGATGGAAAAACGTTTCAATCCTCGCCCGTCCCGGAGGACGGGCGCTACCCTACCCCCCCGGCTCGCTGCTGTTGCGTCGTGACGTTTCAATCCTCGCCCGTCCCGGAGGACGGGCGCTACATCCACGAATCCATCGAAAGCGGCGAACTCGAAGTTTCAATCCTCGCCCGTCCCGGAGGACGGGCGCTACAGTGCTGCTGCAAGCGCTTGCCGCCATTGGAAAAAATCGGCAGCTTGCGCGAACCGGCGGGCAGCAGCGTTCCCGTCGGTTTGAAAAACAACCCTGAAAATAATTTTTCCTGCATGTTCAATCAGTTGAATGTGGCGCGAATCGTCCGGGGTTTTACCGCAGCTTGGGGTTCGCGCGAGATATTGTTTACTTCCCTGAAAATTAAACCACGAGCGGCGCATCGAAATCTACTGCTTTGAAATTGCCGAATTCCTTGACGTGCAGTTCGACAGGTTCGGTCAGGCGGTAGAGCCGCAGGCAGTCTTCGGTTTCCTTTATTTCGTTCAACAATCGCCGTTCCAAGTCTTCATAACCCATCAGATCGACCCGGCATTCGAAGACCGATTTTTGCACGCGCTGCCCCACGGATTCGCATACCTTGGCGACGCGCCGCAGGCGTTTTCTCCCGGCGGCGGTTTCGGTGGAGACGTCGTAGGTGACGATAATCAACATGGTCAGCGATAGAGGAACGGCAAGTAGCCTTCCGTCATTTCGCCGCGGATGGCGCGCGCCAGGAAGCGGGCTTGCAGTTGGGGAAGCAGCCCGAGCGGGGCTTTGGCATCCAGCAGGGGATGAGTGACTTCTTCCTGCTTGCGCTCCTGGTAGGCGACCACCACGGTTTTGCGGGCATCATTGTCGAGGTGCACGGCGCCGCCCTCGCGTTCGACGAAGTCCTTGGCGGTGATTTGCCCACGGTTGACCAGGGTGAGAGCCAAGCGGTCGGCAAGGACGGCGCGGAATTCTTCCATCAAATCCAGAGCCAGGGCGGCGCGTCCGGGGCGCACGGCGTGAAGGAAGCCGAGTTGCGGGTCGAGGCCGACGGATTCCGCCGCACTGCGACAGTCGTTCATGAGCATGGAATAGAGAAAGGAAAGCAGCGCGTTCATGCGGTCGCGCGGCGGGCGGCGGGTGCGCCCGTCGAGCGCGAAATCCTTGCGTACATCCGGGCGCACCAGGCTGGTGAAGGCAGCGAAGTAGCGTTTCGCCGCGTCGCCTTCCTGCCCGCGAAGTGCGTCGAGATCGGCAGCAAAAGGGAGGTTGCGCACGGTTTGCCCGAGAGCTTCCGCGGTATCGCTCAGCACTTGCCGGTCGGCGTCGTCTTCCGTCTCGCGCGCGCCGCGCAGGAGGATTTGGCGGGCGTTGCGCAATTTGCCGGCAATCGCCGCACTGGCGGTTTCCAGGGCGAACTTCGCATCGCCGGCAACGCGATGCTGTGCCTGGCGCAGCAGGATATTGCCGCTCACCGCCCCTTCCAGCCGCGCCTTGAAACGCCCGTTGCGGTCGAGCAACACCAATGCCTTGCCTTCGTCGGCCAAACGGTGCATCAAGGAAGGGGTGATCATCACATCGCCGAAGCACACCACGCCGCCGAGGTGATGCAGCGGCACCTGCAATTTCTTTTCATGTTCAACATCAATGCGCAAGGTGTCGTTTTCCAGGTGGGCATAGGCGCCCGGCGTCATTACGTAGAGGGTGTTCAAGAGTTGGCGCATGCGTCCTCCGGCTGGAACAGGGCATCGTGGAGTTGCCGGCGCTTCCCCGTGGCTGCGAGCGCTTCCGGCTGGCAGATGTCCTGGAGCGAGCATTCGCGGCAGCGCGCGTCGTTGACCGGCGGCGGCAGGTTGCCGCTTGCCAGCATGGTGCGCACGGCGGCGACGGTTTCTTCCAGCTTGCGGCGCAAGACGGCGTCTATCGCCACCTCGCGGCGGCGATGGGAGGAATGGTGGTAAATCGCCCCCTTGGGCACAGCCTTACCGGTCATTTCCTCCAGGCACAAAGCTTGGGCGGCAAGTTGCAGATCGTCGTGGAGCTTTTCGCGTTTAATGCCGTGCTTGTATTCGACGGGATAAGGCGTGCCATCCGCGAGGAATTCCACCACATCGCATTTGCCGCTCAAGCCCAAGCGCTCCGACCATACCGGCAAGGCACGCTCGACGCGGACGCCGGTTCGTTCCTCGAAACCGGGTTCGTCCACCCGCTCATGCACCGCGTTGCCGCGCCGGGTGTGGACGTTCTGCTCAAACGCCTGTTCGACGTGGATCAGCGCGCATTGGCGCGGGCAATAGCTCCAGTGCTGGAGAGCGGAAAGCATGAGCGTCTCGTCGTCACGCATCGGCCACCCGTGGGAAACGCTTGCGCCGGATGTTGCGTTCGCCGATAACCACCATGCAGCCATCCGCCAAGTGCGGTTCGGAAAGCAAGGCCAGCGTCAAGTCGGCGGGGTGTTCCGGCAAATAAGGTTCTTGGCGGAAAAAGAGAATCGCGGGCGGGGGAGGCAAACCTTCGCGGAAAGCCAAGTCGCCGTAATCCCGGTCGAAGGTGACGATCCACCTCCCTTCCCGCCGGGCATAGGCCATCACCTCCCGGTCGCTGGCGGACGGCATCGTTTCGCGCACCGCTACCACATCGACACCCGCCGCCCGCAGCTTGCGAATCGCCGGCACGGGAAAGTTTTCGTTGGCGAGCAGCGCCACACTCATGCGGCGATCCTGGGCAGCGGGATATAGTCTTCCTCGCGCAGCCGCTCGGCGGCAAAGGCCAACGCCGCCAAAATATCCTCCTGCGTGAGGTGGGGGTAGGATTCCAGAATCTGCTCGAACGTCCAGCCGTTGGCGAGCCACCCCAGGATCAACTCGACGGAAATCCGGGTGCCCTTGATGGTCGGCTTGCCCACCAGAATTTCGGGATCACAAACGATACGGTCGCGCCATTCCATTTCAGCATCTCCTGATGAGCGTTACACCGGGAGGCATTCCCGCCTCGTCCACGGAAACAGTATAGTCCGAAAAATCGCGCGGCACGGCGGCGCCGTCGTTGAGCCTGGGGCGGATACGGTCGAACAGACTGTGGGCGGAGGCGTTGCCGAGCTGTCCGTCATGCTTGAACACATATAGCCCGCGCGTCGCCATCTCGCCGCGCGCGGCGGAACGGTCGTGCTCGAACATCTGCGCTAGCGACTGCCACAGCAGTTCCAGGTCTTCCTCGGAAAAACCGGTCTGGTTGGCGAGGTGGGCGGAGACAAAGCCGTGGGCGACGTAGAGACCGTAGGGGACGGTGAATTTGCGCCCCATGGTGCGATTGTCGCCACCCTGTTTTTCGGCTTCGGCCTCGGTGGCGACGGCCATGCGGGTGATGGCGTGTTCCTGCGCCACCACAGGGTCTATCGAGCGGGCGAAAGTCAACTGCACCGGCCCGCGCACCTGGCCGCAATTGATGCCGGTGGACATAACCGCGCCGAAGGTGCGCACGTCGTAAAAGTTTTTGCACATCCAGTCACGCGCCTCGCCGACCTTGTCGCCACCCTTGCGCTTTTTGTCCTCGCCGCTCAGCAGATCCGCCGCGCCGATGCCCTGATAAGCCCGTTCGTGCTGCTTGTTGAGGATGGCCTTTTCCTTGACGTATATCTCGAACGGCGGCTGTTCGCCCTTGACGATGCCGACGAAGTTGCGCACCTTGCGCTTGAGGCTCACGTCGGTCACCAGGCCGCGCCCGGTTTCCGCGTCCACGCGCGGCAGGTTGCCGGCGTCCGGGTCGCCGTTGGGGTTGCCATCCTTCACGTCGAACAACAAAACGAAGTCGTAACGATTGTTCAAAGCCATGTTCACTCTCCTTGTGTCTTGTAAGTTGAAGGGTGTTGTTTCTGATGATAGAAGCCGACGGCGAAGCTGCCCTGTTCATTGAGTAACAGGTTGGAGGGGAATGGATTTTCTGGATTGAATCCTTCCATGATACTGCCGATCAGCTTTTCCAGATTCGTCGCTCGCCCCGCTTTTTCCCGGCGAATCTTCGCCAAATGCTTGTTTGAAAGATTAACCAGCAAAGGAAAGACCTTCCCCGGCGTACCTGATGCGGCACCCCAAAAGGTGTTCCGAATGGTTGCGCGAATGCCGGGATTGGCTTCTTCCTGTACACGCTCCAGCACCGCAAACAATCGGCCCAACCGATAGGCGATATTCGTACTGTTTTCGTCGAGTGACACCTTGAGTTCCTCCTTCCCTTCTTTGCGGTTGATGCACGCCTTGATAATCGCGGCGCGCGGGTATGTAACTTCCTGTTCTGCAATAACACGCCGAATGGCCCCGGCCAGCAGGGTTTGCGGGTAGGGCAGGCCCTCAATCACACTGCGCATCAATTCGCCACCAAGATTGGGCGGAATGTTCTCGGCCTTGCCTAAGCTGGCCGTGGCGACCAACAGGCGGAACAGCGTCAATGTTTCCGGCTCGTGCGGAGCGTGGGCAATGCGTATATCGTCGAAATGACGACGAATGTTGACGGCCAGTTCACCCACTGTTTTGACATGCCAGAAGCGCACGGCAATTCGGGCTGCATTGGGCGCAAGCCCCAGCACGTAAAAGCGCGTGCCGTCATCCTCGAAACTGTCGGCACCGGTTTTCGGCGCGGCCAGCCAGGCAGCGACGGCTTGCGTTCCGTGGTCGGGATCGTCCCTGGCCGGTTCGCTGAAAAAGCCGGGGAACAGTTCCTCCATCGGGTGGCCGAGCTTTTCCGCCCAGAACACCGTTGAGGCGTCGCCGACCTGGATACGCTGCTTTGATCCTTTGGACAGCAGGTAATTGAGCGCCGTGGTATAGGCAAAGGCGGCGCGCTTGCCCACCGGGGCGTTGCCGCCCTGCGCCTTGCCGTAGGAACTGAACGCATCCAGGTTGAACGAGACGATGTTGGCCCCGGCGGTCTGTGCGCCCCAAACCCCTTTGACCGAGGGATGCAGGCGTTCGATTACGTCGGCTGCGCCCGACACCAGACACAGCCCGGTTGCCGCCGCTTCGCTCGGGCTGTTGGCGGTAAGTGCATCCACCACGGCCTCGCGTTCGCATACCGGGCAAATGTCCCCTTCCAGCCGGAAAGTCAGGTTGGCGCCGCTTTCCAGAATTTCCGGCCAGAGCGGATGCGCGAAAACCCGCTCGAAATCGCCTTTTTCCAGAAAAGCCAGCACTGCCTGGATGCCTGCATCGGCAGGCGGTACAAAACGCTCACGAATTGCCGCGACAAACGCAAGATGCTGTTCGCGCGCCCGTTCCGGTTTGCCTTTGGTATCCACACCGAACACATAGCAGGGATTGTCCCACAGCAGGTTGGCCGCCACCCCGGAAGAGCGTTTGACCGTCTGCGGCACCAGGAAAGATTTGGCGATGCGCTTCTTGCCCTCGCCTTCGCGGGTATCTTCCAGCGCAGCGAAATCGCCAGAAGCCGTCAGCACCACAAGAAAAGGAATGGGTTTGTGCTCGAAGCCCGGTGGCGCCAGATCGCTATCCGGCAGCCGGGTTTTACGTTGGTAATACTCGTTGAGCGCTTGCAGGATCATCCCCGTACCTCCTCGCTATCCCAAGCCGGAACCTGCAACACGCCGCTTTCCAGGCTGGCGCGGAAAAAGCGCGGCTGCGGGTCGGCGGCACGGGTGTAGTCCAGGTCATAGAGCATAAAGCCGAGGTCGCAGGTTTCCGCGATGGCGGGGGCTAGCGGCTGCGCGCCATCCACCAGCCGGAAGTCGCAGGCGAATTCGCGGCAGCCGAGATAGGGCTGGTTGACGCACTGGCCTTTTGCGGCGCGCCGCTCGAACATATCGAGGAACTTGCCCGGCGTGTTGTTCTCGCCGGCATCGGGCAGCAATTCGAAATGGGCGTGGATGCGGTAAGCCACGTCGCGCAGGAACAGTCCGGCGCGCTGCTGGCGCTCGTCTTCCACGTTCAAGCCAAGCTGCCCTGCCCCCTTGTTCATGGCTTCCTGCGCGTTGCGTAGTGACACCACCGCTCCGACTTCGTTGCGCCGCACCGAAATCCATTTGATCGGCTTCAACACTTCAATTTGGGTGACATGCCAGCGGATGGCCGGCTTCCATAGGATGGACTCGAACACCGCACGTGCGGCGGAAGGCGTCATCACGTCGTAGCTCACCCGCTCGACCTTCATCTCCGGGCGGGTAAAACAGGCGAAATCGCCGCTGACTTCGAGACAGTAAATTTTCATTGAGCCTCCTAAATTAGCGAACTAAATAGGCAACAACCATCAGACTAAGCAGAAAATACAAGGCATAAAATCTGTCTGTCTGAAGTTGCGTCGCTAAAAGCCGCAACTCGCGAATAATTTTGGGCCAATCCATATATCTACCGCCATCGCAAACAATCGATGGCGGCAGCATAACACAATACTTCTTAGAAGAGGTGTTGCATTAATTACTCAACAATAGGATAATCAGTCAGCGTCTTTCGAGACGAGGATTGAAACCTAGATGAGGTCAGCAATATTAAAGGGCGGGGGAATTCTTTCCCTCGCCAACCTCGCTTCCAAAATCAAGTCATTTTCCTTTTCAACGCCCGGTAAACCTCGTCGTCATTGCGCTTGCCGACTACCAGAATGCGTAGCACTTCATCGGTGTAGTCGTACACCACACGGTATTCGCCGATGTCCACCCGCCGGTACGGGCTGCCGGTAAGCTGGATGGAATCGTGCGGCAGCGGATTTTTCAGCAATCCCAGAATGGTGCCGACCACTTGCCGAAACTGCTTGGCGGGCAAGTCCATGACGAAATTCAGCGCTTCGCGGGTGGGATCAAGCTTCCGCATCGAGGCGCTCCTGAATCAGCCTCATGGACTCCTCGTGGCCGACGAAGCCGCCGTCTATCGCCTGTTTCACCCGCTCCGTCCAATAGGCGTCCTCCAAGGCGCGGAACCGCTGGTATTCCTCGATCGAGATCATGACGGCGATGTCGCGTCCGGATTTTTCTATGGTCACGGGTTCTTTTTGGGCCAGGTCCAGATACTGGCCAAACTTGGTCTTGGCTTCGGTTGCGGTGATGGTTTTCATAATCTCTCCATGCAAAACAATCAAATCGTACGATTTGATTATTCTAGTCGTTTAAGACTTTAAGTCAAACGACACTCTGTTCCGCGCTAAACACCACGTCTGTTGCCATCAATAGGCCAAGCGACGGGTGATATTGCACGTCGGATACCTGCACGAACACACCGGGGAATACTTCCCGAAGCGCCTGGGCGGCAAGCAGCTTCTTGCGTTCTCCTTCTCGGATATTGACGGTATAGCGTTGCAGCTTGCGCAGCAGGCCACGGCGTTGGTGCGGTTCCATCGGCGCCTGTGATTCGAGCGCGGCAATCAGTCCGGGGCTATCGCCGTAACGCACGATCACGGCGGTCTGGCCTTCTTCGTCGATCAGGCGGAAGCGGTCGGCGGCAGTGCGGAAATTGAATTTCAATTCCCTTGCATCGGTGCGGTTGTACATGTCCAGCAAGCTGACGATGTCCTTGCCGTCCAAACTGTTGAGGCTGGCGTAGTAGCAGCGGAAATAGGTTTCGAAATTGTCACGGGTGAGTGGGTCGCCTTTGCTCAGGCGCATCGTTTCCTCTCCGCTTTGCTGCGCCTTGCGCAACAGTCCCGGCGCGGCGGGTTTGGGCGGCACGAACACCACCACGCGCCCCATTCCGTCCAAGGCACCTTCGCGGTTGCAGCGCCCGGCGGCTTGGGCAACAGCATCCAGCCCGGCCAGGGCGCGGTAAACCACGGGGAAATCCATGTCCACCCCGGCTTCCACCAGTTGTGTGCTGACTACGCGCGTCGGAACACCGTCTTTCAACCTTTGCTTGATCTCGGCAATCACCCGGCTGCGATGCTGGCCGCACATCAGTGCCGAAAGATGGATGGTGCCCTTGGGCATCAAGCGGTACAGTTCGCGGCAATCGGCGCGGGAATTGACGATGCACAGCACGGAGTCATGCTGTTGCAATTGCGCGGCGATGCCCTCCCAGGTCTGCGGGATAGCGAAATCGGATGGCAGTTCGATTTCCACCCGTTTGAGGCTGGCGTAAAGCGTATCCGGGTCGTCCATCAGTTCATGCACGTTGTTCAAGCCGGGAAATTTGGGGCGCGGCGCAAAAGCCGGCTGGGTAGCGGTGGAAAGTACGAAAGTTACACCGTAGCTGGGATGCGACAAATCGCCCATCACATGCAGGATAGGCGCGAGAAACTCCGGCGGCAGCAATTGCGCCTCGTCCAGCACCACCACGCTGCCGACGATATTATGCAACTTGCGGCAACGGCTGCTACGGGCAGCGAACAACGATTCGAAAAACTGTACGTTGGTGGTGACGATGACAGGCGCATCCCAGTTTTCCGTCGCTAGGCGGCTGCGGCTGTCTTCCCGGTCGGGGTCGAGGTTGCTGTGGTGTTCGATGACGTTTTCATCGCCGAAAATCCCGCGTAGGATTTCCGCAGTCTGTTCCAGAATGCTGGTGTAAGGAATGACGTAAATCACCCGCCGCTTGCCGTGATGAACGGCATGATTCAATGCAAAGGCCATGCTGGAAAGGGTCTTGCCGCCGCCGGTGGGGACGGTGAGCGAGAATAGGCCGGAGGGCAGTTGTGCTTTTTCCCGGCACAGGCGCAGCACGTCGGCCCGGATAGCATTTACAGGAGTATCCTCAGCCATGGTGGCCTTGTCCGCCATGTGTCGGTCGAAAAGCGGCAGCAATGCTCGCAGTGACGGATAGCCCACACGTTCCTTGCCCTTGCTTTCGTCCATGAAGGCTTCGGTATCGAGAAAATCGGCATCCGTCAGGCAGGAAAACAGCATTCTGATCCACAAAGCCAGGGAGCCTTGTGGCGGCAGCGTGGTTGGGCGCTGCCGATCGAGGATTTCTTGCGGCGGCGAACCGGCCAAGGCATCTTGCAGATAACCTTGCCTTTTACCGTCCGCAATCCGATTGAACAGCGAGGCCGATCCCTCTTCCACGCTATTCCAGTCCGGCAGACCGGCATGGTGGCCGGCGATCAGGTAGGCCAGGATACGCCCTTGCACGCCCAGTTTTTCCAGCGCATGAATCGCCCCAGCCGTGGAATGATCCACCCGCCCCGGCCCGCCCTCGATATGGGCCTCGGCATCGTAGCCGCTGGCCTTTTTTAGATAACCCTGGAATTTTTGACGGTATTTGCCCAAATCATGCCACTCCCCGGCTATCCTCGCCCAATCGGTGGCGTGGAAAGCAGCGGCGAATTCGCCGGCAAGCGCTCCGACACCTCGAACATGGTCATCCAGACCGTGTTCGCTCCAGGAACCGTCGGGATTCTGCCGCACGTGGGCGAGAAGTTGGACGCTACCGTCGTTGTGCGTATTCATGCCTGCCAATCCACCTCAACTTGCACCCGCTCCCACGGGTTGTGGCTTTTATGCAGGCGTGCAATGCGGGCCCGCAGACGTGCCCCGCGATCCAGCAACTGCGCAACCGCCGCGTTGTCCAGGCGCGGGATGTAGCCCAGCTTGCGGCCTTGCCAGTCCACCCGGACGGCGCGCTGGTCGTAGGGGTTGCCAGGCTCGCGCACCAGCTCCAGCGGCTGGCCGACGGCGAGCAGGGGCCAGAGCGTTTCACCAGTGTGATATTGGAATCCGGCGAGCGGGGAAACTTGCAGGAGCGCCCAGGCTTCCCGCCGGGGCGAGGCGCTGGCTGGAGGATTGACGGCCAATCCGCCAGCCAGCATGGCCAGTGATTTGAGGAATATCCGCCGCAGCATGATGCGCTCCCGAGAGGTCGATAACACGCATTATCCCCACCCACTGGCTCACCAGGTGAGCCAGCGGCAGATTTTTTCTACTCGTTTTGACTGGTAATTTCAGGCGCGAAGACGGGGATTCCCTACGGTGTGCCTCACTGTGGATATGACTTGGCGTTTCTGCTTAAGGAGTGATGTCGCCGAACCGGGAAATCGCCCGGAATTCCCCGACCTCCTTTTCCGGCATTTTGGTGTCGGGCTTGAGCACCGCCAGCAAATGGGCGATGCCGTAGCCGCGCGCCGAGCGCAACACCGGCAGGCTGTCGTCCACCAGCAGCGTTCTATCCGGCGCGAACGGCTCCGTTTCCTGCAATCTCTCCCAAAACCGGGGATTTTCCTTGGGTAGGCCGAGGTCGTGGGCGCAGATCACCCGATCCAGGTGGCCGTGCAACTGGGTTTTTTGCATCTTGAGGGCGAGGCTTTTCTGGTGGGCATTGGTCACCAGCACCGCGCGCTTGCCGATGCGCCGCAGCGCGTCGAGAAACTCCACGACATCGGGATGCACCGCGATGAGATGTGCGACTTCCTCCTTGAGCAGCGCGATGTCCAGTCCCAATTCGCGCGTCCAGTGATCGACGCAATACCACTGCATGGTGCCGGAGATTCGCGCGTAACGCGCCGCCAGTTCATCGCGCGCCGCTTCCACGGCGATGCTGTGTTTTTCCGCGTAGCGGCGCGGCACGTGCTCCAGCCAGAAATGGTTGTCGAAGTGCAGGTCGAGCAAGGTGCCGTCCATATCCAGCAACACGGTGTCGATATAGTTCAAATTGACCATCATAATATTCTGAATAGATTGATTTTTGCGCTATCCTGAAACAAGTTAACGTGTAGTTAAGGATACGCATGTCGCCGTTCCCGGACAATCCCTCGATGGCCTCGCGCAAGGCCGCGCGCGTGGCGGGGTTGTATCTGGTTTTCGCCTCCCTGTGGATTTTCGCCTCGGATCATTTGCTGACGCTGGCGCTGGACGACCCGGAAATGCTGGTCAGAATCGGCATGGCCAAGGGTTTCGCCTTCGTTGCAGTCACCACCCTCCTGCTTTATCTGGTGTTGCGGCTTTGGGACGATCCCCGCGCGGAAAACGGCGATCGTCCCGCCCGCAAGCCGCGCCTGGGCAAGCTGGCCGGCATATTCGCCGGGCTGGTGCTGCTCGTTCCCCTGATCGCCTTCAGCATCGTCCGCCTGCACGGGCCGCATATGCGGGATGAGGCATTCGCCGGGTTGCGCACCATCGCCGCCCTCAAGGCCGGGCAGATCGAGAATTGGCTGAACGAGCGGCAAAACGATGCCGAGATCATGGCCGGCGACAATGGGCTGGCGATGCACGCGAAGCGGCTGGCGGAAAGCGGGGACGGCGCCTCGCGGGAATATGCCGCCAACCGCCTGCGAAGTCTCACCAAGGCCTGGGATGCCGACTCGACCATGCTGCTCAACGGCTCCGGCCAAGTGCTGATTTCCGCCGCGAAGCCCAGCGCCACCCCCTCCCCGTCCAGACAGCGCTTACTTGCGGAAGCGCTGGACAGCGGGCGGATACAGCGCAGCGAGCTATACCGGGATGCCTCCGGCCGCATACATCTCGATTATGCGGTGCCGCTGCCGGGAAACGGCGGCAACGCCCGTCCGGCTGCCGTGGCGCTGCTGCACGCCCCGGTCGAACGCTTTCTGTTTCCCTTGATCCAATCCTGGCCGACTCCCAGCCCCAGCGCCGAAACCCTGCTGGTGCGCCGCGATGGCGATCACGTCCTGTTCCTCAATGAATTGCGCCATCGCCGCGACACTGCGTTAAGCCTGCGCCTGCCTCTCGACACCCCCAACATCCCGGCGGTTGCCGCCGTCCATAGCGGCAAGGCGCGTGAACTGGAGGGCGTGGATTATCGCGGCACCCCCGTGCTCGCCGTCACCCGTCCGGTGGCGGGCACGCCCTGGCACCTGGTGGCCAAGATCGACCGCGCGGAAGTCCTGGCGCCGCTCGATCTGCTGATTTTCTGGGTCAGCCTGGTGGGCTTCGTCGCCGTCACCGCCATCGCCACGGCCATGCTGTTGCTGTGGCGCCAGACGCTGCGCGCCCACCGCCTGGAATTGCTGGCGCAATCGTCCGAGAAAGACCGCCGCCTCAATGCCGAACTGGAAAAGAAAGTGGCGGAACGCACCGCCCAGCTCAAGGCCATCAACAACGAGTTGGAAACCTTCACCTACTCCGTCTCCCACGATCTGAAGGCGCCGCTGCGCGGCATCGACGGCTACAGCCGGCTATTGCAGGAAGAGCACGCCGCCAGCTTGAGCGAGGAGGGGCAAGCCTTCCTCGCCAATATCCGCAAGGGCGCGCAGCAGATGAACCAGTTGATCGAAGACCTGCTGGCCTACTCGCGCCTCGAGCGGCGCGCCCTGCAAACCGTTCGCATCGCCCCGGAAAAAGTGGCGGAAGCCGTGGTCGCGGAATTCGCCGATGAAATCCACGCCCACCGCGCCATGATGGGCGTGGCCATCCCCTGCCTGGAAGTCCGCGCCGATACCGACGGCCTGGCGATGATCTTGCGCAACCTGCTGGGCAACGCCCTCAAGTTCAGCCGCGATGCACCGCAGCCCGCCATCGAAATCGGCGGCCGCGAGGAAACGGAAAGCTGCATCCTGTGGGTGCGCGATAACGGCATCGGCTTCGACATGCGCTTTCACGAGCGCATCTTTGAAATCTTCCAGCGCCTGCAACGCGCCGAGGACTATCCCGGCACCGGCATCGGCCTGGCCATCGTGCGCAAGGCCGCGCAACGCATGGGCGGCCGTGCATGGGCGGAAAGCGCGCCGGGGCAGGGAGCCATCTTTTACGTGGAGTTGCCAAAATGAAAAGCGATACCCTGCTGCTGCCGATCCTGCTGGTGGAAGACAACCCGGTGGACATGGACTTGACCTTGCGCGCCTTCGCCAGGCACAAGCTCACCAACGCGGTGCACGTGGCGCGCGACGGTGAGGAAGCGCTGGCCTGGATACCCCGCTGGGAGGCTGGAGAACCCTTGCCGGCGGTGATCTTGCTAGACCTCAAGCTGCCGCGCGTGGACGGCCTGGAAGTGCTGCGGCAAATCAAATCCCACACCAGGCTGGCGGTCATTCCGGTGGTGGTGTTGACTTCCTCCACCGAAGACCGCGACATGCAGGCGGCCTATAAGCTGGGCGCCAATTCCTATATCGTAAAACCGGTGAATTTCGACAAATTCATGGAAGTGGCCGCACAGATCGAGCTGTACTGGGCGGTGCTCAACGAGCCGCTTTCCTAAGACGGCATGCACGACGCGGTGCGAACGCCGGCATGGCTGGCTTCGCGCCGATATTTCAGGGAATAACAGCCTTATGAGAATCCTCTATGTTGAAGACAACCCCGACGACGCGGAACTGGCGCGGCATTCGCTGACCAGGACGGTGCCGCCGCACGCGGTGGAAATCGCCTCCACCCTGGCGGCGGCAAAAGCATCCCTCCAGACGCCCGAGGACTTCGACCTGGTGCTGGCCGATCTGCGCCTGCCGGACGGCACGGGATTGGAGCTGCTGGCGCACATCCGTGAACGCAACCTGCCCCTGGCCGTGGCGATACTCACCGGCTCGGGCGACCAGGATTCTGCGGCGGAAGCGCTCAAGGCCGGCGCGGACGACTACATCGTCAAGCGCGGCGATTATCTGGAACGCCTGCCTCACCACCTGGAATCGGTATTGCTGCACCACCGCGAGGAAGCGGTGCGGAAATCCCGCACGCTACGGGTTCTGTACGCCGAACACAACCCCTTCGACCTCGATCTGACGCGCAAGCATCTCCTGCGCTACGCACCGCACATCCGCCTGGTGCCGGCGCGTAACGCCGAGCAGGTGCTGGACCTGCTGGCCACCCCGAAGCACGCGGCGGCGGTGTGTGATGTCCTGCTGCTCGATTACAACCTGCCCGGCTTCAATGCGCTGGATACCCTCAAGCTGCTCCGTTCCCAGCGCAATCTGAGCCTGCCGGCGGTGCTGGTGACCGGCCAGGGCAGCGAGGAAATCGCCATGCAGGCGATGCGTCTGGGTTTCGACGGCTACCTCATCAAGCAGCTCGGCTACCTGTACCAGTTGCCGGTAGCGCTGGAAGGCGCCTATTACCGCGCCGAACTGGCGCGCGAGCATGCCGCCCTGAAAGCCAGCCAGCAACGCTATATGGAACTGGTGACGCGCATTCCGGTGGGGGTTTATCGCCTGCGCACCGCCGCCAACGGCGCCATGGCGGTCGAATATGCCAGCCCGCGCACCCGCGAGATGCTCGAAATAGCCCCGGATGCCGCCATTTCCGGCATCAGCGGCGTATTCGACAAAATCCATCCCGACGATTTCGGCGAATTCATGCGCTGCATGGAAAATTCCCAACGCGCCGTCAAGCCCTGCGCGTGGGAAGGACGTTTCATCGTCGCGGGCAAGACCCGCTGGCTGCACCTCGAATCCCAACCGACCGGGCAGCCCAACGGCGACATCGTGTGGGACGGCATCGCCAGCGATGTCACCAAGCGCCGCCAGGCCGAGGAAAATGTCGAACGGCTGTCCCATTACGATTCCCTGACCGGCTTGCCGAACCGCCTGCTGTTCATGTCGCTGCTGGAACTGGCGTTGGAACGCGCGGCGCGCCACGGCGAAGCGCTGGCGCTGCTGATGCTGGACATCGACCACTTCAAGGACATCAACGACAGCCTCGGCCACCCGGCGGGCGACGAACTGCTGCGCAAGGTGGCGGAACGGGTATGGCAGCGCCTGCGCGGCGAAGACACCCTGGCGCGGCTTGGCGGCGACGAATTCGTGATCCTGCTGGAACGGCTTGCCGACCCCGAGGAAACCGCCGTGCTGGCGAGCGACATCCTGGCATCCCTGTCCCAGCCTTTCCTGCTGGATAGCGGCCATCGCGTCTACGTGGGCGGCAGCATCGGCATCAGCCTTTATCCCGGCGACGCGGGCAGCGCCACCGAGCTGATGCGCAATATCGACACGGCGATGTATCGCGCCAAGGAAAACGGCCGCAACCGGTTTTCCTTTTATACCGGCAACATGAACGCCGACGCGCTCGCCCGCCTGGAGCTGGAAGCCGCGTTGCGCGGAGCGATCGAACGCCGCGAACTGGTGCTGCACTACCAGGCCAAGGTCGATTTGCGCCACGGCGCAATTGCCGGCGCCGAAGCGCTGCTGCGCTGGCGCCGCGAAGAACATGGACTGGTGCCGCCGCTGCGTTTCATCCCGCTGGCGGAAAAATCCGACCTCATCATCGCCATCGGCGGCTGGGTCATCGACGAAGCCTGCCGGCAGATCCGGGAATGGCGCGATGCCGGGCTGGACGGAATAAAAATCGCCGTCAACGTATCGGCGCGCCAATTCCGCGCCGGCGACATGGAAAACGTCGTCGCGCGGGCGCTGAGCCGCCACGGGGTGGAAGCGGAACGCCTGGAACTGGAATTGACCGAGAGCATGCTGATGGAACGCCCGGAAGAAACCGTCCTGATGCTGCAAAGGTTGAAGCAAACCGGCGTCAAACTATCGCTCGACGATTTCGGCACCGGTTATTCCAGCCTCGCCTATCTGAGCCGGTTTCCCATCGACACCCTGAAAATCGACCAGTCTTTCGTCAAAAACGTCCTGACCGAAGCGACCTCGGCGACCATCGCCAGCTCGATCATCGGCCTGGCGCACCGCATGAATCTGGACGTGGTGGCGGAAGGCGTGGAAACCGAGGCGCAAATGGACTACCTGAGAACCCATCATTGCGACGTGATGCAAGGCTACTATTTCAGCAAGCCGGTGCCGGCGGACGATTTTGCCCGCCTGCTGGCGGAAGGAGAAGTCCCATCCGGCCGGAAACCGTTTGCGGCTCGCCCGAAGGGTTAACGGAAAACCAACCCCTCGACAATCCACGGACGGACGATCTTCGGCGGATTTATCTTTCGGGCGCCGCCGGGCGGTTTTCAGGCATTCCGACTACCTCCGCCAATTCCACCCAAAATACGCTCCCCCGCCCCGCCTCGCTCTCCACGCCGATGCGTCCCCCCATCAGCTCCATCAGGCTCTTGGTGACGGCCAGGCCGACGCCGGTACCCTGGATTTGCGATTTGTCGGCATCCAGACGGCTGAAAGGCTTGAAAAGCTCGCCGATCCGCTCAGGAGGAATGCCCCGGCCGCTGTCCGCCACATTCAGCCGCACCACGCCACCGGCGCTATCGCAACTTAACGTCAGCATGCCTTCCTGATGGTTATACTTCACCGCGTTGGACATCAGGTTGAGCAGCACCTGCTTGAGCCGCGTCCGGTCGGCGTAAACCCTGAACACTTTCTCGCCCAGATTGATTTCATCCTTAATCAGGATATGGCGCTCATTCGCCATCGGCATAATCATGTCCACGCATTCATCCAGCAGCGGCGCCAATTCGACCGATTCCAGGGTAATCGCCATGCGTCCCGATTCGATGCGGGCGAGATCGAGTATCTCGCTAATCAGGTCGAGCAGGTGCCAGCCCGCCTTGAGGATATGCGCCGCGCTCTCGCGCTGCCCCTCGCTCAATTCGCCATCCACCCCGCTTTCCAGGATTTGCGTGAAACCGATGATGGCGTTGAGCGGCGTGCGCAACTCGTGGCTCATGCGCGACAGGAATTCCGATTTGGCGCTGCTGGCGCCTTCGGCGGCCTCCTTGGCATGCACCAGGTCTTCCTCGAAACGCTTGCGCTCGGTGATGTCGGTGCGGATCGAAACGAACTGGTAAGGCCGGTTGTCTGCATCCATGAATGGCACGATGGTGGTGTCCACCCAATAAAAGCCGCCATCCTTCTTGCGGTTGCGGATCACCCCGTGCCAAACCTGGCCGCGCTCGATGGTGGCGCGCATTTCCCGGAAAAATTCCTTGGAATGGTAGCCGGAATTGAGCAGGCGATGGTTTTTCCCGATCAGCTCCTCGCGCGAATATTGGCTGACCTGGCAAAACTTGTCGTTGACGTAGGTAATGGCGCCGTCCCGGTTGGCGATGGCGACGATGGAATGCTGATCGAGGGCGAATTTTTGCATTTCCAGTTCGGCGGTGGTGCGCCCCAACTGCAATGCCTGTTCGGTGCGGATCGCGATTTCCCGCCGGAGCTGCTCGTTGCTCTGGGAAAGCGCGCGGGTGCGCTCCTCCACCTTGGCTTCCAGGCTATCGTTAAGATTGTAGAGTTCCTTGAAACTGCGCGACAGGCTCTGCGCCGTCTCGCGGAAATTGTCCACCAGGCTTTCCATCTCCGTCACCGGGCTGTCCGGCAACTCCAGCTTGCCGCCGTCGATCAGCTTGAACCGCAGATTGCTGGTTTCCTCGGTCAACTGATTGAGGGGATCGACCAGCCAGCGACTCAGCAGCCAGGCGAGGAAAAACGCCAGCGCGGCAATCCCGGACAGGATCAGGAAGCTCCACGACAACACGTCGAGCATCTCCCGCTGACGGTAACCGGACGAAACCTCGGCGATCAACCGCCCCTCGTAAACGCCGGTCAACGGCATTTCCTTCACGTAGCGCATGCCCTTCCAGCGCACCGTCGCCACCTGTTCATCGGCCGGCGGCAGCCATAAATATATCGAATCGCCGACTTGTTTCGTTTCCCCCCTGGCAAGCAGGCCATAGCGGCTGCCGCGCGACATCTCGGGATGCGAACTGGCCACCACCGCGCCGGAAGCATCCACCAGGGTGAGATCGGTCTTCAGCAGTTCATGCTGGCCGGCATGCTGCATGATTTCGGTCACCCCTCCCTGCTCCAGCGGCGCCCTCGCCAACTGGGTCGCCACGGTCTTGCTCAGGGCGTTCAACTCATCCCGGATGCCGGCTTCCATGAGGTTGTGCTGGTGGCGGCTATTCAGCACGATGACCAGCAGCGCCGGCACCAGCGCCGAGGAAACCAGCAGGTTGAAGAGTATCTGGCGCAGCGTCACCGAATAGTCGCGCTCATGCGAAACGCCGAACCAACGCGCCAGAAAGACCGCCTGCACCAGCAGGCTGGCGGCCAGCGCATTGAACACCCCATTGATGCCGGCGCGCAGGGTCATAATCAGCGACATGCTGGAGCCGTTGTCGAGCATGAAATATTGCAGCATCGCGGTGACCGGCATGCCCAGCAACAACCAGAACAGCCCGTCGAGCAGCACCAGGTTATGGCTCGGCCTGCGGAATGCCAAGCCGACCGCCAGCGCCTCGCCCACCTGAACCAGCATCACGTAGGGATTGTGCAGCAGAACCGCCGTAACCATGCCGGACAACATGGCGATGCCGACTCCCCACCTTGCCCCGCAAAACCACACGGCGAGCAGCACGGCGATGCTGCCGAACATGGCCTGGATACCCCAAAACAATTGCAGGCTGAAATAGTTGCCGGCAATGGCGGCCAGCGAAAAAAGCAGCACCAGGATCGCAGTCCTGAACGGAACGGCTTGGAAATGGTGCATGAATGACATCAATGACTGTTATGGGGTTGTAATACTATGCTACTATTTTTACACAAAATGCCTATGGAAAGCCGTGAAGATCGTTGCGGCACGTCCGTTAATATAACTGGGTACTTGCTTAACTACATGACGCATGGCGAATAACAATACCACTCCGCAAGCTTCGGCAACGTCGGCGGGTTCCTGCCCGATGAAAGGCTCCGCCAACTATTACTTCGCCATGGCGATGGTGGTCGGCGGTATCGTCGGCCTCCTCGGCGTCCTCGTCGAATGGTATCTGGGAACCCTCGAACAACTGCTCACCAGCGCCCATTCCATCCACTTCCTGCTGTTCGGCGGGGTGTATTTCGGCTGGGCCACCGTCTTCTACGTCACCCTGCGCAAGATGGAAAAATGCGAAAAGGCGCAATGGAAAGCCATCGACGCAGACATCAGCCAGCTTACCAAACAAACCCATGCCCTGTTCACGGAAATGTCCGCCGAATTTAGCGAACAGGTGAAAATCATCGACGGCGAAGTCAAACAGTTGCAAAACCTGCTGGCCGACGCCATCGGCAAGCTGATCGGCAGCTTCACCAACATGGACGACAACAGCCGCAAACAGCAGCAACTCGCGCTGACCCTCGCCGACCACTCGCAGGAAGGCCACAGCGCCCAGGAAAGCGGCTTCGAGCAATTCGTCAAGGAAACCTCCGACACCCTCGCGCTATTCGTCGATACCACGGTCGAAACCAGCAAGGTCGGCATGGGGCTGGTGGAAATGATGGACAACATCGTATCTGAGGTCAACGAGATCCTCGGCATCCTCGGCGAGATGGAAGCCATTTCCAAACAGACCAACCTGCTCGCCCTCAACGCCGCCATCGAGGCGGCGCGCGCCGGCGAAGCGGGGCGCGGCTTCGCCGTGGTGGCGGATGAAGTCCGCGGCCTGTCGAAACGCTCCGACCATTTCAGCAACCAGATCCGCACCCACATGACCCAGGTTCACGAATCGGTGCAGCAGGCGGAAGTAGCGATCAACGCCATGGCCTCGCGCGACATGAACTTCGCGCTCCAGTCGCAGAACCGGGTGCAGGACACCATGTCGGAAATCAAGGGCATCAACGACCGGATGCTGAACATCGTCGACCAGATGTCGGGCATCGCCGGCGAAGTCGAGGAAGACGTGCGCGTCGCCGTCACCTCCCTGCAATTCCAGGACATGGCGACCCAACTGGCGAACCACATCAACAGCCGCATCGGCAATCTGTCCATGATGATCGACAAGATCGCCGCCATCCCGATGAACGACATCGTCGGCGAACTGGATGCGCGCGCCGAGTGCATCGCCCGCCTGAAACATTTCCATCTGGCCATCGACCAGGCCGACGAACTGATCCGTCAGGCCAAGCACAATCCGGTTTCCCAGCAGCAAATGGATTCCGGCGACATCGAATTATTTTAAATGCAGGGGCTAGAGGCTAGGGACTAGTTTTTGACCGGCGCTTCGCGCCGGGATGTTGCTAGCCTCTAGCCCCCAGCCCCTACCAACAAGGAGGTTACATAACCATGGCGAAATCGATTCTGGCAGTAGACGACTCCGCCTCGATCCGGCAAATGGTCGCTTTTACCCTCAAGGGTGGCGGCTACGAAGTCACCGAGGCGGTCGATGGGCAAGACGGGCTGAACAAGGCCAAGATGAAATCCTACAATCTGGTGCTCACCGACCAAAACATGCCCAACATGGACGGCATCACCATGATAAAAAACCTACGCGCCTTGCCGCAATACCGCACGGTTCCCATCCTGATGCTCACCACCGAATCGGGCGAGGCCATGAAAATGCAAGGCAAGGCCGCCGGCGACACCGAGCTGGGCCTCCTGCCGGAACAGG
>CAZDIJ010000017.1:31330-47695 GCA_964505475.1 uncultured Sulfuricella sp. | reverse complement strand
CCAACACCCCCGAGTTCATCAAGGGCGTCATCAACCTGCGCGGCATCATCGTGCCTATTGTCGATATGCGTATTAAATTCCGCCTTGGCGGAGCCGAATACAACCCGCTTACGGTGGTCATCATCCTTAATCTGGCTAGCCGCGTAGTGGGCATGGTGGTAGACGGCGTCTCGGATGTGATTACCCTCAATCCCGATCAAATCAAGCAGCCGCCGGAGTTTGGTTCGGCCATTGATACCAAGTACGTCATGGGGCTGGGTACGGTGGATGAGCGCATGCTGATACTGGTGGATATTGAAAAACTCATGGCCGGCAGCGATATGGGGCTGGCCGATTTGGCGCTGGCTTGAAAATACGCGGGACAATAAGCGTCAACGCGGCTGGCTTGGCGATTTTGCCGGGAAAGGAAAATATCCCTGCCGTGGTCATTCGTCAAACCTTGGCGATTTGATATAATGCCGCTTTGCATTAAGGACGTAACAGCATGCGTGTTCTTCAAAAAGCACTGACTTTCGACGATGTTCTCCTGGTTCCCGCTCACTCCAACATTCTCCCCCGCGAAGTCAGTCTGGCAACCCAACTGACCCGCGACATCACCCTGAATATCCCGCTGGTTTCCGCCGCCATGGATACCGTGACCGAGGCGCGCCTGGCGATTGCCCTGGCACAGGAAGGCGGCATCGGCATCATCCACAAGAACATGAGCGCCGCCCAGCAGGCCGCCCAGGTAGCGCGCGTGAAGCGTTTCGAAAGCGGCGTGGTGAAGGACCCCATCACCATTTCCCCCCAGATGACGGTGCGCGACGTGCTGGTGCTGACGCGCCAGCACCGCATCTCCGGTTTGCCGGTGGTGGATGGCGGCAAGGTGGTGGGTATCGTCACCAACCGCGACCTGCGCTTCGAAACCAACCTCGATCAGCCCATCGGCAACATCATGACCCCGCGCGACAAGCTGATCACCGTCAAGGAAGGCGCTTCCCGCGAGGACGCCATGGCGCTGATGCACCAGTACCGCCTGGAGCGCGTTCTGGTGGTCAACGACGCCTTCGAACTGAAGGGGCTGATTACCGTCAAGGACATCCATAAATCCACCGAGCATCCGCTGGCCTGCAAGGATCAGCAGGGTCGCCTGCGCGCCGGAGCGGCGGTGGGCGTGGGCGAGGGTACCGAGGAACGCGTCGAAAAACTGGCGGAAGCCGGTGTTGACGTGATCGTGGTGGATACCGCCCATGGGCACTCGCAGGGCGTGCTGAGCCGCGTCCAGTGGGTGAAAAAGCATTTCCCGCAAGTGCAGGTGATCGGCGGCAACATCGCCACCGGCGGCGCCGCCCGCGCGCTGGTCGATCATGGCGCGGATGCGGTCAAGGTCGGCATCGGCCCCGGTTCCATCTGCACCACGCGCATCGTGGCCGGGGTCGGCGTGCCGCAAATCACCGCCATCGAGAATGTGGCGAAAGCGCTGGAAGGAAGCGGCGTGCCGCTGATCGGCGACGGCGGCATCCGCTATTCCGGCGACATCGCCAAGGCCATCGCGGCGGGCGCCAATTCCGTGATGCTGGGCGGCCTGTTCGGCGGCACCGAGGAAGCGCCGGGCGAAATCGAACTGTTCCAGGGGCGTTCCTACAAGTCCTATCGCGGCATGGGCAGCCTGGGCGCCATGCAGCAGGGCTCCAAGGACCGTTATTTCCAGGACAACGAAGCCAACGCCGACAAGCTGGTGCCGGAAGGCATCGAGGGCCGCGTCCCCTACAAGGGCAGCGTGCTGACGGTGATCCACCAGTTGATGGGCGGCCTGCGCTCCAGCATGGGCTACCTCGGCTGCAAGACCATCGACGAAGTCCACGCCAAGGCCGAATTCGTCGAAATCAGCAGCGCCGGCATCCGCGAGTCGCACGTCCATGACGTGCAGATCACCAAGGAAGCGCCGAACTATCACGTTGAATAATCAACCTTGAAGAAGGGGCGCCACACGGCGCCCCTTCTTCTTTTTTGCGGGTCATACAGCCATGAGCCACCAAAAAATCCTCATCCTCGACTTCGGTTCCCAATACACCCAGTTGATCGCGCGCCGCGTGCGCGAATGCAGCGTTTATTGCGAACTCCATCCCTTCGATGTCAGCGAGCAGTTCATCCGCGACTTCAACCCCCAGGGCATCATTCTTTCCGGCGGCCCGGCCTCGGTGTACGAGGATGAGACGCCGCGCGCCCCGGACGTGGTGTTCGGCCTCGGCGTGCCGGTGCTGGGCATTTGCTACGGGATGCAGACCATGGCGGCGCAACTCGGCGGCAAGGTGGAAAACGCCGCCAAGCGCGAATTCGGTTATGCCGAGGTGCGCGCCCATGGCCATACGGCGCTGCTCAAGGACATTCAGGATCGCCAGGAAGCCGGCGGCGCAGGCTGGCTGGACGTGTGGATGAGCCACGGCGACAAGGTCACGGAAATGCCGTCGGGCTTCAAGATGATTTGCGAAAACGCCGCCACGCCCATCGCCGGCATGGCCGACGAGGCGCGCAAATTTTACGCTCTCCAATTCCACCCGGAAGTCACTCACACCACGCAGGGCAAGGCGATCCTCGCGCGCTTCGTGCACGACATCTGCAATTGCGGTTCGGACTGGAACATGCCCGATTACGTCGAGGAAGCCATCGGCAAGATACGTTCCGAAGTCGGCTCCGACGAAGTGATCCTGGGGCTGTCCGGCGGCGTCGATTCCTCGGTGGTGGCGGCCTTGCTGCATCGCGCCATCGGCAAGCAGCTCACCTGCGTGTTCGTCGATAATGGCCTGCTGCGCTTGAACGAAGCGGAGCAGGTGATGAAAACCTTCGCCGACAATCTCGGCGTCAAGGTGATCCATGTCGATGCCAGCGCCGAATTCATGAAGCACCTCACCGGCGTCACCGACCCCGAGCAGAAGCGCAAGGTCATCGGCCGCGAATTCGTCGAGGTCTTCCAGGCCGAATCGGCCAAATTGCCCAACGCCAAATGGCTGGCGCAGGGCACCATCTACCCGGATGTGATCGAATCCGCCAGCAGCAAGACCAAGAAGGCGCATACCATCAAGTCGCACCACAACGTCGGCGGCTTGCCGGATACCTTGCATCTCAAGCTGCTGGAGCCTTTGCGCGAACTTTTCAAGGACGAAGTACGCGAACTCGGCGTCGCCCTCGGCCTGCCGCACGACATGGTGTATCGCCATCCCTTCCCCGGCCCCGGCCTGGGGGTGCGCATCCTCGGAGAGGTGAAGCGCGAATATGCCGATCTGCTGCGTCGTGCCGACCATATCTTCATCGAGGAACTGCACGCCGCCGGCTGGTACGAAAAGACCTCCCAGGCTTTCGCCGTGTTCCTCCCGGTCAAATCGGTCGGCGTCATGGGCGACGGACGTACTTACGACTATGTGGTGGCGCTGCGCGCCGTACAGACTTCCGACTTCATGACGGCGCACTGGGCGGAACTGCCCTACACGCTGCTGGGCAAGGTCTCCAACCGCATCATCAACGAAGTGCGCGGCATCAATCGGGTGGTTTACGACATCTGCGGCAAGCCGCCGGCGACTATCGAGTGGGAGTAGATGCCTGGCATCTGGAAATTTTGGATGTTTACAGAGGCGATATGCCGATCCATTGATAAACCAATGGGTTTTTTTCCCCATGGACAACAACCGGGATACCGCCGAGCGCTTCAAGTAGCTACCTGACACACTTTCCATCCATGCATATCGCCACGCTGCTGCTGCTCATACTGGCCGCCGGGCTTGCCAGCCAGTGGCTCGCCTGGCGGCTGCGGCTGCCCGCCATCGTTGTTCTGATCGCCTCGGGGCTGGTTTTGGGGCCGGTGAGCGGCATCATCGAACTGGGATTGCCGCAGAACGAGTTGACGGAACTGATCGGCCTGGGCGTGGCCATCATCCTGTTCGAAGGCGGCATGGATCTGAAACTCGGGGAATTCCGCCGCGTCGGCCACGGCATCGGCCGGTTGACCATTTTGGGGCCGCCGTTCGCCTGGCTGTTCGGCTCCCTGGCGGCGCACTATATTGCCGGACTGAGTTGGCCGGTGGCCTGGGTGACGGGCGCCATTCTGGTGGTGACCGGCCCGACGGTCATTTTGCCGTTGTTGCGGCAGGCGCGGCTCAATAAGGAGTCGGCCTCGCTGCTGAAATGGGAAGGCATCGTCAACGATCCGCTGGGCGTGTTGCTGGCGGTGCTTACGTTCCAGTATTTCACCCTTGCCGGGAGCGGGCTGCCGAAAATACTGGTCGGCCTCGGTGCGGCGATCGGTGCGGCGGCTTTCTTCGGGGGGCTGGGCGGCTGGCTCACCGGCTGGCTTTACCGGCGCGGTTCGGTGCCTGAACACCTCAAGGCGCCAATTCTGATGGTGTTGGTGCTGGTGGTATATTGGGCCAGCAACCTCGTCCAGCACGAGGCCGGTCTCCTGAGCGTCACGCTCATGGGGTTGGTGATCGGCAATATGAAACTGGTGGAGCGCGAGGCATTGCGGCATTTCAAGGAAAACCTCACCGTCGTCCTGCTGTCGGTGCTGTTCATTGTTATTCCGTCACAGCTCAAGGTCAGCCAACTCGGCCAGTTGGATTGGCATACGGCGTTGTTTGTCCTTGCCGTCCTGGTGCTGGTGCGTCCGTTGACTATCGGCCTGGCCACGCTCGGTGCGCCGATGCGCCGGCAAGACAAGTTTCTGCTGGCCTGGATCGCTCCGCGCGGCATTGTCGCCGCCGCCACGGCCGGTATCTTCGGTCCGGCGCTGGTTGCCGCCGGCTATCCCGATGCCGAGCGGCTGCTGCCCATCGTTTTCTTGGTCATCATCTCGACCGTGCTGTCCCATGGCCTGACGCTGGGCAGCCTTGCACGGCGTCTGAAGCTGTCCGGCGGGAAGGAGAATGGGCTGTTGATCGTCGGCGCCTCGCCCTGGACTCATGCGCTGGCGCGGGCGCTGAAGACGATCGAAGTGGACGTGCTGGTGGCGGATGGCGTCTACCACCGCCTGAAACCCATACGCATGGACGGCATAGAGGTCTATTATGGCGAGATACTTTCCGAACATGCCGAGCACGAACTGGAAAGCCAGCACTTGAGCTACCTGCTGTGCGCGACCGACAACGACTACTACAATGCGCTGGTCTGCAAGGCGCAAGGACATCAGTTCGGCCACCACCGCACGTTTCAGCTCGCCACCCACCAGGAGTCCAGCCAGGAGCCGAAGCGCCTGACGCTGCAACGGCGCGGCTACTTCGCCTTCGATGCCGGCGCCGATTTTGAGACTTTGCACCAGTGGCTGAACGAGGGCTGGACGGTGCAAACCACCAAGCTGAGCAAGGATTTCAATCTCGACAGAATTAAACGGCGCTTGGGCGAACATGGCCGCGACTGGCTGCTGCTCGGCGGCCTTTCCCCGAAGGGGGAGTTGCAGTTGCATTCCAGCGAGCAGCCATTTACCCCGGAAGCGGGCTGGATCATGCTTTATTTCGCCCTGGAGCGCGGCCATGAAGACGGAGCTTGAGCGCCTGCCGGCGATTTTCGTCAATTTCGCACTGTGTAGAGAGTCCTTGCCATGATGCAGGACCAGATCGTCATTATCCTGATACTTGCGGCAACCGTCGCCATGTTCTTGTGGGGGCGCTGGCGCCACGACATGGTGGCTGCCAGCGCTCTTCTGGCATGCGTGCTGGCGGGGCTGATCGCGCCGAGCGCGGCCTTTTCCGGCTTCGGGCATCCGGCGGTGATTACCGTGGCCTGCGTGCTGGTGCTCAGCCGTGGCCTACAGACTTCGGGCGCGGTCGATGCGTTGGCGCGCGTCATTCTCCCCGGCGGCGGCGGGCGGGCGCTGAACCTGGCTGCCCTGGTCGGGCTGGGGGCGATGCTGTCGGGCTTGATGAACAACGTCGGCGCGATGGCGCTGCTGATGCCGGTGGCCATGCAATTGGCCAAGCGTCTGGAATTGGCGCCGGGGCAAGTACTGATGCCGCTGGCTTTCGGCACCATCCTGGGCGGCATGACGACGCTGATCGGCACGCCGCCAAACCTGATCGTGTCGGGTTTTCGCGCTCAGGCCGGGCAGGGGTCGTTTGGCATGTTCGACTTCACGCCGGTGGGGTTGGCGGTGGCGGTGGCCGGGGTGGGGTTCGTGGCGCTGGTGGGTTGGCGGCTGGTGCCGCAACGCAAGCAGGCCGGCATCGAGGGCTTCGAGTCCGGCGCGTATCTTACCGAGGCGCGTGTACCCGAGGACAGCAAGGTCATCGGTAAGCGATTGCGCGAGTTGGAACCGTTGTTGGAGGAATCCGGCACGCAGGTGGTCGGCCTGGTTCGCAGCGCGATGCGTATGACCGCGCCCAACCCGTGGCAAAAGGTGCGGGCGGGCGACATCCTCATCATCGAGGCCGAGGTCGGGGATTTGGCCGGCGTATTGTCCAGTCTGGGGCTGAATCTGGAAGAGGATAAGCATTCCGAGGCGGGCGGCGAGGAAGCGGCGCGAGAGAAGCCGGATGTCAAGGCGGGGATTGACAAAAGCGGCGAGCCGGACGGTAAGGGCAAGGCGGATGAGGCCGAGGTTTCGGGCGAGGTGGTTTTGATGGAGCTGGTCGTGCTGCCAGGCTCCATGCTGGCCGGGCGTTCGGCCAGCGACATCTTGTTGCGCACGCGCTATGGGCTGAACCTGCTGGCGTTGTCGCGCCAAGGCCGGCGATCGTTGGTGCGGCTGCGTTCGCTGAGCTTTCGGGCGGGCGACGTGCTGCTGATGCAGGGATCAGCCGAGGCGATCTCGGAGTTTGCGGCCGACAATGGCTGCGTTCCGCTGGCCGAGCGCGAATTGCGCATTCCCAGCCGGCGCAAGGCCTGGCAGGCGGGGCTTATCATGGCCTTTGCCGTGGGCGGCGCCGCCTTTGGACTGCTCCCGGCGGCCATCTCCTTTGCCATGGGGGTGCTGGCGTCGATGGCGCTGCGCACCGTTCCGCCGCGCGAAGTGTACGAAGCCGTGGACTGGCCGGTGATCGTGCTGCTGGGCGCGCTCATTCCCGTGGCCGGCGCGATGGAATCCACCGGCACCGCCGGTCTGATCGCGCGCTTCATGCTCGACAACGTGGCGCAGGGGCATGCCGTCGTCGGGCTGGCGCTGATCCTGGTGGTCACCATGTTCTTGTCTGACCTGATGAACAACGCCGCCACGGCTGCGGTGATGTGTCCGATCGCGATCGGCACGGCGACGGCGTTGGGGGTGAATCCCGATTCGTTCCTGATGGCGGTGGCCATCGGCGCTTCCTGTTCCTTCCTCACTCCCATCGGCCACCAGAACAACACGCTGATCCTGGGTCCCGGCGGGTTCCATTTCGGCGACTACTGGAAGCTCGGCCTGCCGTTGGAAGTGCTGGTGGCGGCGATCAGCATTCCGCTGCTGCTGGTCGTGTGGCCTCTGTGACTCGTTAAGAAACAGGCGCTGCTTGGGGCGGCGCTCAGAAAACCAGTTTCGGCAGGGGTCTGCCGATATGGTAGCCCTGCGCCAGGTCGATGCCGGCGGCGGCGACGCTGTCGAGCACTTCCTCGCTTTCGACGTATTCCGCCACGGTGCGTATGCCCAATTCCTGCGCCAGCATCGAGATGCTCTTGACGAACGCCCGGTCCTTGCTGTCCTTGACCATGTTGGCGATGAAATCGCCCTCGATCTTGAGCACGTCGATGGGGAAATGCTTGAGATAATGGAAAGAGGAGAAGCCCGAACCAAAGTCGTCGATCGCTAGCTTGAAGCCTTCCAGCTTAAGATCGTTGACGAACTTTTCCAGCAACGACATGTTGCGGATGGTGTCCCGCTCGGTGATTTCCAACACGATTCTTTCCGGTGAAATCCCGCTGTCCATCACGATGCGGCGCGTTTCATGGAGGAATTCGCTGAGCACCAGCGCACGGGGCGAAAGATTGAGGAAAATCATGCCGCCGTAACCGGCTTCGCAAACCGCTTGCAGGGCTTTTTCCATGATGATGTAGTCCATTTTGTGGACGACGCCCATCTTTTCGGCAATTTCGATGAATTCACCGGCGCCCAGGATACGTCCGTCCGGCAGGCTGATGCGGCTCAATACTTCCACCGCTTCGACTTTTTTCTCCATCACGTTGAGGATAGGCTGGAAGAACGGGATGATTTTTCTTTCCTCGACCGCGTTGAGGATAATCAGGCTCTTTTCGCCGATGTCCTTGAAAACCTGTAGCAGGTCTGCCTCGCAGGGGATGCTGACGCGGCTTTTACCCTCGGCTTTGGCCTTGTACATCATGTTGTCGGCAAAAAGGAACAGGTCTTTCTGTTCGCTGGCGTGGTCGGGGAAAATGGCGATGCCGATCGAAGCGGTTCCCTTGACCTTGCCGCCGTCCGGGGCGTTCAGAGAATGGGCGGTAATCGCCTCGAGCAGCCGGCTGGCGCTGCTGGCGGCTTGTTCCAGATCGCTTTCCGGCAGGATGGCGACGAATTCGTCGCCGCCGTAGCGGGCGATAATGTCCTCGGTGCGCAGCACGTGCTTCAGCAAGACGGCGAATTCGCGCAGATACTTGTCGCCGAAGGCATGGCCATGCGTGTCGTTGACCATCTTGAAATTATCGAGGTCGATCATCAACAGCGCGAATTTGTAATTGTGGCGCGCGGCGCGGCCGCGTTCGTATTCCAGCATTTCCCAGAATACCCGCTGGTTGTAGAGATTGGTCAAGGGGTCGCGGGTGGCGTAGTACTCCAGGTCCTTGGTGTACTTGTAGATCGCCTTGACCGAGCCGACCACGTTGAGCAGCGTCGAGAGAATGCTTTCCATCACCAGGATGCGCGTTTCGTCACGCACCATTTCCGCTTGGACGCCGATGCCGACGATGCCGCCGATTTTCGGCGCTTCCACCAGCAGGGATTTCACCTGCACGTCGATATCGCGTTCGTTCAGGCTGATCGGTTCCTGGCTTGGCTGCGCCACGTTGTGGACGATATTGATCGAGGTAATGCCGGCAAATTGCGGGTTTTGCTGCATCGAAGCATGGATGGTGCGCTCCAGCATGGCCTTGGTGGCCTCCGAGGGCGTGTTGCGCCAGAAGATTTCCAGATCGAATATTTCGTCGTCGACCTTGAAAATCGAAAACAGGGTATAGGCGTTGATGACCTGGTTGATGTCGATCAGCAGGCGGCTCACGTATTCGCGCCAGTCCTTGACGACTTCCGAGGTGATGACGAATTTTTCCAGCAACTTGATCTCGAATTCCAGCAGGTCTTTATCCACTGCCACGGATCGGAGTTTGCCGGTCAATTCCTCAATCTTGTGAAAAATGCGGTTCAACTCGCTAAAGCCGAGGTCAACTCCGCGCAACTCCAGGGTGCGCAGGTCGGAGACCTTGTTGATGCCTTCGATAGTGGTTTCCAGCACCTCCATGGAAACCTCGATTTTCCGGTTCATCCGCAACACCACCAGCAAAGCGGCGAGGAAGGGGATGGGAGCGATCAATACCAGGGTGAGAATGAACTGGTTTTTCGCCTTGCTGATGAAAGGGGTCAGGTCCTGCTGAACGTCAATGACGCCCAGCACCTCGTCCAGCCCGGCGTTTTCGTGGCAGCGCAGGCATTTGTCCTCCGCTTTGAGAGGAAAGGTATAACGGACGCTGGAGGCGTATTCGCGCATCACCGGCGCACCCGTGACGAAGGCATCGCGCACCGCCTTGTCCATGTCATCCTGCTCGATCGCTCCGAATAGTTGCGTGACCGAATCGCCCCGGTAAACCTCGATGGTGGTGGGGGTGTCGGCCACCGCCTTGCGGGTGGAGGCAATGAACTCTTCCAGTTGCGAACGCTTCCAGCCCTTGTTCATTACCTGGAACATCGAGCTGAAAGTCAGGTGCGCCAGGGTGTTGGAGACATACAGCGAATTTTCCTTGACGGAGTTATCGTAGATGTGGGAAACGACGACGTATGTGCCGCCGAAAAATATGACCGACACCAGAACCGAGGCGGTCAGAATGAAACCCTTTAGCGATTTAACCATGCCGTTTATCCAGAGCATCCAGGAAGTGGATGCCATATTACAAGATACTAGGGGAGGTTTGACAATTATCGTTGATCCGCGTCAAGGAGGTTGTCCTGCTCTCGCCAGCCAATCATTGGGGTGGCTCCACATCCATGAACTCAATGAGTGCTGTTATCGAGCAGGGCAACGGAATCGAAGCGGCTCTGGTTGAGATCATGCAGGCGTTTCACGAAATACATGGTGGCGCTGACGAACAGGCCGAACAGAGTAATGATGAAATAAATGGAAAAATCCAGGCTGATAAACAAGGAATAAAGGCCGGTCATAATCAGGATCGACAGATTTTCGTTGAAATTCTGAACCGCGATGGAGTGTCCCGCACCCATTAGGATGTGGCCGCGATGCTGGAGCAGGGCATTCATCGGGACAACGAAAAAGCCGGATAGCGCTCCGATGATGACCAGCAAAACCATGGCAACCTGCATGTCGCGCACGAAATTCATGCCGATGACGATCAAGCCCATGGCGATGCCGAGCGGAATAACCTTGACGGATTGGCGCATGCTGATCATTTTCGCCGCCAAGGCCGCTCCCACGGCCACGCCGACCGCCACCACTCCCTGTAGCATGCTGGCCTTGGAAAGATCAAGATGCAGCGCGGCTTCCGCCCACTTGATGACGATGAATTGCAAGGTCGCGCCGGCGCCCCAAAATAGCGTGGTGACGGCAAGCGAAACCTGGCCGAGCTTGTCGCGCCACAATAACATCAGGCTGTGGCTGAAATCGTGAATCAGATACAGCGGATTCTTTTTCAGCATGCGATGATCGACGCCGGTATCGGGGATATACAAGTTGAAAATCGCCGCGGCGACGTAAATGGCGCCGATGATGGCAATGCTCATCTCGGCGACGGAGTCGATGCCGGTTTCGATCAGCGGGAAATCGTAAGAGAGCAGCGCGTGGGCAATGTCCGGCTTTACCAGCAAGCCGCCGACGGCGGTGCCGGCGATGATGGCAATGACGGTCAGCCCTTCGATCCAGCCGTTGGCGACGACCAGCAGGCGGTGCGGCAGCAGTTCGGTAAGGATGCCGTACTTGGCCGGCGAATAGGCGGCGGCGCCCAGGCCGACGACTGCATAGGCCAGCAGGGGATGGGCGCCCGCGAACATCATCAGGCAGCCGACGATCTTGATGGTGTTGCTGATGAACATGACCCGCCCCTTCGGCATGGAATCGGCGAAAGCGCCGACAAAGGCCGCCAGCGCCACGTAGGAAACGGTGAAGAAAAGCTTGAGCAGCGGTTCATATTCCTGGGGCGCCTGCATGTCGCGCAATGCGGCGATCGCAGCGATCAATAATGCATTGTCGGCGAGGGCGGAGAAGAATTGCGCCGTCAGGATAATATAGAAACCGCGGTTCATCCGTAGGGGGAGTTATTTGGCCAGCCGCTTTATAACACGAAATCCGGCCTCCTCGCCACGGCGTTTTTTGGTACACTTGAAAGAGCAATTGCGGTTGAGTATAAAAAAGTTTAATCAATACCATTGGAAATATTATGGCGGACCGGCGGCTTCAGGTTTTCTACACGGTTGCGAAGCAACTCAGCTTTACCAAGGCGGCGGAACTGCTGTTCATGACCCAGCCTGCGGTAACCTTCCAGGTCAAACAACTGGAAGAACATTTCAATACCCGCTTGTTCGAGCGCAGCCATAGCAAGATCACGCTGACTCCCGCGGGGAGGCTGGCCATGGAGTATGCCGAACGCATCCTCAATCTCACCAGCGAAATGGAAACGCGCCTGATGGAGATGACCGGCGATGTCAGCGGCGTATTGCTGATCGGCGCCAGCACCACCATTGCCGAGTACATGCTGCCGCGCTTGCTAGGTGATTTCAAATCGAAATACCCCCAGGTGCAGACGCGCCTGACTGTGGCGAATTCGGAAACCGTCGAATCCAAGGTGGCGGACCATACTCTCGACATCGGCCTGATCGAGGCGCCTTCGCACCATCCCAGTCTGGAAGCGCAAGTGTGCTGCGAAGATGAATTGGTCGCCATCTGCTCGCCGCTGCATGAACTGGCCAAGCTGTCCATGGCTACCCCCGAACAACTGGCGACCCTGCCCTATATCAGCCGGGAGGCCGGTTCTGGCACGCGGGAAGTGGTGGATGATTTTTTCCGCCGTTCCGGGTTCAATCCCGAGGATTTGCATATCGTCATGGAGCTAGGCAGTCCGGAAGCCTTGAAGGGCGCCGTGGAAGCGGGGCTGGGCATTGCTATCGTGTCACGTGCCACCATCCTCAAGGAGTTGAAGCTGGGGGATCTGGTCGCCGTGCCGTTGCAACCTCGTCTGATGCGTCCGCTTTCTCTGGTCTATGCCAATGAAAAATTCCGCTCCAAGCTTCTGCAATCTTTCCTCGATTTCGCCGCAGTCGGACTCCGGCCTCAAATGTCGAGGGTGGATTGACCGGGGCTGGAAAAATGTGATTTAATCGCGCTTCTTCAGGGTTTGGGCGGTTAGCTCAGCGGTAGAGCACTGCCTTCACACGGCAGGGGTCACTGGTTCGATCCCAGTACCGCCCACCAAACCAATCTTCCTGTTTCAGCATGTTTTCCGCGTGGCGCGGATATGCACATTCCTTGGCGCTTCAAGCAGCTTCGCGCAATTGCGGTGATGAAGGGGTGCACTGTCTCACATCTCTCGTGTAATCCCTAATCTCTTTCTGGTTGGATGGCATTGGGCTTTGTGGCGTTATTGCGCCAGTCATGTGCGAAACCGAGGCGAAAAAAAAGCCGGCCCGAAGGCCGGCTTTTTCAGCCGATAAAGAATTACTTCTTTTCTTCGGCGGGAGCAGCGGCCGGAGCGGCGCCGTCGGCAGGCTTGGCGGCATCGGCAGCGGGAGCCTCGCCAGCCGGAGCGGCTGCGTCGGCGGGCGGAGCAGCAGGAGCCGGGGCGGGAGCCGGAGCTTCAACAGCCGGAGCCGGAGCGGGGGCAGGAGCGGGTTCTTCTTTTTTGCCGCAAGCGGACAAAGAAACGGCCAACAGTGCGGCGAGCAGGAGCGAATGTTTCATCTTTTGTATTCCCTTTAACAAAGTAATGACAATAACCAACAAAAACCAGTAGAAATCGGCCATCAAGTTCAATGCAGTACCAACCGACTACAGAATTCTAGCATGTTCATGGAATATTTCCAGCATTCGATATGCTGTGCTTGTTCTTAACAATCAAGGCAGCAGCTTTTTCAGGCGGTATACCAGTTCCAGCGCGGCTTTCGGGCTTAGATCGTCGGGGTCTAGGGCGGATAGGATTTCATCCGTGGGCGACAGCGACGGTTCCGGCTGCTGCGGCAAGGCGCTGAATAGATCGCCCTGTGCGCCGCCGACCATACCTTGCTGTTCCAGTTGCGCCAGGCGTTTTCTCGCCGCCTGGATGACGTTCCCGGGAATCCCCGCCAGTTGCGCGACTTGCAGGCCATAACTCTGGCTCGCCGGGCCTTCCTCGACGCTGTGCAGGAAGACGATGTGGTCGCGGTGTTCGATGGCATCCAGGTGGACGTTGGCGATCTGGCGGTAATCCTGTGCCAGGCGGGTGAGTTCAAAATAATGGGTGGCGAACAGGGTATAACTGCGGTTTTTTTCTATGAGCTGGCGGGCGATCGCCCAGGCCAGCGCCAGGCCGTCGAAGGTCGAGGTGCCGCGGCCGATTTCATCGAGCAGCACCAGGCTGTTTTCGGTGGCGTTGTGGAGGATGCTCGCCGCTTCGGTCATTTCCACCATGAAGGTCGAGCGGCCGCCGGCCAAATCGTCGGAGGCGCCGATGCGGGTGAATATCTGGTCGATCGGTCCGAGGCGGGCGCTTTGCGCCGGGACGAAGCTGCCGCAGTGGGCGAGCAGCGCGATCAAGGCGGTCTGGCGCATGTAGGTGGATTTGCCGCCCATGTTGGGGCCGGTGACGAGCAGCATTTGCCGGCTACGCGACAGGATCGTATCGTTGGCGATGAAGTTGTCGGTTTGGCTTTCCACAACCGGATGGCGTCCTCCGGTGATTTCGATCACGCTTTCATCGGTGAATTCGGGGGGCGTCAAGTCAAGTGTTTGCGCCCGCTCCGCCAGCGCCGCCAGCACATCGGTTTCGGCGACGGCGGCGGCAATCGCCTGGAGTGCCGGGATGTGCGGCTGGAGCATTTCCAGGAGCGTATCGTAGAGCAGCTTTTCCCGCGCCAGGGCGCGGTCGGCGGCGGACAGCGCCTTGTCCTCGAAGGTCTTGAGTTCCGGCGTGATGTAGCGTTCGGCGTTTTTCAGGGTCTGGCGGCGGCGGTAATCGTCCGGCACCTTGCCGGCCTGGGCGTGGCTGACCTCGATATAAAAACCGTGCACGCGGTTGTATTCGACTTTCAGGGTGGCGATGCCGGTGCGCTCGCGCTCGCGGCTTTCCAGCGCCACCAGGAATTCCCCGCAGTTGTTCTGGATGGCGCGCAGTTCGTCCAGTTCGGCATCGTAGCCGTCGGCGATGACGCCGCCGTCGCGCAGCACCGATGCCGGCTCTTGCCGGATGGCGTTGCGCAGCAATGCGGATAGGTTGTACGGATCGTGCAGAGATGCGTGAATTTGTCGGAGTCGCGGGCTATCGAGCGGCGTGAGGAGCACTTGCAGTTCCGGCAGTAGCGCCAAGCTGTCGCGCAGGCCGGAGAGGTCGCGCGGGCGCGCCGATTTCAGGGCGATGCGCGCGGTGATGCGTTCAATATCCGCTGTCCGGCGCAGGCTGGCGTGTATGGCGACATGAGGCGCTTCGTCGTGGCTTTCCTTGAATGCGGCGACGGCATCGAGGCGGTTGCGCAGGATTTCACGGTCGCGTAGCGGATGGTGCAGCCAGTGGCGCAGCAAACGGCTGCCCATGCCGCAGGCGCAGGTGTCGAGTAGAGAAAGCAGGGTGGGCGCCGCTTCGCCGCGCAGCGTTTCGCTGATTTCCAGGTTGCGCCGGGCCGCCGCGTCGAGGCGGATATAGCTGTCTTCGTGCTCCACCTGCATTCCGGTGATGTGCGGCAGGGCGCCGCATTGCGTGGAACGGGCATAGCCGAGCAATGCGCCGGCGGCTTGCAGCGCCGGGTGCAGTCCGGCGCAGCCGAAGCCGTTCAGATCGAGCGTGGAGAATTGGCGGCACAGCGCCTGTATGCTGCCGTCCAGGTCGAATTGCCAGCCTGGCAGCGGCTTGATTGCACACTTTAGCGCCGGTGGCGGTGCAAACTTCACCTCCTCCGGCAGCAACAGTTCCGAAGGTTTCAGGCGCTCCAGCGCCGCCGCGAGTTGCCGGTCGGGAATTTCGCTGAGAGTGAAGCGTCCGCTGGCAAGATTGAGCCAGGCCAAGCCGACAATGCCCTTGTGCATTGCCGCGGCCAGCAAGAGATTGTCGCGCCGTTCGTCGAGCAGGGCGGCATCGGTTAAGGTGCCGGGCGTGACGATACGGGTAACTTGGCGTTCCACCGGTCCTTTCGAGGTGGCCGGATCGCCGGTCTGTTCGCAAATCGCCACCGCCTTGCCGAGTTTCACCAGCTTGGCGAGATATTGCTCGACCGCATGATAGGGTACGCCCGCCATCTTGATTGGCTGTCCGGCGGAGGCGCCGCGCGTGGTGAGGGTGATGTCGAGCAATTGCGCCGCTTTTTCGGCATCGTCGAAAAACAGCTCGTAAAAATCCCCCATCCGGTAAAACAGCAGCATATCTGGATGTTCCGCCTTGATGCGCAGATATTGCTGCATCATCGGCGTATGGACAGGGGTATTTTTGCTTGTGGCGTGTTGTTTTTCCATTAATGAAGTCGTAACGCGTTGATTGTGTTTCATGGTGCTTCCTGTGACCATGGTCGAGCGATGGTGACTGCATGCATTTATACCCGCTAATGCGTTAGGTTTCTGATTGTTGCAGCCCGGATAATATATTATCAGCCAAGACCAGCTCTCAGAACGGAAGTTTTTCCAAGCGCAACTCATCAGCCGCTCGGTGCCATGATCGGGGAATCGGCGCACTTCCCGACGCGTCAGTTATCCGATTGCATCCCTTCAATTCCGTCAAACAATATGCCGGACGAACAAAAGCCCCCGTTGTTTCCAACGGGGGCTTCTGAATTTTCCTTTTCAGCCTCCGAATGCTTTGGGCATCGTTTCAACAGAAAAGGCCAACTGCTTGAGCGCCGTTCTAACCTAGCCCATCATGGTCCAGGCGGCGGAGGCGGCGGCGGTGGAGGCGGTGGAGGCGGTGGAGGCGCGGTATCGCCCGGCGGGGGCGTGGTGCCGCCCGGCGGAGGCGTGGTGCCGCCCGGCGGAGGCGTGGTGCCGCCCGGCGGGGGCGTGGTGCCGCCCGGCGGAGGCGTGGTGCCGC
>CAZDIJ010000017.1:20796-31230 GCA_964505475.1 uncultured Sulfuricella sp. | reverse complement strand
TGCCGCCCGGCGGAGGCGTGGTGCCGCCCGGCGGGGGCGTGGTGCCGCCCGGCGGGGGCGTGGTGCCGCCCGGCGGAGGCGTGGTGCCGCCCGGCGGAGGCGTGGTGCCGCCCGGAGGAGGCGCTGTGCATATCGCTCCCGGCGCGCAGCCCGGCGGAGGCGGCGGCAATGTCGAGCCGGTCGGAGCCTGATTGGTGGGCGGCGGCGGCGGCGGACCAAAAACCACCGTGCCGTCGGGATTGCGCGTTGCCCCCGGGGGCAACGGTGCGTTGGGCGGTAGTTGAATGGTCATCTGCCCATTGGGTCCCACGGTCGGCGCCTGGAATCCTGTCGGCGGCGGCATGGTGTAGGTGCCGTCCGAATTTTTCGTCGCGCCGGCTGGCGGCGGTACGCCGGGAGGCAGGGTCATGGTGACTTGGCCGGAGGCATTCATCTTGGCCGGGTCAAAGGCGCCGTTGATGGCCGCCCCTTGCTGCATCTGCGGTTTGAAATCCAGCGGCATCTGGCCTTGTACGCCGAGACCAGTGGGTTGTTGCAGCTTGCCGTTGTCGTCGATCTTGCCCATAAACGGAGGGGGCGGCAGCATGATGTTGCCGTTCGGCAAAATCGTCGCATTGGGTGGAATCATTTTGGGGTCTGGCGGCGGACTGACAACGATGGAGCCATCGGCCAGCACTTCCTTGGGCGGCGGCGGCATGTCGTAACCGTTTTTCGGTGGCGGCGGCACATAGTAGCTGCCGTCGGTCTGCTTGGCCACGCCGGTGGGCGGCGTCCAGGTGGTCGGCGGAGTGATGCCGTTTGGAATCGTCGTGCCGGGAATGACCACCGCCCCATTAGGCAGAATTTGCGCGCCTTTGGGCAGCGCGGCGTTACCGTTGACCTGCGTGCCGGGCGGCAAGGTAATGCCGGGTGGAACCGCGACATCGGGCGACACCTGCACCATGGGAGGAATGTTGGCGCCGGGCGGCAGAACGGTACCTGGCGGAATGGTGTACTGATAGTCGCTCGGAATGGTTACCCCGGCAGGCAGCGTAATTCCGGGGGGTAGCGGCATCTTTGGCGGAATCACGAACTGCGGCGGTAGGTTGACTTGCTTGGGCAGTGCAACGTCGCTCGGCGGTACGTAGTCGGAGGGCAGGGTCATGTCGCCGGGGTTGGCGCCCTTGACCAACGGGACGAATTGGGTGCCATCGGGAAAGGTGATCGCACCGGTTTTGTTGTCAACGGATAGCGAGGGTTGGTTGCCGGCTTTCAGCTTTCCTTGCTGGGAAGTCGGTGGTGCGAAAGGAAGGTAGGCCTTGCCGTCGCTTAATTGCACCGAGCCGTCGCTATTGAAGGTGACCATGCCTTTCGGGATGATGCCGGCATTTTCCATGTCGGCCACCAGGCTGACTGGGGGTTTTGGCGGCACGGTCACGCCCGGCGGCAATGGCGCCTTGGCATTTTCGACGAAACCGGCGGGCGGTTGGAAATTGCCCGGAAGCAGGTTGCCGGCAAGCGGCGTGAAACTGTCGGGCAGTCTCGGCAATTCGCCCGGCGTGGCTTGCAGCGGCACGAATTGCATGTTGTTGTTGGGGTTGATGAATGAGCCGTCGGCCTGCTGTTTGAAATCAGCCAATTTAGCCGACACCTTGGTGGGATCGTAACCAGGCGGCAGCAGCGGAACAAAAACCGCGTTGCCTACGGTGATCTGCCCATCGTTGCCAACGGTTGCGCCCGGTAGGGCGGTTTGTACTTCGCTCTTGAGCGCTGCCGGCAGGTCGCCGGTCGGTGGCGCGTCGGCTGCATGCAGCGCGCTGCTGCCAAAAATCGCGGCGAGCGATGCCGCGATGATGGTTGTCTTGTATTGCGGACTCATTTTGCGTACCTCCCTATGCTTCGAATTCCGGTGTGTGAATCAGGAAACTGCATTTGGAAAACGTGATGTCGTGCTTGTTTTGTGTTTGATATCTCTCCTCCCTGTGATTCTGCGGCGGGAATGGCAAGGCCAGCGCGAAACGGTGCTTGTCTTGCCGACACTCGGCACGTTCCCCCTCTGGTGTGTGTGGGATACGAGCAGGCGTTTTGAATTTAAGGACAGATGCAAAAAAATGTAAAGGAATGTGAGAAAATGTGATAAAACATGACGTTGTCGTAATGTGACGAGTTTGTCGGGCAAGGCTTGAGGCTTGCGGCGGGCGCGCCGTTCCTGATGGCGCTCTATCCTGATTATCCTGCTGCATGCGGTGCTGGCAGGCGGGCTTGCCGCCGATGGTGAAGGCGGCAATGTTTCTACCCGGCTTTTCAGCTTATCCCGGTTGCATGGGGGCTGAAAACGCGGGCTGATTTACTCTCGTAGCGGCTTTGTCGCGGAGGCGCGGTTACCGGCTGCCCTGCGCTTATTTGAGCGTCGGCGTCAGGTGCGGGGTGATGGTTTGCAGCAGCTGATGGAAAATCCTCGGGCTGCCGGCGATGATGTTGCCGCTTTCCAGGTGGTTTTCATTGCCGCTGAAATCACTCACCAGGCCGCCGGCTTCTTGTACCAGCAGGCAGCCGGCGGCGATGTCCCACTTGCTCAGGCCGATTTCCCAGAATCCGTCGAAACGTCCCGCCGCCGTGTAGGCGAGGTCGAGTGCGGCCGAGCCGGGGCGGCGTACGCCGGAAGTCTTTTGCACCAGGTCGCGGAACATCGCCATGTAGGCATCGAGATGAGTAAAGTCGCGGAAAGGGAAGCCTGTGCCTATCAGTGCTTCGTCGAGCTGCTTGCGCTTGCTGACGCGCAGGCGCCGTTCGTTGAGAAATGCGCCGGCGCCGCGGCTGGCGGTGAACAGGTCGTTGCGGCTGGGGTCGTAAATCACCGCCTGCGACAGGACGCCCTTGTGGGCTAGCGCGATGGAGACCGCATATTGGGGAAAACCGTGGAGGAAATTGGTGGTGCCGTCGAGTGGGTCGATGATCCACACGTATTCCGAGTCGCCTTGCTCGCCGCTTTCTTCTGCTAAAATCGCATGCTTCGGGTAGGCGTCGAGCAGGGTCTCGATGATGGCGGCTTCGGCGGCCTGGTCTACCTCGCTGACGAAATCGTTGTGGCGCTTGCTCGTGACGGTGAGCGAGTCGAGATCGCGGGAGGCGCGGTTGATGACGCCGCCGGCGCGGCGTGCGGCCTTGACCGCGATAGTGAGCATGGGGTGCATGGGTAAGGAACTTCCAGTCGAATGCCAAATTGGCCTGCCATTTTAAATGATTCCGCTTCAATGATGAAATCCGCTGCCGTTCTTGAAAATATTCGCGTCGTTTTGAGCCATCCTTCCCACCCCGGAAATATTGGGGCGGCGGCACGGGCGATGAAAACCATGGGGCTGAAGCGGCTCTATCTGGTCAATCCGCGGCGCTATCCCGATCCCGAAGCGACGGCGCGTTCCTCCGGGGCGCTGGACGTGCTCGAAGGCGCGACGGTCTGTGCCTCGCTCGACGAGGCCTTGACGGGGACGGTGTTGGCGGCGGCGTTGACATCGCGCCGCCGCGATTTGTCGCTGCCGCCGCTGGCGCCGCGCGATGCCGCGCCGCAGTTGCTGGCGGAGGCGGGGCGGGGCGGGGTGGCGTTGGTGTTTGGCGCGGAAACCAGCGGCCTCACCAACGACGAGGTAGACCGTTGCCAGATGCGGGTGCTGATTCCCGCCAACCCGGAATACGCTTCGCTCAATCTGGCGGCGGCGGTTCAGGTGTTGGCCTATGAATTGCGCACGGCGGCATTGGCGGGGGTCGCGTCGCCGGATGAGCCGGCCAATTGGGCGGGGCTGGAAGAGGTCGAAGGAGTCTTCGGGCATCTCGAACAAGTCATGGTGGCAAGCGGTTTTCTCGACCCTGCCAGCCCCAAGCGCTTGATGCATCGCCTGCGGCGGCTCTTCGCGCGTACCCGCCTGGAGCGCGAAGAGGTGAATATTTTGCGCGGGATACTGACCTCCGTTGACCCACGCAGAAAAAATAGTTGACTCGCCGAGTCCACAATATAATATTAGGGTTTTCTTAAATTTTGGCCTGAAGCGTGTTCAATCACCTGCGCGAAGACATATCGGTTGTATTCGAGCGTGACCCGGCGGCGCGTTCCACCTGGGAGGTGCTGACCACCTACCCGGGGGTGCATGCCCTGCTGGTGTATCGCCTGTCCTGGCGTTTGTGGCGCTGGGGGCTGAAATGGCCGGCGCGTTTCCTGTCTTTTCTCGGGCGCTGGTTGACCGGCATCGAAATCCATCCCGGAGCGACCATCGGCCGGCGGTTTTTCATCGACCATGGAATGGGCGTGGTGATCGGCGAAACCGCCGAAATCGGCGACGATTGCACCCTCTATCACGGGGTTACTCTGGGGGGGACGTCGTGGCGTCAGGGCAAGCGCCATCCGACCCTGCAACGCGGGGTGGTGGTAGGCGCGGGCGCCAAGATACTCGGGCCGATTACCATCGGCGAAGGGGCCAAGGTCGGCTCCAATGCCGTGGTGGTCAAAGACGTGCCGCCAGGTGCGACGGCCGTGGGGATACCGGCGCGCATCCTGGATAGCAGCAAAGCCGAGATGCGTGAAAACCAGGCGCGGCAAATGGGATTTTCCGCCTATGCCATCAGCGAGGATATGAACGATCCCATCGTCAAGGCCATTCACGCCATGCTCGATCATGCCGCAGTCACCGATCAGCGCATTGTTCTGATTCTGGAGCAGATGAAAAAATGCGGTATGGAAATCGAACAGGACGCCGCCGTGGCTGATGCATTCGATGTGAACTACTTGAACAAAATAGTAGACTAAAATAATAAGGTATTGTATAGTTTGGCCATCAAATCCATTGGGGGTACATAGTATGCGCTTGACAACCAAGGGCCGTTTCGCCGTAACGGCCATGCTCGATTTGGCGATGCGCCAGGGCGGCGGCCCGGTGACTTTGGCCGGCATCAGCGAACGGCAGAAGATTTCCCTGTCGTATCTCGAACAATTGTTCGGCAAGCTGCGCCGCTACGGCTTGGTGGAAAGTGTGCGCGGCCCCGGTGGCGGCTATTACCTGGCCAAGCCGATGGAAGAGATCGTGGTGTCCGACATCATCCAGGCGGTGGACGAGCCGATCGACGCCACACAGTGCGGCGGATTGGGCAATTGCCACGACGAACACGAGTGCATGACCCATGATTTATGGGTGACCCTGAACGCCAAAATCATCGAATACCTATCCTCGATCACGCTCTCCCAGTTGGTTGCCAAACAGTGCGCGGGCAAGATCGCGCCGCTCGGCGGCGACAAGGTGAAGCGGCCGCTGCGCCAGGGCAAGAATGTCGCCGGCATACTTTGACCACAACGCCACCACCCCTCTGGACGAGCGGGTGTTGGCGGCGATGCAGCCTTACTTCCGCGAGCATTTCGGCAATCCTTCCAGCCGCCACCAATATGGCCGGGAAGCGCGCCGCGCCGTGGACGATGCGCGGGAACGAGTCGCCGAGGCATTGGGGGCGCACCCCTCACAGGTGATTTTCACCAGCGGCGGCAGCGAGGCCAACAATCTGGCCATCAAGGGCGCGGCGGCGTGCCTGCCGCCGACTCAACTGGCGATCAGCGCCATCGAGCATTCCTGCGTCGCCAAGCCGGCGCAGGAGTTGGCCAGGCAGGGATGGAAGTTGGCCAGGGTCGGTGTCGGAGCGTCAGGCAAGGTCGAGGCGGCGCAACTGGAAGAGGCTTTGCGAATTCCCACCGGGATGGTTTCGGTGATGCTGGCCAACAATGAAACCGGGGTGATCCAGGATGTCTCCGGCCTTGGAGAGATGGCCAAACAACACGGCGCGCTGATGCATAGCGACGCCGTCCAGGCGCTGGGCAAGATGACGGTCGATTTCGCCGCGCTCAACGTCGATATGCTCAGCGTTTCGGCGCACAAGGCGTACGGACCCAAAGGAATCGGCGCACTGGTGTTGGACAAGGCGGTGGAAATCAAACCGCTGATTGTTGGTGCGGGACATGAAAAAGGGTTGCGCGCCGGCACCGAAAATGTGCCGGCGATCGTCGGTTTCGGCATCGCCTGCGAGTTGGCGGCACGCCGCGCGGATGAGCAGGCGGGGCGTTTGCGGGATTTGCGCGGCGAGCTGGAACGGGGATTGCATGAGCTGGGTGCGGTGGTCTTCGGCGCCGCCGCCGAGCGCTTGAGCAACACCAGCTATTTCGCTTTTCCCGGCATCGAGGGGGAAACACTGGTGATGGCTCTGGACAATGCAGGTTTCGCCGCCGCCAGCGGCGCGGCGTGTTCCAGCGGCAGCACCCAGGCCAGCGCCACGTTGCTGGCGATGGGGGTCGATAACGAACTGGGGCGCGGCGCGGTGCGCGTCAGCCTGGGCAAGGATACGGCGGGCGGGCAGATCGGCGAATTTCTGGGCGCCCTGCGGAATGAGTTGAAAAGAATGCGCGGCCTCGCCGCGATGGCAGTCTAAAGGAGCATTACATGGTCAAGACCCCGGTTTATCTCGATTATTCGGCGACTACGCCGGTCGATCCGCGCGTGGCGGAGAAGATGATTCCCTACCTCACGGAAAAATTCGGCAATCCGGCGAGCCGTTCCCACCCGTTCGGCTGGGAAGCGGAAAAAGCCGTCGAGGATGCCCGCGAGCAGGTTGCCGCCCTGGTCAACGCCGACCCCAAGGAGATCGTCTGGACTTCCGGCGCCACCGAATCGAACAACCTCGCCATCAAGGGCGCGGCGCATTTCTACAGCGGCAAGGGCAAGCATCTGGTGACGGTGATGACCGAGCACAAGGCGGTGCTCGACACCATGCGCCACCTGGAGGGCGAAGGTTTCGAGGTGACTTACCTCAAACCGGAGCCGAGCGGTCTGGTGGATCTGGAAAAATTCACCGCGGCGCTGCGCTCCGATACCATCCTGGCGTCGGTAATGCTGGTCAACAATGAAATCGGGGTGATCCAGGATGTCGCCAGGCTGGGCGAAATCTGCCGCGGCAAGGGCGTGCTGTTCCATGTCGATGCCGCCCAGGGCACGGGCAAGGTCGATATCGACTTGGCGAAGCTGAAAGTCGATCTGATGTCCTTTTCCGCCCACAAGACCTACGGCCCCAAGGGCATCGGCGCCCTCTACGTGCGGCGCAAGCCGCGCGTGCGCCTAGAAGCGCAGATGCACGGCGGCGGTCACGAGCGCGGCCTGCGTTCCGGCACCTTGGCGACCCACCAGATCGTCGGCATGGGCGAAGCCTTCCGCATCGCCAAAGAGGAAATGGCCACGGAAAACGAGCGCGTCCGTGCCTTGCGCGACCGACTCTACCAGGGCTTGTCGAAAATCGAGGAAGCGCATCTCAACGGCGACATGGAATGGCGCGTGCCGCACAACCTCAACCTGAGCTTCAATTTCGTCGAGGGCGAATCGCTAATCATGGCGGTGCGCGAACTGGCGGTGTCGAGCGGCTCCGCTTGTACCTCGGCGAGCCTGGAACCTTCCTACGTGCTGCGCGCCCTGGGACGCAACGACGAACTGGCGCACAGCTCGATCCGCTTCACCATCGGCCGCTTCACCACCGAAGAGGAAGTGGATTTCGCCATCGACCTGGTCACACGCAACATCGGACGGCTGCGCGAAATGTCGCCGTTGTGGGATATGTACAAGGAAGGCATCGACTTGAGCACCGTGAAGTGGGCGGCGCATTGATTTCAGGGGGCAGGGACTAGGGCTTAGGGGCTAGAGTTTTTGTCCGGCGCGCCGCGCCGGGTTCTTTCCTAGCCCTGATCCCTGGCGCCTAGCCCCTGTTTCGACGAAGGAGAAACATCATGTCTTACAGCACGAAAGTATTGGATCATTATGAAAACCCCCGCAACGTCGGTTCGTTCGACAAGGACGACGAGAACGTGGCGACCGGCATGGTCGGCGCGCCGGCTTGCGGCGACGTGATGAAATTGCAGATCAAGGTGAACAAGGACGGCGTCATCGAAGATGCCAAGTTCAAGACCTACGGCTGCGGTTCGGCGATCGCATCGTCGTCCCTGGTGACCGAGTGGGTCAAGGGCAAGACCCTCGATCAGGCGTTGGACATCAAGAACACCCAGATCGCCGAGGAACTGGCGCTGCCACCGGTGAAGATCCATTGCTCGGTGCTTGCCGAGGACGCGATCAAGGCCGCCGTTGCCGACTACAAGGCCAAGCACGGCGAGACGGTGGAAACCAAGGTATGCAATGGTTAAGGATCAAGGGCTGGGGACCAGCCCCTGAATTTAAGGAGAAACGAAAATGGCAGTAACCCTGACGGAAAGAGCGGCGACGCACGTCTCCAATTTTATCGCCAAGCGCGGCAAGGGCGTTGGCCTGCGTCTCGGCGTGCGCACCAGCGGCTGCTCCGGGATGGCTTATACGCTGGAATTCGCCGATGAGATCGCGGTGGACGACAACCAGTTTGAAAGCCACGGCGTGAAAGTCCTGGTCGATCCCAAGAGCTTGGCTTATCTCGACGGCACCGAGCTGGATTACGTGCGCGAAGGCCTCAACGAGGGCTTCAAGTTCAACAACCCCAACATCAAGAGCCAGTGCGGCTGCGGTGAGAGCTTCGGGGTGTGATGCCGGGTATGGCAATGTTCAGCTTTGAAAAAAAACACTTCGAGTTGTTCGGGCTGGCGCCGGCTTTCCAGATCGACCTGACCCAGCTCGAGCAATCCTACCGCGACCTCCAGGCGCAAGTGCATCCCGACAAGCACGCCCACCTGGGCGATGTCGAACGCCGTCTGGCGATGCAGTGGGCGACGCATGCCAACGAGGCTTATCAGACATTGCGCCAGCCGCTGGCGCGGGCGCGCTACCTGCTGCAAATGAACGGGGTGGAGAGCGGCGAGGCCAGCAATACCGCGATGTCCCCCGCTTTTCTGATGGAGCAGATGGAGTGGCGCGAGGCGATTGGCGAAGCCAAGGCCGCCGAGGAACTGGCCGACCTGGAACATCTGGATTCCCGGCTGCGCGCGGAGATGCAGCAGCGCCACGAAAGGTTGCGCCAGGCGCTGGACGAAGCGCATGATTTCGCCGCGGCGGCGGAACAGGTGCGGGAATTGAAATTCATGGAAAAATTGCGCGAGGAAATTCACCACGCGCTCGAAGCACTAGAAAGCTAACCAAAATGGCCTTACTGCAAATCGCCGAACCCGGCTTGAGCGCCGCGCCGCACCAGCACCGTCTGGCGGTGGGGATAGACCTGGGAACGACCAATTCGCTGGTGGCGACGGTGCGCAGCAGCATCAGCGTGGTGCTCAACGACGAGGACGGACGGGCGCTGCTGCCTTCCGTGGTGCGCTACCTGCCGGACGGGACAGCGGAAGTCGGCTATGCGGCACAGGCGATGCAAAGCGCCGATCCCCACAATACCGTGGTGTCGGCCAAGCGTTTCATGGGGCGTGGGGTACGCGACATCGCGGACATCGCCAATTTGCCCTACCAATTCGTCGATGCGCCGGGCATGGTGCAACTCAAGACGGTTGCCGGAGTAAAAAGCCCGGTGGAGGTTTCCGCAGAAATTCTCAAAACCCTGCGTGCTCGTGCCGAAAAGTCGCTGGGCGGCGATTTGGTGGGGGCGGTGATTACCGTGCCTGCCTATTTCGACGATGCCCAACGCCAAGCGACCAAGGACGCCGCCCGTCTGGCCGGCCTGAACGTCCTGCGCCTGCTCAACGAGCCGACCGCGGCGGCGGTAGCCTATGGGCTGGACAACGCCGCCGAGGGAATCTACGTGGTCTACGATCTGGGGGGCGGCACCTTCGATGTTTCCATTCTGCGCTTGAGCCGGGGCGTGTTCGAGGTGATGGCGACCAACGGCGATTCGGCGCTGGGCGGGGACGATTTCGATCACCGCATCTATTGCTGGGTGCTGGAACAAACCGGCCTGTTCGCGCCCAATGCCAAGGATACGCGCCAGTTGCTGACGCGCGCGCGCGAAGCCAAGGAAGAACTGACGTTCCATCCCGAAACCCGGATCACGGCGGTGTTGTCCAGTGGGCAGACGATAGACGTGTTGCTGACCGGAAAAATCTTTACCGAGATCACCCAGGGTCTGGTCAAAAAAACCCTGGCGCCGACCAAGAAGGCGCTACGCGACGCCGGCTTGGGTGTCGAGGACGTGAAAGGTGTGGTGATGGTCGGCGGCGCCACGCGGATGCCGCAAATTCAGCGCGCGGTGGGCGAATTTTTCGGCCAGGAGCCGCTCAACAACCTCGATCCCGACAAGGTGGTGGCGCTCGGCGCGGCGATCCAGGCCAACGTGCTGGCGGGCAACCGCAACGGCGATGAATGGCTGCTGCTCGACGTGATTCCCCTGTCGCTCGGTCTGGAGACCATGGGCGGTCTGGTGGAGAAGGTGATTACACGCAACTCCACCATTCCGGTGGCGCGCGCCCAGGAATTCACCACCTACAAGGACGGCCAGACCGCCATGAGCATCCACGTGGTG
>CAZDIJ010000017.1:0-20786 GCA_964505475.1 uncultured Sulfuricella sp. | reverse complement strand
TTCGCGTGACCTTCCAGGTGGATGCCGACGGCCTGCTTTCGGTTTCCGCGCGCGAGAAGAATTCCGGGGTGGAAGCCTCGGTGATGGTGAAGCCCTCCTATGGACTGAGCGACGGCGAAATCGCCGACATGCTCAAAGCGTCGCAGCAACACGCCCACGACGATATGACGGCGCGTTCCCTGCGCGAACAGCAGGTGGAGGGCGGGCGCATCCTCGAAGCCGTGGCGGCGGCGCTGGACGAGGACGGCGAGTTGCTCGATGATGCCGAGCGCGCCAAGATCGACGGGCGCATGGCGGCATTGCGCGGCACCCTGGAAGGCACGGCGCCGCTGGCCATCAAGAATGCCGTCGAAGCGCTCAACCGCGCCACCGAAAGCTTTGCCGCGCGCCGCATGAACCGCAGCGTGCAGAAGGCGCTGGCCGGACACAAGCTGGAAGAATTGGAAGGATAAGGAATGCCGCAAATCATCGTATTGCCCAATCAGGAATTGTGCCCAGACGGCGCGGTGATCCAGGCCGAAAGCGGAACAACCCTTTGCGATGCGCTGCTCGAGAACGACATAGAAATCGAACATGCCTGCGAAAAAGCCTGCGCCTGCACCACCTGCCACGTCATCGTGCGCGAGGGTTTCGATTCGCTGGAGCCGTCCGACGAACTCGAGGACGACATGCTGGACAAGGCATGGGGGTTGGAGCCGAATTCGCGCTTGAGCTGCCAAGCGCGGGTCGGATCGAGCGACCTGGTGGTGGAGATTCCCAAGTACACCATCAATCTGGCCAAGGAACAGCATTGAGAAGGGGCTAGGGATCAGGGGCTAGAGGCTACGCGGGAAAGCGGGGAGATAATTTTGACATGGTTTCCGCGTCCCACCATCTTGTTGCCTAGCCCCTAGCCCCTAGCCCCTAGCCCCTAGCCCCTAGCCCCTAGCCCCTAGCCCCTAAACAAAGGAGTGCGTCATGAAATGGACCGATATTCAGGATATCGCCATCGAACTGTATGAAAAGCATCCCGATGTCGATCCCCGCTATATTCGTTTTACCGACCTGCATGCCTGGACAATGGCTCTGGACGGATTCGACGACGACCCCGACCATTCCAACGAGAAAATCCTCGAAGCGATCCAGGCCGCCTGGATGGACGAAGCAGCGTAAACCTACCGCCGCTGCGTGCGTTCCGAAGACTTCCGGCAGCATCTCGGGCGTCCCTCTTCGCCTTGATTTGTGGCACTTCATGCCACATAATCGTCCCTTTGCAGTGTGGGCGCAGTACCGCCAAATTCTGTCGTTTGTCACGGACGGCAGCGTTACTTACAGATAGGAAGCGAAACAGCTCGATGCGGATTTTGATTAGCAACGACGATGGTTATTTTGCGCCGGGACTGGCCTGCCTGGCGCAAACTCTTTCCGCAGTGGCCGAGGTCACCGTGGTCGCGCCCGAGCGCGACCGAAGCGGCGCCAGCAATTCCCTGACGCTCGATCGTCCCCTGAGTTTGCGCCGTTCTCCCAACGGTTATTATTTCGTCAATGGCACGCCGACCGACTGCGTTCATCTGGCGGTCACCGGCATGTTGCCGGAATTGCCGGACATGGTGGTTTCCGGCATCAATCATGGCGCCAACATGGGTGACGACACCATCTATTCCGGCACCGTGGCGGCGGCCACCGAGGGCTTTCTGCTGGGCATCCCCTCGCTTGCGGTATCGCTGGCCAGCAAGACCGCGGAACATATCGGCACGGCGGCGCGGGTCGTGAGCGAGATCGTCGAGCGTTGTCGCCGCGATCCCTTTCCGCAACCGATACTGCTCAACATCAATGTGCCGGACGTGCCTTATGAAGCACTGCAAGGCATGAGCATTACCCGCCTCGGCAAGCGCCACAAGGCCGAACCGGTAGTGAAAACAGTCAACCCCCGCGGCGAAACGGTGTATTGGGTGGGCGCCGCCGGCGCGGTGCAGGATGCCGGCGAAGGCACCGACTTTCACGCCGTTGCGCAGAGCCGGGTGTCGATAACGCCGCTGCAAGTCGATATTACCCAGTACGGCCAGATCGACGGCCTGAACCGATGGCTGCGCGCATGATAAGCAACATTCACGGGATCGGCATGACATCCCAGCGCACCCGGGGGCGCATGCTCGACCGGCTGCGCAGCCAGGGGATCAAGGACGAAGTAGTGCTCGAAGTGATGGGGTCGATCCCGCGCCATATCTTCGTCGATGAAGCGCTGGCCAGCCGCGCCTACGACGATGCCTCTCTGCCGATCGGCTTCGGCCAGACTATCTCCAACCCCTACACCGTGGCGCGCATGACCGAATTGCTGCGCGCCGGCGGCAAGCTCGGCAAGGTGCTCGAAATCGGCACCGGCTGTGGTTTCCAGACTTCCGTGCTGGCGCGGCTGGCGCAGGAAGTCTATTCGGTCGAGCGTATCGCACCGCTGCTCGCCAAGGCGCGCGAGCACCTCCGCGAATTGCGCCTCTCCAACGTCCGCGCCCGCCACGCCGACGGCACCATGGGCTTGCCCGAATTGGCGCCGTTCAGCGGCATCATCATGACCGCGGCGGCCACCCGGGTGCCGCCCGAGCTATTGGAACAGCTCGCGCCGGGCGGCCGGCTGGTGATGCCGATAGGCAGCGCCGAACAGCGGCTGTGCCTGGTCGAATTCGACGGCAAGGAATATCGCCAAACCATGCTCGAAGCCGTGCGCTTCGTACCCTTGTTGCCGGGGGTGGCATGAGCAGGGAGCCGGTTCACCGCCGACCCTCGCCCCCACCCCTCTCCCAGTGGGAGAGGGGAACCATTGCGCTCTCCCCCTCTGGGGGAGAGTTGGAGAGAGGGTTTGCGGGGATGCGACCGGCTGCGCTCGTGGCGGTTTGCCTGCTGTCCGTGCTGGTTTTACTCGGCGGCTGTACTACGTCGGGCCGACCGGCGCCGGTCGTCGAGCGCGCGCCCGCGCCTGCCGTGAAAAAGGCCGCCGCCAAGCCGGCCGCTGCGCCCGATATGCGCCCGCAAACCTATACGGTGCAAAAGGGCGATACCCTGTATGGCATTTCCCTCGAATACGGTTACGATTACAAGGAAATCGCCGAGCTGAACGGCATCGAGCCGCCATACACGATCAAGGTCGGGCAGCAGATCAAGCTGAATCCCGCGCCGCCTGCTGCGAAGGCGCAGGATGGGCTGGTGGTGGTGACGCCGCTGAAAATCGTGGGTGCGGTGGAAAGCAAACCCGCTGCCGGCGACATTCCCCTGAAAACCGAACCCAAGGCGCTCAAGCAGCCTTACAGCGAAGCCGCGCAGCCAGCCAGGCCTGCTCCTTCTGCACCGCCGCCGGCCGCGGTTCCGGCCATCGCCGAGAAAACACCCGCCAAGCCGCCACAGGATGAAAAGAAGGATCCAGCCGCCGACGATGACGACAAGATCGACTGGGGGTGGCCGGCCCAAGGCAAGCTGGTGGGTGAATTCAACGATGGCAACGGCGCCAAGGGGCTGGAGATCGCCGGCAAGAGCGGGCAGGCGGTCAACGCCGCCGCCGCGGGCAAGGTGGTATATAGCGGCAGCGGCTTGCGCGGCTATGGCAAGCTGATTATCATCAAGCACAACAAAACCTATCTGAGCGCCTATGCGCACAATAGCCAAGTGTTGGTCAAGGAAGGGCAGAATGTCGCCAAGGGGCAGAAAATCGCCGAAATGGGCGATAGCGACGCCGACCGCGTCAAGCTGCATTTCGAAATACGGCGCTTCGGCAAGCCGGTCGATCCGATGAAATATCTTTCTGGTGACGGTTCCGCATGAGCAACAGCACGCCACTCGACGATGACGAACTGCCCGACGGCGAAACGCCGCCGTCCGCCGAGGAGCATGAGGAACATTCGGCGGAACCGGAATGGGGGGTCGCCGACTTTCAGGGCGATGTCACCCTGATGTATCTCAAGGAAATCGGCCAGAACGCGCTGCTGAGCGCGGTCGAGGAGGCGCGCTTGGCGCGCTTGGTGGTGCAGGGCGATTTCGCCGCGCGCCAGCGCATGATCGAGTGCAATTTGCGCCTGGTGGTGAATATCGCCAAGCATTACGTCAACCGCGGCATGGTGTTGCTCGACCTGATCGAGGAAGGCAACCTGGGGTTGATCCACGCCCTGGAAAAATTCGATCCCGAGCGCGGCTATCGTTTTTCCACCTACGCGACATGGTGGATACGCCAGAATATCGAGCGCGCCATCATGAACCAGTCGCGCACCATCCGCTTGCCGGTGCATATCGTCAAGGAGCTGAACATCTACCTGCGCGCGTGGCGCCATCTCGAGGCGCACAACGAGCGCGAGCCGACGGTGGCCGACGTGGCGCATCTGCTCGACCGCCCCGAGGACGAGGTGCGTTACGTGCTCGGGCTGAACGAGCGCATGGCCTCGCTCGACGCGCCGCTCGACATCGACCCGACCTTGTCCATCGGCGAGGCGATTCCAGACGATCAGGGGCTGCTGCCGGAGGCACTGTTGCAGAATGCCGAAGTCGAGGCCTATGTGCACGAGTGGATGGGGGAGCTTTCCGACAAGCAGCGCTGGGTGATCGAGCGGCGCTTCGGGCTGAACGGCTTGGATGCGCAAACCCTGGAAGAATTGGCCGGCGGCCTGGAAATCACCCGCGAACGGGTGCGCCAGATACAACTCGAAGCGTTGCAGGCGCTCAGACGCCTGCTAAAGCGCAAGGGCGTGTCCAAGGACGTATTGCTCTGAACTCGGTGGTCTGGATGTTGCCTGAAGAATAAGACGGCAGGCGTCGATTGCAGCCGGTTGAATAATAAGATTGGAGGTGGCATGCAGTCGCTCACACAGTTTCTGAATTCGATTTCGTCGCGGCTGTTCGCGGGTATTTCATGCGAGGGGCTTTACTGCTTGGCTCATCCGGCCAAGCATCCCCCGCTGCTGGTGCTGCGCCGCGCCGAGATGATTATCTCGCGGGTGCGCCTGGTCGCGGCCTTGTTCGCCGTGCTGACGCCGTTGTGGATCGTGGTGGACATCCTGGTGTTCGCCTTGCCCTTGTCGATCATGCTGGCCGGGGGGCGCATCGTCACCAGCCTGGCGTTCGGGGCGCTGGCGGTGGCCTATTCCAATTCGCGGCGCATGGCGGATGCTTACCGGGCGCTGGCCTTCATGTTCGCCATTCCGACGCTGTTCTTCATTTATTCCCACCTTCTGCTTTCGCATTTCCAGAACGAGGGCGCGGCGGCGGTAATCGCCGCCGGCTACGCTTTTTTGCCGTTCGTCATGGTGGCGGGCTTGAGCGTGTTTCCGCTGACGGCGCTGGAAGGCGTGCTGTTCGCCACTCCGGTGCTGCTGTCCGAGGCGCTGGTGGCGCTGATGCAGCTCAATCACATGAACTGGAGCACGCATCTCGGCGCTTTCTGGCTGATGTTGCTGATTACCGCCACCGCCACTCTGGCCGGCATGAGCCAGTTGGCCTTCATGGTGGCGCTGGTGAATCAGGCCGCCCACGATCCCCTGACGCGCAGCTTCAGCCGCGCCAGCGGCGAGGAGTTGCTTAATCTCCAGTTCAATATCGCGGCGCGCAACGGCTCATCGCTTGCCGTGGTGTTCGCCGATCTCGACAATTTCAAACAGGTCAACGACGGTTATGGCCATGAAGCGGGCGACCGGATGCTGATCGCCGCGGTCGGGACGATACGCAAGACCTTGCGCGGCGGCGACGTGCTAGTGCGCTGGGGTGGCGAGGAGTTCCTGATCGTGTTGCCCAATACCAACTGTGCTTCCGCCATTGCCATGCTGGAACGCCTGCGTGCCGCCGGTCTGGGGCCGCGCCCCGACGGCAGCCCGTTGACGGCGAGCTACGGCGTCGCCGAAATATCGGCGGATTGCGCGAAGGATGGCCAGCACCTGGTGGAGATCGCCGATCAGCGCATGTATCAGGCCAAGGAAGGCGGGCGCGACCGCTGGGTGGGCTGCACCGATCCGGTTTGAGTTCTTTGACCACTGGGAACACGGGGATTAAATCAATATGCGTGCGGTTCTGTCCGGGGTATTCCCCGTGCGCCCCGTGGTTCGAATGCCGTTTTCATTTGGGCTTGCGGAAGCGCGGGGCAGGATCGCGCAGCAGCAAGTCCGGCGCGGAGAACGGCGCCAGCCGTTCGAGGAAGTCGAGCAGTTCCAGCACCGGAGAATTGCGGAAAAAGCGCGCCTTGGGATTTTCCATCCAGATGCGGTCGGCGTAGGCATAGAGTTCATAGGGCTTGTCGCCGATTCCGTCATGGTCGAGATCGAAGCCTTCGTAATCGTCCCAGTAGTTGCCGTGCCATTCGTTGTCGGTGGCGTTGCCGCCGCCGAACACCACCACCTGCGAGAGGTTCTTCTCGAAGCTGTTGCCGCGGATGACGTGGCCGCCGCGCTCGCCATAGAACTGCATGCCGGTGGTGTTGTGGGCGATGCGGTTGTTGCGCAGAATGAGCTTGTCCTCGGGATTGATCGGCGAATCGGCCAGCACGCCCACGGCGCAATGGACGATTTCGTTGCCTTCCACCTTCACTTCGCCGCTTTTCTTGACGGCGATGCCCGCGCTGCTGGCTTCCATCGAGTGGAAGATGCGGTTATTCCTGATTACCACGCTGTCCGAATTCAATACCACGATGCCGGTCACGTTGCCGGAGAGTGAGTTGTTTTCCACCACGCTGTCCGGCGAGAACACGAATTGCATGGCATAACGGGCGTTACGGATCGAGTTGCCGGAGATCAGATTGCGCGGCGAATTCATTATGGTGAGATCGCGCACGCCGTTGATGTCGTTGTCTTCCACACGGTTTTCCACGCTGTTCCACAGGCGGATGCCGTCGCCCCGCAGGGCGCTGTCCACCGCCTTGGAGCGGATCCGGTTGTTCTTTATCAGGTTACGGTTGGCTTGTTTGAGGTGGATGCCGAACAGGGCATTGTCAATATGATTGTCCTCGATGTGGTTGCCGTCGCCGGTAACGGTAATCGCGGCATCAATACGGTCATGCGACTGGCCGGTGTTTTGCAGGATCAAACCGCGCACCGTCGCTCCGCCGGTGGCGATGAACAGCACCGAACCGGTGCCGCCGCCGTCCACCGTCACTTTTCCGCCGCCGTCGATAACCAGCGGTTTGTTCAGCGTCGCCGGCCCGGCATAAATTCCGGGGGGGGGGCGCAGCGTCGCGCCGGCGGGGGCGGCATCGAGCAATGCCTGGAAAGAGGGCGGATTCGCCGCCAGGGATGCCTGCCCCCAGCCCGCCAGAAGCAGCATGGCAAGACAATGCTTCAAGGCGGTCACCGTAAGGCTTCCTTCTGCTTGGCTTCCAGCTCTTCCCAGCGCGCCAGGCTTTCCAGCAACAAGTCGTCGATCTCGGCATGGCGCGCCTGCAAGCGTTTCGCTTCCTCCGGCGCGCGGCGGTAAAGCTCGCCGTCCGCCAGTTTCTCGCCGATTTCGCGCTGTTCGGTTTCCAGCGCCTCGACTTGGGCGGGGAGGGCTTCCAGTTCGCGGTTTTCCTTGAAACTCAGCTTGATCCTGGCGGCGGGTTTCGTGCTTGCCGCTTTCGCCTTGGGCTGATCGGCGGGTTTCTTGACGGCGCTTGCCGTTGCGCTGCGGCTGCGCAGCCAATCCTGATAGCCTCCGCCGTATTCGAGCCACTTGCCCTCGCCCTCGAAGGCGATCACCGAGGTCACCACGTTGTCGAGAAAGGCGCGGTCATGGCTGACCAGAAATAGGGTGCCGTTGTAATCCAGCAGCAGCTCTTCGAGCAGTTCCAGGGTTTCGATGTCGAGATCGTTGGTCGGCTCGTCGAGCACCAGTACGTTGGCCGGGCGGGTGAACAGGCGCGCCAGCAGCAGGCGGTTGCGCTCGCCGCCGGAGAGCGATTTCACCGGGGCGCGGGCGCGCTGCGGCGGGAACAGGAAATCGCCGAGGTAGCTGATGACGTGTTTCTTTTCGCCGCCGATTTCGATGAAATCGCTGCCCTGGCTGATGATGTCGGCAAGGGTGGCCTCCTCGTCAAGCCGTTCGCGCAATTGGTCGAAATAGGCTACCGCCAGCTTGGTGCCCTGGCGCACGCTGCCGCTGTCCGCTTCGATCTCGCCGAGGATCAGGCGCAGCAGGGTGGTCTTGCCGGCGCCGTTGGGGCCGAGCAGGCCGATCTTGTCGCCGCGCTGGATGCGCGCGGAAAAATCGCGGACGACCGGGACGCCGCCATAGGATTTGCCGACGTGTTCGAGTTCCGCCACCAGCTTGCCGGAACGCTCGCCCGCGTCGATGTTCAGCGATACCGTGCCGGCCTGTTCGCGCCGCGCCGCGCGTTCGCGGCGCAGTTGCTCCAGGCGGCGCACGCGCCCTTCGTTGCGGGTGCGGCGCGCTTCGATACCCTTGCGGATCCACACTTCTTCCTGGGCCAGCACTTTGTCGAATTTTTCGTTGTGCACCGCTTCCGCCGCCAGCATTTCGGCCTTGCGCGCCTGGTAGGCGGAGAAATTGCCGGGGAAGCTGGCCAGCAACCCCCGATCCAGTTCGACGATGCGGGTGGCGACGTTGTCGAGGAAGCGCCGGTCGTGGGTGATGAACAGCACGCTGCCGCTAAAATCCTTGAGCAGGCTTTCCAGCCATTCGATGGCGGCGAAGTCGAGATGATTGGTCGGCTCGTCGAGCACCAGCACGTCCGGCTCGGCGACCAGGGCGCGCGCCAGCGCCACGCGCTTTTTCCAGCCGCCCGACAATTCGGCGATCTTTTTGTCCTGCGGCAGCGTCAGGCGGCTCATCACGGTTTCGACCCGCGCCTGGACGCGCCAGCCATCCTGGGATTCCAGCTCGTGTTGCAAATCCTGCATGCGTGCAAGCAGTACCTCGGTATCCGCGCCGGCTTGGCCGATGTCGTGGCTGACGGCATGATAGTCGAGCAGCAGTTGACATAAACCGCCCAGTCCTTGCGCGACCGCCTCGAAGACCGTGTGATCCTGCTTCAGCACCGGTTCCTGCGGGACGTAACCGAGCTTGAGTTCGGGGGCGCGCCAAATCTTGCCGTCGTCGGGACGGATTTCACCGGCGACGATCTTGAGCAGGCTGGATTTGCCCGCACCGTTGCGGCCGATCAGCCCGACCCGTTCGCCGCCATCGAGTTGGAAATCGGCGGCGTCGAGCAAGGCGACGTGACCGTAGGCAAGGGAAGCGTGTTCTAGGGAAATTAAAGGCATGAATTCAGAGCGTGTGCTGGCCTTCTCCGGCGTACTGCTTTTCGCGCCGTTCCTGGCATGGTATGCAGCGTTTCGCGGTGGGATAGGCTTGCAGGCGCCCAAAGACGACGCCGTCGCCGCAGTCGATGCAGACGCCGTATTCCCCGGCCTTGATGCGTGCCAGCGCGGCTTCGATGTCGCGTACTTCGTTCACCTGACGGTCGATGTGGGCGGCTTCCTGGTCGGCGAGCAGGTCGGCTACCGATGCGTCACCCAGATCGGTAACCCGGCCGGCCAGGTCGATGTAATGCTGGTCGCCGGAACGCGCCAGTTCGTCGCGGATTTCTTCCAGTAGCTTGGCTTGGCGGGCGCGCAGTTGCGCTTTCAGTTCTTCGATTTGTTGTTGGCTCAAAGCGGACATGGTGGAACCCCGTTGATGTCGATAAAGCGCTATTTTACCAAGCGGTGGGGGTTTGTACGCGATTTATTCAGATGCGGCCTTGTGCGCAACGGCGGTATTTTATCCACGCAACGGCGTTTGGTTTCCTTGGAGCGGAATTTTGGGGGATGCTGGCGCATTGTTTTCCGCCTCAGGCTGGATGGAAGCATGTGTGGCTAGCGGCAGGAGCCAAAAGAAATTTTGATTTTGCCAGAAATCCTGTTAATCTAGCGACCGTCTGTGGAATTCAAGCTTCAAATTGCGGTACCTTCGTTGGCCCTTTGTTTTCTTGATTCGATAGATTCGGGCAATCGCCCATGTTACTTAACCAAAATTAGGAAGATACAATGGCAACAGGTACTGTAAAGTGGTTCAACGACGCTAAGGGTTTTGGATTCATCACCCCCGATGATGGCGGCGACGATTTGTTCGCGCATTTTTCGGCGATTCAGGGCAACGGTTTCAAGACCCTGAAAGAAAACCAGCGCGTGACGTTCGACGTGGCAACCGGCCCCAAGGGCAAGCAAGCTTCGAACATCCAGGCTGCCTAAGCAGTCACGGAGCACCACTGAAAAAACCCCGGCTTGCCGGGGTTTTTTTACGCCCGCCGCGCCAATCCGGGGATGCCGGCGCGGCGTTTTCCGGCAATCAACGGAACAGACGTGATTCGCCGAATCCCTGGAACGGCCCCAAGGGATTGGTGCTTTCCTCCAGTTCATGGATCGCCGGCTGGCCGCCGGATAATTTATACACGACCATGTTTCCCTTGATTAATATGACGCCGTTGAAGCGCCAGCCGACAACATCCACCCTGCGCTTGAAATTCAGAAAATCCAGCCAGAAGCTGCCATAGCGTTTACGCTTCACCACCCGCTGGTCAATTTCATAGCCCATGCATGCGGCTTTCGCCAGAATGCATTCCTGCACGCCGGGGTCAAGGTCGGCGAGATTGGTTGCCGGACTCGAAATAAAGCGGCGCAATATATCCGAATAATTCAGGATGGCAACATTTGGGTTCGACCCTGGGTCCAATTTCAGTTGTTTCAGCCCTTCGAGGTCGGTTTGGTGGGGAACGATCTTGTCGAAGGTTTGCTGGGCATCCCAGAAACTTTGCCATTGCCCCTTGGTGACGGCCTCGCCGCGCGGGAGCAGCGATTGGCAGCCGGCGAGCAAGACCAGCGGCAGGATGGCGGCGAGGCGGACTAAGGTGCGAGAGGCATCCATGCGGTGCTCCAAAAAAAGATTTCCATTAAGTTTAGCAGAAGCCTAATCACGCAGCATCCATGCGGTTGTTTCGCTAGCCAGCCGGTGCCTGGCATGTTCCTGCGAAACCGCGCCGCCGCCGCTTCGCGTTAAAACCTATGCCCCGCTCCGTCCGGGACGCATCGGATCGGCGCCGATGGTGCCTTGCAAGCTGTGCAGGTATTCCTTGCTCCTTACCCAATCCAGCTTGGTTTGCGCTTGGTTGAGGCGGATGTGGACATCGAGGCGCGCCACCATGTCCTGATGGCTGGCTCGTTTGACGTAGGCTTCGAGGTAGGCGATGTGCCGTTGCCATAGCGCGATGTCGCGCGCCTGCTTGGTTTCCAGGCGTTCCCTGTACCACTCCGAGGCGAGCAGGGATTCGCGGCTGAAGAGGGCGCGGATTTCCGGGTGGTGCGCGTCTTTTCCCTGGTAGTCGCCGTTCGCCATGATGTGAAGCAGCGCTTTGAGGGGCGGACAGGCTTCCTCGATGCTGCCGTCCGCCAGATAGCGCGTCGCCACTTTTTGCTGCGCTTCGGCGATATTTTCCACGCCGTCCACGAAGGCCGCCATATCCTGGATTTCCGGGCGCAGGATTTCCTCGCTGAACACCGCGCGCGGCGTGTCGAAAATCTTGCCCAGGAAACCATGTACGAAGCGCTCGGTAATCCGGTAGCCGAGGCGGCTTGCCGGGATGTGGCGGCCTTCGTGGTAAAAATCCTCGATTTTCTCCAGGCAGCCGTTGTCGATCAACCAGCGCGGGTCGCGTTGCTGGGGCGTCAGGCGCGACCAGATTTCCGGCACCAGCAGGCTGATGTCGTGATCGACGCGGAATTTCGGTCCAATATAGCCGGCGGCGGTGGAATAGCCGGCATAACCGGTGAGGATGAACGATACCAGGGTGTTGTTGAGATCGGCGGTGGGACGCAGAGCGTTGAACGGCCCCTTGGTGAGCGCGCCTTCGCTGCCCGCGCCGGTAGTCGAGGGCGATTTGCCGGTAAGGCTGCACACGAAATCCATGAACAGTTCCGGCAATTCTTGATAGTGGATCGGGTTGTACACCGCCAGGGGGCGGATGCCGGGTTCCGGCGGGTTGTTGCGGCGTCCCACCAGCACGGCGTTGACCGGCTCGCATAGCGGCTGATCGAGCGGCACGCGGCGCTTGAAGCGTGCGCCGGTTTCGGCGACGTAGCGCGCCACCGGGTTGGCGAGATCCGGGCGCAGTTGCAGGTAGCGCGGATTTTTGCTCGGTTTGCCGTCAACGAGGCGCGGATGCGCCGAGGAAACCACATATTGGTTATTGTCGTGGGCGGCGCGCAGGTTGGTTTTCATCGGCTCGGTGAATTGGTCGAAGCCCACCACGTCGTCGAGGATGTCGGTCAGCGCCGTGCCGTGCAGCGGTTCGAAGTTGGCGAAGAAGTTGTTGTGCTGCGCCATGTCGCGCTCGGTTTGCTTGTCGAAGCCGCGATGGATGGCGTCGTCGGGGCGCTGAAAGAGGCGGTATTCACAGTTGCGCACCAATTTCACCGAGGGGTCGGCGCTTTTCGGCGAGAGGTTGGGCAGTATTTCGGCGGGTACGACCACCGAGGCGCTGATGTCGTCCTCCATCTGCACCTTGTCGGCGGCGATGAAATCCTGACGCAGCTTGAAGACGCGCCAGGCGCCGTTTTCGGCGAAGCCGACGCGCAGATAGGAGCCGACCAGCTTGCGCTCGCCCAGCTTGAGTTCGTGGCCGGGGTGGCCGTTGACGAAATCGGTGGAAAGCAGCTTGCGCCAGCCGTCGCCCCATTCGGCGCGGTACATGCGCTTGATGACGAAGACCAGCGCCAGGATGCGGTCGGGTATGTTTTCCAGCCAGGCATTGTATTCCGCGGTATAAACCGGAGCGGGGGTCAGCACCTTGATGACCGAGCCTAAGCTGCGCTCCAGGGAGAGCAGCTTGCGCGAGGCGTCGCGGTCTTCATGCTCGAAGCCGGGAAGGAAACGGCCGGTGTAATCGCGCTGAAAAATTTCCTCGACCATGTCGAGATCGTGTTCCAGGTTGGCGACGAATAGCGGGCCGTTGATTACCGCGTCATTGAGCGACTTGGAGATTTCCGATTTGCCGCCGCCGGAAACCGTGCACGGCTTGTGGCAGAAAGTGCCTTCCGCGTCTGCGCCAAGCAGGCGCCAGGAGGGCGCGCCGGGGTGCTTTTGCATGATGATCTTGTAACCGTCGGGTTGAACGTAGATTCTGTCCGGGCGCAGCTTGAGGGTGCGCTTTTCGCCGTCTTTGGTCCAGGAAATGGTCTGGCTGGGCAGATCCATGCGCACATCCCGCGGCAGGTAGACGACTTCCGGGTGGCGTTTGTCGATCCCGTAACCTTCGGGCTGAACATCCATTAGTTCGCCGAAATGCGCCACGTTATCCTCGAAGCTGTATCCGGGCGCGCGGGTCAGGCTGTTTTCGTCGAATTCCTCGCCGTGGTTGCGGCGCGGAAAGGCCAGCGCGCCGCCCGCGTGTTCTTCCTCGGCCAGACCGAAGAGGTTGGCGGCGTAGCTGATCTGGGTTTTGACTTCCTTCTTGCAATAGCCGTAATAATTGTCGGCGATCAGGGTAACGATCACGCCGCGCTCGTCGCGGGCAGTAATCTTGAAGGCGGCGCCGTCGTTGTACAGGTCGCTTTCCTCACGCCAGCACATGCCATCCGCCTGCTGGCGCGGCGTCGCGGCATCCCAGTGGGGCAGCCCCAGTTCCTTCTTGCTGAATTTGACCAAGTGCGGCGCCAGGATCACGCAGCCGCTGTGCCCCGACCAGTGTTCGACATCGAGGCCGGCATCGTTGGAAGCCAATACCGGGTTGCCGCCGTTGCCGAAAATGCTTTCGACGAAATCCAGGTTGCTGACCAGGCTGCCGGGGGCGAAAAAACGGATTTCCATGCTTTTTTCCGCTTCGCGGCCGGGAATCGCCGGACACACCACCGGGCGCAACAGCAGCGAAACCAGCATCTTCGCTTCCTGCGGCTTGTCCAGGGTAAACGGCAAACTGAGCAGATATTCCGGCGGGTTGAGCGCTTCGCGCAACAGGCGGGCGAAAGTGAGCTTGGGGACGGCTTTTTTGTCGCCGGGAATGGGCAGTCCGCCTTCCGCGACATGGAACGAACCCTTGGTGGTGCGGCGGTCGCTTGCCGGATTGTGCAGTACGCCGTTATGCATGCGGTAGCTGCTGACATATTCGTTTTTGTATTCGTCGCGGTTGACAGGCAGCGACAGCTCGCGCGCCACGCCATGGCGGTCGAGGATCAGGGAATTTTCCGGCAGACGCGGCACGCCGCCTTCAGCGCAATCCGCCAGATAACTGTCGAGAAAGTCCTGGATGCGCTGGTCGGCCGGGCAAAGGTAGCCGGAAAGCAGGCGCGAGCGTTCGCGATAGCTCTTCAGCAGGTCGCCGGCAACCGCGAGAAACTCGCCACTGCTACCGTCCATGAAAGCGGGCTGGCCCGATGAAGATAATTTCAGATTGATGTAAAGCTGGAGACGTTCGCGGTTTTTTTGCGCATCTTCGAGATGTTCGCCCAGCCCTAGAAATTGGTTCATATCCATAAATGCTTCCTGCCCTGTGTTTGTCTCGGGTCGTTCGGGAAAAATTGAGCATTTTACCCTGAAATGGCAAAAATCCGATGGGGCGGGTCGTATAGGTTGGTTTTCCGTGATTGTCACCGTGGCGTATGTCTGCTCGGATAGCCTCTTTAAATCCATTCGGGATAATCGGGGAATCCCCTAGCTTGGAATCTGGTGCGCCCCGATGTTTGCCGGGGGGGTTGCAATGTAACCTTATCGCCTATGTGGGTAATTGTTGGTTGGGAGGATGCAAATGCACATGCAATATTATTCCGGGCAAGAAGTCTGTATTACGTGCAACAACTGGAAAGGCCGACGGATTTTCGACGATGGGCAGTTCATTTGCAGCTTGCGGGATGAGGCTGACAGGTGCGTGATTTTGGGCGGCGCCTCGGATCCCGAAGCAACCTGCCGGGAGTGGTCGCTGTGGGAGAGGATTTCGCGCCATCCTCACCCTTTGGCGCCGGTGTAACCGGTACTTCCTCCCCCTCGCATCGGTTATCCGGTTCGGAGAGAGGTAAGTAACTCTTGACAGTGGAACGGGCGTTCCATATTGTGTCGGCTTATGGGAAATGACGCCGATTATCTCGCCAAATTGCAGGACTATTACGCCGGTCATGGCGTATTGCCGCCTTACTCCACCATCATGGCATTGCTCGGGTTCAACTCGAAAAGCCCGGTTGCCGCACTGGTGGCGCGCCTCAAGCTGCGCGGCTATCTCGAGGCAACGCCGGAAAAGCGCCTCAAACCGGGCAAGCTGTTTTTCGAGCGGCCAATTTTCGACAGCGTGCGCGCCGGTTTTCCCAGCCCTGCCAACGACGATCAGCGCGACACCCTCACCATCGACGAATACCTGGTTGAACGTCCCTCGCGGACGGTGCTGGTCACCGTCAAGGGAGATTCGATGATCGACGCCGGCATCCACCCCGGCGACACGGTGGTGGTGGAAAAAAATGCCGCTGCCAATATCGGCGACCTGGTGATCGCCATCGTTGACAATGAATTCACCCTCAAAATCCTTGACCGGGAAAAAGGCCAATTTGTCTTGCGTCCGGCCAACCCTGCCTATCCGGTGATTCGTCCCCAAGGGCAACTGGAAATTTTTGGAGTGGTGGTCGGACAATTCCGTAAGTACAAGCACCGCTAAGCAAACATGCATGCTCCCCGGGTTCCGCCAGGGTAGTAGAGGCCGGTATTCCATCAGGGAAAATCTGGCTTGTGCGCCGCTAGAGGTGATGGCTGTGCTGGCATAACCCAGAGCCATGTGACTTCGATCTTCTTCCATAATGTACCAATAGCTTGTGAAAGCAGCCGAACTGTATCAAAACAATTTTTTGCCGGATGATACCCACCCACCAGGAAACTCCCCGTCTTTACCAGCGCATGCTTTCCGGCCGCATGGTGCATTTGCTCGACCCGTCCCCTCTGGACATCGACATCGGCGGCGATTTTCTGACCGCAATTTCCCGCGAGCCGCGCTGGAACGGACAAACGGTCGGCGACGAAGCCTATCGCGTGGCACAGCATTGCGTGCTGGAGGAGCGGGTATTCAAGGAGATGGTGTGGCGCAAGGCGCCCAGGGAGGCGCGCTTATACGTGCTGATCCACGATCTCGCCGAGGCCTTGCTCAAGGATCTGCCTTCGCCGCTCAAGGCCGCCATCAAGGCGCATGGTTACGGAGAGGTTGAAGAACGTCTCGACCGGGCGATCCGCATCCGTGTCGGCCTGCCGGCGACATTGCCCCAGGAATGGGAGGAAGCCCGCAAGCGGGCGGAGCGCATCTTGGCCGTTACGGAAGCCGTCCTGCTCGGCTGCTGGTCGGAGAAGGATGCACGGCGCGATGTCGGGAGCGGCTATCGCGGGCGGCTGTGGGACGGCGAAATGATTGCCTGGGGCGAGGCGCGCTGTCGCGACGAGTGGCGCAGAAGGTATGTTTTGCTCGGCGGCGCCCTGTAAATCACGCCGTTTCCGTATAATTCCATTATTTGGGTATTCGCCATGTGGTTCAAAAATCTCCTCGTTTATCGTATTCCTTCCGGCTCCAAGATGGAGCCCTTTGAACTGGAAGCGAAGTTGTCCCGCCATCCTCTCCAGGGCTGCGGTGGGTTGGAGAAGGAAACTCACGGTTGGGTGGGACCGAGCGGCGATGAACGCCTGGTGCGCATTCTCAACCAGCAAATTCTGATCGCTTTCGGCGTCGAGCAAAAGCTCCTGCCGGCATCGGTGGTCAATCAGGCCGCCAAGGAGCGAGCCGCCGCGACGGCGGAACAGCAAGGCTACCGTGTCGGCGGAAAGCAGATGCGCGAAATCAGGGAACGGGTAACCGACGAGTTGTTGCCGCGTGCTTTCGTGCGCCGCTTCACCGTTCGGGTATGGATCGACCCGGTCAACGGCTGGCTGGCGGTTGATGCCGCCTCGCAAACCAAGGTCGAGGCCTTGCTGGAAATGTTGCACGAAGTTCTCGGCGATTTGCCAGTGCGCTTGCTGAAGACCGAGCGTTCGCCAAGTTCGGCGATGACCGAGTGGCTGGCCGGAGGCGATGCCCCGGCCGGGTTCACCATTGATCGCGATTTGGAACTGAAAGCCAGCGATGAAGAAATGTCCACTGTGCGCTACGTGCGCCATGCTCTGGAAGGCGAGGAAATTCGCCGGCATATCGCTTCGGGAAAGATGGTTACCCGTTTGGCCATGACATGGAACGACAGAATCTCTTTCATCCTGACCGAGCAAGGGCAAATCAAGCGCCTGTCTTTTCTAGACATCCTCAAGGAAGAAGCCGAGTCGCAGGCCGACACCGCCGAGGAGTTGTTCGAAATCGACTTCGCTCTCATGGCCGGGGAACTGGCGCGCATGCTGAACGACCTTGTCGAAGCACTGGGAGGCGAAACCGCCGAGAAAGTATAAACGTGACAACAATTCTACAGGTGGCGTGGAAGGGTGATTTTCTGAGGGGTTGTGCGTTTAGAACTGACTAATTGGTAGAAAATGTTAGGATGTAGTATCGGTTTTTTGAAAAAGGCCCATCGGTCGTGAGGCCAAAAATAAATCCGGGCTAACAGTGGAGCGCATGCGACATGGAGAAAATATTATCTTTCATCAAGGCCAACAAAATCGCCATCGCCCTATGTTTGGTCGTCATCCTTGCATCAGCAGGCGGCGCTTATTACATGGTTACCACGTCAATAAAAGAACTCCGCACGGTCATCGCCAAAACTGGTGCCGATTTGAAGGCGGCCAAGGCCAGCGAAGAGTCGGCCAAGGCAGCGTTACACCAAGCCGAAGAGGAACTTGTCAAGGCCAAGGAAGAGAGTGCCAAAGTCGTTGCCGACCTTGCTGCAGCAAACGAACTGAGCGCCGGTTTGGAAAAAAACCTTGCGGAGGCCAAGGCCGAGATACAGAAGCTAGGCGCCAAGAAAGCCCCGCCATCCAAAGGGGGGCAAGCGCAATCGGCAAGAGGAAATGGTGCTCAAGTAGTCTCCTCGGAAGAGCGGCGCTTGCTGCGCATGCAAAGCGATATCGCCCGAAGGGAGAGGGAGATCAAGGCCGATAAGGAACGATTGGCCGAGGAGCGCCGCCACAACGCCCTTCGGCTGCAACGAGAACTCCGCGAACGGGAATGGGCGGCTGAACAGCAGAAAGCCATCTACCGCTAAGCTGTGTTTTTTCGAGATATGTCCAGATGAGGGCGTTCATCGTTTTTGTTGCGGTGCAATGTTTATTTTGGTGCCGCTACATTCCACGACCTGGCCGGCACGGATTTTTGCGGTTTTGCGATTTTCCTGCCGACCGTCGACGGTAACCGCACCTTCGGCTACCAGCGCCTTGCCTCGTCCGCCGCTATCCGCCACGCCGACGAGCTTGAGCAGATTGCAGAGTTCAACATATTCGCTGGAAAGTTGGAATTCGAGGGTTTGCATGGTGGTTCCAGATGGTTTCGTCAACGTTACGGTTGGCTGGCTTTGGTGTCAAGCCGCGGAATCCGTGTAACCAGAAAATGCCGCCTAACTCTGGACAATGTCGCCATGCTCATTTAAAATGCGCGTCTTTCTTGGGTCGTTAGCTCAGCCGGTAGAGCAGCGGACTTTTAATCCGTTGGTCGCCAGTTCGAATCTGGCACGGCCTACCAGGAAATTAAGGGCTTCCAGAGATGGAAGCCCTTTTCATTTCTGGCTAACGGCGTCAAAATCACAGTTCACCGCGTCAAGCGCATCCGCAGGAAATTGGGGATACGCTGCAAGCAGAAACGCAAGTTCAAGGTGTAAACGCGCGCGAAAATTGGCATCGTTTTGCGCGAAAATTGGCATTGTAACGGGTGCGATAAAATGCACCCGTTAAACGCCGAGGTGATTATCCTCCTTGGTGGCTGGTCAGGCGATCCACCGCTACATTGAAATAATGCTCACTGGCTTCGATGCCGGTGAAGCGTTTACCTTGTGACAGTGCTGCCAGGCCGGTGGTTGCCGATCCCATGAAGGGGTCGAAGATGTGCTGGCCGCAGGCTGATACCAAGGACTCCATGAGGGGGAGCGGTTTGCCTACCTGGTGCAGTTTCCCGCCGGTTTGTGGATTGACGCGGAAGACGCCGGGCGAGTAGCTGTTGCCTTTTAACGCTCCCTTGCTACCCCATACGATGTATTCGGCCTGGCTGCGAAAGCCGCCCTTGTAGGGTCTGGCGCCGCCGGTCTTGTCCCATACCGCGATGCCGCGCCAGGTGATGCCGGCGGCTTGCATGGCGTCGGTGGTTACGGGGAGTTGGCGCCAGTCTGAGAAGACGACCATCAGGCCGCCATTCGCCATTCGCTCAAAGCACAGGGACATCCAAAGCGCTGACCAGTGCAAGTAGGAGCGCTGGTCTTTGGTGTCACCCAGGAAATCGGGGAAAGCTGTCGATCCACTGTTGAGGTATTTTTGCCCGGTGCCACGCGCTCGATCCCCCTTGGACTGACCGCCGGAGCTGTATGGTGGGTCTGTGACAACGGCGTCGAATGTGCCGGCCAGGCTGGGCAGTACCGCGAGGCTGTCGCCTCGGTAGAGGTCTGCGCCAGCCAGGGCGATGTGTTGATTGTTAAAGAGCGTTCGGGGCTTGTAGTCCTCAATGAATTCAGCGTCCCGCAGCGCGGGCACTTGATATCGATGCGCCGGTAGTCGGCGACCGCCAGTTTACGGGCGCATTGCCCGCAACGGATTTCTTCCATGATGAGCCTTTCATCGGTTTGTGATAGGCTCCCTGCGCCGCGTACGTGGCGGGGAAGCCTTGGTCAAGGCTCACTGGTTGCATCAGTGTGCTGCGGCGGCCGCTCCGGTGTTCCCGCACCGGGGTGGCCGCTTCCTCTCTCTACTACAATCAATCCTCCAGATAGTTACTGCGCCACCTCGATTTCCAGCCGCGTCACAGCCAGCGGCGGATCAATGATGTGCTCGATGGCGCTGATCTTGCCTGAGAGAGTGCGGCCATCGTCGATATTAGCGATCACCGTTTGCCCGATGGCGGCATTCAGCAAAACGGGGGTCTGTATTACCTGCGTTTCGGCATTGGCGTCAGACCAGGCTTGATCCGCCGCCAGGGCGAGGATGTGCGCAGCCCCGGCGGCCAGCGGGTTGTCCGATACCGCGAACGGAGCAATGCCGCGCTGTACGCGCCAAATGCTTGCGCCAACAGCGATCATGACGTTTCCCCCGCAACAGCCAGCAGCACGACACGCTTGGCGGTGGTTGTTGCTTGTGTTGAAATCTTATAAGCCTCGGCCAGCGCCGACCACTTCAAAGCGCCGGCAATCCAGACGCCGGGCGGTGGAGTGGGAGTTATTTTGCGCTGGAAAATCACACTGGCGATACTGCCGTTGCCCAACACCTTCCCGGCAACCAGCGTAATGCCACTGGCCGCCGTTTCCCAGTCGAGTGACGGCAGCCCGCGCGCCGGCGGGGATATTTGAATCTCGATCGTGGTTTCGCCCCTGGCCAAATATTCGACGACATCCTGTTCGTGGCGGGTAATAATCCCACCGCCGATTTGGGATAAACTGCCGCCCACGGCGGAGACGCTCAGTGTGGCGGGAATGCTGCACCAGATCAAAAAAGCCGGGGCATCGCCTTTTTTAAACGACGTTTTGCCCTTGTTATTGCCGTCCGGGCGGTCGTCGATCTGCGCGGAAAGGTGTTCTGAGGTTTCCCCGGCATCAAACACAACCAGGGAGGTGGCGGTAATAACGGCGGTATTCATAGCGTAGCATCCTCGATAATGACATTGATTGGTGCGCGGGTAGTGGTTGTAACCTGTAACCGGGCGCGATAATTGACACAAATTTGCGCGATAATTGGCATTGATAGAT
>CAZDIJ010000016.1:0-48192 GCA_964505475.1 uncultured Sulfuricella sp. | reverse complement strand
GTCAGATTTACAGTCTGATCCCTTTGACCGCTCGGGAACCCCTCCAAGCGAAAGCGAGCGATTATCCAGATAGCCCCCCACTCTGTCAAGGGGTGTTTGCCATCAAAATACCTCGCGCGTTTCCAGGAAACGCACTTCGGGAAATTTTTCCTGGGCCAGATTCAGGTTGACTCGATTCGGCGCCAGATAGACATATTCGTCGGCGCCATCGAGGGCGACATTGAAGCCGTTCTTGTCGACCAGCTTCTTCAACTCCGCGTCGGAACCGCGCAGCCAGCGCGCGGTGGCGACGTTGTAATGCTCGAACTGGACATCGACGCCGTACTCGTATTGCAGGCGATGCGCCACCACGTCGAACTGGAGCATGCCGACCGCCCCCAGGATCAGGTCGTTGCTGCCGATCGGGCGGAACAACTGGGTTGCACCCTCTTCCGCCAATTGCTGCAAGCCTTTCTGCAACTGCTTCATTTTCAGCGGATTGCGGATTTGCGCGCGGCGGAAAATTTCCGGGGCGAACGACGGAATACCCGTGAACTTCAGCTCCTCGCCCTCGGTGAAGGTATCGCCGAGGCGGATGGTGCCGTGATTGGGTATGCCGATGATGTCGCCGGCGAAGGCCTCGTCGGTGGTATTGCGGTCCTGCGCCATGAAGGTGATGGCGTTGCCCACCGTCAGCAGCTTGGCCGCGCTGACCTGCTTGATCTTCATACCGCGATCGAAACGTCCCGAGCAGATGCGCATGAAGGCGATGCGGTCGCGGTGCTTGGGATCCATATTGGCCTGGATCTTGAAGACGAAGCCGGAAAACTTGGACTCATCCGGCGCCACTTCGCGGGTCGTGGTGGGACGCGCCAACGGCGCGGGCGACAAATCGACGATGGCGTCGAGCAGCGCCTGCACCCCGAAGTTGTTCATCGCCGAACCGAAGAAGACCGGGGTCTGACGCCCGGCCAGATAGGCTTCCCGGTCGAAGGCATGGGAAGCGCCGCGCACCAGTTCGACATCGGCGCGCAACTCGGCCGCCTGGTCGCCGATCAACTCGTCCAGGCGCGGATTGGCTAGCCCCTGGATGATTTCGGCGGTGCTCTTGTCGGCATGCGGATTGAATACCGACACGGCATCGTCGTATAAATGATAGGTGCCGCGGAAGCGCTTGCCCATGCCGATCGGCCAGGTCATCGGCGCGCACTGGATACCCAGCACCGACTCGATCTCGTCGAGCAGGTCGATAGGCTCGCGCCCCTCGCGGTCGAGTTTGTTGATGAAGGTGAGGATGGGTGTGTCGCGCAGGCGGCAGACGTTGAGCAGCTTGATGGTCTGCGCTTCCACGCCGTTCACCGAGTCGATCACCATCACCGCCGAATCGACCGCCGTCAGGGTGCGGTAGGTGTCCTCGGAGAAGTCCTCGTGGCCGGGGGTATCGAGCAGGTTGACCATGCACTCGCGGTAGGGAAACTGCATCACCGAGGAGGTCACCGAGATGCCGCGCTGCTTTTCCAGCTCCATCCAATCCGACACCGCATGCCGGTCCGCCTTGCGCGCGCGCACCGCGCCGGCCATCTGGATCGCCTTGCCGAACCACAGCAGCTTTTCGGTAATGGTGGTCTTGCCGGCATCGGGATGGGAAATGATAGCGAAAGTACGGCGCCGCCGGATTTCATCGTGCAAACTGGTCATAACAACTGTCGTCGAACTCGGAACGAAAAACTGGCTATTATAGCCGGTTGAGAAACCCAAGGACAGTCAAGAAGTTACCTCCCCGGCCGCTATAATCAAAAAGGAGCACCAGCGGACTCACAGCCATGAGATATGCCCCCAGCCTGCCGCCCCTGCCCGAAGTATCGGAAAGCGGCGCACTCAAGGAATTGCAGCATGCACAGCCGGCGCGGCCGGTCAAGGAAAGGCTGTTCCCGGCGCACATCGTCGAACATTACCCGCCGCGCGAAACCGCCGGCGAGGCGCCCGCCGCTGTGCAAGAAACTGAGGAAAAACGGAAAGGGGAAGAACGCCGGCAGTATTGCCGCCGGACTTTATCCGTCGAACCGCTGCTGGAAACCCGCTCGGACATCGAGAGAAGAAAAAGAAACCGCCGCCGTGGCGATCTCGCCACCTCGGTGGATGAGGAAGTCTGAAGCGGCAAGACTAGCCGCGTATTTTCAGAATCGACGCGCCGATCTCATATTCCTTGCCGGCGACGACCTGGGCGCAGCGCTTTACCTGGATCAATGCACGCAGCGGCTTGACCGGCGACCCCTGTGGCGGGATCACGCTAACTTCCAGCAACTGGCCGTAGCGCGGCACATAGTCGGTGATGAAGGAAATTCCATCGACGCTCAAATCGCGGCTTTCGCCATAATGAATTTCCCAGCCGTCCTGCGCCTTGATCTCGACCCGGCACTTGACGGGAATGCGCCGCGACTTGCGCAATTCCCCTTTCTGGCTGCCGCGCCCCCCATTGATGACGCGAAGTTTAGGCTGATCGTGATGCGCTTCGGAATGCGTTTCAGAGAAAGATGCTTTGGCGAATGGCATAAATCATTCTCCTGACTGATTGCGAAAAATCAAAATTTACGCCGTCAACCCAACATGTAGCGCAAAATTTTTCCGACTATATCAACATATAGTGGTCAAGTCAAAGGAAAAATTACTTTGTCATTATCCGACAACCCCTTTTCAAAACAGTTGGTTACACACTGTTCAAAGACGAGGGAGCTTCTTCTGGCGTTGCCCGGCGCTACGCGAACGAGGGGTAACGGCCGACGGACGAGGCTTGCCGGAGGATGCCTTGTGGGTGGCCGCGTCGCCGCAGCCCGCCGGTTGCCAGGACGGCACCAGATGCTTCTTGCCGTTGCCGATCAGATCGGCGCGCCCCATGGCCTTCAGCGCCTCGCGCAGCAGCGGCCAGTTTTCCGGTGCGTGATAGCGCAGGAACGCCTTGTGCAGGCGGCGCGTGCGCCCGCCCAGCGGCACCGCGACCTCCTCGCTGCCGCGCGCGACCTTTTTCAGCGGGTTGCGGTGGCTGTGGTACATGGTCGAAGCCAGCGCCATCGGCGTGGGCAGGAAATTCTGCACCTGATCGAGGCGGAAACCGTTGTGTTTCAACCACAGCGCCAGTTCCAGCATGTCCGCGTCGGTGGTGCCGGGATGTGCGGCGATGAAATAGGGGATCAGGTACTGCTCCTTACCCGCCTCCCTGGAAAACTTGTCGAACAATTCCTTGAATTTGTAATAGGTGCCGATGCCCGGTTTCATCATCTTGGCGAGCACCGAATCCTGGGTATGCTCGGGTGCGATCTTGAGGTAGCCGCCGACATGGTGGGTCACCAACTCCTTGACGTATTCCGGCGAGCGTAGCGCCAAATCGTAGCGCACCCCCGAACCGATCAGGATTTTCTTCACCCCCTTTATCGCGCGCGCCTTGCGGTACAACGATATCAAGGGGGCGTGATCGGCGCCCATGTGCACGCAGATGTCAGGATAGACGCAGCTCAGCCGGCGGCAGGCGGCCTCGATTTTGGCATCCTGGCATTTCAGGCGGTACATGTTGGCGGTCGGCCCGCCCAGATCGGAGACGATGCCGGTGAAACCGGGGGTCTTGTCGCGGATTTCCTCGATCTCACCGAGGATGGACTCCTCCGAGCGGCTCTGGATGATGCGCCCTTCGTGTTCGGTAATCGAGCAGAAGGTGCAGCCGCCGAAGCAGCCGCGCATGATGCTGACCGAAAAACGAATCATCTCGAAAGCCGGAATCCTCGCCTCGCCATAGGCCGGATGGGGGCGGCGGGCATAAGGCAGGGCGTAGACGCCGTCAAGCTCCCTGGTTTCCAGCGGGATCGGCGGCGGATTCAGCCATACGTCGCGCTCGCCGTGGCGCTGCACCAGCGCACGGGCATTGCCGGGATTGGATTCGAGATGCAGCAGGCGCGAAGCGTGCGCATACAGCACCGGATCGTCCTTGACCTGCTCGTAGGACGGCAGGCGAATGGCGGTGGCGGCGCGCGCCGCTCTCCCCTCCCCCGCAGGCGGGGCTGGGGGAGAGGGAGATTCGGCCAGCAGCGCTTGGTAAAGCGCTTCGAGAACCGCTGTTGTTTCAGCCAACACCTGATTATTCCAGAAGCGCAACACCCGAATCCCTTGGTTGGCGAGATAGTTGGAGCGTTCTGCATCGTATTGCACCTGATCGGTGTGCTGCCCATCGTCGAGTTCCACCGCCAAATTTCTTTCCGCGCAGTAGAAATCGAGTATGTAGCGCCCCACCGGGTGCTGGCGACGAAACTTCAGGTCAAGGAAACGCTTGGCGCGCAACATCTCCCAAAGCAACTGCTCCGCATCGGCTTGCTGGCTGCGCATTTCGCGAGCGTGATTCAAAATATCCGCGGGAACCGACCTGGGATGCCCACGCCAGCCTCCCTCTCCCCCAACCCCTCCCCCGCCTGCGGGGGAGGGGAGTTTCCCCGCCACCTGAGTTTCATCGAGTTCTCGCCAATCCTCTCCCGGCAGCCATCCCGTCGGCCTCATCAACGCCGTGCCGCGCAAATCGGTGATGTCGGCGATATTCTCCCCCGCCGCCAGGCGGTGCGCCAACGCCACCAAGGCGCGCTCAGCGTTGCCGTAGATCAGCAGATCGGCCTTGGAATCCGGCAGGATGGAGCGGCGCACCTTGTCCGACCAGTAGTCGTAATGGGCGATGCGGCGCAGGGAAGCCTCGATGCCGCCGATGACCAGCGGCGCATCGGGATAGGCCTCGCGGCAACGCTGCGAATAGACGATCACCGCCCGGTCGGGACGCTTATCGGGCGCGGCGTTGGGCGTATAGGCATCATCGGAGCGGATCTTGCGGTCGGAAGTGTAGCGGTTGACCATCGAATCCATGTTGCCGGCGGCCACCCCGAAGAACAGGTTGGGCTTGCCCAGCGCCTTGAAGGCCTCCGGGGTGCGCCAATCGGGCTGGGCGATGATGCCGACGCGAAACCCCTGCGCCTCCAGGAGCCGCCCGACCAGCGCCATGCCGAAACTGGGGTGATCGACATAGGCGTCGCCGGTGACGATGATGATATCGCAACTATCCCAACCGAGCGTCTCCATCTCGGCGCGCGACATCGGCAGGAAGGGAGCCGTGCCGAAACGGTGCGCCCAGAATTTGCGGTAGGAGAAAATATTCTTCACATCGTTCATAGCAAAAAAGGCGACGGAGTTTCCCCCGTCGCCCCTTGGTAAGTTAAATCGCCCGGCTTCAGCCGTCGGCGTTGATCTTGGCGATCAACTCCTGGAGCACCGCCTCGGCCTTGTCGTTTTCCACCTGGCAGGTGCCGGCGTTCTGGTGTCCGCCGCCGCCATACTTCAGCATCAGCTCGCCGATGTTGGTCTTGGAACTGCGGTTGAGGATCGACTTGCCGGTGGCGAACACCGTGTTCTGGTTCTTCAGCCCCCACAGCACGTGGATGGAAATGTTGGTATCGGGGAACAGCGCGTAGATCATGAAGCGGTTGCCCGCGTAGATGGTTTCCTCGTTGCGCAGGTCGAGCACCACCAAGTTCTTGTGCGCCTTCGAGCAGCGCTGCAACTGATCCTTGAACTTGTCGGCGTGGTCGAAATAGATGTCCACCCTCTCCTTCACATCCGGCAGTTGCATGATCTGGCCGATATTGTGGTTCTTGCAATAGTCGATCAGATCCATCATCAGCGCATAGTTGGAAATGCGGAAATCGCGGAAGCGCCCCAGGCCGGTGCGCGCATCCATGAGGAAATTGAGCAGCACCCAGCCGCTGGGGTTGAGTATCTCGTCGCGGTTGAATTGCGCCGCGTCGCCCTTGTCCACCGCCGCCATCATCTCGTCCCACTCCGCCGGGAACGCCGTGCGCCCGCCGAAATGGTCGTACACCACGCGCGCCGCCGAAGGCGCCTCGGGATGGATGATGTGGTTGGGGCGCTCGCCGATATTGCGGATGGTCTCAGACTCGTGGTGGTCAAGCGCCAGATACACGCCCGGCACGTAAGGCAGATTGGTGGTAATGTCGTTGTCGCTGATCTCGACCTTGCCGTCCTGCATGTCCTTGGGGTGGACGAACTTGATCTCGTCGATCATATTCAAGTGCTTCAACAACACCGCGCATACCAGCCCATCGAAATCGCTGCGCGTCACCAAGCGGAATTTTTTCGCTTCTGCCATAACTGCCCCTGCCTGAAATGTGGATTGGATCGAACTTATTTTACAGGACGCCCCGGTGATTTTGGTATCATTTTTCCTCACCCATTCTCTATGACGATTCACCATTATGACAATCCGACTCGTACTCGCTCTAACCGCCCTGATCGCCGCCCCTGGAGCCTATGCCCATGCCCACAGCGCGCATGTCGACGAGAGCAACCCGGATGCCTGGAAGATCAAGCTGTGCAACCGGATGAGCGACGTCGCCTTGCAAGCGCTGGGCGAGCGTGACAAGGGCAAGCCGATGAAGTTGCAGGAAGAAAATGGGGAACAAGCGCAACTGGCCAACGCCATCATCCGGCAGATTTACGCCGAACCACAGGTCAGCAGCCCGAAAAAAGCCATGGTGTTCGGGCGAGGCAAATGCAACGAATTCCTGGAAAGCCGCGACGGCCGTTGATTTCTGCCGCGCAGGACACCGAAACAACGGCAGCATCAAGGGCAGCATTCCTTCAACGTGCTGAGTTTTATCAAAATATTGCATTGACACCGCAATCGGTGTGCAAACACATAAACACCCATTCGCGGAGAAACCCATGAATACAATACGCTGGAATATCGCCGTCTCTGCCGACACCGATCAATCCCTACGCATGTTCCTGGCCAGCCAGGGCGGCGGCAGAAAAGGCGACTTATCCCGTTTTATCGAAGAGGCGGTACGGGCGCATATTCTGGAACTGACCGCCGAACAGGCCAAAGCCGCCAACGCAAACGTGAGCGAAGCGGAATTGACCTCCATGGTCGAAGAAGCCCTCCAGTGGGCGCGCAAGCACTGATGCGGGGCGTCCTGGATACCAACATCCTGTTCAGCGCCATGATCTCCCCTCACGGAGCACCCGATGCCATCTATCGCGCCTGGCGGTCGGCGCGTTTCGAGGTGGCGACATCGCAAATGCAGCTCGACGAAATTCGCCGTGCCAGCCGCTACCCGAAGCACCAGGCCGCTCTACAGCCGGATAAAGTGGGCGCCATGGTTAACAACCTGCAACGCGCCGGGTACTGGAGCGCCTGACCAGCGATGTTGAAGCCGATGATCCCGACGATGCGTTTCTCCTGGCCATGGCCTTGGCTGGCGACGCGGACTACCTGGTGACCGGCGATCGCCGCGCCGGCTTGCTGCAACGCGGACACATCGAACGCACCCGGATTGTCACGCCTGCCGTATTTTGCACCGAGGTGCTGTGATTCCGGCCAAGTCAGCCGCGTGGCTTGGCGACGCGCACGTAGAAGATCGCGCTGAAGAAAAACGTCAAAGCCAAGACCATTTCGCCCCCGGCGAGCCAGGCGGCGGCGCCCTGGTCGGTAAGCAGGCGGGTCAAGCCTTCGGTGAAATACAGCAGGATCAGCATCGACGACCATTGATAGGTGTAGATTTTGCCGCGCAGGATGCCGAACAGCGGCGCCAGCAGGGGCAGCGCCTTGAGCACCAGCGCCGAGCCGCCCGGCCGCAGCGGCGCCAGCCAGCCTTCCCAGGCCAGGCACAGGCCGATTAGCGCGATCAGGGAGGCGATGCTCAGATAATGCAGGAAATCGGAGGTTTTCAAGAGTGGCGGGTCCGCGACGAATTGCCCCTATAATACCATCCATGCCCCATTTCCTGTCCGACCTGCCGCCGCTGATTCGCCTCATCCGGCAACGTTTCCGGGAAGACCGCTGCCCGCAGGTCGCCGCCAGCCTGACCTTCACCACCCTGCTGTCGCTGGTGCCCATCGTCACCATTGCGCTCACGGTGTTTTCCGCCTTCCCGGTGTTCGGCGAGATGACGACGCAGATCAAGATATTCCTGCTCACCAACATGGTGCCGGTGTCGGCGGGAAAAATCATCTCGGTCTACATGACCCAGTTTTCCGAAAAGGCGGCGCGTCTCACGGCGGTGGGCATCGCCTTGCTGGCGGTGACCGCCTTCATGCTGATGCAAACCATCGAGCAGGCCTTCAACGTGATTTGGCGGGTGCGGCGGCCACGCCCGCTCATGCAGCGCTTCACGATCTACTGGGCGGCGCTGACCCTGGGGCCGCTGCTGGTGGGCGCCAGCCTGTCGCTGAGTTCCTACCTGGTCAGCCTGTCGCTCGGCTGGACCCAAGGCCTGCCGCTGATCGGCGGCCTGCCGCTCAAGCTGGCGCCGCTGGCGCTCACCATCGCCGCCCTGTCCCTGCTTTACCTCGCCGTGCCCAACCGCGCGGTGCGGTTTTCCCACGCCTTGGCGGCGGGCTTCGTCACCGGCATGGCCTTCGAGCTGATGAAAAAACTGTTCGCCCTTTACCTTACCCAGTTTCCTACCTACACCCTGGTGTATGGCGCCTTCGCCGCCGTGCCGATATTCCTGGTGTGGATCTACCTGTCGTGGCTGGTGGTGCTGCTGGGCGCCGTCATGGCCGCCGCCCTGCCCTACTGGCACAACCAGATATGGCGTCACGAAACCACCCCGACCCTGCTCTTCGCCAACGCCCTGATCGTCTTGCAGGCGCTCCATGCCGTCCGGCAACGCGGGGAAGCGCTGTATTTGCCGCAGTTGCAGGAACGCCTGCACGTCGGGCTGGACGAGAGCGAGGAACTGCTGGAAAGGCTGGAAGCCGCCCGCTGGGTCAGCAACACCGCCGGCAACGGCTGGGTGCTGAGCTGCGACCCGGAAAACGTCACGCTGGCGGACATCTTCCAGGAATTCGTTTTCCGCGCCGACGCCGTGCTGCAATTGCCGGCAGACCTGCTGGCCGGAACCGAACCCTGGCTGGAGGGCATCCGCGCCGGCACGCGGGGAACCGCCGACCTGACCCTCAAGGCGCTGTGCGATTCATCCGCCCGCCCCAGCCAGGCGCCCTGCGCCGATTGACCCACACCCCGGCAATTTGCGGTCTATACTTCGAGTAGGAACCCATTATCCGGCCAATCGACAACAACAGATCGAGGCTATCCAACTCCACTTTCAATCGGAGACATTTCACGTGCGCCGCGCCCTCCTCGCCGCATTGGCGGCTTTATCCCTGCTCCCGGCAGTCTCCGTCCATGGCGGAGAAATGGAGTTGGCCGGCTCCAGCACGGTCGCCCAGGAAATCATCGCCCCGCTCGCCGAGCCGTTCAGGAATGCCACCGGCGCCCAGCTCAAAATCCAGGCTATCGGCACCGGCAAGGGAATGATCGCCTTGCTGCAAGGCAAGGTCAAAGCAGCAATGGCCTCCGAATCGCTCGAAGAGGCGCTTTTTACCGCCCGGCTGGTGGCGAAGCGCGAAGGCGTCGCCCTCGCCATCCCTCCCGGCCTGGTCATGACCCGTTTGCGCGCCAACCGCCTGGTGGTGATCGTGCACCGCGACAACCCGGTGGTCGCTCTCACCCGCACCCAGATCAAGGATATTTTTACCGGCAGGATCACCAATTGGAAGGAATTGGGCGGCGCCGACCTGCCGGTCGAGCCGCTCGCCAGCGTGCTGGGCAATGCCGTCCGCACGGTGATTCAGCACAAGGTAATGGATGGCGAGGATTACAGGAAGGACATCCGGGAGACCGCGATACCCGGCGAGGCGACTCCCATCGTATCGCGGGAAAAAGGCGCCATTGCGGTGGTCAGCCTTCCGGGCTGGAGCGGGCAGACCCATAACACCCGCATCGTCAACACCCCGGAACTCACGCACCCCCTTGGCTTGATAACCATCGGCCAGCCGGACGCCGAAGTCCGGCGACTGATCGGCTTTATCCGGGCGAATTCGCGCATTTGACCAGAAAACCATGAACCCTCTTCGCAAGGAGCGCCAACCATCATGAAAAACATGCCGATCATCGGCAGATTGTCGCTGGGTTTCGCCGCCATGCTGGCGATAGCTTGCCTGATGGGCGGCCTGGCGCTCTACAACATCCACACCCTGGCCGAACTCAGCGACAAGATGTACCGCCATCCCCTGACGGTCACCCACAATATCCAGAGCGTCAAGGAAGGCATCCTCCGCATTCGCCACGAAATGCACAATCTGCGCCACGCCGCGCCCGCCGAGGCCGTGGAAATCGGGCAGCAAGTCGAGAATCTGGAAATCCGCATTGCCAATAATCTGTCGGTGATCCGCAAGCAATACCTGGGTCCGGCGGACGATGTCGACGCCATCGAGGGCATGCTGGCTTCCTGGCGGCACGAGCGCGCCGAAATCTTCCGGCTGGTGCGGGACGGCAAGTTCCAGGAAGCGGCCAACCGCCTGGAAGAAAGCGACGCCAGCCGCTCCCCGCCCCTGGGCGAACGGATCGAGCGCATCCAGAATTTCGCCATCAACCGCGCCGCCTGGTTCAATCACGAAGCGAACCGTACCCGGCAGGCGATGAACGGCATCACCCTCGGCCTGCTGTTCGGCCTGTTGCTGGCCGGCGGGCTGGGCGCCCGCCTGATAACCCGCAGCATCGCCGGCCAGTTCGACAGCCTGCGCCTCGCCATGAGCCGCCTGGCCGGGGGCGATCTCGGCGCGAAAGCGCCGCATATCGAGTTGAACAACGAAGTGGGGGAAATGGCGCGCGCCGTGGAAACTTTCAGGATAAAAGAGCGCGAGGCGGAAGCGCTGCGCTGGGTGCGCGGCAGCGTCGCCGACCTCTCCGCCGCCATGCGGGTTGCCGGTTCCCTGGAAGAATTGGGCAGCCTGCTGCTGGGCAAGCTCGTGCCGCTGCTGGACGGCGTCAGCGGCGCGTTCTACCTGTTGCGCCAGGAATCCGCCAGCCTGGAGGCGATTGCCTGGTTTGCCCGCCCCGCCGTCGGAGATGCCGGCCAATTGAAGCTGGGTGAGGGCATCGCCGGGCAATGCGCCCTGGAAAACCGCATTATCCTGCTCGACAACCTGCCTGTGGAACGGTTCAGCCTGGCCGCCGGCGCGGGACATGTCCATCCCACGGCCATCGCCGCCATGCCGGTGGCCTGGGGAAACCAAGTGCTGGCGGTGATCGAAATCGCGGCTTTCCATTCCCTCGACGAAACCCAGATGTCCCTGCTCGAAGCGCTCATGCCGGCGGTCGGCGTCAATCTGGAAATTCTCGGGCGTAACCTGCGCACCCGCGAATTGCTCGAACAGACCCAGCACCAGGCGGAAGCGTTGCGCGCTTCCGAGGAAGAACTGCAAGCCCAGAGCGAGGAATTGCGCCAGGCCAACGAGCTGATGCAGCAGCAAACCGAGAGCCTGCGCGCCTCCGAGGAGGAACTCAAGGCGCAAAGCGAGGAACTGCACAGCGCCTACGACGAGTTGCTCAAGAAGGCCGCCGAACTCCAGGACCGCGAAGCGGCCTTGGAGCACGCCCGCAACGTGGCCGAACAGCGCGCCCTGGAACTCGATCTGGCGAGCCGCTACAAGTCGGAATTTCTCGCCAACATGTCGCACGAGCTGCGCACCCCGCTCAACAGCATGCTGATCCTCTCCCAGGACCTGGCCGCCAACGATGGCGGCAATCTCGACCCGGATCAAGTCGAAGCGGCGCGCATCATCCACGAAGGCGGCAGCCACCTGCTCAGCCTAATCAACGACATCCTCGACTTGTCGAAAATCGAGGCCGGCAAGCTCGAACTCAGCCCGGAAGACATCCCTCTCGAAGACCTCAAGGCAATGCTGGAAAGGCGCTTCCGTCACATGGCGCAAGCCAAGGGCATCGGCTTCGCCATCCACGCCGATGCTGGAATCCCGGAAATTTTCTGCGCCGACCGGCGCAAGGTCGATCAAATCCTCAACAACCTGGTCGGCAATGCCCTCAAATTCACCGGGCAGGGCGAAGTATCCGTCGCCTTCTCCCGCCCCGCCGACGGACTGCTGTCGATCGCCGTCCGGGATACCGGGGTAGGCATCGCCTCCGCCAAGCTCGATAAAATCTTCGACGCCTTCGAGCAGGCGGACGGCAGCACCAGCCGCCGTTTCGGCGGCACCGGCCTGGGGCTGGCCATCTCGCGGCGGCTGGCGCGCCTGATGGGCGGCGACATCGCGGTGTCGAGCGCGGAAGGGCAAGGCAGCGCCTTCACCGTAACGCTTCCGCTCACCGCCGCCACGCTCTCGCCCGCCCAACCGCCCGAGCCTCCGGCGCCCGCCGCCCAGGCCGCCGAACCCGTCCGCGAGGCGGCCATTCCGGCGCCCCCCGGAGAAGAGGAGGCGCTGCTCCTGGTGATCGAGGACGACCCCGCGTTCGCCCGCATCGTCTGCGACCTCGCCCGCAAAAAAGGTTTCCAGTGCCTGGTCGCCGGCGACGGCGAGGAAGGCCTCGCGCTGGCCGCCCGCCGCCAGCCTACCGGCATCATTCTCGATGTCGGCCTGCCGGGGCGGGACGGCTGGTCGGTCATGGAACGCCTCAAACGCGACCCCGCCACCCGCCGCATCCCGGTGCATTTCATCTCGGCCTTCGACGAAAGCCAGCGCGGCCTGGGAATGGGCGCGGTAGGGTACTATGTCAAGCCGGTCTCCCGGGAACAGATCGAAAACGCCTTCGAGAAAATCAATCTGCGCACCGCGCACAGACCGCGCACGCTGCTGGTGCTCGACAAGGACGACGATACCCGCAAAGCGGTGGCGGAACTGTTCGCCGGCGATAGCGAGGTTTCGGTGCTGGAAGCGGAAAGCTGCCGCGACGCGCTCGCCATCCTGCAAGAACGGGATGTGGATTGCCTGATCCTCGACCTCGGCATGCCGGACATGAGCGAGCTGGAATTCCTCGAAAAGCTCGTCAGGGAAAAAGGGGAACGGGCGCCGCCGGTGGTGATCTACTCCGACCGCGAACTGGAAGAGGAGGAAATGCTCAAGCTGCGCGCCTATACCGACAGCATCATCATCAAGGGCAAGCGCTCGCAGGAACGCCTGCTCGACGAAGTGACCCTGTTTTTGCACCGCGTCGGCTCATCCCTGCCGGTGCAAGCTCCGTCCGCCGCCGATGCCGAATCGTTGCTGGCGGGACGCACCATGCTGGTGGTGGACGACGACATGCGCAACACCTTCGCTCTCGCCAAGGTGCTGCGCGGCAAGGGCCTCAAGGTGCTGATGGCGCAGGACGGCGACAAGGCGCTGGCGCAACTGGCCGCCAATCCGAATCTGGACATGGTGCTGACCGACATCATGATGCCCGGCAAGGACGGCTACCAGACCATCCGCGAAATCCGCCAGAATCCCGCCTGGCAAAAGCTGCCGGTGCTGGCGCTGACCGCCCGCGCCATGCCCGGCGACCGCGAAAAGTGCCTGCACGCGGGCGCCAACGATTACCTCACGAAGCCGGTGGATATCGACAAGCTGCTGTCGCTGATGCGCGTGTGGCTGCAAGAAAAATAAAAATGGGAAAAGGCCATCCAGCCATGGATCAACACGGATGCTCACGGATTGGCAATGGATCACGAAGCGCATGCCACACGCCTATCTGGCGATCCCGATCCCCGTTTTATCAGTGGACATCCGCGGCTAACGATTTTTGTATCTACTCAGCAGGGTTGCCCCCTTCTCCCGCGGGTGGGAGAAGGGCTGGGGATGAGGGCGCTTGCGCTCCGAAAAACGTGCCGATGTGCAACGTCCCTCACCCCAACCCCTCTCCCGCCCGCGGGAGAGGGGCTATTCTGCTGTTTTTTGCATAGACCTGAGTAGTTACCGATTTTTTAGAATAAACCCTCTTCATTCAGCAAAGAGAGCGCCGATGCCGAAAACCAAGCTGGAAGAAACGGAAATTCACCTGTTCGTCGAAATGCTGCGGCTGCGTTACGGCTATGATTTCAGCCACTACGCCAAGGCTTCGCTGCGCCGCCGCGTGGCGGGGCTGTGCCAGAATTTCGGGGTTTCCCACATCGCCGGGCTGATCCCCCTGGTGCTGCACGACAAGGCGCTGCTGCCGCGCGTGCTGGCCGGCCTGTCGGTGCCGGTGACGGAAATGTTCCGCGACCCCGCGGTATTCCTGCAATTGCGCCGCGAGGTCGTGCCGCTCTTGAAATCCCACCCACGCATCAATATCTGGCAAGTCGGCTGCGCCACCGGCGAGGAAGCCTACTCGCTCGCCATCCTGCTGCGCGAGGAAGGCGTCGGCCACCGCTCGCGGATATTTTCCACGGACATCAACGATGCCGCCCTGGCCAAGGCGGAAGAAGGCATCTTCCCGGCGGAAAAACTCAAGGAGTACTCGCGCAACTACTTCAAGGCGGGCGGCACCCGTTCTCTCGCCGATTACTACCATGCCCACTACGATCTGGTGAAAATGGACGAAACCCTCAAGGCCAATATCCTGTTCACTCACCACAACGTGGTTTCCGACGGAGTGTTCGGTGAAATGCAGTTGATTATGTGCCGCAACGTGCTGATCTATTTCGATCGCTTGTTGCAAGGCCGGGTGCTCGGGCTGTTCCGCGCCAGCCTGGCGCGCGGCGGCTTCCTTTGCCTGGGACTCAAGGAATCGCTGGCGACGGGATTTGAAAAGGAATTCCGCGCCATCGACGAACGCCTTAAAATCTATCAACTGGCCACGGGAGACAAGGCGTGACGGAACGCTTCGCGGCGGTGGCCATCGGCTGCTCCAGCGGGGGACTGGACGCGCTGGAGCGCATCCTCCCCGCCTTGCCGCCCGATTTTCCGGCGGCGCTGATCGTGGTCATGCACACCACCCCGGAAAGCCGCAACCTGCTGGTGGAATTGCTCGGCAAACGCTGCCGCCTGCCGGTAAGCGAAGCGCGGGAGCGCAGCAAAATCCTGCCGGGAATGATCTACGTGGCGCCGCCCGCCTATCACCTGCTGGTGGAGGACAACCACACCTTCTCCCTTTCTTCCGACCCCAAGGTCAGCTACGCCCGCCCCTCGGTGGACGTGCTGTTCGAGTCGGCGGCGCATGCCTACGGCAAGCGGCTGATCGGCGTCATTCTCACCGGCGCCAACCGCGACGGCAGCGACGGCCTGCGCGCCGTCGCCGAAGCGGGCGGACTGTGCCTGGTGCAGGACCCCGCCGGCGCGGAAGCGCGCACCATGCCGGAAACCGCCCTGAACGCCTGCATGGCGGCGCGCCGCGTGCCGCTGGATGAAATCGCGGAAACCTTGATCGAGGCACTTAACCCATGAGCGACTCTCCGAAAATTCTCATCGTCGATGATGTCCCCGCCAACCTGGTGGCGTTGCGCAAACTGCTGGCCAAGACCGAGGCGGAAACCCTCAGCGCCTCCTCCGGCAACGAAGCCCTGTCGCTGGCGCTCGACCACGAATTCGCGCTGATCCTGCTCGACGTGCAGATGCCGGGGATGGATGGTTATGAAGTGGCGGAATGGCTGCAAAGCGAGGAAAAAACCCGCGGCGTGCCGATCATCTTCGTCACCGCCGCCTACAAGGACGACGCGCACCGCATCAGCGGCTACCAGGCGGGCGCGGTGGATTACATCGAGAAGCCCATCGAACCGGCCATCCTGCTCTCCAAGGTCGGCGTGTTTTTGCGCCTGCACCAGCAGAAGCAGTTGCTCGCCGAAACGCTGGCGCAGCTCAAGTCGCTCAACGACAATCTGGAACAGCGGGTGGCGCGGGAAGTGCGTAAAAATCTGGAGCAGGAGCGCATTCTGGTGCATCAGTCGCGCCTGGCGGCGATGGGCGAGATGATCGGCAACATCGCCCACCAGTGGCGCCAGCCGCTCAACGCGCTCGGCCTGCTGCTGAACGACATCAAGGATGCCGACGAATTCGGCGAACTGGACAGCGCTTACGTCGCGGGATCGGTGGCCAAGGGACGCCAGCTTATCGACAAGATGTCCACCACCATCGACGACTTCCGCAACTTCTTCAAGCCCAACAAGGAGAAAACCGCCTTCAGCCTGAACAAGGCAGTGCAGGAAACCCTCGAAATCCTTTCCGCCAGCCTCAGAAACAACAATATCGCGGTCCGTGTCGAGAAGGAAACCGATCTCGCCGCCTATGGCTTTCCCAATGAATATTTCCAGGTTTTGCTGAATGTCCTCAACAACTCCCGGGACGCCATGCTGGCCAATAATCTCCGCAGCGGTGAAATCCGCATCGCCATCTCGCGCCGGGACGGCTTGGCGGAGGTGGTGATCCGGGACAACGCGGGCGGCATCCCCGAACACATCCTGCCAAGGATTTTCGATCCCTACTTCACCACCAAGGAAAAAGGCACCGGCATCGGTCTCTACATGTCCAAGATGATTATCGAGAATAATATGGGCGGGCGGCTCGACGCGAGAAACCGCGAAGGCGGGGCGGAATTCATCCTATCCTGCCCCTTGGCCGAAAAAACCGCGCCCGCCGCCGGGGAATAGCGCGCCGGTCAGGCCGACACGAACTGGAACTGCTCGAAGGCGACCGTCGATTCGACCAGTTCGGTTGCCTTGAAGGACTGCACCTGGCCATCCTGCTCGAGCAGGAACTCGCGTTGCTCGTGGAGGCTGCCGCGAGCCGCCAGCAGACGCGGCGCTTGCTTGAGCAAGGGAATTTCGGGCAGCAGCAGCGCTGCCAGGAAGGGCGCCGAGGAACTGGCGGCGGCGGATTTCACCGCGACGGCGGTGGCATAGGGCGCCGCCATCTGAATCCCGATTTCGAGACGGTTGCTGGCATCATTCTTTACCCAGCGCACCACAGCGATATTCCATTGGCGCCCGCCTTCCGCGCGAAGACCGATGATTTCGCCGGAACGGATCTGGGAGCGAAGGTTCGAGTCCTGGATCAGCGCCATGCCGCCCGCGCTCTCATTGACGATATTCCAGCGGCTGGCGCAAAAAGGCGCGCTCCTGGCCGGCGGCGCGGAGGAAAAATCCAACTCGCTGCTGTCGCGCCGCGAGGAAACCGGAACCAGGCCGTACACCTGCTCGCCGTTGAGAAAATAATGAATGGCGCGCAGCCCCACGCACAAGTCCATGGCGGCGCTATATTGCTTGCGGCTGAAATAGCGTTTCGCCGAAACGCCCCAGTGCTTGAGCAGGCGCTTTATCAGATGCCGATAAGCCTGGTCGCGCGCCGCATCGGGCAACAGCAGGTCGGCCGGGGCGATGCCGGCCTCCAGCCCGCCCAGTTGCTGGGTCAATTGGGTGGCCAGCGCGGAAGTCTGGAGCAGGATATGCGTTTCCCAGTCGATTTCGCGCAGCGCCCGGGGCAATGCCCGGTGCGCTTCGTCGCCGTCGAGCTTTATCAGGAACAGGCCGCTGGCGCCGGCGCCTTCCATGTTGCCGCGCAACTCGGCCAGGTGGGCGAACCGTCCGGCATAATCCATCACCCGGATGACCTCGCCCTGCATCAGATGATAGGGGTCGGCCACTGCCAGCAGCAATGCCTGCTTATAGGCCAGCGCGGCGCTGCTGGTCGTGGCGCCGTCCGCCACCGGCTTGTCCAGCAGGCCGTGGCGCACGGCATGGCGGTAGAGCCGGTGCATTTCCGACCAGACTCCCGCCGGCACCGGCACATACGTTTCGTAGCACGTGGCAAGCACTTGGCCGAGGCTGGCGAGGGCGCGCTGTACCGCCATCTCCGAGGATTCCCCGGGAATTTCCAGCAGCGCGGTCTTGTAGCCGTAGGCCAGTTCGGCATACAACTGCCGGTTCAGTTCGGCCATGCGCTGGCTTTTTTCCGGCAGCGGCAAGGGCACGATGACGAATTGCGCCTTCATCGCCGGCAGCAGATCGCCGATGGCGTTGCGGTAAAGCTCCAATAGTTCCAGGCGCGCGGCAGCCGGCAGCGGATGGCGGTTGAGCGCCGCCAGACCGTCGCACGCGGCATGCGCCGCCTCGAAGACATTGCCGCGGACAAGCTGCGCCAGCCAGGAACCGACTTGCTCGACCCGAGTCTCTACAGGTATATTCGGCTGCCTGTCCGAGGCGGGGACGGAAAGGTTGTGCGGCATATGTGAAGTGTCCGGTGCTCGTTGATGTTAGCGTGTGATTTTAGAAAGAATTATCCGATTTGTAAAATATCCCTTTGGCGCAAAAGAAAATGCCCTGAAAATGGGCATGCCATTACTGGAGAAACGTCACATCATGAATATGCTTGAATCCCTCTTTGAAGGCGCCCTGTGGCGCAGCCGCTATGTCATCCTGGCGGCGGTGATCGCCAGCATGGCGGCGGGTTTTGCAATTTTTTACATCGCCACCGTGGATGTCTGGTACATGATCGTCCACCTCGCCCATTACGCCGACCCCGAACTGTCGGCTGAAGCGCGCAAGGCGCTGCACGACGACTCCATCACCCACATCGTCGAAGTCGTGGACGGCTACCTGCTCGCCACCGTCATGCTAATTTTCTCGCTGGGTCTCTACGAACTGTTCATCAGCGACATCGACGAAGCACACGGCAGCAAGGCCTCCAGCAAAATCCTGGTGATCGAGAGCCTGGACGACCTCAAGGCGAGGCTGGCCAAGGTGATCCTGATGATCCTGATCGTCACCCTGTTTGAACAGGCGCTCAAGATGGACATGAAAACCCCGCTCGACCTGCTCTACCTCGGCGGCAGCATCGCCCTGATCGGCCTGGCGCTGTATCTGACCCACGCCGCCGAATCCCGCGAACACGAGGACGCCGCCGCCGGATCCGCCCATGGCTAGGAAAATTCTCGTCTCCTTGTTAGCCATCGCGCTGTTCGCGGCATCGGCGGCGCAAGCGGAAGGCTTCAGCTTCCAGGATACTCAGGGCAAGACCCATACCCTGTCCGGTTATCGCGGCAAATGGGTGCTGGTCAATTTCTGGGCAACCTGGTGCCCGCCCTGCCTGGAGGAAATTCCCGAATTGGCCGCGCTGCACGAGCGCCGCAAGGACCTGGCGGTTATCGGCGTGGCCATGGATTACCGCAACCCGAGGGAAGTCGCCCGCTTCGCCGACGATTATTTCATCCCCTATCCCATCGTGCTGGGCAACCGCAAAAGCGCATCCCAGGTCGGCGCGGTGGACGGCCTGCCGGCCAGCTACCTTTACAATCCGCAAGGCAAACTGGTGGCGCGGCATGTCGGCGCGTTGACGAGAAAAGCGGTGGAAAGCTATATTGCCGGAAAATCCTGAAAGGAACCGCCATGCTCAAGCGCCTGCTGCCCCTCTTCCTGTTGCTGCTGATTAGCGCCGGCGCCGGCGCCGCCCCCCGCAACCCGGATACCCATTTTTTCGATCAGACCTTCGGCGATTTGAAGGCGGAACTGGACAATGCCCGCAAGGATGGCAAGAAAGGCGCGCTGGTGATGTTCGAAATGGAGGGCTGCCCCTACTGCAAGGCAATGCGCGAGCATGTCCTCAACCAGCCGGAAGTCCAGGATTACTACCGCAAGCATTTCGTGATCTTCACCATCGACGTCAAGGGCGACACGGAACTGACCGACTTTCAGGGAAAACGCGCCATCGAAAAGGAATTCGCCGCCCAATTCCAGGTGAAAGTCACCCCGGTCTTCCAATTCTTCGACCTTGACGGCAAACCCACCGCCCGCCATACCGGCATCGCCAAGGGCGGCGTCAAGGAATTCCTCGCCCTCGGTCGCTACGTGGCGGAAGGCGCCTACGAAAACGGCTCGTTCGCCGAATACAAGCGGAAAAACAAGATCGACTAGCCGGGCGGCGGCTTGGGGTCATGCCGCGCCGTTTTGCCGGGATAACCCCAGGCATTCTTCCACGCCGCCGCCACCATGTTGGGATATTCCGCCTGCCCCAGGCTGCCGTTGTAACGTCCCAGCGCGCGGAACAAATTGCCTTTCTCGATATCCAGGTAATGGCGCAGGATGGTGCAGCCGTAGCGCAGGTTGATGCGCAGGTGGAAAAGATTGTGCTCGGCGCTGCCGATTTCCTTTACCCAGAACGGCATCACTTGCATCAAGCCGCGCGCCCCGGCGGTCGATACCGCGTATTTCTTGAAGCCGCTTTCCACCTGGATCAGGCCGAGCACCAGTTGCGGATCGAGTCCGGCGCGGGTGGCTTCGTAATGGATGGTCTTGAGAAGATCGAGGCGGGTGCCCTTGTCGGGAATGCGTTTTTCCAGGCGCCGCGACATGTCTGCCAGCCAGGCATGCGCCTCGGTTTCGCTGGCGAAGGCCAGGCGCGGAGCCGCCCTGTCGCTGACCGTCTTGGACAGCATGGCGCGCACGCTGGCCGACAACGGCTCGTAGCGCTGCGCGCCGGCGTGGGCGGCGATGGGAAGCAAAAAGACCAGGGCTTTTATCCACGGATTAATACGGACAAATACGGACAGCACCCTAATCATGTTCAACGAAGTCATCTGTGTCGATCCGTGTTCATCCGTGGCTAAGCAATACTGATTTTAGCCGCGCCAGCGCTTCCTGCAAGGGCAAGGCCGTGGCTTTCTCGTCGCGGCGCCCCTGGTATTCGACGTTGCCTTCCTTGAGGCCGCGCTCGCCGATCACGATGCGGTGCGGGATGCCGATCAGTTCGAGGTCGGCGAACATCACGCCGGGACGCTCGTCGCGATCGTCCATCAACACTTCGATACCAGCGGCGGTCAAGTCGGCGTAGAGCTGCTCGGCAGTAGCTTTCACCAGTTCGCTGCGCCCCAGGCCGATGGGCGCCAGCGCCACCTGGAAGGGCGCCATCGCCTGCGGCCAGACGATGCCGCGCGCGTCGTGATTCTGCTCGATGGCGGAGGCGACGATGCGCGACACGCCGATGCCGTAGCAGCCCATTTCCATCACCTGTTCCTTGCCGTGCTCGTCGAGATAGCGGGCGTTCATCGCCTCCGAATACTTGGTGCGCAACTGGAAGATGTGGCCGACTTCGATGCCGCGGCACAGTTCCAGGCTGCCCTTGCCGTCCGGGCTGGGGTCGCCTTCCACGACGTTGCGCAAATCGACGACCTCCTTCAACTCGGGCAGATCGCGGCCGAAGTTGACGCCGGCAAGGTGGTAGCCGTCCTCGTTGGCGCCGCAGACGAAATCGGCCATCGCGGCCACGGCGCGGTCGGCGATGATGGGGATGGTCAAGCCCACCGGGCCGAGCGACCCCGCCGAGCAGCCCACGGCGGCGCGGATGGCGGCGTCGGTAGCGAAAGTCACGTCGCCGCCCAACTGGGTCAGCTTGCCGGCCTTGACCTCGTTCAACTGGTGGTCGCCGCGCAGCAGCAGGGCGACCGGGCCATCCTTGCCTTCGACGATCAGCGTCTTGACGGTCTGGGAGGCGGACACCTTGAAGAAAGCGCTCACTTCCTCGATGCTGTGCTGGCCGGGCGTATACACCTTTTCCATCGCCTTGCTCGGCGCGAGGCGCGGCGTGGCGGGGGAGACGGCCTCGGCCAGCTCGACATTGGCGGCATAATCGGAAGCCGGACAGAAGGCGATGGCGTCCTCGCCGGAATCGGCCAGGACGTGGAATTCATGGGAACCGGTGCCGCCGATGGCGCCGGTATCCGCCGCCACGGCGCGGAATTGCAGACCGAGGCGAGTGAATATCCGTGAATAGGTCTCGTGCATCACCTGGTAAGTCTGTTGCAGGCTGGCGAAATCGGTGTGGAAGGAATAGGCATCCTTCATCACGAATTCGCGCGCGCGCATCACGCCGAAACGGGGGCGGATTTCATCGCGGAACTTGGTCTGTATCTGGTAGAAATTGATCGGCAACTGGCGATAGCTCTTGACCTCGCGGCGCGCCAGGTCGGTGATGACTTCCTCGTGGGTCGGACCGAAACAGAAGTCGCGCTCGTGCCTATCCTTGATCTTGAGCATCTGCGGGCCGAACACGTCCCAGCGCCCGGTTTCCTGCCACAGTTCGGCGGGAATCACCGCCGGCATCAGCACCTCTACCGCGCCGCTCTTGTTCATTTCCTCGCGGACGACGCCCTCCACCTTGCGCAGGATGCGCAAGCCCAGGGGCATCCAGGTGTACAAGCCGCTGCCGAGGCGCTTGATGAGGCCGGCGCGCAGCATCAGTTTGTGGCTGGCCAGTTCCGCTTCGGCGGGAGCTTCCTTGAGGGTGGAAATGAAAAATTGGGAAACGCGCATATCGAAAATCTTCCAAACTGTCTGAAAAGCCGCAATTCTACCGGGTTTCCCGTTAGGAAACAGTATAATAATGGTTTCTCAACCGGAGACTCGTAAGAACATGGGGTTACTTTCCCGCTGGCGCATCCACAAGGCGATCGCCGATCCCGTCAGCGTCGATGTCAGCGAACAGAACGGCGTGCGTTCCCTGCACCTGGGCAGCGACACGGTGCAAAGCTCGATGCGCGTGTCGGCGCCGAACGACTTGGAACTGCCCTACACCCGCAGCATGATGGCTTTCCTGCTGTTCCACCCCGAGCCGCGCGAGATTCTGATGGTGGGGCTGGGCGGCGGCTCGCTGGCGAAATACGTCTACCACCGCCTTCCCGGCTGCCGCACCACCGCGCTGGACATCAACCCCCAGGTGATCGCCGTCGCGCGCAGCCACTTCTTCCTGCCGCCCGACGACGAGCGCTTATCGGTGCGTCTGGAGGAGGGCGCGCAATACGTCGCCACCCATCCGGCCGGCGCCGACGTCATCCTGGCCGATGGCTTCGACGGCCGGACGCTGGCCGAGCCGCTTTCCACCCAACTGTTCTTCGCCGACTGCCGGCGGGCGCTGACCCACAACGGCGTGTTCGCCATCAATCTGTGGGGCAGCGACAAGCATTTCCCGGTCTATTTGCAGCGCATCGCCGATGGCTTCGACAACCTGACGCTCAGCCTCCCCGCGGAAAAGCACGGCAACATCATCGTCTTCGGCTTCCGGCGCAGCCAGGGCAACCCCACCTGGCCGTCGCTGCGCGAACGCGCCGGGGAGCTGCAAAATCGTACCGGCCTGGACTTTCCGCGTTTCGTCGAACGCCTGCGCGACCTCAACCCGCACACCGAGAAACGCCTGCTGCTTTGACTTTCGAATTCGCCTTACCTGTCCAAATGGATTATGTCTAGAAGCTGTATCGGAATGCTACTATTAGGACAAGAAGACAACAAAACGGCGAACTGGCATGGATGCAAAAGCGGATTCCGCAAACGATGACGGCGATATCGCCGCGCTGCGGCGGAACTACTGGGCGGTAGCGCTGCTCTGGACTGCCCTGGTGCTGGCGGCGTACCTCTGGAACGCCCGGCACAAGGAAGAGGAAGTCAAAGGGCTGGCGCACACCGAGGCGGAAACCCTGATCCTCAAGGATCTCTCGTTCCGCTCGTGGCTGGCCGCGCACGGCGGCGTTTACGTCTTTCCCGACGAAAAAACCCCGCCCAACCCCTATCTCAAGGACTATCCCCAGCGCGACTTGGTTACCACCACTGGGCAAACGCTCACCTTGATGAATCCGGCTTATGTCACCCGCCAGTTGTTCGAGCTGTACACGGAAAAATACGGCATCAAGGGGCATATCACCAGCCTCGACCCGCTCAATCCCAACAACCGCGCCGCGCCGTGGGAGGAAAAAGCCTTGCGCGCGTTCGAACAGGGCGCCAAGGAGGCCGCCGAGGTCGTCACCATCGACGGCGTCCGCTATTACGGTCTGATGCGCCCCCTGGCCGTGGAAAAACCCTGCCTGAAGTGCCACGAAAAACAGGGCTACAAGGTCGGCGACATCCGCGGCGGGCTGAGCGCCATGCTGCCGCTGGCGCCGCTGGAAGAAGGCCAACGGCGCGCCCTGCGCATCATGGCGATAACGCACGGCGCCATCTGGCTCATGGTGCTGCTCGGCATCGCGCTGCTATACGGCCTGGCCGCCGGCCACGCCCGCGAGCGCGTCAAAACCCGCCGCGAACTGGAGGAAAGCCGCCATATTTTCCAAACCGTGGCGGATTTCGCCACCGAATGGATCTTTTGGCGCAACCCCAATGGCAGCCTGCGCTACGTCTCGCCCGCCTGCGGGCAGATTACCGGCTTCAGCGCCCAAGAGTTCTACGACAACCCGGGACTTTTCAACGAAATCATCCATCCCGACGACCGCGAACACTGGCTGTACCATGTCCACGAAGCCGACCACAACGGCCATCCGCGCCCGCTGGAATTCAGGATCATTCGCAAGGACGGCGAGGTTCGCCACATCAGCCACACCTGCCGGCCGATTTTCGACGACCATGTCAACAAATTCCTCGGCGTGCGCGGCAGCAACACCGACATTACGGCGTTCCACGAGAACCAGCGGATGCTGATCCAGCAGTCGCGCCTCGCCGCCATGGGCGAAATGATCGGCAACATCGCCCACCAATGGCGCCAGCCGCTCAACGCCCTGGCGCTCTTGCACTGCAACATCAAGGACGATTTCGAATACGGCGAACTGAACAAGGAAAGCCTGGATAAATCCCTGCACGACGCGGAACGGCTGATCGAGAAAATGTCCTGCACCATCGACGATTTCCGCAATTTCTTCAAGCCCAACAAAAAACCCCGACCGTTCAGTCTGGATAAGGCTGTCCGCGAAACACTCAAGCTGGTGCATGCCAGCTTTCTCGCCAACAATATCGAAATCGCCTTTCACGGCGACGAGTCGATCGAGGCGCACGGCTACGCCAACGAGTTTTCGCAGGTGCTGCTCAATACCCTGAGCAATGCCAAGGACGCCATCCTGGAAAAGGAAATCGCCCCCGGAAAAATCGACATTACGCTGGAGCAGGACGACGCCCAGGCCTGGGTAACCGTCCGCGACAACGCCGGCGGCATCCCGGAAGAAGCGTTGCCGAAAATTTTCGATCCCTACTTCACCACCAAGGAAAAAGGCACCGGCATCGGGCTTTACATGTCGCGCATGATTATGGGACACATGAGCGGCAACATCGAGGCGCGCAACAGCGGCGACGGCGCGGAATTCAAGCTGACCCTGCCGAAACGGACAGGCGAGTGGATAGGGGAAAACGGATAATGACGCTAATCGCCTGGAACGCCTCCCACGAAACCGGCTACTCCCCCATGGACGCGGAACACATGCGCTTGGCCGGATTGCTCAACGAACTCCACGACGATTTGCTTCAAGGCAGCAGCCTGACCCTGATCGAAACGGAATTCCAGCGGATTGCCCGCGACACGGCCAGCCACTTCCGCCATGAAGAACGCCTGATGGAAAAAAGCAGCTTTCCCGACAGCCCCAACCACCTGCTCGCCCACCAACAACTGGAAGCGCAGATTGCCGACCTGTTGCGCCAGATTGACGCGGGAGAACCGGTTTTCACCCTCGACCTGGTGGAATTCCTGAGAAATTGGCTGCTCAATCACATCACGACCATGGACAAAAAACTTGGTGAATATCTTACTACCAGCCTGGCCGCCGACTCGCCACGCTGATTCCCGCCCCCAGAAATTGCCGCGCCAGCGGCGCAAAATACCCGGAACGGGAAAAGGATTCTCAGCGCGGATTGCCAATTATCAACGCCCTGCTTTCAAAGCCCGGCAAAATGTGAAAAAATCACGCTAACTTAACGAATTTAGAGGTGATTGAGGTGATCGACCGTGACGGTTATCGCCCCAACGTCGGCATCATTATTTGCAACGCAAAAAATGAAGTTTTTTGGGGCAAGCGCATCAAGGAGCATTCCTGGCAGTTCCCACAAGGCGGCATCAAGGCCGGCGAAACGCCGGAGCAGGCCATGTACCGCGAACTGGCGGAAGAAGTCGGGTTACAGCCCGATCATGTCAAGATATTGGGACGCACCAAGGACTGGCTGCGCTACGACGTTCCGCAGCACTGGGTCAAGCGCGAGTGGCGCGGCAGCTACAAGGGACAAAAACAGATATGGTTCCTGCTGCGGCTGACCGGCCGCGATTGCGATGTCTCGCTACGCGCCAGCAGCCACCCGGAATTTGACGCCTGGCGCTGGCACAACTATTGGGTTCCGCTGGAGAGCGTGATTGAATTCAAGCGCGAGGTATACCGCCAGGCATTGAATGAACTGGCGGCATTCCTCGGCAGGGGAAAGAATGGCTGAGTCCGCCTTATTCGTGCCTGTTTCCCTTGTTTACCATATATAGGGTCCAGCCCACGACCACGATGATGGCGCCCACCACGGTCACGACGGACATGATCCCGATGCTCGAACCGAACAGCACTTTCAGCATGACTCTCTCCTTCGAAAATTAAATGGTTGTATATCCACATTGAGGATATGGGAATCCATTATAATCAACTCGCGATTTAATTGAAAACCTCTTTGGATGCATATCCGAAAAACAATCCAGCCAGCCCGGAGAATTCGATGCAGCAAGAATACGCGCCACTCTTCAACCACCCCCTGAGCACCGCCGCCTCATTCCACCAGCCCGCGCAAGTGCTGCCGGAGAAGGTCGCCATGAATTCTCCCGCCACGGACATCATGACCGATCTGAAAAAAGTCATGGCGGTATTTATCCCTCCCGACCGCGACATCGACACCGCCAAGCGGCGCATGATAAAACACGGCGTGCGCCTACTGTTGGTGATAGATGAACAGAACAACGTGACCGGACTGATTACCGCCAACGACATCCTCGGCGAGAAACCCATGCAATTCATTCAGAAAAGCGGCGGCACGCGGGAAGACATCCAAGTCAAGGACATCATGACCCCGCGCGACAAACTGGAAGTGTTGAACATGGACGATGTCGCCTCGGCCAAGGTCGGCAACGTCGTCGCCACCCTCAAGCAAAGCGGTCGCCATCACGCGCTGGTGGTGGACGAGGAATCCGGCGCGCAAAAAGTGCGCGGCATCTTCTCCCTGACCCAGGCCGCGCGCCAGCTCGGCATCCACATCCACACCCACGAGGTCGCCCGCACCTTTGCGGAAATCCAGGCTACGCTGGGTTCCTGAACGGCGCCTTATGACTCCATTTAGAACCGCCGCCCTGCCTCTGTGCTTTTTCTCCCTCCTGGTCCATGCCGACTGGGGGAAAAGTGACTATGAATTCGAGAATGAAAAGCCCTGGAAAGAATTGCAGCACGCGCTTCCCGCCTATCCCAAGGACGAAAATCTGCTGCCGTTTTACGTCAGCGCCACCACCGACAACCTGTTCTTTGTCGACGCCGCCTCCATCAAAATCGGCGACGACGGCGTGGTGCGCTACGCCTTGCTGGTGAAATCACCGCAGGGCGCGAAAAATCTGACTTTTGAAGGAATGCGCTGCGCCAGCCACGAAAAGAAAGTCTACGCCTTCGGCCGCGCCGACGGCACCTGGTCGCAAGCGCGCTTTTCCAAGTGGGAAGCCATCTCCTACCAAAACCGCAACCGCCAGCACCACGTCCTCTACGACGACTTCTTCTGTACCGGCGGCTTGACCGTCGCCACCCCCGAACGCGCCATCGAAAGCTTCAAGCGCGACCCGCTGTACCGTGCCAAACCAGCCGAGTAAGCCCCGGCCTTACTTGCACTCGCCGACCCGCCGCCCGCTCATGCGGTAGGTAATCTGCATGGCGCCTTGCGCGGATTCCTTGACGTTCATGGTCAAGGTTCCGTTCATGCTGTCACCCCGGTAAGTAACCTTGCCGGCGCTATCCAACACGGTTTCCCCGGAACGGCATTGCATCGCCCAGGCGACGCTGTCGCCTTCCGTTTTCAGGCTAGTCATCTTGCAGTCCTGATTCTTTTCGGGCTTTTGCGGCACCGCATCCTTGCTGCTCAGGCATTGGGTGTGGGTGGTTGGAGGAATAGCCATCGGCATGCCCGGCATTTCCATTTTGCCGGTGATTTCCCACATGCCGTCTTTCAGGTTGGGTGCGGCGCAGGCCGCTGCTGCGGGAAACAGCGCGGCGATCAGGAACAGCGGGCGGCTGGGCTTCATGGCGATCCTTTCTGGTGATTGGAAATTTTAGCCTACGCCGAATTCGGCATGGCGACAACGCTTGATGGAGTCGCCTGTGGAAATTTGCCCCCACCCCGGCCTCCCCCGCAGGCGGGGGAGGGAGAGGGCGGTTCTGCACTGCAATTTAGCCTTGCTAGAGCAAGACCAAATTGTCTCTATGGATCAGTTCGGGTTCGTCAACGTAGCCGAGGATGGCTTCGATTTCCGCGCTGGGGCGGCGGAGGATTTTCCGCGCTTCCTCGGCGCTGTAGTTGACCAGTCCGCGCGCGATTTCGCGGCCTTGCATGTCGAGGCAGGTTACCGCTTCGCCGCGCTCGAATGCGCCGCTCATGGCGGTCACGCCGATGGGTAGCAGGCTTTTCCCTTCGCCGCGCAAGACCTTGACCGCGCCGTCGTCGAGGGTCAGCGTGCCGCGCACTTGCAGGTGATCGGCCAGCCATTGCTTGCGCGCCACGGTGGACATTTGCCCGGCGGTGAGCTGGGTGCCGATGGCTTCGCCTTGCGCCAGCCGCACCAGGGCATCGGATTCGCGCCCCCAGGCGATGACGGTGTGGGCGCCGCTGCGCGCAGCGCGCTTGGCGGCGAGGATTTTGGTGAGCATGCCGCCGCGCCCGATGTCGCTGCCGGCGCCGCCGGCCATCTTTTCCAGTTCCGGGTCGCCGGCGCGAGCTTCCCCGATCAGGACGGCATCGGGATTCTTGCGCGGGTCGGCGGAGTACAGCCCCTTCTGGTCGGTGAGGATGACCAGGGCGTCGGCCTCGATCAGGTTGGTGACCAGGGCGCCCAGGGTGTCGTTGTCGCCAAAGCGGATTTCATCGGTGACGACGGTGTCGTTCTCGTTGATGATGGGAATGACGTTGAGGTCGAGCAGAGTGCGCAGGGTCGAGCGGGCGTTGAGATAGCGCTTGCGGTCGGCGAGGTCGTCGTGGGTCAGGAGGATTTGCGCGGTATGCAATCCGTGCTGGCGGAAACACGATTCGTAGACCTGCACCAGCCCCATCTGGCCGACGGCGGCGGCGGCCTGTAATGCATGCACGGCATGGGGACGCTTTTTCCAGCCGAGGCGCTGCATCCCTTCGGCAACGGCGCCGGAGGAAACCAGCACCACTTCGCGTCCCATTTCCTTGAGGCGGGCGATCTGGCGCGCCCAGTTGGCGATGGCGTCGTGATCCAGCCCGGCGCCGCTGTTGGTGACCAGGCTGCTGCCGACCTTGACGACCAGCCGCCTGGATTTGGCGAGAATCGATTCCATGCTTCAGTCCGTGGTTTCTTCCGGCTCTTCCGGTTCTATTTCGGCTTCCTGGGATTCTTCGTCCGCAACGGGGCGATGCTGATCCAGGTAGTCCATGATGGCGTAGGTCAACTCCTTGCATCCCTCGCCGCTCAAGGCCGAGATGATAAAGGATTTGCCCTCCCAGCCGAAGCCGTGCAGGAAGGCCTCGCGCAGCCCGGCGCGCAGGTCTTCCGCGACCATGTCCATCTTGTTCAGCACCAGCCAGCGCTCTTTCCGGTACAAGCCTTCGTCGTATTTGCGCAGTTCCTCGACGATGGCGCGCGCTTCCTCGACCGGATTCACCGCTTCGTCGAACGGGGCGACATCGACGATGTGCAGCAGCAAGCGGGTGCGCGCCAGGTGGCGGAGGAACTGGTGCCCCAGCCCGGCGCCCTCGGCGGCGCCCTCGATCAGGCCGGGAATGTCGGCGATGACGAAGCTGCGGTCGTGACCGACGCGCACCACGCCGAGATTAGGGTGCAAAGTAGTGAAAGGATAGTCCGCCACCTTCGGTTTGGCCGCCGACACCGCGCGGATGAAGGTGGATTTGCCGGCGTTGGGCATGCCCAGCAGACCGACATCGGCCAGCACCTTCAATTCCAGGCGCAGCTCCCGGTCCTCGCCCGGCGTGCCCGGCGTGCATTGGCGCGGGGCGCGGTTGGTGCTGGACTTGAAATGGAGGTTGCCGAGGCCGCCCTCGCCGCCCTTGGCGATCAGCGCTTTCTGGCCGTCCCTGGCGAGGTCGGCGAGGACATGGCCGGTGGCGGTATCGGTAATCACCGTGCCGACCGGCACACGCAGGGTCATGTCTTCGCCGCCCTTACCGTAGCAGTCGCTGCCGCGCCCGTTTTCGCCGCGCTGGGCGCGGTGGATGCGGGCGTAGCGGTAGTCGATCAGGGTGTTGAGGTTGCGGTCGGCCACCGCGTAGATGCTGCCGCCGCGTCCGCCGTCACCGCCGTCCGGCCCACCCTTGGGGATGTACTTCTCGCGGCGGAAACTGGCAACGCCGTTGCCGCCGTCGCCGGCGTGGACCTGGATAAGAGCTTCGTCGATGAATTTCATAGGGGGCGCAGAAAAATAAAAAAAGCCCTATCGTGGGATAGGGCTATGCAATCAGCGAACCGGCCGGTTTCAGGCGGCAGGAACGATGCTGATCACCTTGTGCTTGTTTGGCCCCTTGATGGAGAAAACCACCGTGCCGTCGATCTTGGCGAACAAGGTGTGGTCCTTGCCCATGCCGACGTTGTCGCCCGCGTGCATCTGGGTGCCGCGCTGGCGCAGAATGATGCTGCCGGCGGGGATCAGTTCGCCGCCGTAGCGCTTCACGCCGAGGCGCTTGGAATGTGAATCGCGGCCGTTACGGGAACTGCCGCCTGCTTTTTTATGTGCCATTGCTTCGCTCCTTGCCTGACCTTAACCCGCGATCGTTTCGATGCGGATTTCGGTGAAATTCTGACGATGACCTTGGGTTTTGCGGTAGTGCTTGCGGCGGCGCATCTTGAAAATCTTGATCTTGTCGCCGCGACCGTGCGCGACGACCGTCGCCTTCACCGTCGCACCCGCCACCAGCGGCGTGCCCACTTTCGTGGCATCGCCATCCGCAACCATCAATACCTGATCCAGTACGATTTCGCTGCCGATGTCTGCCGGTATCTGTTCTACTTTAAGTTTTTCGCCGGGGGTCACACGGTACTGCTTCCCGCCGGTTTTTATGACCGCGTACATGTTGAGCTCCAAAAATTGACTACAAGAAAGGGGTTGGATTGTACACAAGCACAAACCCCAAGTCAAAACAAAAAGAGTTTAAAAACAAATGCCGTGGCCAAAACGCTTGACACTGCATCCCGCTCCTTCCTAACATCCCTCTTTTTTGCCGAGCCGTTTCGTGTCTATAGATAGCATCAGAGCACCCATCGAGCAGGACATGCGCGCCGTGGACGAGGTCATCCGCCGCCGCCTGCATTCCGAAGTGGTGCTGATCAACCAGGTAGCGGAATACATCATCAACAGCGGCGGCAAGCGCCTGCGCCCCGCGCTGGTGCTACTTTCCGCCGGCGCCTGCGACTACCGCGGCGAACAGCACCTGGAACTGGCGGCGGTGATCGAGTTCATCCATACCGCCACCCTGCTGCACGACGACGTGGTCGACGAATCCTCGCTGCGCCGCGGCCGCGCCACCGCCAACACCCTGTTCGGCAACGCCGCCAGCGTGCTGGTCGGCGACTTCCTCTATTCGCGCGCCTTCCAGATGATGATGGGAGCGAACAGCCTGCGCGTGATGGAAGTGATGGCCGACGCCACCAACATCATCGCCGAGGGCGAAGTCCTGCAACTGCTCAACTGCCACGACGCGGACATCGACGAAGCACGCTACCTGCAAGTCATCCACTACAAGACCGCCAAGCTGTTCGAGGCCGCCACCCGTCTCGGCGCCATCCTCGGCAACGTCTCGCGCGCCGACGAGGACGCCATGGCGGCCTATGGCATGCGCCTGGGCACGGCCTTCCAATTGATCGACGACGTGCTCGACTATTCCGGCGACCACGCCGAAACCGGCAAGAACGTCGGCGATGACCTCGCCGAGGGCAAACCCACCCTGCCGCTGATCTACGCCATGCGCAACGGCAACGCCCGACAGGCCGCGGCGGTGCGCAAGGCCATCGAGGAAGGCGGCCTGGACGACATGCAGCAGGTCTTGCAGGCCATCCAGGAAACCGCCGCGCTCGATTACGTGCGCAAACAAGCGCGCCGTGAGGCAGACATCGCCTGTGCGGCGATTTCTCGCTTGCCGGATTCAAAACACAAGGAATCTTTGCTACAATTGGCGGACTTTGCAGTCACGCGAAGTTTCTAGCAAGTCCAGCAGGTCATTTCGGGGTGTAGCTTAGCCTGGTAGAGCGCTACGTTCGGGACGTAGAGGCCGGAGGTTCGAATCCTCTCACCCCGACCAAATCTTTTCAATTCCCACAAGCCCTTCGGCAGTACTTCCGGTCGTAACAAACGGACGGCGGATGGCGCATATCCACCCGCCGCGGTCGCTACCCGGCTTCCGCCACGCGCTTGGCGATGTGCGCCAGCGCCTCGTCCACCTGATCGACCAGGATCAGGCATAGGTCGCCGGGCGCCAGCCGCGCCAAGGCCGCGTCGGTCGCCAGGAATTCGCCGCGTATCTCCTCGACGGCCTTGGCGCGCTTGGCGTTTTCCAGCCCCTGGCGCAGCAGGGACAGCACCTCGCCGTCGGCGCGGCCGCGCTGGCATTGATCCTGATAAAGAATCACCTCGTCGAAGGCATCGCCAAGGATTTCGGTTTGCTGGCGGATGTCGCTGTCGCGCCGGTCGCCCGCGCCGCTGATGACCACGAAGCGGCGCTTGGAGGGCATGGCGTCGACGGCGCGCACCAGCGCCTGGACGGCGTCGGGATTATGACCGTAGTCGGCGATCACGGTGGCGCCCCGATAATCGAACAAATTGAAGCGCCCCGGCGCGGTTTGCGCGTCGCTGACGAAGCTGGCGAGACCGGCGCGGATGATTTCCCAATCCAGCCCCAAGCCCCAGACAGCGCCGATTGCGGCCATCGCGTTCTCGACCTGGAAGCCGATGGCGCCGTTGCGCGTGAGGGGTATCCCGGCAAACGGCAAGCGCTGCTCGAATGCTCCTTCCGACGCCACGATTTCGCCCCCGTCCACATAGATCACGCGCAGCCCCTGGGCGCGGCGGGTAGCCATGAGCGGATGATGGGGATCGGCGGCGAAGAAGGTGACCGCCCCCGGGCAGGAATCGGCCATCCCGGCGACAATGGCATCCGCCGCGTTGAGCACCGCCATGCCCTTGGGAGAAACATTTTCGACGATGACCCGCTTCACCACGGCGAGATCCTCGACCGTGCTGATGTAGCTCAGGCCGAGATGGTCGCCCACGCCGATGTTGGTGACCACCGCCACGTCGCAGCGGTCGAACGCCAGCCCTTCGCGCAGAATGCCGCCGCGCGCGGTTTCGAGCACCGCGGCATCGACTTCGGGATGCAACAGCACGGTGCGGGCGCTCTTGGGGCCGCTGCAATCGCCGGTGTCGATGCGCCGTTTTTCGATGTAGACGCCGTCGGAATTGGTCATGCCGACGCGCAGTCCCTTGCATCCTAGAATATGGGCGATCAGGCGCACGGTGGTGGTCTTGCCGTTGGTCCCGGACACCGCCACCAGCGGAATGCGTCCGTCGTCGCCCTCGCCGAACAGGGTGGAGACGATCGCCTCGCCGACCGCGCGCCCCTTGCCGAACGAGGGATTCAGGTGCATGCGCAGGCCGGGCGCGGCATTGACCTCGACGATGCCGCCACCCTGCTCTTCGAGGGGCTTGAGCACGCTCTCGCACACCACGTCCACGCCACAGATATCCAGCCCGATCATTTGCGCGGCTTCCACCGCGCGGGCGGCCAGTTCGGGATGCACGTCGTCGGTAACGTCGGTCGCCGTGCCGCCGGTGCTCAGGTTGGCGTTGTTGCGCAAGATCACGCGCGCGCCCACCGGCGGCACCGAATCATCGCGCAATCCCTGGACGGCGAGACGCGCCATGGCAATCTCGTCGAAACGGATCTTGGTCAGAGAGGTCGCATGCCCCTCGCCGCGGCGCGGATCGCTGTTGACCAGCTCGACCAGCTCGCGCACGCTATGCACGCCGTCGCCGATCACATGCGGGGGATCGCGGCGGGCGGCGGCGATGAGCCGCTTGCCGACCACCAGCAGGCGGTGGTCGTAACCGGGAATAAAGCGCTCGACCAGGACATCGGAACTAATCTCCGCCGCTGCGGCGTAAGCCACCATGAAATGCTCGCGGTTGGCGATATTGACCGTCACCCCCTTGCCCTGGTTGCCGTCCTGCGGCTTGACCACCACCGGCAGGCCGATGGCGCAGGCGGCCGCCCAGGCCTCCTCCGCATCCGACACGGCGCGGCCGACGGGCACCGGCACCCCGGCGGCATCGAGCAGTTTTTTCGTCAGATCCTTGTCCTGGGCGATGGATTCGGCGATGGCGCTGGTGCGGTCGGTTTCGGCCGCCTGGATGCGCCGCTGCCGGCTGCCCCAGCCGAACTGCACCATACTCCCCTCCGTCAGACGCCGGTAAGGGATGCCACGCGCCAGCGCCACCTGGACGATGGCGCCGGTGCTGGGACCCAGGCGCATGTCCTCGTCGAGTTCGCGCAAGCGCGACAGGGCGCCTGCCAGATCGAACGGCGCATCGTCGGCGGCGGCGCGGCACAATGTCCCGGCAATCTCGAACGCCAAGCGTCCGACCGTCTCCTCGGTGTATTCGACAACGACCTGGTAAACCCCCGCCTCGACCGTACCCACCGTGTGGGCAAAGGTGACCGGGCAGCCCGCCTGCGCCTGCAAGCCCAAGGCGGCATAGGCGAGGGCATGGGCGGCCGAGATGTCGCCCACGTGGCCGATCGGCCGTAGCACCCCGATTTCGGGAAAGCGCGCGCGCAGCCGGGCTTCGAACCCTGGCATGTCGCCGATGGAGCGTTCCTCAGCGGAACAGGACACGATGGCCTCTATGGCGGTGTGCCGCCCCCACAAATTGGGGCCGCGCAGCGCCCTGATGCGTGATACTTCCATGAATATCTTCCCTGTTTTGTCTTATCGCGCGGCTTCGCCGCCGAAATCGAACGCCGCGACTCCGGCGCAAATCAATTCCGGAGAAATGCCGAGCGCCCAAGCCGTGGCAACCGCCGCCAGCACATCCTCGATCCGCGAATCGGCGTTTTTGCCGCCGCCCGGCGCAATGCACGACAACTCCATGCACGCCAGCTCCACCGTATCGGCTTCCCCTTTGCCGCCGGCCAGCGTGATCTTGCCGTCACGCACGAATACCGCGCGTCTGCCCTGCTCCAAGTGTTCGGCGATCACCGGCGAGAGTGGGTCGAGGCCGAAGAAGACCACCTCGCCGTCGCACAGCGGCGCCATTTTCGCCACCAGCGGGTCGGCGGCATTGAGCACCGCCGCGCCACCGGAAAGCACCACGTCCACCTGGGTGCGCATGGCGTTGTAAACCTGTTCGGGCGTTTCCACGTCGCATTTGCCGAAATGGCGGACGGCGTCGATATTGGTGACGACGCCGATCTGGCAGCGGTCGTAGGCCAGCCCCTCGCGCAGAATCGCCTCGCAGCCGTTCTCGATCACCGCCGCCTCGACGGCGCGGTTGAGCAGCACCTTGTGGGCGGCTTCCCAATGGGCGCAGTCGCCCTTTTCGACTTGCCGGCGGTTGAGATAAAGCCCGTCGCCGCACGCCAGGCCGACGTATTTCCCGCCCAGTTGCAGCAAGTGCGCCACCAGCCGCGCCACCATGCCGGCGCCCCGGGTTCCGGTAACCCCGACGAGGGGGATGCGGCCGCTTTCGCCCTGCGGAAACAGGCTATCGACGATGGCGCGGCCGACGGGACGCGGCTCGCCGTCCGCCGGCTTGAGATGCATCAGCAGCCCCGGCCCGGCGTTCACTTCGACAATGGCGCCGCCCTGCTCTTCGAGGGGGCGCGAAATGTCCTCGGCCACCAGGTCGATTCCGGCGATGTCCAGCCCCACCACGCGGGCGGCCAAAGCGGCGCAAGCCGCGACATCGGGATGGAGACGGTCGGTCACGTCGAAGGCGACGTTGCCGTTGCGCTGCACCAGCACCTCGACGCCGGCGGGCGGAACCGATTCGGCGATAAAGCCCTGGCGCGTCAATTCAAGCCGAGCCGCCGAGTCGATGCGCACAAAATTAAGCGGGTAATCCTCGGTGGTGCCGCGGCGCGGATCGCTGTTGAGCTGGATTTCGATGAGCCGGTCGATCGTCGAACTGCCGTCGCCGACCACCGACGCCGCCTCGCCCCGCGCCACCGCAACGACTTTCCCGTCCACCACCAGCAGGCGATGTTCATTGCCGCGCACGAAGCGTTCGACGATCACCCCGCTGCCTTCCTCGATCGCCACCTTGAAAGCGGCCTCGACTTCCTCGCGGGTCATCAGGTTGGTGAAAACCCCGCGCCCGTGGTTGCCGTCGTAGGGCTTGACCACCACTGGCACGCCGATGTCCTCGGCGGCTTCCCAGGCATCCGCCGGGTCGTCGACCATGCGCCCCTCGGGAACCGGCACGCCGCAGGATTGCAGCAGGCTCTTGGTCAAATCCTTGTCGCGGGAAATGTTCTCGGCGATGGCGCCGGTGCGCTCGGTCTCGGCCGTCCAGATGCGGTGCTGGGCGGCGCCGTAGCCGAGCTGCACCAAATTGCCGGCGGTCAGGCGGATCGAAGGAATGTCGCGGTCATCCGCCGCATCGACGATGCACGCCGTGCTGGGGCCGAGACAAAGGGAATCGGCCAAATCGCGCAGCGATTCGACCGTGGCGGCGGTATCGAAGGGCTTGTCCTCGATCGCCGCCATCACCAGATCGCGCGCGGCATTCAGGCAGGCGCGGGTGACCGGCTCGTGCCAGGCGCGCACGACGACCTTGTACACGCCGCGCTTCGAGGTTTCGCGCGCCTTGCCGAAGCCGCCCGGCAAGCCGGCGAGATTTTGCAGCTCCAGGGTGACGTGCTCCAGGATATGCCCCGGCCATGTGCCTTCCTGGACGCGGCGCAGGAAACCGCCGCGCTCCTCGTAGCTGCAACGGTGTTCGATCAGCGAGGGCAGCCACGCCGAGAGGCGCTCGTAAAAACCCGGGATGGTGTTGGAGGGGGAATCTTCAAGAACTCCGATGTCCACCCACGCCTCGAGAACCGGGCGATACGTCCAGACATTCGGCCCACGCAGAGAAACGACATCGAGAAATTCCATTCATCCGTTCCGTATCAAAACATTAAAAGGTTGGCAAAACATAGGCCGCTAAAAAACGGCCTGAAAAATCCTTTTAACGCTACAGAACGCCATCGGTTTACCGGGAGGCCTCGATAAAACGCCAAATTTACGCTATCGCCGGGATTCCTTGCCCCGCCCCCGGCCTATCCTGTAATCTTGCCGCCGAGACTCGAAAATTTCACCGCCATGACGACAGCTTCCCCCTCCCCCGCGCCACCTCCACCGGAACCCTGGCGCAGCGAAATCGCAAGACAACTGGAAGATTCGGAGGAAATCCTGGCCTGGCTGGAAGCCGACCTCGACACCCGCCTGCGTTTTACTCCATGCCCGCTGGTGCTGACCGACCGGCGGCTGCTGGGCAGAAACCCCGATGACGGCGCCTGGAGCGAGTGGCGCTACCGCGAGGGGCTGGCACTCAAGCATCACGATCATGCCGGGGTCGGCACCCTGGAACTGCGCGACGACACGGAACGGCTCGCCTGCTGGCGCCACACTCTTGGCCACAACATCGCCGCGCAGCGCCTGATCGAGCAGTTCGAGCGCCAACTGGACGGCCACCTTTCCGGCAGCCCCGCCGCCCGCCGCGACGCGGCCGCCTGCCCCCACTGCAAGGCATCGCTCGAAGCGGGACAGGACGAATGCCCGGTGTGTTCCAGGGAAAGTCATGCTCCGCCCTCGACCTGGACGCTGTTCCGCCTGTGGCGCTTCGCCAAACCCTACCGCAAGCCGCTGCTGGCCGGCTTCCTGCTGACCCTGGCTTCCACCGCCGCCACCCTGGTGCCGCCCTACCTGACCATGCCCTTGATGGACAAGGTGCTGATCCCCTATCAGAACGGCGCCCCCATCGACACCGGCCTGGTCATGCTGCTGCTCGCCGGCCTGTTCGGTTCCGCCACGCTGGCCTGGCTGCTGGGCTGGGCGCGCACCTACGTTCTGGCGCTGGTTTCCGAACGCATCGGCGCCGACCTGCGCACCGCCACCTACGAACACCTGCTGCGGCTGTCGCTGGAATATTTCGGCGGCAAGCGCACCGGCGATCTGATGGCGCGCATCGGCTCGGAAACCGACCGCATCAACGTCTTCCTCTCCCTGCATTTGCTGGATTTCGCCACCGACGTGCTGATGATCGCCATGACCGCGGCGATCCTGTTCTCCATCAACCCCTGGCTGGCGCTGGTGACCCTGCTGCCGCTGCCGCTCATCGCCTGGATGATCCACGTGGTGCGCGACAAGCTGCGCACCGGCTTCGAGAAGGTCGACCGGGTGTGGGCCGAAGTGACCAACGTGCTCGCCGACACCATCCCCGGCATCCGCGTGGTCAAGGCCTTCGCCCAGGAACAGCGCGAGGCGGCGCGCTTCCGCGAAGCCAACCGCCACAACCTGGCGATCAACGACCGCCTCAACAAAACCTGGTCGCTGTTCACCCCCACCGTCACCCTGCTCACCGAAATCGGCCTGCTGGTGGTATGGGCTTTCGGCATCTGGCAGGTGTCGCGCAACGAAATCACGGTGGGCGTGCTCACCGCCTTCCTCGCCTACATCAGCCGCTTCTACATGCGCCTCGATTCGATGAGCCGCATCGTCTCGGTGACGCAGAAAGCCGCCGCCGGCGCCAAGCGCATCTTCGACATTCTCGACCACGTTTCCAGCGTGCCCGAACCGGCCAAGCCGGTGCACCTGCCCAAACTGACCGGCCAGATCGAATTGCGCGGCGCCGGCTTCCGCTATGGCAACCGCACCGTGACCCGGGGCGTAGACCTGACCATCGCCCCCGGCGAAATGATCGGCCTGGTGGGGCATAGCGGCTCGGGCAAAAGCACCCTGGTCAACCTGATCTGCCGCTTCTACGACGTCACCGAAGGCTCGATCCGCGTCGACGGGGTGGACATCCGCTCCCTGCCGGTGGCCGAATACCGGCGCCACATCGGCCTGGTCTTGCAGGAACCCTTCCTGTTCTTCGGCACCATCGCCGAAAACATCGCCTATGGCAAACCCGACGCCAGCCGCGAGGAAATCGTCGCCGCCGCGCGCGCCGCCCACGCCCACGAATTCATCCTGCGCCTGCCGCACGGCTATGACTCCCTGGTGGGCGAACGCGGCCAAGGGCTGTCTGGCGGCGAACGCCAGCGCATCTCGATCGCCCGCGCCCTGCTGATCGACCCGCGCATCCTGATCCTCGACGAAGCCACCTCATCGGTGGATACCGAAACCGAAAAGGAAATCCAGAAAGCCCTCGACAACCTGGTGCAGGGACGCACCACCATCGCCATCGCCCACCGCCTTTCCACCCTGCGCCGCGCCGACCGGCTGGTGGTGCTCGACCGCGGCCAAGTCGTCGAAGTCGGCAACCACGTCGAACTGATGGCGCGCGGCGGCGTGTACCACCGCCTCTACCAGGCGCAGGCGCGCAACGTCGACACCGACCCGGACGACCTCGTCAGCGCCGCGCCAAGCGCAATCAAACCCGCCGGGGAGAAAAACCCATGAACCGGACGCCGGACTTCCAACTGACCCGCAACCCTTTTGGCAAGCTGGTATTCGCCGCGGCGGACGGCACGCTTCACGAAGAGGTGGCGCCGGTGCGCGCCTTCCCCATCGCCGCCCCCGCCGAAGGCATCGCCCTGATGAGCGCGGAGGGCCACGAACTGGCCTGGATAGACCGCCTGGAAGACTTGCCGGAAGCCACCCGCACCCTGCTCGAAGAAGAACTGGCGAGCCGCGAATTCATGCCGGAAATCCGCCATATCCGCGCGGTCTCCAGCTTCTCCACCCCCAGCACCTGGCAAATCGAAACCGACCGCGGCGACGCCGCCCTGGTGCTCAAGGGCGAGGAAGACATCCGCCGCCTCAACGCCGCCTCCCTGCTGATCGCCGACAGCAACGGCATCCACTTCCTGATCCGCGACCTCAATACGCTGGACAAAACCAGCCGCAAGCTGCTCGACCGGTTTTTGTAACGGGCTGTTTTATGAATTCCCCCGCGCCAGTTCCTTCCCCCGCATACCCGACAGCCTAACGGCTTGGGCGCAAGAGCGAGGGAACGAGAAAACCAACCCCGCTTGAGTGGTTGTGGATGACATTTTTTAATATGCCTATGAATAATTTTCAGGCGCCCTCACCCCAACCCCTCTCCCGCAGGCGGGAGAAGGGGCGGGGATGAGGGCACATGGGATGCAAGGCAACATCCTGAATATTGTTCATAGGCATGTTTTTTAATATGCCTCTAAACTATTCTCAGCTATCGCTCCTTCCCCTGCTCGCGGGGGAAGGCCGGGATGGGGGCAAACGGCGGCGGCCATGCGGGCAAACGCCCCCACCCCAACCCTCCCCCGCGCGCTATGCGCGCAAGGGAGGGAGCGTTTGCTGAGAATAGTTTAGAGGCATGTTTTTTAAAACAGCTTCAAAGGGGCTGCCGCAAAAACCGCAACGACCGAGGCCAGCCGCTTCACCACGCCTTTTCCCTTCCAAAATTTCCCCTGCCATGACAGAGGCTTATAAAAAAATTGCAATAGACCCATAAATTATTTCGTTGGGATGCGGGGCAAGGCTGACGATATAATCCGTTGCTACATTTCGTAGCGCCACCATTTCACATTGCAACGCTGCGGATATTTCAGGGATCAACTTAAGGCCTTTCCATGATTACCAACAAGTGGCTGTTGCGTTTTTTTCCCTTTTTGTCGTGGTTTCCGCTCAACACCACCATCCTGCGCGGCGATCTGATCGCCGGCATCACCGGCGGTCTGGTGCTGGTGCCCAAGGCCATGGCCTACGCCCAGCTTTCCGGCCTGCCGCTTTATTTCGGCCTGTACACGGCATTCGTTCCGGCCATCCTGGGGGCGCTGTGGGGGTCCTCGCGGCAACTGGCGACGGGTCCGGTGGCGATCGTGTCGCTGATGACCGCCGCCGCCGTCACGCCCTTGGCGGTGCCCTTCACCGACGATTACATCGGTTTGGCGCTGCTGCTGACCCTGATGGTCGGCATCATGCAGTTCGCCCTTGGCGCGATCAAGCTCGGCACCATCGTCAATTTCGTTTCGCACCCGGTGATTCTCGGTTTCATGAATGCGGCGGCGATCATCATCGCCCTGTCCCAGCTCGACATGCTGCTGGGCATCCCCAAGGGGCGCAGCGATTCCTTTCTCAAGGACATCTGGGAAATGCTCGGTTATCTGCCGCTGACCCATCTGCCCACCCTGGCGATGTCGGTCTTCGCCCTGGCGCTGATGCTGGCGCTGAAGAAATTCAAGGCGCTTGCCAAGCCCAGCGTGCTGATCGCGGTGGTCATCACCATCATCGTCAGCATCGCCGTCGGGTTCGAGCACAAGACCAAGGGTACGCCAGACCTCATCGCCGACCCCGCCGCGCGCCAACTGGTGAGCGATTATTCCACCGCCGAGGCGCAGATCAACGCGATAATGACCGACATCACCGCCAAGTCCGGCCAGTTGCGCGCCGCCGAAAAAGCGCATGACCAGCGCGGCGCGACGGATTTGCGCCACCAGATAGATTTGGCGAAACTCGACGCGGCCGCCCTGGAAACCCAGAACAAGACGCGCCTGCACCATATCCGCCTCCTGCGTTTCGAGCGCGCCAAGGCGTCGGAAGACCAGTCCGCCACCCTCTACGTCGAGGGAACGGTGCCGGCGGGAACGGAAACCGATGGCCGCAGTTGGCACATCAAGAAAATCGAGAAAGACGAAATTCGCATGATCGGCGGCGGCGACGTGGTCGGCAAGATTCCCGAGGGGCTGCCCTCGCTCCGCATACCGTCCCTAAGCCTCGACGCCATCATGTCGCTGCTCACGGCGGCGTTGGTGATCGCCCTGGTGGCCTTCATGGAATCCATCTCCATGGCCAAGGCCATGGCGGCGCAGTCCAAGCAGCGCCTCGACCCCAACCAGGAACTCCTCGGCCAGGGCATCGCCAACATCGGCGGGGCGTTCTTTCAGGCCTATCCGGCATGCGGCTCCTTCACCGGGTCGGCGATCAACCTCCAGGCCGGCGCCAAGACCGGCTTCGCCATGGTGTTCAACGGCCTGTTCGTGGTGGTCACCCTGCTGTTCCTGACGCCCTATCTCTACCATCTGCCCAAGGCCGTGCTGGCGGTCATCATCCTGCTGGCCGTCACCGGCCTGATTACGCCCAAGGCGCTCAAGCATACCTGGCAGGCCAGCAAGGCGGACGGCATCGTCGCCCTCACCACCTTCGTCGTCACCCTGGTGGCGGCGCCGCACCTGGACAAGGGCATCATGGTGGGCGCGGCGCTGGCCATCGTGCTGCACCTCCACCGCACCATGAAGCCGCGCGTGGCGCAACTGGGGCGCTACAGGGACGGCACCCTGCGCGATGTCAAGGTCAATCCGGACATCCCCACCAGCCCGCACATCATCGCCATGCGCTTCGACGGCTCGCTGTATTTCGCCAATGTTTCGTTTTTCGAGGACAACGTGCTGGAAGCGGTGGCCAACAAGCCCGACGCCAAGTACCTGCTGGTGGTCGGCGACGCCATCAACCATCTCGACGCCTCCGGCGAGGAGGTGGTGCATCACCTGGCGGAACGGCTGCACGGCGTGGGCGTGCAAATCGTCTTTTCCGGCCTGAAGAAGCAGGTTCTGGACGTGATGCGCGCCACCGGCCTGTTCAATCTGATCGGCCAGGACAACATCTTCGCCACCGAAGACCAGGCCATCGCGGCAATTTATCAGCGCCTGGGCAACGCGGCATCGAGCGACCAGTTCTATCCCATCGTCCCCAAGGCCGCCTGAGCGGGAAATCTCTGAAAAATGCCCCGGAAGGGGCATTTTTCATGGGAGTGCGGATGGATGCCGGCAATTAGGGCGCCCCGGCGAGACAGGCTCACCCCTCTTCCTCCGGCGGCCTGAGCCGTTTGAAGGCGCGCCACAGCAGCAGATCATAGGCGATTTTCATCCCGGCGCCGATGAACAAAGGCGCGCCCAGGGAAAGCCCCTGCATCATCAAGCCGGCAAATCCCGGCGCCACAGCCCAGCCGCCCAGCCGCACCAGATGCGTCACCCCGGAAGCGAAGGTGCGCTCCTCGGGACGCACCATCGCCATCACGTAGGACTGGCGCGTCGGCACATCCATTTCCACCAGGCTCTCGCGCAACAGGAACAACAGCGCGGCCACCTGGAAATCCGGGGCGAACGCCACGCTGGCGAGCAGCAGGCTGGATGGGATATGGGTGAACACCATGGCGTTCACCAGCCCGATGCGCCGGGCAAGCCACGCCGCGCCGAGATGCGAGGCGGCATTGGCGAGACGCGCGGCGAAGAACAGCAGGGCGATCACACCCTCGCCCACGCCGAAGCGCTCGTAGAAGAAATATGAAAGCAGGGCGCTGCCGAGAAAGCCGCCGGCAATGCTGTCGATGGCGAATAGGGCGGAAATTTTCCACAGCACGCCGCGGCTCCGTGGCGCGAGCTTGAGCCGCGGACGCGGCGGCGGCGCCTCCACACGCCGCGACAGGAACAGATACGGCAGTACCGCGGCCAGCAGCAGCAAGGCATACAGCAATACCGCCAGGCGCAACGAAGCGATCTCGCCAGCCCCGCCCCAGGCGCGCGCCGCCGCCGGAACGAAAACCAGCAGCCCGCCGAGCGCGTGGCCGATGTCCTGTAGCAGGTTATACCAGGCGAACGCCCCGGTGCGTTCGGCGTCGCCCCCGGTGGCCGGCAGCATGGCCTGCTCCAGCACCAGCGCCGCGCCGCGGTCGCGCCCCTGGCCGTTGAGCATGCCAGCGAACGCCGCGAGCAGCATCACCGTGACATCGGAGGAGAGCGCGGCGGCCACCCCGCCGCCCGCCGACAGCAAGCCGATAACCAGCAGCATGCGCCGCCGCCCCCAGCCATCCGCCGCGAAGGTCGCCAGCAGCGCAGCCGCAGCAGCGCCCGCCAGCCCCGCGCCGATGACCAGCCCGATGGCGGCGGGCGCAAAGTCCAGCCGCGCCAGGTAAATTCCCAGCAGCACCCCCATCATGCCGGTGGCGGCGGCGCGCAGAAAGGCGGCGGTATAGATCAGACGACGGTCGCGGAGCATGGCGTGTCCCTCTCCCTGGCGGAGGGAGGAAATCAGGTCATCGTGAAATCACCTGCCTGAAAAACCGCCCCGCCTTTTGCAACGGCGTCTCCGCGCAATAGGCGTAGAGCGCGTCGTATACCGCCATGCCATGTTCGAGCATTTCGTGGTCGTCGGCGAAGTTGAGCGACAATCCCTGGGAGATCGCTTTCAGCCCCGCTGCCTCCTTGGCCAATTCCGGCCGGCCGGTGTCGGCGGCGCGGACGATCTTGGCAAGCCTGGCGAGTCCCGGATCGTCGAGCCGGTATTTCTCGATAAAGGCATCGAAACTGCACCGCTCGCCATGGTGGCCGAGTTCCACCCCGGCCACGTCGTATGGAATCGCGCCGGCATCGGCGGCGGTTTTCATCACCTCCCCGGCGGGGACATAAAGAAACTCCGGTGCTTCGTCGATGAAGCGCGCCACCAGCCAAGGACAGGCGATGCGGTCGATCTTGGGGCGTTCGCGGGTGACCCATTTCATATGGAGCGGCTCCTTTGCGGCGGTTGCCGATCTTGCCCGGATATTTCATGAATTCACCGTGCCCTCGCTGGTCTTTTGTTTCGCATGGAAATTTTGTTCAGTCGGGCGTATGAGCAACTACGCCACTCCTTCACAAAATCCCCCTACAAAACAAAATCCTGCGCGATCATCACGGCAATTCATGAAATTTCCGGGCTTGATTCATGTTGGAAAAAACCGTTCGGCCACGGATGAACACGGACGCTCACGGATTATCTACAACATTGTCTTGTAAAACTCATCCACAACCACTCAAGCGGGGTGGGTTTGCTCCTTCCCTCGCTCTTGCGCCCAAGCCGTTAGGCGGGCGGGTATGCGGGGGAAGGCCGGGATGGGGGAATTCATAAAACAGGGCGCGGCATTGCGGGACAGCCCATCAGTCCCTGTATTTCGGCGTGATAACGAAGATAGCGCTGCAATGTCGGAGCATTTTTGCCGTATTGAACATGGCGTTCCAACACATCGGCAAAAAGCGCCTCCGCCTCCTTCTCGGCAGCGATCTCCGCGATGCCGTCCCAAATAATATCGACCAGCCGGTCGGCGTAGATGACAATACGCTCTTCCAGGCTATGCAGCGTATAGTCCTTGGGCGGCAGCCCCAGTTCCGCCGCCTCGGCGGCGCTCATGCCGCCACGGATATGCTTTTCCATGATGTCTGTCACGGCTTGCGGAAGCCCCAACTCCCTGCCCATTTTGGCGCCGATTTCTCCATGCCCGATGGCGTGGCTGCGCGCCTTGCCTAGGTCGTGGAGCAACGCGCCGCGCCCGATCAGCTCCATGTCTAACGATGCGCCGCTGGCTGCGGCAACCCGCCGCGCAATCTCCAAGGCCTTCTTCGCAACGCGAACGGAATGCTTGATGTCTTCATCCGCCATGCCCGTCTCGCGCAACAAACTCAGATCCGGTTGGAGGAATGCGTCGAGTTCGACATTCATGCGGTTTTCTTCATGATTCCGAAGTACTCCAGCGCAGAATCACGAATTTCCGTGCTTCCCCCCCATATATTGGTAAATTTCATCTCCATATCAATTCGCAAATGCTCAAAATACTCACCCACGGCTTCTTCGCCGAACCGTTCCGTTATTTCGGGGATGAATTTCCATGCCTGGGTAACATCGTGACGAGCAAGCTGCTGTTCGGAATCATTGATCCAGCAGTGCAGCTCACCATAATCCTTACCTGTTCTGGATGTGCTGATTTGTTGGTGTTTCTCGGTTTGCGGCATGGCTGTTTCCTCAAAAAATTGTTGTAAAAATCAGTCCGATCAGCGCGCAGGCGCCGATCACTTTCATGATGTCGATCTTGTATTTCCACAGGGCAAGAAAGGCGGCGATGCCCAGCAGCGCCGAAAACCATTCAAAACCGCCGCCGAACGCGGCTTGCGCCGAGGCATGCGGCCACAGGGTATGGTAGGCGAAAAACACCGCCAGATTGAGGATCACACCCACCACGGCGGCGGTGATGCCGGTAAGCGGGGCGGTGAACTTGAGATCGCCGTGGGTGGACTCGATCAGCGGACCGCCGATCAGGATGAACAGAAACGACGGCAGGAAGGTGAAGAAGGTCGCCGCCGCCGCCCCGGCCCAGCCTGCCAGCACCAGCGAATCGGCGCCGAATACCTGCTTGGTCCAGGCGCCGAGATAGCCGACGTAGGTGACCACCATGATGAGCGGACCCGGCGTGGTTTCGCCCAGCGCCAGGCCGTCGATCATCTGGGTGCCGGTAAGCCAGCCGTAATGCTCCACCCCGCCCTGATAGACGTAGGGCAGCACCGCGTAGGCGCCGCCGAAGGTCAGCAGCGCGGCCTTGGTGAAGAACCAGCCCATCTGGGTGAGCGTGCTTTCCCAGCCGAACGCCGCGATCAGCAGCCCCATGGCCGCCATCCAGACGGCCACGCCCACCGCGCCGAAGGCCAGCAAGCGCGCCCAGGTGAAGCGGGCGTGGGGCGGCGGCGGCGTATCGTCGTCGATCAGCGCCGCGCCGTGGGATTTGCCGGCAGCGCCGTGGCCGCCGCCCGCCTTGAACTTGTCCGGGGCGATGCGCCCGCCGAGGTAGCCGAGTATCGCCGCCGCCAGAACGATGGCCGGAAACGGCACGTCGAGCGCGAAGATGGCGACGAATGCCGCCGCCGCGAGCGCCCACAGCACGCCATTCTTGAGCGCCTTGGAACCAATGCGCCAGGCGGCGAACACCACGATGGCCACCACCGCCGGCTTGATGCCGTAGAGGATCCCCGCCACCGACGGCACGTCGCCGAACACCAGGTAGATCCACGACAGTGTGGAGAGAATGAAAAACGCCGGGAGAAAGAACAGGAAACCGGCCAGGATGCCGCCCAGGGTTCCATGCAGCAGCCAGCCGATGTAGATGGCAAGCTGGATCGCCTCCGGCCCCGGCAGCAGCATGCAGTAATTGAGCGCATGGAGAAAACGCCGCTCGGAAATCCAGCGGCGCTTGTCCACCAGTTCCTGGTGCATCATGGAAATCTGCCCGGCGGGGCCGCCGAAGCTGATGAAGCCGAGCTTGAGCCAGTACTTGAGCGCCTCGCCGAGGGTCGGGGGTGAGGGAGGGGTGAGGTTTTCGGACATGGTCGCTCCTATTCAGTGTAAGCCGTGTACAACAAATCGAAAATCCGCGAGGCTTCGTCCAGCAGCGCGCCGTCGTCCGCGTTGCGGCTGCGCAGGCCGGCCAGCAGCGTTTCCACGCCGGCGGCCTCGGCCACCGGGATGCCGCCGACATCGAGAAAATGCACCAGCGCCGCCAGCTTGCCCAGCGCGGCGTCGCCTTCCAGGGCGAAGCTGGCCAGCAGCACCTCGAAACTCACCCGGTTGCCGACGTGGGTAAAGGCGGCGCCGTCGAAATCGAAGCCCAGCGCACCGGCCGGACAGTCTTCCGGCTTTTCCAGCCACAGGAAGCTGGCCGCCGGGTCGATGAAGCGGCGGATCAGCCAGGCGCTCGCCATACGGTCCACCCACGGACGGCGGCGGGTCGCCCAAATCCGCCCCCGATAATCCGCCGGCGCCAGCCGGGCGATTTCCCCAACGGCGGCGCGCGGCTCGCCGGGGGAATAGCGCGCCTGCGCAGCCTGCTCCAGATCGTCCAGCGCGGCTTCGGCCTGCGCCTGCGCCGCGCCGGCAAAAAAGTCGATGGCGGCCAGCGCGTCGAAATCACGGCGCAAGGACTTCAACGCCTTGCGCACCGCGGCGCTTTCCCGCTCGGGCAAGGCGGCGCGCAGTTGGGCGATTTCCCCGGCCAATCCGGCAAATTGCGCGGAGCGGTCGAACAGGGCGCGAAATTCCGCTTCCTGCGCCGCGTCGCGCGCCCGCACGTCGAGCAGATAAGCACTGCCGCCCCCTTCCAGGACATCCCTCGCCAACCCGGCCAGCAATTCTTCCGCCGCACCCGCGGCAGGAAGCAGATAAACGCCGTCGCGCAACGCAGCGCCCCCGCCCGCCTTGAGCGCGCGCCACAAGCGCATGCGCGCGGCGGTGTTCCGGGTGGGCAGGCTGACCACCAGCGCCATCCATGGCGTTATAATCTCTACATCCATGTTTTATATTCTACACAATTCAAAAACAATTACAACAATATGCCTATGAACTATTCTCAGCTATCGCTCCTTCCCCTGCTTGCGGGGGAAGGCCGGGATGGGG
>CAZDIJ010000015.1:0-48837 GCA_964505475.1 uncultured Sulfuricella sp. | reverse complement strand
AGAGGATGCCGCGCCGCAGGCGCGAGCAGAAGGCGCAGAAGGAATCGCCCTGCATTGAGGTTTCCGCCTGCTCGACGATGGGCTGGCTTTCGTAGAAATAGCGCACCCCCAGTTCTGCCATGTAGCCCTTGAGCGGCGAGGGATCGAAATCCGGCGATTGCGGATCGACGGTGCAGGCCGCCAGATCGAACTTGATCGGGGCTTTCTTTTGCAGAGCCAGCAGGACATGCAGCAGCGACAGGCTGTCCTTGCCGCCGGAGAGGCCGAGCAGCACCCGGTCGCCGTCGCGGATCATGGCGTAATCGCCGATCGCCTTGCCGGCGGCGGAAAGCAGGGAGCGGGGCGGCTTGACGGGTTCCATGGTCATAAACTCGCGCTCCGACCGCCGTCCACCGGCAGCACGGTGCCGGTCACGTAGGGGGCGTCCTTGATGAGGTATACCGCGGCGCGGGCGATGTCGTCGGGGTCGCCGGCGCGTTTCAGCAGGGTGTGGGCGACGATGCGGCGGCGCTCCTGTTCGTCGAATTGGGGGTCGTCTTCCGGCCAGGCGATGGGGCCGGGGGCGATGGCGTTGACGCGCACTTCCGGCCCCAACTCATGCGCCAGCGACTTGGTGAGCGCCACCAGGCCGGCCTTGGCGATGCTGTACACCACGTAGCTTTTCATCGGCCTTTCGGCGTGGATGTCGGCGATGTTGACGATGCAGCCGTGGTGCTTGCGCAATTGCGGCGCGGCGGCCTGCGAGAGAAACAGCGGCGCCTTGAGGTTGGTGCCGATCAGGTCGCGCCAGTCCTTCTCGGTGATTTCGCCGACCGCCGTGGGGTAGAAGCTGGAAGCGTTGTTGATCAGCACGTCGAGCTTGCCGAAACGCGCCACGGCATCGGCGACGATGCGGCTATAGCCGGCGGCGTCAAGCAGGTCGCCCTGCACCAGCGCGGCGGAATCCGGGCGCTGCCGGTTGAGTTCGGCGGCCAGTGCTTGCGCCTCGCCTTCCGAGGAGCGGTAGTGGATCACGATGGCCGCGCCTTCCCGGTGCAGGCGGCGGCTGATGGCCGCACCGACCCGTTTGGCCCCGCCTGTGATGAGAACGACTTTGCCTTGCATGACAACCTCCACTAAACTTACCCGCCGCAATTTACCATACTTGCCATGACCCCATCACTCCCCCCCCCGTCCGACGAAGCCTTGCGGCACGGCGAGCACGTCGCCGCGCTGCTCCGCGGCGAAATCGCCGCGCAAGGCGGTTGGCTGCCTTTTTCCCGTTTCATGGAGCTGGCGCTGTACGCCCCGGGGCTGGGCTATTACAGCGCCGGGCTGCACAAGTTCGGCGCGACGGGGGATTTCGTCACCGCGCCGGAAATTTCCGCCCTGTTCGGCCGGACGCTGGCGCGCCAGGCGGCGCAAATCCTCGCGGCGACGGGCGGCGACCTCCTGGAAATCGGCGCCGGCTCTGGCCGGCTGGCGCTCGATCTGCTGCGGGAACTGGAAGCGCTCGACGTTGCGCCGCCGCGCTACCTGATCCTGGAGGTGAGCGCGGACTTGCGCCAGCGCCAGCGCCGGTTGCTGGAGGAGCACGCCCCGCGATTGGCGGCGCGGGTATCCTGGCTGGAAGCGCTGCCCGCCAGCTTCAACGGCGTCATCCTCGGCAACGAGGCGCTCGATGCGATGCCGGTGGAACTGGCCGTCTGGCGCGATGGCGGAATATTCCGGCGCGGCGTGGCATGGGAAGGCGAAGCCTTTTGCTGGCGCGACCAGGCGCTCGCCGAGGGTGCTCTTTACCAGTGCGCGGCGCGTCTGCCGCCGGCAAATTTCGGTATCGACTACGTCAGCGAGATCGCCCCGGCGGCGAACGGTTTCATCGCTAGCCTGGCGGCCTGCCTGGAGCGGGGAGCAATGCTGTTCATCGACTACGGTTTCGGCGAGAGCGAGTACTACCATCCGCAGCGCGACGGCGGCACGCTGATGTGCCACTACCGTCACCATGCCCATGCCGACCCCTTGATCCTGCCGGGCTTGCAGGACATCACCGCGCACGTGGATTTTTCCGCCGTGGCGCGTAGCGGCGTCGAGGCGGGGCTGGATTTGCTCGGCTACGCCAGCCAGGCGCATTTCCTGCTCAACTGCGGCTTGACCGATCTGCTCGGGCGCCTTGCGCCGGAGGATGCCAGCGCCTACTTGCCGCTCGCCGCGCAGGCGCAAAAGCTGGTGAGTCCGGCGGAAATGGGCGAACTGTTCAAGGTGGTCGCCCTCGGCAAGGGCTTGGCGGAACCGCTGCTGGGATTCGTGCGCGGCGACAAGCGCCATGTTTTGTAACCGTGAGCGGAAAGCCTCTAGCGTACTATTGATCCGGCCAGGTGAAGTTTGAAGTGAGAAGTGCCGTCACTGGGGTGTTTGGCAGGCAAAAAAGTTCAAACATAATCTGGCCGCATCAATAAGGTAAGCGCCCCCTTCTCCCGCAGGCGGGAGAAGTGCCGGGGATGAGGGACTCGGAGAGTGCGGTCATGCATGGATACTCCCTCACCCCAACCCTCTCCCGCCTGCGGGAGAGGGGGCTGCTACGGCTCCATCGCCTCGCGGACGATGCCGTTCATGAGATTTTCCAGGCTGTGCAGGGCTTTTTCCGCTTGCGGCGAGCCGCTGGCCATCGGCTTGCGGTAGGACATGTAGACCTTGCCAGGCTCGTCTGGCAGGACGTAGACCGCAATGCCGTAGGGGCAGAAAACGATGGAGTGGGGGTCGGCCTTCATGCTTTCGCGCGACACCACCGCGCTGCAAAACTCATAGATTTCCGCCTTGAGGAAGATCGGGTCGCGGTCGCCCACATCCTTGCCGGTGCGCAGCAGCATGTCGCCGATGTGGGAAATGTTGTTGATTACCAGACCCTGGTTGGTGATGGCGTCGGCGAGATTGTCGCGCACATCCTCGAACTTGGCCGTAACGCTGTGGGTGACCCGGTAATCGTCGGCGGCAAGGGCGGCGCCGCCGAACAGCAACAGCCCCAACAGTGCTTGCGTGAGCTTAACGAGCATTTGATTCCTTGATTGGCTTGGCGGCTGTACAAGTTAGCAAAGAATCGCGCATATGGCCATACCCGCGTGGTGATTTGACGCCGCCGGTTGACTTGGCGGGTTGTCCTGCACATCATAGCCGCTTTATTTTCGACGCTTCCCGAGGGAGACCCCGCCATGCCGCAAACCAAGATACTGCTCGACGAATCCGAAATTCCCCGCCACTGGTACAACGTCGTCGCCGACATGCCCAATCCTCCGGCGCCGCCGCTCGGGCCGGACGGCAAGCCGATCGGGCCGGATGCGCTGACCGCCATCTTCCCGATGAGCCTGATCGAGCAGGAAATGTCCGCCCAGCGCTGGATCGAGATTCCCCAGAAAGTGCGCGAAATTTATCAACTATGGCGCCCCTCGCCGATGTTCCGCGCCCACCGCCTGGAAGCCGCGCTCGGCACCCCGGCGAAGATCTATTACAAATACGAAGGCGTTTCACCGGCGGGTTCGCACAAGGTCAACACCTCCGTCGCCCAGGCCTATTACAATGCCGAGGCCGGCATCAAGCGCATCGCCACCGAAACCGGCGCCGGCCAGTGGGGCTGCTCGATGGCGCTGGCCGGCCAGATGTTCGGCCTGGAAGTGCGGGTCTACATGGTCAAGGTAAGCTACGGCCAGAAGCCCTACCGCCGCTCGATGATGCAAACCTGGGGCGCGGAAGTGTTCGCCAGCCCGAGCATGGAAACCAATTCCGGGCGCGCCGCGCTGGCGGAAAATCCAGATAACCAAGGCTCGCTCGGCCTGGCGATTTCCGAGGCGGTGGAAGACGCCGCCACCCGCGCCGATACCAATTACGCGCTCGGCTCGGTGCTCAACCACGTGCTGCTGCACCAGACCGTGATCGGCCTGGAAGCCAAGAAACAGTTCGAGAAAGTTGGCGACTACCCGGACATGATCTTCGCCCCCTGCGGCGGCGGCTCCAACTTCGGCGGCGCGGCTTTCCCCTTCCTCGCCGACAAGGCGGCGGGCAAGAACGTCCGCCTGGTGGCGGTCGAACCGACTTCCTGCCCGACCCTGACGCGCGGCCACTACGCCTACGATTTCGGCGACACCGCCAAGCTCACCCCGATGATGCTGATGTACACCCTCGGCCACGACTTCATGCCGCCCGGCATCCATGCCGGCGGCCTGCGCTACCACGGCGACTCGGCGCTGGTGTCGCAGCTCTACCACGAAAAACTGATCGAAGCGGTGGCGGTGCCGCAGCTCACCACCTTCCAGGCCGGCGTCACCTTCGCCCGCGCCGAAGGCATCGTCCCCGCCCCCGAATCCAACCACGCCATCGCCGCCTGCATCGACGAAGCCCTGCGCTGCAAGGAGAGCGGCGAGAAGAAGACGCTGTTCTTCAACCTCTCCGGCCACGGCCACTTCGACATGGGGGCCTACGACAGCTACTTCAGCGGTAAGCTGGAAGACTACGAGTACCCCGAAGAGGCCATCAAGGCGGCGCTGGAGCGGCTGCCGAAGGTGGGGTAAACCCGAGTGGGGGCGCAAGCTCCCATGCCGCATGAACCATGCTAAGATAGGGCGGCCTTACTTCCTGTCTTACTGGTTCGGGGGCAACCATGGAAACCGTCAAGCTGTCCAGCAAAGGGCAAATCGTCATTCCCAAGGAAATGCGGGAATCCCGTCACTTGGGCGCGGGAACCGAGTTCATCGTTTCATTCGACGGCGATGAAATCCGCTTGTTGCCGGTTCCGGTTTTCCCGCGAACGCGGGTTGAGGATGGCGCCGGCGCGCTGGCAAAAGCGGGACGCCGGCGGTTGAGCGACGAAGAAACGGATCGGGCGATAGCGGAAATGCTGCGCGAAAAGGACGAGGCCAGCAAATCGTGATCGCGCTCGATACCAACATCCTGGCGCGTTATCTGCTCAACGACGATCCCGCGCAAACGCAGGCAGCCAGCGCCTTGCTCGCCCAGGACAAGGACTACACCGCGCCGCCCACCGTGATGCTGGAACTGGTTTGGGTGCTCAAGGCAAACGGCTGCAACCGTGAAGAAATTCTCAAGGGCTTGCGCCTGTTGCTGGGGTTGCCCAACTTCAAACCCAAGGCATTCGAAGCGCTGTGCTACGCCGTTCGCTGGTTCGAGGAAGGCATGGATTTCGGGGATGCGCTGCACCTTGCCATGAGCGCGGATGATGACGGATTCTGCACTTTCGACAAATCGCTGGGAAAGCTGGCTGCCAATATTGGCGCCATGCCGGCGGTGAGGGTTTTGTGATTGCCGGAATATTGGGACTGCCCCTAGCGTTTGTGGGCGCAGGGCAGCAAGTTGGCCGGCTTGGAATGCCGGACGAACTGCATCGTTCGCGATTGATGCGCTTCGTACCTCAGTACATCCTACTCATGCTAAATTTTATGCGCGCCATATTTGCTTGTGAGTTCGCCAACAGTGAAAAAATTAGTTTCTGGTGCTGATGCCACTCTATGCAATTCCCTGGCACCCGGCATTTCACATTCTATTGGAAATGCCTTACATCCATGGGCAAGCAACCAAATTGTTCTGGTAATCCCATTCGTAAAACCCACATAAGAGAATTGTTCCCGGCGCTCATTTTTTCCGAACCATAGGAATTTATGCGTAACAATAGTTTTCGTGCTCTCACCATAGGATACATAGGCTAGTGGTACAGGGTTGTCGAATCCAAAAGAAAAACCCTTTTCCGCTGCTTGATATTTGTGATCATTCGGCCATGTTTTGGGGGTTCCGTAAGCCTCAACGTGATGGATGCTATATGGCTCGTTTCTCCATAGCTGAAGAAATTTCTCCGAATCAACAATGACGACACCACGCTTGTCGTTGTTGTAAGGCGTCGATTTCAAAGACATGAAAACGGGCGGTCTATTTTGAAGGGGGACTGAGAATACTATGAATTTTGTACCCCATACATCTTCGACAGATTGAAATGTGACTATTTTTCCCCCTAAAAATTCGGCGAGTGTAACCTGGAAAAAGCCGAAGGCGTATTCGTGGACGCTACCAGATTGCGCATTCCTTCTCTCCGCCTATGCCTCCGCCCGCAGCGGCACCACCGGCTGGCGCGGTTGTTGTTCGGCCTGCCAGAGGTCGTAGGAGGTTTGCATTCTGAGCCACAGCCCCGGGGGCTGGCCGAGTGCTTCGGACAGTTTGATGTCCATTTCCGCCGTGATGCCGGCGCGTCCGTTCAGCACCTTGGAAAGGTGGGGGCGCGAGATTCCCAGGTGGGCGGCGAATTGCCCCACGGTCAGACCCAGTTCGGGGAGCACATCCTCTTTCAGTATCTCGCCGGGATGGGGCGGGGTGTGCATGCGCATGAAAATCTCCTAGTGGTAGTCCAGGTAATCGACCAGTTCGGCTTCGCTGTTTACTCGCGCGTTGCGCCGTCGTGCCAGCGGATCAGCGCTTCCAGGCGCGCTTCCTGCACCTTGTCGCGGATGGTCAGGGGATTGCTTCCGGCCTGCTTGGCGACCGCGCCGGCGTCGATGCCGGCGGCGGCTTGGAGGGCTTCGCGCAGGTAGTCGGCCTGGCGGAACGGCAGGTTTTCATAGCCGGTGCGGCCGCAGTAGTCGGCGGTGCAGGCTTGCAGGAATTGTTCGAAGCGTTGCGGCTGGCGCAGGGCGTCGCTGTCGAGCAGCAGTTTCAGGATGGTTTCCGGGCGCAATTCCCAGGCGCGGTGCGGCAGTCCGTGGAAGCGCGCTACCACTTGCGCCAGTTCGCGGCAATCGTTGGGCACGCGCAGGCGCTCGCAGAGCGGCTTGAGCAGCGCCGCGCTGCGCAGTTCGTGGGCGATGTGGCGAGGCCATTCTTCCGGCGGCGTGGCGCCCTTGCCGAGGTCGTGTGCGAGCACGGCGAAGCGCACCGGCAGCGGGTATTCGTGGGCGGCGCAATAATCCAGACCGAGCAGGGTATGCAGGCCGGTATCCACCTCAGGGTGCCAGCGTTCCGGCTGGGGCACGCCGAACAGGCGTTCCACTTCCGGCAGGAGGCGCGCCAGCGCGCCGCTTTCGCGCAGCGCCAGGATCATCCGCGACGGGGTCTTTTCCATCAGGCCGCGCGCCAGTTCCTGCCATACCCGTTCCGCCACCAGCGCGTCGATTTCGCCGTTTTCCGCCATGGTGCGCATCAGCGCCAGGGTCTCGTCGGCGATGCGGAAGCCGAAGCGGGCGGCGAAGCGCGCCACGCGCAGGACGCGCACCGGGTCTTCGACGAAGGCCGGTCCGACGTGGCGCAGGATGCCGGCGGCGAGGTCGGCCTGACCGCCATGGGGGTCGATCAGGTTGCCCGCGCTGTCCTTGGCGATGGCGTTGATGGTCAGGTCGCGCCGCTCCAGGTCCTGCTCCAGCGTCACCTCGGGGCTGGCGTAGACCTGGAAGCCCTTGTAACCGCGCGCGGTCTTGCGTTCGGTGCGGGCGAGTGCGTATTCCTCGTGAGTCTGCGGGTGGAGGAACACCGGGAAGTCCTTGCCGACCGGCTGGTAGCCGAGCTTGACCATCTCTTCCGGGCTGGCGCCGACCACCACGAAATCGCGGTCCTTGACCGGCAGCCCGAGCAGTTCGTCGCGCACCGCCCCGCCGACGGTGTAGATTTCCATGCGGCAGCGCCTACTCGTTGGGGTCGCCGATGAAGGTGCGCGGATGATGCGACGGCAGGACGCCCAGGCAGGCCGGCGCTTCGGCCTCCAGCGGCATGGGGGCGAAGCCGAAAGCTTCCGGGAAGGGGCAGGCGCACACGTTGTCGGTTTTCAGGCTAAGGTAGTTGTCGCGGGTGAGCATTCTCACCGGCGCGAATTCCATCGCCCAAGCTTGCAGATAGGAGGAGAGGTCGCCCAGCGGCACGATCATGCGCTTGTAGCCGAGCACCTTGGCGGTGTATTCCACCAGTTGTTGCAGGGTATAGACCTGCGGCCCGCACAGTTCGTAGGTGTTGCCGTAGGTGGCGGGATTGTCAAGGCTGTCGGCATAGGCGCGCGCCACGTCGCCGACGGAGACCGGCTGGAGCTTGGCGTCGGGGCTGCCGAGCGGGAATAGCGGCGCCCATTGCAGCAGTTTGCCGAACAGGTTGAGGAAGCTGTCGCCGCAGCCGAAGATCACCGAGGGGCGGAAGATCGTGATGCGCAGGGCATCGCTGTGGGCCTCGCGCACCAGCGCCTCGCCGGCGCCCTTGGTCTGTTGGTAGCGGCTCAGTCCCTCAGGATTGGCGCCCAGCGCGCTCATGTGCAGCAGGCGTCCGACACCCGCCGCGCGGCAGGCGGCCACCACCTGGCGCGGCAGTTCGACGTGGTTGCGCTCGAAATCGCCTTTTTTCTTTTCGTGGAGGATGCCGACCAGATTGACCACCGCGTCCATCCCCGCGAACTGGCGCGCCAGTTCGGCGGGGTCGTGAATGTCGGCTTTCCTGATCTCCAGTTCGGGCAAGACGAACAGGTGCTTGCAGCGGCTGGGATGGCGCGTCAGCAGGCGGATTTGACAGCCTTCCTTGTAGAGGCGGCCGATCAGGTGGCTGCCGACGAAGCCGCTGCCGCCGAGGATGCAGATTTTACGGATTGCCATGATGCCTCCTAATCGCAAGATGGGCTGCGCTCGTCGCCGCCGTTGCATTCGGGTTTTTGCCCGGTGGCGGTGACGGTGCCCAGTTTTTCCTTCAGGGAATGAACCTGCTGGCCGAAATGGTTGGCGTAGTAGGTCGCGTTACTCAACACTTTCTGCACGTAGCCGCGGGTTTCGGTGAACGGGATGGTTTCCGCGTACACCGCGCCCTCCAGCGGCTTGCTGTCGCGCCATCGCTGCGCGCGGCGCGGCCCGGCGTTGTAGGCGGCGGTGGCGAGAATGGGCTGGCCGTCGAGTTGGTCGAGCACGTATTTCAAATAATAGGTGCCCAGCGCCAGATTGGTGTTGAGCTGGTTGACCAGCGACTGGCGGAAGTCGCGCATGCCGAGTTTTTTCGCCACCCAGCGCGCCGTGGCGGGCATCAGTTGCATCAGCCCGGAAGCGCCGACGGTGGATTTCGCCTGCTGTATGAAACGGCTTTCCTGGCGGATCAGGCCGTACACCCAGGCTTCGTCCAGCCCGACGCGGCGGGTGTGTTCCCGCATTTCCTCGCGGTGCGGCGCCGGGAAGCGCAAGCTGAAATTATGCAGGCGCACGGTCTTGTCGGCGGTGTTGATGGCGCGGTCGAGCCAATCGTTGCGCTTGGCCAGTTCGGCGGCGGCCAGCAGTTGCTTGTCGTCGAAGGTTTTGATCGCCCAGATCCATTCGCGGTTCGCCTCGGTGCGCACGTTGGCCTCGTAGAGCAACAGCGCGCGCTGGATGGCCGGAATCTTGCCGATCTGGCGGATTTCCTCCTCGCCGGGCTGGTAGCTTTCGGCGGGGTTGCCGATGGCGGCGCCCAATTCCTCGGCGGCCAACTGGCCGTAATAGTGATATTCGCGCGAAAGAGGGGCGAAAATGGCGTTGGCTTGCGCCGTCTTGCCCCCCGCCTTGAGCGCGCGCGCCTTCCAGTAGCGCCACACCCCCAGGTTCTGGTCGTTTTCCGGCATGGCGGCGATGGCGGCGAGGACTTCCTGCCAATTCGCCTCGCGCAACGCGGCGCGGGTTTTCCAGGCCAACTGCAATTCGCTCAGCGGGCTGTTGCCGGCCTTGACGAACCAGGCCACGGCCGCCGGGTCGTGCTGGCGCGCCGCGTGGAGGGCGAGCTGGCCCCACAGGTATTCCTGCTCTTCCTGGTCGAAGCGTGCCTGCAAGGGCTTCCAGTAAGCCAGCGCCTGCTGTGCCTGGCTGCGGGCGAGGCGGTATAGGGCGAACAGGGTCAGCTCGCGCCCGGCGCGGCTTTCCAAGCTGAGCGGCGGCTTGTCGAGATAGGCCGCCGGGGATTCCGCCGCCTGTTCCAGGGCGCGCGGCGGGAATTCGTGCGACGGCGGCAGATAACGGGCGATATTGCGCGCCAGCGTGACGTTGCCAGCTTCCAATGCCAGGCGCAGGCGCGCCCAGACATCCTTGACGAAGAGCATTTCGTGATCGACCAGGGCGGCGAACGGCGGGTCGCAGCTCGCCGGCAGGTCGCCGCCGCTGCCCAGCCAGAGTTTCTTGGCCTCCGCCAGGGCATCGCCGTCCCCCCCGGCATGGCGCGCCTGCAAGGCATAGCAGGCAAGCTCCTGGTCGGGGTTGAGCAGTTGCGGATACTCGCCGAGGAACGGCTCCCACGCCTGGTTCTTGCCCAGCAGGCGCAGCCAGTCGCCGCGCAGCTTGTCGGCCAGATGGCTGTCGCCGTGGCGCGCGATGAAAGCGCGGATTTCGCCGGGGGCGGCCTCCTTGAGGCGCATCTGGAGTTGCAGGTAGACGGCGAAGGGTTCCAGGACATGCCCCTTGAGGCGCGCCGCGTAAGTGTTGACGCGGGCGGCATCGCCAGTGCGAAAGGCATCGCGCAGCGACAGGTAATCATTCTCGGGCGTTGCGGCAGCCTCGGCAAACACGCACAGCAACGCCACGGCGGCAAAAAGTTTTTTCATAGCTGCTATATTGAAACATAGTTTTTCCCAGAACAACATGAAACCATGCCTCTTACCAGCTTGAATCCCGCGACCGGCGAGGTCGTTAAGTCATTTTCCGCTTGGAATTCCAACCAGTTGCAGACAGCTCTGGAAAATACCGGGACGGCTCAGGCGCAATGGCGCTCCACCCCGCTCGAGCGGCGCGCCGCGATCTTGCGGCAAGGCGCGGCGGAGTTGCGGCGCGGCGCGGACGAATACGCGGCGCTGATTACCATGGAAATGGGCAAGCCGATCCGGGAGGCGCGCGCGGAAGTGGAGAAATGCGCCCTGGCGTGCGATTACTACGCACTCAACGGCAGCCATTTTCTCCAGGACGAACCGGTCGAATCCGACGCCGGCAAGAGCTATGTCGCTTTCGAGCCGCTGGGCGTGGTGCTGGCGGTGATGCCGTGGAATTTCCCCTTCTGGCAAGTCTTCCGCGCCGCCGTGCCGGCCTTGATGGCGGGCAACGGCGTGGCGCTCAAGCACGCTTCCGGCGTGCCGCAGTGCGCCCTGGCCATCGAGCGGATATTCCGCGCCTCCGGCCTGCCGGAGCGGGTGTTCACCACCTTGCTGATCGAGGCCGGACAGGTTGCCGAGGCCGTCGCAGCGGAGCCGGTGCGGGCGGTCACCCTGACCGGTTCCGAGGCGGCGGGGCGCGCGGTGGCGGAACTGGCCGGGCGAAATCTGAAAAAGTGCGTGCTGGAGTTGGGCGGCTCGGACGCCTTCGTGGTGCTCGGCGACGCCGACCTGGAGCTGGCGGTTGCCGGCGCCTTGGCTTCGCGCTTCCTCAACGCCGGGCAGTCCTGTATCGCCGCCAAGCGGCTGATCCTGGCGCCGGAAATCGCCGACGACTTCGTGCGCCTGCTGGCGTCCCGGATAGAGGCGCTGAGAGTGGGCGACCCGATGAGCGAAAGCACCCAGGTCGGGCCGCTGGCGCGCCGCGACCTGCGCGACGAACTGCACCGCCAGGTGACCGATTCGATAGAACGGGGCGCCCGGCCGCTGCTCGGCTGCCGCCCGCTGGAGGGCGTCGGAGCTTATTACCAGCCGTCCCTGCTCGACCACGTTACGCCGCAAAGCAGCGCCTGGCGCGAGGAACTGTTCGGCCCGGTGGCGGCGGTGATGCGCGCCGCGAATGAGGAAGAGGCGCTACGCCTGGCCAACGATACCCGCTTCGGCTTGGGCGGCAGCGTATGGAGCCGGGATACGCGGCGCGCCGAGCGGCTGTCGCGGCAAATACAGGCCGGCTGCTGCTTCGTCAACGGCATGGTGAAGTCCGACCCCCGCTTGCCCTTCGGCGGCGTCAAGGCTTCTGGCTACGGGCGGGAATTGTCCTATCACGGCATCCGCGAATTCACCAACGCCAAGACGGTCTGGGTGCGCTGAACCAATCTCGCCGACGGGCGGGGAAACCCCTGAGCTTGACTTGGTTATTCGTTCAACTAGAATGAATGCCGATGATAAACCAGAGAGGGAAAGATCAATGGTCAGTTCCACCAGATTTGGGCAAATGGAAGTCGATCCCTCGACTGTCCTGAAATTCCCGCGCGGCATTCCCGGTTTTGAAACCAGCACGGACTGGAAGTTGTTCTATGAGCAGGACGAAAGCGGCAAGCCCAAGGCCGGCGTGGTATTCCACATGCAATCGCTGAGCGATCCCGACGCCACGCTGCCGGTGGCCGATCCGATGAATTTCGGCTTCAATTATGAGTTCGTGTTGTCGGACAGCGAACTCGCCGAACTCAAGCTCGACGACCCGGCAGACCTGGCGGTGCTGGTGGTGCTGTCGAGCAAAAATCCCCTGCCGCAAAGCCACCCGGTTTCGATGCAGGATATTTACGCCAATATCGCCGCCCCGATCCTGGTGAACGTCAAATCGTGCCTGGGCATGCAAAAGGTCTTCGCCGGCCCGGAAGCCAAGGTCGGTTTCAATCCGCCGCGTTAATCCGGGGCGACCCCGCACCGACTGAAAAAGGGCTTCGCCAGGCGAAGCCCTTTGTATTTCATCCCCACGAAATGGCGTCCTTGATCTTGCGCGCGTGGCGTGCGGGAAAAGGCGGGCTACAGCCCCAGCCGCTGCCAGACCGTCGTCACCAGGCCGGCCTGGTTGAGCGTATAGAAGTGTAGCCCAGGCGCGCCCTGGCGCAGCAGCCGCTCGCACATCTCCGTCACCACGTCCAGGCCGAAACTGCGGATCGAATCCGTGTCGTCGCCGTAACCTTGCAGCTTAAGGCGCAGCCAGCGCGGGATTTCCGCCCCGCAGGCGTCGGAAAAGCGCGCCAGTTGGGAAAAATTGGAAATCGGCATGATACCCGGCACGATGGGCACCGCGATGCCGAGCGCCGCGCATTCGTCGGCGAAATGGAAATAGGCGTCGGCATTGTAGAAATACTGAGTGATCGCCGCGTCGGCGCCCGCTTCCACCTTGCGCTGGAAATTGAGCAGGTCGGCCTGGGCGGAAACCGCCTGGGGGTGGTATTCCGGGTAGGCCGCCACCTCGATGTGGAACCAGTCGCCGGTTTCGGCGCGGATGAATGCCACCAGCTCGTTGGCATAGCGGAATTCCCCGGCGCACGCCGTGCCGGAAGGCAAATCGCCGCGCAGCGCCACGATGTGGCGGATGCCGTGGCTCTTGTACTCTTGCAGGATGGCGCGGATGTTCTCGCGCGTCGAGCCGATGCACGACAGATGCGGCGCCGCCTTGTTGCCCTCCGCCTGGATTTCCAGCACGGTTTCCAGGGTGCGGTCGCGCGTCGAGCCGCCCGCGCCGAAGGTCACCGAGAAAAACTCCGGGTTGAGCTGCGCCAGTTGCTGGCGCGTGGCGCGCAGCTTTTCCATGCCCTCGGGCGTCTTGGGCGGGAAAAATTCAAAACTGAGGATGGGTTTGTTCATATCGTTCCCCTGGGAAGGAAACGGCGAAGCACGGGCTTCGCCGCCGGAGCGGTTTCAGCGAGCCATCAATAGCGATAGTGGTTCGGCTTGTACGGCCCTTCCTTGGGCACGCCGATGTAGGCGGCCTGGGCGTCGCTCAGTTCGGTGAGGTTGACGCCGATTTTCTTCAGATGCAGGCGCGCCACTTTCTCGTCGAGATGCTTGGGCAGCACGTAGACCTTGTTTTCGTATTTTTCGGTGTTGTTGAACAACTCGACCTGGGCGATGGTCTGGTTGCTGAACGAGGCCGACATCACGAAGGACGGGTGGCCGGTGGCGCAGCCCAGGTTGACCAGGCGCCCCTTGGCCAGCACGATGATTTTCTTGCCATCGGGGAAGACCACGTGATCGACTTGCGGCTTGATCTCGTCCCACTGGTATTTTTCCAGCGAGGCGATGTCGATTTCCGAATCGAAGTGGCCGATGTTGCAGGCGATGGCTTCGTTCTTCATCGCCACCATGTGGTCGTGGTTGATGACGTTGACGTTGCCGGTGCAGGTGACGAAGATGTCGCCGAGCTTCGCCACGTCGTCCATGGTCACCACGCGGTAGCCTTCCATCGCCGCTTGCAGCGCGCAGATCGGGTCGATCTCGGTCACCATCACGGTCGCGCCCATGCCGCGGAAGGCTTGCGCGCAGCCCTTGCCCACGTCGCCGTAACCCAGCACCACGCAGATCTTGCCGGCGATCATCACGTCGGTGGCGCGCTTGATGCCGTCCAGCAGCGATTCGCGGCAGCCGTAGAGATTGTCGAACTTGGACTTGGTCACCGAATCGTTGACGTTGATCGCCGGGAACTTGAGGCGGCCTTCCTCGGCCATCTGATAGAGACGGTGCACGCCGGTGGTGGTTTCCTCGGTGACGCCCTTGACGTGCTTGATGCGCTCGGAATACCAGTTGGGGGAAGCCGCCAGCTTGGCCTTGATGGAGGCGAACAACACCCGCTCTTCCTCGCAGGTCGGCTTGGAAATGACCGAAGGATCGGTTTCGGCGCGCGTGCCCAGATGCAGCAGCAGGGTGGCGTCGCCGCCGTCGTCGAGGATCATGTTGCTAAATTCGCCGTTCGGCCACTCGAAGATTTTATGGGTGTAATCCCAGTATTCCTCCAGCGATTCGCCCTTGTAGGCGAACACCGGCACGCCGTCGGCGGCGATGGCGGAGGCGGCGTGGTCCTGGGTCGAGTAGATGTTGCACGACGCCCAGCGCACCTGCGCGCCCAAGGCGGTCAGCGTCTCGATCAGCACGGCGGTCTGGATGGTCATGTGCAGCGAGCCGGAAATGCGCGCGCCCTTGAGCGGCTGGCTGGCGGCGTATTCCTCGCGCACCGCCATCAGGCCGGGCATCTCCACCTCGGCGATCTGGATTTCCTTGCGGCCCCAGGCAGCCAGGGTCATGTCGGCGACTTTGTAGTCGGTGAAATTCTTGGTGTCAGCCACAGCGTTCATATCGAACTCCTTACGATGTGGCCGGAGGGATGCAGGGGTATTGCTCACCTGGGCATCCCGTGTCCGGCACGGGGTTAGGTGAGCGCGGTTTGAAAAAGCCGAGCCTGACGGCGGAAAACCGTTGCAGCGCTCCTCGGATGGGTTGAATTATAACCGATTTTTTTGCCGCTTGGCTTTTCCTTGGTTCTTGCTCAGAACCAGAACGAGGTGTCCTTCAGCAGGAATTCGACGTATGACATGTAGTGTGAACCGTCGCAGGAGAAGGTGAGGCTAATCATGCCGTTGAAAATGTTGATCGAGGCCGTGCGCAGATAGATGTTCGGGTCGGAAAGACGCAGCGATTGCATCACGTTCAAAATCCGGCGGATGTCGGATTGGGGGATCGCCGCATCCTCCGGGTAGGGCTGGCGCGGGTATACCAGGCAGATGTCGGGATCGCTCAAGGCCTCGTGATCCAGCATGCGGTAGCGGAACGGATCGTTGACGGTCCAGATCATCGCTTGGCTGCTGGAAAAGTGGATCAAGCATTGAAACACCCCGCGCTGCGTCAGCAGTTCTTCCAGGATCGAGATGGACTGCTCGATGTTGCGATCCATGGGGCTTTCGGCGCGGCACTGCTGAAAGACCGTGCCGCGGATGGCCGGATCGCCCTTCACTTGCCGCCAATAGCCAGGTTCGTCGTAGAGCGCGGCGGTCACCGGCAGGTCGCGCAGGTCGAAGTCGGCGCCGAGATAGCCGCAAATGTGGGAGTCGCCGCGCACGATCTGCAAGGCGGTGAGCGACGGCCGGTTTCCCTTCAGGCTGATGTAGGCGTCGGAGAGCAGGAATCCCCAGGAGGGCACGGCTTCCTTCATGTACGGGCGGTGGGAGCGGTCGCGCCCGAAGTGCTCGGGCGCAAGCCCGGTCTTGCCGACATTGTCGCAGATTTGGATACCGTCAGTGTTCACGCAGTACACGTATGTGCAATAGGGAATGCTGGCGAAGCCTTCGGTGAGGATGGCGTCCAGCTCTTCGCGGTTGCCCCATGCCGCCGTGCATTTTCCGGCCAGTTGCGCCAGCGGCTCGTGCAGTTGGCGCGCCAGTTCCTCGCGTTGCAGATAGATGCTGTCTTTCCAGGAATGCTTCATGATGTTGCTGGTGTCTCGCGTAGGTTTCGGATCGAACTATTGATGCGGCCAGATTATGTTTGAACTTTTTTGCCTGCCAAACACCCCAGTGACGGCACTTCTCACTTCAAACTTCACCTAGCCGGATCAATAAGCTGTGTAAATAAAAACATGCCTCTAAACTATTCTCAGCAAACGTCCATGCCCTCCCTTGCGCGCATAGCGCGCGGGGGAGGGTTGGGGTGGGGGCGTTTGCCCGCATGGCCGCCGCTGTTTGCCCCCATCCCGGCCTTCCCCCGCAAGCAGGGGAAGGGGCGATAGCTGAGAATAGTTTAGAGGCATAAATAAAAAAGCCCTGCCCGTAGAAAGGCAGGGCTTGGTATACAGGATTGAAATTACAACCTCGCGTCAGTCTGGAGTGTTCGTGTTTTAGCTTCTGCCGGCGCGGTGCGCCTTGACGCAAGCTGCGCGTGCGTCAGCCTGCGGCCGAAACAAGGACAAATGTGCCTGTGGCAAGGCTGCTCGCTCCGCTCACAGCCCCGCATCCGCGCGTAGCGCGTCTGCTTTGTCCGTGTTTTCCCAGGTGAATTCCGGTTCGTCGCGGCCGAAGTGGCCGTAGGCGGCGGTCTTGGCGTAGATCGGACGCAGCAGGTCGAGTTGTTGGATGATGGCGCGCGGGCGCAGGTCGAAATGTTTTTCCACCAGCTGGGCGATTTTTTCGTCGGGAATCCTGCCGGTGCCGGAGGTGTTGACCATCAGGCTGACCGGCTTGGCGACGCCGATGGCGTAGGCCACCTGGACTTCGCACTTGCTCGCCAGGCCGGCGGCGACGATGTTCTTGGCCACGTAGCGGCAGGCATAGGCGGCGGAGCGGTCGACCTTGGAGGGATCCTTGCCGGAGAAGGCGCCGCCGCCGTGGTGCGCCGCGCCGCCGTAGGTATCGACGATGATCTTGCGCCCGGTCAGGCCGCAGTCGCCCATCGGGCCGCCGACGACGAAGCGGCCGGTGGGGTTGATGAGGTAGCGGATGTGGGGCGCGCGCAGGTTTTCCGGGATCACCGGCTTGATGAGTTCCTCGATCACCGCTTCGGAAATTTGCGCGTGGGATTCGTCGGGGTGATGCTGGGTGGAGATCACCACGGTTTCGACTTGCTGCGGCTTGCCATCGACGTAGCGGATGGTGACCTGCGATTTGGCGTCCGGGCGCAGCCAGGACAGGCGGCCGTCCTTGCGCAATTGCGCCTGGCGTTCCATCAGACGGTGCGCGTAGTAGATCGGCATCGGCATGAGTTGCGGGGTTTCGTCGCAGGCATAGCCGAACATCAGCCCCTGGTCGCCGGCGCCCTGATCCATTTCCTCTTCCGGGGTGCGGTTGACGCCCTGGGCGATGTCCGGCGACTGCTTGTTCAAGGCCGTCAGCACCGCGCAGGTGAAATAGTCGAAACCGATGTCCGAGCTGTTGTAGCCGATGCGCTTAACCGCGGCGCGCGCCACGTCGATGTAGTTGACCGAGGCGGTGGTGGTGATCTCGCCGGAGATGACCACCAGCCCGGTGCTCACCAGGGTTTCGCAGGCCACCCGCGCCTTGTGGTCCTGCGCCAGGATGGCGTCGAGCACGGCGTCGGAAATCTGGTCGGCGACCTTGTCGGGATGGCCTTCGGAAACGGATTCGGAAGTGAAGAGAAATTCGCTCATGTTCATGCACCCATGCCGGAAAATAATAAAGAAACGAAGACTATCAGATTTCGCCTGGGCGAAAAAGTTCGCCGATCAAGGCTTGCGGTAAGACCAGCGCAACATCGCCGCCCCGGCCAGGATCATCGGCAGACTGAGCCATTGTCCCATGCTGACGCCGAACGTCATCAGACCAAAGACGCCGTCGTCGGGATTGCGGAAGAATTCGCCGAGGAAGCGGAAGGCGCCATAGCCGATCAGGAACAACCCGGAAACCGCGCCGCGCGGACGTTCCTTGCGGGAAAACCACCACAGCAGGGCGAACAGCGCCAGCCCCTCGAGGGCGAATTCGTAGAGCTGCGAAGGGTGGCGCGGCAGCCCGTCGGCTTGGGGGAAAACCATTGCCCACGGCGCGTCGGACGGACGCCCCCACAGTTCGCCGTTGATGAAGTTGCCCAGCCGCCCGGTGGCCAGCCCCGGCGGCACCAGCGGAGCGATGAAGTCGGTGATGGCGAGCCAGGGCTTGCCGCTTCGCCGGGCAAACAGCCACATCGCCGCCAGGACTCCGAGGAAACCGCCGTGGAAGGACATCCCGCCTTTCCACACGGCGAAGATTTCCAGGGGATGGGAAAAGTAATAGCCCGGCGCATAGAACAGCACCTCGCCCAGCCGCCCGCCGATCACCACTCCAAGCACCCCGTAGAACAGCATGTCGTCCAGTTGCGGCGCATTCCAGCCGCTCCATGGCCGGTGCTTGATGCACCAGCGGCCGAGCAGCAGAAACAGCCCGAACGCCAGCAGATACATCAGCCCGTACCAGCGTATGGCGAGCGGGCCGAGTTGGAGGGCGACCGGATCGAATTGGGGGTGAATCAGCATTAGCGTGGGGAAACCGGGAAGAATGCGGGGGATTATACCTCTCTAATCCAGGATGCCCCGGTACAACTCCGCAACCGGGATTTCCAGGGGTAGACATTCGAGGTGCAAAACATCCTCTGCACCCAAAGTTTCCACCACCCACTCCGCAAGACCGCGCCGCCGGTAGATTTCGATCAGTGGTTCTTCCTGGGAAAGCAGGAGGTATTCGCGCAGGCTGGATAGCCGCCGGTAAGCCGCCAGCTTTTCGCGTCGGTCAATAGCCTCGGTGGCCGGGGACAAGATTTCCGCCAGCAGGCAGGGACGGGTTTTGACCAAGGCGTCGGCGTCGGAAGGGTCGCACACCAGCATCACATCCGGGTAGTAATAGGTGGGGAAGTCGTCGGCGCGCAGTTTCACGTCGCTGATAAATACCTGACAACTATCACCTTCCGCCAGGAGTTTTGCATAAAGCGCGCCGGCGATACGGTTGTGCTTCACCGAAGCCCCAGCCATCGCGTAAACTTGCCCGCCCACCAACTCGTGGCGCACTGGGCTTTGCGCTTCCTGGGCGAGGTATTCAGCTTCGGAAAGTTTTTGCAGGGGGGCTTGGCTCATGGCAGGCTCCTTAAATTGGTTAGCGTCTGGCAATCAACGGTTCTGATTTTCTTGTCCCATGGAGATTTTTACTTCAACGATTACGCGGGGACGAATATTGGTATTTGAAATCTACGTGCCGCCGCTACATGCGTCAAGAGAGGGATGCACCACCATCCTTGCCCGGCCCGACGCTTTCCGCGAGAATGGCGTAATTGAGTTTGTTTGATGAAGGAATACCCCATGCCCGCTTACCGTTCCAAAACCTCCACCCACGGCCGCAACATGGCCGGCGCCCGCGCGCTGTGGCGCGCCACCGGCATGACCGATGGCGATTTCGGCAAGCCGATCATCGCCATCGCCAATTCGTTCACCCAGTTCGTGCCGGGCCACGTGCACCTCAAGGACATGGGGCAACTGGTGGCGCGCGAGATCGAAAAAGCCGGGGGCGTCGCCAAGGAATTCAACACCATCGCCATCGACGACGGCATCGCCATGGGGCACGGCGGGATGCTGTACAGCCTGCCGTCGCGCGACCTGATCGCCGATTCGGTGGAGTACATGGTCAATGCCCATTGCGCCGACGCGCTGGTGTGCATTTCCAACTGCGACAAGATCACTCCGGGGATGCTGATGGCCAGCCTGCGCCTCAACATCCCCACCGTCTTCGTTTCCGGCGGTCCGATGGAGGCCGGCAAGGCGGTGATCCACGGCAAGACCATGATGCTTGATCTGGTCGACGCCATGGTGGCGGCGGCGGACGCCACCATCAGCGACGCGGAGACCGAGACCCTGGAACGCTCCGCCTGTCCGACCTGCGGCTCCTGTTCCGGGATGTTCACCGCCAATTCGATGAACTGCCTGGTCGAGGCGCTGGGGCTGGCGCTGCCCGGCAACGGCACGCTGGTGGCGACCCACGCCGACCGCAAGAATTTGTTCCTGGAAGCCGGGCGATCCATCGTGGCGCTCGCCAAATCCTATTACGAGCGCGACAACGCCTCGGTGCTGCCGCGCGCCATCGCCACTTTCCAGGCGTTTGAAAACGCCATGACGCTGGACATCGCCATGGGCGGCTCGACCAATACCGTCCTGCACCTGCTGGCGGCGGCGAGCGAGGCCGGGGTGGAATTCACCATGGCCGACATCGACCGGCTGTCCCGGAAAGTCCCGCACCTCTGCAAGGTAGCGCCTTCCACCCAGGAATACCACATGGAGGACGTGCACCGCGCCGGCGGCATCGTCGCCATCCTCGGCGAGCTGGATCGCGCCGGGCTGTTGCACCATGACCTGCCGACGGTGCACAGCGCCACTATGAAGGACGGTTTGCGGCATTGGGACGTGCGCCAGAGCAGCGACGAAAGCGTCAAGACCTTGTTCATGGCCGCGCCCGGCGGGGTGCCGAGCGTGACTGCCTTCAGCCAGGACAAGCGTTACGAGAGCCTCGACCTCGACCGCGAAAACGGCTGCATTCGCGACAGAGCGCATGCCTATTCGCAGGACGGCGGGCTGGCGGTACTCTACGGCAACATCGCGGCGGACGGCTGCATCGTCAAGACCGCCGGGGTGGACGAAAGCATCCTGAAATTCTCCGGCCGCGCGCGCGTTTTCGAAAGCCAGGACGATGCCGTGGCCGGCATCCTGGACGACAAGATCGTCGCCGGCGACGTGGTGGTGATCCGCTACGAAGGTCCGCGCGGCGGACCGGGCATGCAGGAAATGCTCTATCCCACCAGCTACCTGAAGTCCAAGGGTCTGGGCAAGCAATGCGCCCTGCTCACCGACGGGCGCTTCTCCGGCGGCACCTCGGGCTTGAGCATCGGCCACGTTTCCCCGGAAGCGGCGGAAGGCGGCGCCATCGGTCTGGTCGAGGAAGGCGATATTATCGAGATCGACATCCCCCAGCGCACCATCCACCTCAAGGTGTCCGCCGAGGAACTCGCCCGGCGCCGCGCCGCGCGGGACGCCCAGGGCTGGAAGCCGGCAAACCGCCAGCGCGTGGTGTCGGCGGCCTTGCAGGCCTATGCGGCGATGACGACCAGCGCGGCAAAAGGCGCGGTTAGAGACGTGACGCAGTTGATCCGGGATTAAGAACCATGGCGCACGGCGGCCACCAGGGTAGACTGAACCGCAAGCTGGAGCTGGCCGAGCTGCTCGACTGGCTGGTCGCCGACGGCATGGTCGGCCATGCCGAGGCCGACAAGCTCAAGCAAACCCGCCGCGCGGTGGGCAAGAGCGAGTTGCATCCGCTGGTGATCCTCGCCACCCAGAAATGGAAAAGCCTGCTGCCGCCCCACCCGCAACTCGACCAGGAGGCGCTGGCGGAATGGCTGGCCAAGCATGTTGGGCTTTCCTATTACCACATCGACCCGCTCAAGGTCGATGTGGTGAACGTCACCGGCGCCATGTCGCACGCCTACGCCGAGCGCTTCAAGATATTGCCGGTCGAATTCACCGCGCGCGAGGTAGTGGTCGCCACCGCCGAGCCTTACGTCCTGGAATGGCAAAAGGAACTTGAACAGGCGCTGCACGTCACCGTCAGAACGGTGATCGCCAACCCTTCCGACATCACCCGCTACCTCGCCGAGTTCTATAACCTGGCGCGCTCGGTGAAGCGCGCGATGCAGTCGCACAGTCTCAACGTCCCCTCCGCCATCACCAACTTCGAGCAACTGGTCGAACTGGGGCGCAGCGGCAAGCTCGACGCCAACGACCAGCACGTGGTGCAGATCGTCGATTGGCTGTTGCAATACGCCTTTGAACAGCGCGCCAGCGACATCCACGTCGAGCCGCGCCGCGAATACGGCGACGTGCGTTTCCGCATCGACGGCGTGCTGCATCAGGTGTACCAGGTGCCCATCGCCGTGGTGAGCGCGGTGACCAGCCGCGTCAAGGCGCTCGGGCGCATGGACATCGTCGAAAAGCGCCGTCCCCAGGACGGCCGCATCAAGACCCGCGCGCCGGGCGGCGAGGAAGTGGAACTGCGTCTTTCCACCATGCCCACCGCCTTCGGCGAAAAACTGGTGATGCGCATCTTCAACCCCGAAGTGCTGGTGCAGGACTTCAAGGATCTGGGATTCGGAGAGGACGAGCTGGCTAGTTGGAACCGCCTGATCGCCCAGCCGCACGGCATCATCCTGGTGACCGGGCCGACCGGCTCGGGCAAGACCACCACCCTGTATTCCACTCTCAAGCAGCTCGCCACCCCTGAGGTAAACGTCTGCACGGTGGAAGACCCGATCGAGATGGTGGTGCCGCAGTTCAACCAGATGCAGGTGCAGCACAACATCGGCCTGGATTTCGCCAGCGGGGTGCGCACCCTGTTGCGCCAGGACCCGGACATCATCATGGTGGGCGAGATCCGCGATGCGGAAACCGCCGAAATGGCCATCCAGGCGGCGCTCACCGGCCATCTGGTCTTGTCCACCCTGCACACCAACGATGCGCCCTCGGCGGTCACCCGCCTGCTCGACATCGGCGTGCCGCCCTACCTGATTACCTCCACCGTGCTCGGCGTGCTCGGCCAGCGCCTGGTGCGCACCCTGTGTCCGCATTGCAAGGAGCGCGGCACGCTCGACGAGGAGTTGTGGAAAGCCATGGTGGCGCCGTGGAAGTCGGCGCTGCCGGCGGCGCTGAACCAGCCCAGGGGCTGCCTGGAATGCCGCATGACCGGCTACCTGGGGCGGGTCGGCATCTACGAAATGCTGGTGATGTCGCCCAATCTGCGCCGCCTGGTCACCGCTGGCTGCGATCTCAACGCACTGCGCGAACAGGCTTACAAGGACGGCCTGAAACCGCTGCGCATCAACGGCGCGCAAAAAGTCGCCGCCGGGCTGACCACCATCGAGGAAGTGCTGAAGGCCGCCCCGCCGCAAACCGGCGCTTGAGCGCTTGCGCCTTGCCGGGCGCGGCGCCGCAGTCAACGCCCGACCTTGCCCAGGCGTTAACTGCTTGCCGCCGATGAAAAATCCCTATTCCCCGGCGGATTTGCAAAGCCGGGGAACTTGTATAATATAGCAACTTTTTTGTCTGACTAAAGTAAAAGGAGCGTTTTGATGAAAGCACGTTGGATGGGTGTGGTTGCCGCTGCCGGCACGCTGGTTGCGGGTTCTGTTTTTGCGGCGGACGAAACCGCGCTGGCGCAGAAGAGCGGTTGCATGGCTTGCCATCAGGTGGCGGCCAAGGTGGTCGGCCCGGCCTACAAGGATGTGGCCAAGAAATATGGCGGCGACGCCGGCGCGGTCGACAAGCTGACCAAGAAAGTCATCGCCGGCGGCAAGGACGTGTGGGGTCCCGTACCGATGCCGCCCAAGGGTGGCAATGCTTCGGTCAAGGACGAGGACATCAAGAAGATCGTCACCTGGATCATGTCCATGAAGTAATCCCGTTGCGGATTCGATAAAACAAAAGCCGGCTGTCGCCGGCTTTTGTTTTTCCAGCGGGGAACGCTTATCCGAGAAAACCCGCCGCCGCGCGGCAGGCCGGGTTTCACGGGGGGATCAATCCGCGCGCGGCACCGTGAAGCAGAAGACGCTGCCGCTGCCGGGCTGCGATTCCAGCCAGATTTCGCCGCCGTGGCGTTCGACGATCTGCCGACAGATCGACAGCCCCAAGCCGGTGCCTTGGGGCTTGTCGGTGAGGGTGTCGCCGATTTGCCTGAACTTGTCGAACACTTTTTCCTGGTTTTCCGGCGCGATGCCGATGCCCGTGTCCTCGACGCAAAAGCGGATGAAGCCCCCCTGCCGTCCGGCGCGCAAGGTGACGCGGCCGCGCGCGGTGAATTTGACTGCGTTGGAAATCAAGTTTAGCAGCACCTGGAGCAAGCGCTGCTCGTCCCCCATCGCCCGCTGCAATCCGGCTTCGCTTTCCCACGACAGCGTCAAGCCATTCTCCGCGGCCAGTGCGGAGGTAACGGCGGCGGCGCGTTCCAGCAGGGATTCCGGCGCCAGCGGCGCGAAATGCCATTCCATCTTTTCCGCGTCGAGCTTGGCGCTGTCCAGCACGTCGTTGATGAGCAGGGTGAGGCGTTCGCTTTCGTGGGCGATGATGTCGAGGTTGTCGCGCACCTGCCCAATGACGCGGGCGGTTTTTCCATCCGCCGCGACATTGGGAAAAACGCTGTCTTCCAGCTTCTTTTTGACCAGCTTGGCAAAGCCGACGATGGAGGTCATCGGGGTGCGCAATTCGTGGGACACCGTGGACAGGAAGTCGGATTTGAGCTGATCGAGTTCCTTGAGTTCCTCGTAGGCCTTTTCCAGTTCGGCGGTGCGTTCCCTGACCCGTGCGTCGAGATGCTCGATGTTGTCCTGCAACCGCCCCACCATGCCGTTGAACGCCGTCGCCACCACCCCGATTTCGTCGTCGCGGCGCAATGCGCAACGCGCGCCGAGGTCGCCGCCTTCCACGCGCAACGCGGTATCGCCGAGGTGCTTGAGCGGATCGACGAGTTTCTTCACGAATAGATAAATCAGGATGATGGAAAGCAACAGGGTGACGACGAATACCGCCAGCATGCGGTTCTTGAGAATAATCGCACTTTCGTCGAGTTCATCGACATACACCGAAGTCGCAATGTACCAATCGAAGTCCTTGAAATAACGCACCCAGGAAATCTTGTCGTGGACGTAGTTGCCGGGGTCGGACGGGCTGTCCCAGCGGTAGCGTAGCCCTTCCGGCTTGTCGGCCGCCGCCATGAGCAGCGGAGCGAGCGGTTTCCGGGTGGTGGGTTCGAGCATGTCCGAGATGTTCTTGTTTTCGATGTTGTCGTTGGGGTGGATGAGCATATGCCGGCGGCCGTCGAAGATGTAGAGGTAGCCGGTCTTGGCGATGCGCACGGAGCGCAGGCGATGGCGCAAATCCTCGATGGCGACGGCGCGCTTGGCGGCAGACAGCGCTTCGATGTCGTCGATGTAAACGCCGGTGCCGATGACCAGGTCGAATGCCGGCAGGTGCTTGTAATAGGACAGTTTCTCGCTGGGGCGTTCCTCGCCGAGGCGGCGCCACCAGTAGGAATGGAAGCCCTCGCCGGAAGCCCTCGCGCCCTCCACCATGGGAGGGACGATGAGATTGCCGCGCGTGTCGCGTTTTTGGGAAAAGTCGGCGTTGTTCAGTTTCGGATCGGGGTGGGAAACCAGCACCGAATGGTAATCGGATGCCCACACATAATCGCGGTTGCCATACTGGATATGGCGCAATTCGTCGAGCAGCAAGCGCTTTGCCGCTTCCCGCCGCAGCTTTCCCGCCTTGACCTGCCCTTCCAGCCAGGCGGCGCGTGATTCGGCCACGGCGATGATGTTGCGCAGTTCCCCCTTGCGCGCCAGCAGGATGGATTGGCGGCCGTTTTCGAGGTCGCGCTCGATCTGCTCCACCGTTTCATAGACGTTGTCGAGAATGGCGCGCGCAGCGCGCTCCTCGATGTCTTCCACGGAATTCTGGATGAACGGCACCGCCACCAGGTACATGGTGGCGAAGAGGAGAACGATGGCCGCGGTGGTGGTGGAAAAGACGCGAACGAACAACCGGGATTTGAACAGGCTCGCCATGCGCGGGGGCTAAACGAGGTAACGCCCGATATCCACCTCGTCGATCTGTTCGGGAGCAAGGTGTTTTTGGGCGTAATCCGCGAAAATCCTGTTGGAAAGGAACAGATCGAACAGGTCGCCGTCGATATGGTTGTCCAGTTTCATGCGGTGCATGATGCCGATCGCCCAGCTCAGGGAGCCGGGTTTGCGGTAGGGGCGGTCGGGCGCGGTGAGCGCCTCGAAAATATCGGCGATGGCCACGATGCGCGCCGGAATGGAAAGCTGCTCGCGTTTCAGGCCGCGCGGGTAGCCGCTGCCGTCCATCCGCTCGTGGTGCCCGGCGGCGTATTCCGTGACGTTGCGCAGTTTGTGGGGAAAGGCGATTTTCGACAGCATGTTGATGGTGTGGACGGCATGATCCTCGATGATCTTGCGCTCTTCCGGGTTCAGCGTGCCGCGCTGGGTGGAAAGGTTGTAAACCTCGTTATCGGTCAGCAGGGGGAAGGCCTCCCCGCGAGCATCGCGCCAGGGGATGCGGGCGATCGCCTCGATGCGGGCAAGGTGTTCGGCGGACAGGAATTCCGCGCCGCTGTTGCATTTTTCCAGGAAGGCGAAATCCTCGTCGAGGCGGCGCAGGCGCTCCTCGTAAGCCTGCCTGGCGGTCTCCTGGCCGGCGCCCTCCGCCTGCGCGCGGCACAAGTCCAGCGCGGCGTCGCGGCGCAGCAGCTCGAAACGCAGCGCCACCAGATGCAGGCGGTCGAGGATGGCGTCGAGCTTGGTGGCCTTGTCGATCACCCACTCCGGCGTCACCACCTTGCCGCAATCGTGCAGCATCGCGGCGATTTCCATGGCGTTACGCTCGTTCTCTTCCAGCCTGAAGCCGGCCAGCGTGCCGCTATCGGCCTGGTGCGCGGCTTCCGCGATCATCATGGCGATTTCCGGCACGCGCCGGCAATGTCCCGCCGTGTAGGGCGATTTGGCGTCGATGGCGGTGGCGATGACCCGGACGAAGGACTGGAACATATTCTGTTCGGCGGCATAAAGCTGCGCGTTGCGCAAGGCGGTGGCCGCCACGGAAACCAGGGTTTGCGCCCGCTTCATGTCGGCGGCGGCGAACCGCTCGGCGCTGCGCGAAGCCAGCGCCAGCATGCCGAGGTTTTCACCGTGGGCGATCAAGGGCAGCCACAGCAGCGCCCGGAAGTCCGACATGCCCTCTTCCCATAGCGGCGAGGCCGTCAGGTCGTCAATGATGTCGCCGGTTCCGCGCCGGGACATTTCGGCGAACTGCCGGCTATTCTGTAGTCTGCTGAATGCCGCCGCGGCATCTTCGCCGAAGCACTCGATCAATTCCAGCTTGTCGTCGGCATCGCGCAGGAAAATCGCGCCTTGCCCGTCCGCGTTGTTACCCTCGTCGAATTCCCGGAGCAGGGAGGCCGCAACTGCCGCGGGCTTGAGGGAATGATTGAGTTCCGTCGCCGCCCGTTGCAGCAGCGCCAGTTCGCGGTAGCTTTCCAGGGTTTCCCGGGCGACCGAGCGGCGCGCGTGCTCGGCTTCGAGCATGCCTTGCAGGGAGTGGGCAAAAATGCCGCCCCAGCTTTCCGTCTGCGCCTCCGCCCCGGTCGGCGGCAACGCCAGAAACGCCCCGACCGCTTCGCCTTCCAGCGCCAGGACGAAGGATTGTACGCCAGGGGTATCCTCGCTCAAGCCGTTTCCCGCCTCGCCCATTTCCGCCACCCGCGAGCCGCCAAGCCATAGCGCCGCGCCAACGCCGCGCGGCAGCAGGGGCAGCGCCAGCTCGAACTGCCGCAGCACCCAGGCCGGCTTGAGGTAGCGCGCCGCGTTTATCATCCTAAATTCCCTATTTGAGCCACGGGGAACACAGGGGAAAATCGGGAAAACATCCCGTTGCAAGGGATTGACCGTTCACCCGCCGGGTGAGCGGCATCCTCTTCATAGCTTGCTGCAATTCCAGCATTTCCCCGTGTACCCCGTGGTTGAACTGCGTTTTTTAGGATCATTGGAGTATCCCGCGCGCCAATTCGAGAATCTCGTCGGGGTCGAACGGTTTGGTGACGAAACGGTGCGCGCCCGCCTCCAGCCCCCGCTCGCGGTCGGATTCCTGCCCCTTGGCGGTCAGCATGACGATGGTGGCGCCCGCCAAGGCGGGATTGTTCCGTACCGCGGCGCAAACTTCGTAGCCGTTCATGAGCGGCATCATGACATCGAGGAATACCAGTTGCGGCCGCTCGCGCTCGATCAACGCCAAGCCCTCCGCGCCGTTGGCGGCGGTCAGGATTTCCGGCGCGCCTTCCAGGTCTTCCAGTGTTTGTTCGAGCAAGGCGCGAATATGGACTTCATCATCGACGATGACGATTTTTGCCGTTTCTGTCATGGGGTTCCCCTTTGTTTCGTATCCGACGCGGTTAATGTGATTTTATCCAGGGCGGCTTTCCCGTCCGCCGCCGTAACGGGCATTATCATCACCTCCAGCGCCGGCGCGGAGTTGAGAAAGCCAATATCGACGCGATTGAGCAAGTCGGCGGGAATCGCCACCATGCCCTGGAAGCCTGCCTGGATGCGGTCGAGCAATTCGCCGACCGGGCAGAATCCCACTTCGCAATAGGCGGTAAAGCCTTCCGGCACCAGCGACGGCGATTTGCCCTCCTCGTAGAGCACCAGGAAACGCACCTTTTTCGCCGCCGCGCCGCCCGCCGTCGTGCCGTCGAGCAGCAAATGGATATTGTCCACGAAGCGCGGTTCGTCCAGCGGCTTGCTCATGGCGACATCGCCGCCCGCCGTTTCCCAGCCGGGAATGGCCGAAATCACCATGATCGGGATATGTTTCAGCTCGGGATCGGCGCGCAACGCGGCGATGGCTGTGCGCCCGTCCATCACCGGCATGTCGAGGTCCATGGTAATCAAGTCGGGCTGCCGGTTTTTGGCGGCGGCTATCGCGGCCTGGCCGTTCGCCGCGGTGGTGACTTCGTAACCCTGCTCCTGTAGCAGTTGGGTGAAATAGCCGCGCACTCCCGGATCATCGTCCACCACCAGCACCCGCGTGCCGGTGTGCGGCTGCGTGGCGGCGGGAGACTTGCCGCCGCCGACCTCCCCCGCGAGGGAAGCCATGCGCGCGGCCATGCCGGCGGTTTCCGCCAGGCTGGGCGTGGCGGGCGGCAGCGTCAGGGTGAATACGCTGCCCTTGCCGGGCTGGGATTGCGCCCACACCCGCCCGCCGTGCCGGTTGACGATTTCCCGGCAAATCGCCAGCCCCAGCCCGGTGCCCTTGGGGCGGTCGAGCAGGGTGTCGCCCTGTTTGGCCTGCTGAAACTTGTCGAAAATGGATTCGGCCTCCTCTTGCGGGAAACCGATGCCGCTGTCGCGCACTTCAATCTGGATCATGCCCTCGAGGTTGAGGAACGCCCTCACCACCACCTCGCCCCGGTCGGTGAACTTGGCGGCGTTGTTGAGCAGGTTGACCAGCACCTGCTGCATCCGGTCGGCATCGCCGACGAACGGCGGCAGCCCTTCCTGGATGTCGAGCCGCAACGCGACATCGGGCTTGTGTTCAAACATGCCGTGCACGGCGTTGGCCGCATCCCGGACGAAGGCGCCGGCCTGCAACGGCTCGTCGCGCCAGTCGGTGCGGCCGGATTCGATCTTGGCCAGATCGAGGACATCGTTGATGAGGCGGGTAAGGCGCTCGGATTCCTTGAGGATGATCGTCAGGTTATCCTGGATGCGGGCGGATTTTTTCAGCAGATCGGGGTTTTCCCCCGCCAGCGGCACGAAGCTGCGGGAGAATTCGCGGCTTATCAACTGCGAGAAGCCGCGGATCGAGGTCAGCGGCGTGCGCAATTCGTGGGAAACCGAGGAAAGGAAATCCGATTTCAGTTGATCCAGGTTCTGCAAGCGCCGGTTGGCTTCTTCCAGTTCGGCGTTGTTTTCATTGAGGCGGTCGCCGGCAACCTGGAGGCGGGTCAGCATGGCTTCGGTCTTCTCGAACTGTTCGACCACCAGTTGGGCGGTGATTTCCGCCGCCTCCCGCGACACCCGGATTTCCTCGCGCAGCATGCGATTCTCGGCTTCCAGCGCGGCGCGCCCGCCATTCTCGGTAAAAAGCGGCGCTACATTACGCGATTCCATGAATGGCGACCTCCATGCAGCGTTGCGCCAATGCGCGGATGGCCGGCGTATCCGCCGGGATTTCCACTCCCACCAGCGCGATGTCGGGCAGCGGCGTTTCGCAGACTTGCGGCAGCAGCCGCAACAGGTAAGGCAGTCCGGCGCCGTGGCCGTAGCGGCCGGCATAAGCGGCGGTCTGCTCGCGGTTCAGCACCACGATGCCGCCGGCTTCCGCCATCCCCGCCACGGCATCGACGAACACCACGCGGCGCCGCCCTTCCACCAGCCGCAACAGGTCGAGGCCGCACAAACCGCCGTCGATCACGTCAATATCCCGAGGCGCCGCCGTGGCCGACAGACTGTCGTATACCCGGCAGCCGGCATCGTCGCCCGGAACGAAGCGGTTGCCCAGGCAGATGACCGCCGTTGCAGCCACGGTTTCAGCAACTCAGCGGCGTTTCGCCGGCGCCGACCACGTGCACCGTGCAGACCAGACAGGGGTCGAAGGAGCGCACCACGTGTCCGGCTTCCACCGGATTGTCGATGTCGGCAATCGGGGTTCCGATCAGCGCTTCCTCCCACGGCCCGCGCACTCCCGCCTCGTCGCGCGGCGAACCGTTCCAGGCGGTGGGGGTGACGATCTGGTAGCGGGCGATCTTGCCGTCCCGGATTTCCACCCAGTGTCCCAACGCCCCGCGCGCCGCCTCGACCAGGCCGAAACCGCGCCCATCCCGAAGCGGCTGCACCGGCGTGTAATAGGGTTCGCCGGGATGCGCCGCCATTTCGTCGAGCCAGGTTTCCATGGCGGGCAGCAATGTCGCCGGGCGGGTAAGCCGCGCCAACTGGCGATAGACCAGGTTGGCGCCGTCGCGCCGCACCAGGTCGCAAAACAACGGGTCGCCGCCGACCAGGCGTTCGGCCAGCGGCCCGGTTTCGGCGGGCAGTCCGGCATAGCGCGGCGCCTTGCTCCACGAGTATTTCCTGCCGTCGGCGCCGCTGGCGTAAGGAACCGTGATTCCTTCGGACGGGTGCTTCCCGCCCGGGTAATCTTCGTACCACGACGCCGCGACGTATTCCGCCACTTGCGCCTGGTCGAACGCTTGTATTTGCCCGTCCCCGGTGGCGAAGCCGGAACCGACCAACTGCCCGCCCGCCGCGCCGTTTCCGGTGACGGCGCTGTCGCCGGGCAACTCCAGCGAGCCGTAGGAAAGGAAATGGCCGTGCCCCCGCCCCAGGTCGTGCAGTCCCGCTTCGCGGGCGAAGCGCAGGAGAAACCCGACATCGCCGTCGCGCTGGCTGCCGCTTTCGCTCAGCCAGGCATCGAGGTCGGCGGCGCTTTGCAGCGCGCCCCAGCGCTCCAGCGAGCAGCCGAGCACGGTTTTTTCATACCAGGCGCGATAGTGCTTCAGGATAAGGCGGCACTGGTTCAATTCGGCCAGGGGCGGGATATAGGTCACGCCGCCCGGCACCATGAAGGAACTATGCGGCCACTGGCCGCCGAGTATGGCGATGATCTCCAGAATGGTCTTGGTCTGCCGCACCGCGTCGATGCAGCGCTCGCCCCCCAGCGGCGCGTAGCGCTTGACCGCCTCGGCGTGGAGCGGATGCGTTTCGTAGCGGGACGCGGTGAAATCCGGCAGGAACATCAGCACGGATTGGCGCACGTCGCTCTGGCAGTGCTCCACCATCAGGGTCACGTTGCGCAGGCGGACGGCGTTGTCGGGCGGGGTGACGCCGGCGATATGATCCAGCGCGCGCGCCGCCGCCATCAGGTGGGTGGTGCTGCAAATGCCGCAAACGCGGGGCGTGATGACCAGGCCGTCGAGCGCGCCGCGCCCCACCAGCAGGTTCTCGAAACCGCGGAACATGGTGCCCGAACTCCAGGCATCGACGACCCGGTTGTTTTCCAGCTCGACGCGGATTTCCAGGTCGCCTTCGACGCGGTTGAGGGGAATGTCGCGGATGATTTTCTTGGCCATGGTCAATCCCATCAAATCCCGGTTTCGCGTTTTTTCAGGCGTTCCGGCGCGGCCGCCGCCGCCATGCCCTTGTACACCATGTAGTGGGCGCGGCTGACGCCTTTCGGCAGCTCGATGGGGACGCCTTCGATGTTGCGGGTTTCAAAGAAGGGGGCGGGCGCCGGAAATTCGGGACTGGTGCAGCCGAAACAGGGCACGCCCGCCCGCGTCTTGGAGGAACGATTGTTCCACAGCAGCTTGTTGCAAGGCCCGTCAGCCAAGGGGCCGTGGCAGCCCTTGTGGAAGAACAGGCAGCCGCGCTGGGCGAAATCCCATTCCTCGACCCGGTATTCGTGGTATTCGTTGCGCGTGCAGCCCTGATGCACCGTCATGCCGTACCAGTCCAGCGGCCGGTTGAATTCGTCCAGTTCCAGGTGCTGGCCGGCAACCAGCGCGGACAGCGCGCCGGCCAGCACCTCGGCGTGGCACGGGCAGCCCGCCAGATTGATGGCCGGCAGGCCGGCCAGGGAGCGGAAATCCGCGCCCAACAGCCCTCCCGGCGTCTTTTTGAGAAATTGCAGACCGGCGGCCTGAATGTCCGAATCGGCGCCGAGGCCGCCGAACGCCGCGCAGGTGCCGGCGGCGACGACGTAGCGCGCCCGCTTCGCCAGGGCTGCCGCCAAGTCTTTCTTGGGGCGCCCGTTCTTGACATCGAACATGCCGGTGCCGGCGGGGCCGCGCAGGATCGCGCCTTCCACGACCAGGATGTCCAGCGCCTGTTCCCCTTCGGCGAGACTTTCGATCAGGGCGGCTTGCTCGGCAGGGGATAGCGTGGACAGGGAAGGGTGCCACAGAAGGCGGATGCCGAGGGTGTCGAACAGCTCGATCAAATCGGGAGATTCGGCATTGAGAAACGACATGCTGTCGCCGCCGCACCCGCCGCACTGCAACCAGAATAATGAGGCCATAATCTCCCTTTTGGCATTCACCGGCTATTTACATGGCGATTTCAAGCATCGCTCTCATGGCCGGATTGTGATGCCGCCGTTGAATTTTTCGGCGACATTTCGTAAGGAATATATTTTGCACCCAATTATGATGATGTCAAATCCCCGCCGTTTAGCCGATATTTGTCAACCGGTTGCGCGCGCAAGTGTCGCCGGGAAGCGGAAATGCCATGGCTGCGCCAAGAGCGCTCCCACGGGGGTTATTCACCCCAATTCAAGCGGGGTTGGCTTTCTTCTTCCCTCGCTCTTGTGCCCAAGCCGTTAGGCTGTCGGGTATGCGGGGGAAGGTTAGGATGGGGCGGGGATTTATAAAACAGCTTCTCGGGAAGCCCGCGCCAACTGCTCGATTTCCCCGGCGGGCAGCGGCTTGCTGAAATAATAGCCCTGGTATTCGTTGCATTCGCGCTCGCGCAGGAAGGCGAGCTGTTCTTCCGTTTCCACCCCCTCGGCGATGACCGACAGCCTGAGGCTGTGCGCCATGGCGATGATGGCGCTGGCGAGGGCGGCGTCGTTGGGGTCGGTATGGATGTCGCGGACGAAGGAGCGGTCGATCTTTACCGTGTCGATGGGGAAGCGCTTGAGATAGCTCAGCGAGGAATAACCGGTGCCGAAGTCGTCAAGCGACAGATGGATGCCCATGGCGTCGAATTCCTCGAGAATCTCGATGGTCTGGCCGGCGCCCTGCATCAGCAGACTTTCGGTGATCTCCAGTTCGAGGTGGTGGGGATCGAAGCCGGTTTCGCGCAGGATGCCGCCGACTTGCCGCAGCAGATCCCGCTGGCGGAACTGGCGCGCCGACAGGTTGACCGCCATGCGCCATACCGGCAGCCCCTGGTCGCGCCAGCGCTTGCCCTGCGCGCAGGCGGTGCGCAGCACCCATTCGCCGATGGGGATAATCAGGTTGGTTTCTTCCGCGATGGGGATGAACTTGGCCGGGGAAACCAGCCCGAACTCCGGGTGGCTCCAGCGCAGCAGCGCTTCCATGCCGACGATGCGGCCGCTGCGGATGTCAACCTGCGGCTGGTAATGGAGCAGCAGTTCGTCACGCTCCAGCGCGTGGCGCAAGGCGTTTTCCATGGTGATGGATTCCAGCGCCCGCGAATTCATGTCGGCGGTGTAGAACTGGTAATTGTTCTTGCCCAGATCCTTGGCGCGGTACATGGCGATGTCGGCGTTCTTGATGAGGGTCTGGGTATTCTTGCCGTCGTTGGGATAGAGGCTGATGCCGATGCTGCTGGTGATGTGCAGTTCCTGCTGGGAGAGCAGGAAGGGTTCGGCCAGGGTGTCGAGAATCTTCTGCGCGACGAAGGCGGCATCCCCGGCCTTGGAGATGTTCGGCAGGATGATGGTGAATTCGTCTCCGCCCAGCCGCACCACCGTATCGCCCTGACGGATGCAGTTGACCAGGCGCTGCGACACCGCTTTCAGCAATTCGTCGCCGACATCGTGACCGAGGGTGTCGTTGATGATCTTGAAACGGTCGAGGTCGAGGAACATCAGCCCCATGGTGTAGCCTTCCCGCACCGCCTGGCTGAGCGCCTGTTGCAGGCGGTCGTGGAACAGCACCCGGTTGGGCAGACCGGTGAGGGTGTCGTGGTAGGCGAGATGCTTGATCTGTTTTTCCGCGCGCTGGTTGGCGAGGATGTGTCCGAGGCGTTGCAGCAGCAGCGGCCAGTAGATCGGCTTGGTGATGAAATCGCTGGCGCCGGCCCTCATCGCCCGATCAACCGACTGCTCGTCGTTGAGTCCCGTCACCATCAGCACCGGGATGTTCTCGGTGCCCGGCTGCTGGCGCAGGCGGGCGCAGGCCTCGAAGCCGTCCATCACCGGCATCAAGGCGTCCATCAGGACGATGTCGGGCGCGCTGCTGGCGCAGATTTCCAGCGCCTGGGCGCCGTTTTCCGCTTGCTCGACGCGGAAGCCGTTGCCGGCCAAAACCTTGTGGATCATCTGACGCATGGCGCGGTCGTCGTCGGCCACCACCACCATGGCATTGTCGGTCAGGGGGTTGACCGGCGGCGCTTTCCCCGCGCTGTGCAGGCTGAATTCTTCCAGAGCGCCGCGCAGGCGCTGGAACTCGTCGCCGAGCCGGGCGGCGAGGTCGCGCACGGTGTCGTCGATCAGCCCGGTGCGCGCCCGTTGTTCGATTTGCAGGCACATGTCGGAGAATAGCCGTCCGCCCATGCTGGCGCTGCTCGACTTGAGGCGGTGGGCGAGTCCCATCGCCTGGCCGGAATCGCCGGTGCTCACCGCTTGGCGCAATGCAAGCATCAGGCCGGGCGTATCGTCGAAGAAGATACGCAAAATATCGGTGAATTCCTTGCCGACCAGATGCAGCAATTCCTCGGCCATGTTCCGGTCGAGCGTCGGCATTTCGCCGGTAGCAGCGGCGCTGGCGGCGCGGACGGCGGATTCTCCGACCGTGCTGTCCAGCCAGAGATGCAGCACCCTTTTCAGCTCCTCCATGATGACCGGCTTGGCGAGATAATCGTCCATGCCGGCGAGGATGCAGTTTTCGCGGTCGCCTTGCATGGCGTTGGCGGTCATGGCGATCACCGGCAAGTGGCCGCCCCGGCTTTTCTCTTTTTCGCGGATGGCGCGGGTTGCGGCGAAGCCGTCCATCACCGGCATCTGGCAATCCATCAAGACCAGGTCGTAAGCCTTCTCCCGCAAGGCTTGCAGCGCCAGCTTGCCGTTATCCGCCACGTCGGCGCGGTATCCCAGCTTGGCGAGTTGCGCCAGCGCCAGTTTCTGATTGACCGGACTATCCTCGACGACGAGGACGGTCTTGGTCTCGGCGGCGTGGGAGGCCGGGATTTGCCGCTGCGCCGCCACGGCGGCCGGACGCGCCATGGCGGACGCGCCGCCGGGACGTCCGCCCATGACTTCTTCCAGGGTGCCGAACAGCAAGGCTTTCTTGACGGGCTTGACGAGGTAGGCGGAAAAGCCCTCGGTGAAGGCGCGATTGCGCATGCCCGGCTGGTCGAACGCCGTCAGCATGACCAGCCGGGGAAGGGTGGGCGCGGCGACCTGCTTGATGGCGCTGGCCAGCGCGAAGCCGTCCGCGCCCGGCATCGCCAGATCGACGACGACCAGTTCGTAGGGCTGGCCGTCGCGGACGCCGGCGCGCAGCATTTCCAGCGCCTGGATGGCGTCGGCGGCGACGCCGCACGCCTGATTCGGCGTAGTCAAATAACGGGCGAGGATTTCCCGGCTGATCTCGTCGTCGTCCACCACCAGCGTGCGCGCCGGCACCGGGCGCGCCGCCAGTTCGGCCGGCGGACGGGCGGCCAGTTTGAGCGGCAGTTTGAACCAGAAAGTAGAGCCTTGCCCCGTCTTGCTCTCCACTCCGATTTCGCCCCCCATCAGATCCACCAGGCGGTTGCAGATCGCCAGCCCCAGGCCGGTTCCGCCGTATTTGCGGGTAGTCGAGCCGTCGGCCTGGACGAAGGGCTGGAATAGCCGCCCCAGCGCCTCCTTGCCGATGCCGATGCCGGTGTCTGCGACCTCGAAGCGCAGCACGCAATAATCGCTGGTGCGCGAGGACAAGGCGACCCTGACGGCGACCCGGCCGTGCTCGCTAAACTTGATGGCGTTACCGAGCAGATTGAGCAGCACCTGGCGCAACCGCCCGGGATCGCCCATCAACTGGACGGGAATTTCCGGGGCGACGAAGGTCACCAACTGGATTTTCTTCTCATGGGCGCGCGGCGACATCAGTTCCGCGGCATTCTCGACGATTTCCAGCGGAGTGAATTCGACCACTTCCGCCACCATCTTGCCGGCGTCCATCTTGGAGAAATCGAGGATGTCGTTGATGATGTCCATCAGGGAATTCGCCGAGGAATGGACGATGCGCGCGTAATCCTGCTGTTCCTGGGTGAGGTCGGTGTAGGAAAGCAATTCGCTCATGCCGATGATGGCGTTCATCGGCGTGCGGATTTCATGGCTCATGGTGGCGATGAATTCCGATTTCAACTGCGAGGCCTCCTGCGCCTCGCGGTGGGCGTTGCGCAGCTCCTCCAGCATGTGCTTGCGCTGGGTGATGTCCTGGATCTGCGAGATGAAGTACAGCGGTTCCTGCTGGGGGTCGCGCAGCAGGGTAGTGTTCAGCAGCGCCCAGACTTCGTGGCCGTCCTTGTGGATATAGCAGGTATCCAGGCCGAAGGTGTTGATTTCCTCGTCGAGCGCCTGCACCACCAGGAATACCCAGGATTTGAGATCGTCCTCGTGCAGCAGTTCCTGCATCGGCTTGCCGGTCAGCTCGGCCGGCGTGTAGCCGAGGATGTCCACCAGCGCGTTGTTGACTTGCAGCAGTTCGCCGTCCAGCCCGACCAGCGCCATGCCGATCGGCGCTAGGTCGAAGGTGCTGCGGAAGCGTTCGTTGCTGGCTTGCAGCGACTCCTCGGCGAGCTTGCGCTGGGTGATGTCGGTGCGCACCGAGATGTATTGCGCGATGTCGCCGTTGCCGTCGCGCAGCGGCACGATGGTCGAGGCCACCCAGTAGTTCGAGCCGTCCTTGGCGCGGTTCCTGGTTTCGCCGTGCCAGGTCTTGCCGGTGGAAACGGTGGCCCACAAATTGCGGAAATAATCCTTGGAATGGTAGCCCGAGTTGATGATGCGGTGATCCTGGCCGAGCAACTCCTCGCGGGAATACTTGGAAATTTCGCAGAACTTGTCGTTGACGAAGTTGATGACGCCGTGCTTGTCGGCGATGCTGACGATGGCGTGTTCGTCCAGGGCGAATTTGAGGTCTTCCAGCAACCCCATGGCCTTGGCCATTTCGGCATAGGCCGCCACCAGTTCCGCGTTCAGCGATTCCAGGTCGCGGGTGCGCTCCTGCACGCGCAGCTCCAGCTCGTCGCGCGCCTTCAGCAGGGAGCGCTCGGATTCGGTGACTTGCTTGAAGGAGCGCTCCAGCTTGTCCACCATGTGGTTGAAGCTGCCCGCCACTTCCGCCATTTCGTCGCGCGCCTCCACCGCGATGCGGCTGCCGAGATCGCCGCCGGCCAGCCGGTCGGCGGCCTGGCTGATCTGGCGGATCGAGCGGATCATGGCGAGATAGCCGCCCATGAAAAAATAGCAGACCAGCAGCAGGGTCGTCGCGGCGAAGCCGAGGGTGGCGGTCTTGCGCGCCTCCAGGCGGTCGATGCGCGCTTGCAGCAGGCCGTCGAGAGCGGCGATGACGCTGTCGTGCAGACGGAAATTCTGCTCGATGGCGGTGCTGACGTTGGCGAAAAAATCGACGGACTGGAGGTCGATGGCGCTTGCCTCGATGAATCCCACCTGAACCGTATGCATTACCGACATGGCATAAGCCAGGCTGATCCGCGACGGTTTTTGCACCGACAGGCGCAATGGCGGATTGGCCTCCACGGCGCGCTGGATGTCGGTATTGAGGGCATCGGCGGAGGAGTCGATGAGGCCGATGAGCACGATCAGCCGGGTCCGGTCCTCGGCGCCAAGCTGCTTGCGCGCCGCGATGCCGCTGCCGAGGGCGCGGATCTGCCCCATGTGCTCGACCAGTTGGAGCAATTCGCCGGTCGCCGCTTGCGCCAGGTGGTGGCTGCCGATGTCGCCGTCCAGCGACAGCCCGGATTTGTCGGCGGCATGGGCGATCAGCCCGAGGAGGCGCGTGATGGATTCGGTGTGGACGATGAAGCTGCGCTGCGGCGAAATCCCGAATTCCTTGATGGCGAGCGCTTCCCGCTGTTTTTTCCAGAGCACCCAGCGCTCCGTGGTCTGGAGCGTTTCGCCCAGGCGCCGGTCGAGTTCGTCCACCTTCCCGATGTCGTTTTCGATGTCCCGGCGCTTGGCGTCCAGGGCGGCCTTGAAAGTCCGGTCGCCGCTCAGGTAAGCGCTCGACATGCCGCGGTATTGCTGCGCGTCGGCCAGCAGGTCGCGCAAGGCTCTGACGTATTCGACGCCGAGCCGTTCCTTGCGGGTCGCGTCGATGCCGCTGTTGAGTCCGGGGAGGATCAGCGTCAGGCTGATCGCCAGTGTCAGGGCGATCAGCAGCGCCGCGACGATAAATTTGTGCGGGTATTTAAGCCGGTTGGCCAGCGCGATCGCCGGACCGAAAAATTTATTCATCGCGTGGGAAGGGCGTAAATCCATTGGAGCGGAGCCATGGCGCGAAAGTTCGCGCTAGCCCGCCTTGATTAGCGTGCCGACCCCGTCGTCGGTGAGGATTTCCAGCAACAGCGCATGCTCCACCCGACCGTCGATAATGTGCACGCTTTTCACGCCGCTGCGCGCCGCGTCGAGCGCCGAGCCGATTTTCGGCAGCATGCCGCCGGACAGCGTGCCGTCGGCGACCATGTCGTCGATGTCGCGCGGGGTGACGCCGGTCAGCAGCTTGCCGCTCTTGTCCAGCACGCCGGGGGTGTTGGTCAGCAGCACCAGCTTCTCGGCCTTGAGGATTTCGGCGATCTTGCCGGCCACCACGTCGGCGTTGATGTTGTAGGTTTCGCCGTTCGAACCGACGCCGATAGGCGCGATCACCGGAATGAAGGCGCCGGAATCGAGCAGCGCGATCAGCGAGGGGTCGATCGAGACGATTTGCCCGACCTGGCCGATGTCGAGCAGATCCTCGGGGTTGTCCTTGTGCGGCATCAGCAGCTTCTTGGCGCGGATGAAGGCGCCGTCCTTGCCGGTCAAGCCGACGGCCTTGCCGCCGTGCTGGTTGATGAGGTTGACGATGTCCTTGTTGACCTGGCCGCCGAGCACCATCTCGACCACGGACATGGTTTCGGCGTCGGTGACGCGCATGCCCTGGATGAATTCGCCCACCTTGCCGACCCGTTTCAGCAGATCGTCGATCTGCGGGCCGCCGCCGTGCACGATCACCGGATTCATGCCGACCAGCTTGAGCAGCACCACGTCGCGCGCGAATCCCTGCTTGAGCTTCTCCTCGGTCATGGCGTTGCCGCCGTACTTGACGACAATGGTTTTGCGGTGAAAACGCTGGATATAGGGCAGCGCCTCGGCGAGAACGGCGGCTTTGTGGCGGGCGTCGGATTGGTCGATCGGCATGGTGGTCTCTTGCAATAACGAAAGTTGCTAAAAAGTTGACTGACCTCAATTTTACACGCAATCAGCGGGGAAAGTCAGGGGAGATTGCCCGGCGTATATGCGTGCCGGAGAGGGTATCTTGGGTTGGGGAATTTTGTTGGTATGATGGCGCCTATCGTTTCGGATGCATCAACCTGAAAAACTCAGTTCAACCACGGGGAACACGGGGAAATGATGGAATTGCAGCGAGGCATGATAGTGAATGCCGCTTACCCGGCGGGTGAGCGGTCTATCTCATTCAACTGGATGTTTCCCCGGTTTTCCCTGTGTTCCCCGTGGTTCAAATAAGGAATTTAGGATCAAACAAGCGAAAGGCCACGCCATGCTGAAGAAAACTCCGCTCAATCAAGCGCATCGGGACATGGGCGCGAAGATGGTGGATTTTGGCGGCTGGGAGATGCCGCTCCACTACGGTTCGCAAATGGAGGAGCACCACCAGGTGCGGCGCGACGCCGGCATGTTCGACGTTTCCCACATGCGCGTGGTGGATGTCGAGGGCGAAGGCGCGCGCGCGTTCCTGCGCATCCTGCTGGCGAACAACGCGGACCGGCTGGAACTGCCCGGCAAGGCGCTCTATTCCTGCCTGCTGCGCGAGGACGGCGGGGTGCTCGACGACCTGATCGCCTATTTCCTGCGCGAAGACGGGTTCCGCATCGTGGTCAACGCCGCCACGGCGGACAAGGACATCGCCTGGATGCTCAAGCAGCGCAATGCCCATGCGCCGGGGCTGAAGCTGACGCCGCGCCCAGACCTGGCGATGATCGCGGTGCAGGGGCCGAACGCGCGCGCCAGGGCGTGGCAGGCGCTGCCCGGGGCGCGGGCGGCGACGGAAGGGCTGATCGCCTTCCAGGCCGCCGAATTTGGGAAATATTTCATCGCCCGCACCGGCTACACCGGCGAGGACGGTTTCGAGATCATGCTGCCGGCGGTGGAAGCGTCCGCCTTGTGGCAGGCGCTGGCCGCAGCCGGGGTGAAACCGGTCGGGCTGGGCGCGCGCGACACCCTGCGCCTGGAGGCCGGCATGAATCTCTACGGCCAGGACATGGACGAAAGCACCAGTCCGCTGGAATCCGGCCTGGCCTGGACGGTGGAGTTGAAGAGCGCGCGCGATTTCATCGGCAAGGCGGCCTTGCTGGCCAATCCGCCGCAGCGGCAACTGGTGGGGCTGCTGTTGCTCGACAAGGGCGGCGTGCTGCGCGCGCACCAGGTCGTCCGCACGGCTCAGGGCGACGGCGAGATCACCAGCGGTACTTTTTCGCCCACATTGAACCAGTCCATCGCCCTGGCGCGGGTGCCGATGGGCATCAAGACCGGCGATGTGCTGGAAGTGGAGATTCGCGGCAAGCCGCTCAAGGCCAGGGCGGTGAAGTATCCTTTCGTGCGACACGGCAAGCCGTGCTACAGCGAAACGCCGTAAAATAGCGGGATTTCGAACGACGGTTAATCCTAAAAACCGTAATTCACCGCAGAGGACGCAAAGGACGCGGAGGAAAAACAAGGTATTGCCAAGCTATACCGAGCCACCCATTTGGTGAGCGCGATATTTATGTTAATCATTTGAATTCCTTTGCGTCCTCCGCGTCCTCTGCGGTTCAACTGAGTTTTATAGGTTAATGGGAAAAATTAGGGAGATTATCAACATGACTATTCCAGCCGACCTCAAATACACCTCGTCCCACGAATGGGTGCGGCGCGAGGCCGACGGCAGCGTGACCGTCGGCATCACCGAGCATGCCCAGCAGATGCTCGGCGACCTGGTCTACGTCGAACCGCCCGCCGTGGGGCGCAAGCTCGCCGCCGGCGAGGAATGCGCGGTGGTGGAGTCGGTGAAGTCCGCCTCCGACGTCTACGCGCCGCTCGGCGGCGAAGTGACGGCGGCCAACGAAGCGCTGTCCGGCGCGCCGGAAAGCATCAATCAGGATGCCTGGGGCGCGTGGATCTTCCGCCTCAAGCCGGACAACCTCGCCGATCTCGATAAATTGCTCGACGCGGCGGGCTACCAGAAGGTGATCGACGAAGAGGCGCACTGATGCCTTACATCCCCCACACCGAGGACGACATCCGCGCCATGCTGGCGCGCATCGGCGCGGGCAGCGTGGAAGAATTGTTCGACGAGATTCCCGCCGAGGTGCGCTGCGGCGAATTGAACCTGCCCGCCGCCCTCGACGAGATGGCGGTGACGCGCCTGATGGAAGAGCGCGCCATGCAGGACGGGCGCTGGCTCAATTTCAGCGGCGCCGGCGCCTACGAGCACCATATCCCGGCGGCGGTGTGGCAACTGGCCACGCGCGGCGAACTTTACACCGCCTACACGCCCTATCAGGCGGAAGCGAGCCAGGGCACCCTGCAAATCCTCTACGAATTCCAGTCGATGATGGCGTCCCTGACCGGCATGGACGTCTCCAACGCCACCCTCTACGACGGCGCCTCGGCGCTCGCGGAAGCGGTGCTGATGGCGGTGCGCGCCCACAAGTCGGCCAGGAAAATATTGGTTCCCGCCACCGTCCACCCGGTGTGGCAGGCGGTAACCCGCACCATCGTCGGCAACCAGGGCATCGAACTGGTCACCCTGCCCTATTGTACGGAGGGCGGCCACAGCATCGCCGAATCCCTGGCGCATTACGAGGGGCAGGATTTCGCCGCGCTGGTGATCCCCCAGCCGAATTTCTTCGGCGTGCTGGAAGAGGTCGATCTGCTTACCGACTGGGCGCACGGCCAGAACCTCCGCGTCATCGCCGTGGTCAACCCGATCTCCCTCGGGCTGCTCAAGCCGCCTGGACGCTGGGGCGCCAAGGGCGCCGACATCGTGGTGGGCGAGGGGCAGCCGCTGGGCGCGCCGCTCTCCTCGGGCGGCCCCTGGTTCGGCTTCATGACCTGCCGCCAGGAGCTGGCGCGGCAGATGCCGGGGCGCATCGTCGGGCGCACCGTCGATCTGGACGGCAAGCCGGGTTACACTCTCACCCTGCAAGCACGCGAACAGCATATCCGGCGCGGCAAGGCGACTTCCAACATCTGCACCAACCAGGGGCTGTTGGCCAGCGCCGCGACGCTCCACATGGCGCTGCTCGGCCAGCAAGGACTCCAAAAGGTGGCGCAGGCCTGCCACGCCAACACCCGCGCCCTGGTGGAAGTCGTCACGGCGCTTCCCGGCATCGAGCGGCTGCACTCCGAACCCTATTTCCACGAGGCCGTGATTACTCTCGACGCACCGGCGCAGGACGTGCTGCGGGCGCTGCGCGCCCAAGGCATCCTCGGCGGCGTCGATCTGTCGCGCTGGTATCCCGAACTGGGCGACGCGATCCTGGTGTGCGCCACCGAAACCCGCACGGCGGAAGACATCCGCCGCTACGCCGAGCACCTCGGGCGCATCGTCAGCCGGCGCAACCAGGGGCCGGCCTGCACCAAGCTGAAACCCAGCGCCACCAGCAAGTGGTGATGGCAAGGCAATTTTGAATTAGTTAGCTTCATCGGCCACAGTGCGAATTTGCCCCCACCCTGCCCTCCCCCGCGCGCCGCGCGCGCAAGGGAGGGATGTCGCCCTCCTCCGCTTGCGGGGGAGGGTTGGGGTGGGGGAAACATGGCCTGAAACGACAACGATAGGTACTCGACCATGCTGATCTTCGATCTTTCCCAGCCCGGACGCGGCAATCCCGCCCTGGCGCCCGCAGCGCCGGCGGCCGCAGGCGACATCCCCGCCGAGTACCTGCGCGAAGCGCCGCCGGCCTGGCCGGAAGTTTCCGAGATGGACGCGGTGCGCCACTACACCCGGCTGTCGCAGAAGAACTTCTCCATCGACAGCCATTTCTACCCGCTCGGCTCCTGCACCATGAAATACAACCCGCGCGTCGCCAACGCGCTGGCGATGCAGCGCGAATTTCTGGCGCGCCACCCGCTGGCGCCGGAGGAGACCGGGCAGGGGGTGCTCGCCTGCCTCCACGAGTTGCAGGAAATGCTCAAGGAAGTCACCGGCATGAACGGGGTGGCGCTCTCGCCGATGGCCGGCGCGCAGGGGGAGTTCGCCGGGGTGGCGATGATCCGCGCCTACCACGAGGCGCGCGGCGATCAGGCGCGCTGCGAGATCGTGGCGCCTGACGCGGCGCACGGCACCAACCCGGCCACCGCCGCGATGTGCGGCTACAAGGTCAGGGAAATCCCCACCGGCGCCGATGGCGACATCGACCTCGACGCCCTGCGCGCCGCGGTCGGCCCCCAGACCGCCGGGGTGATGCTGACCAACCCTTCCACCCTGGGCGTGTTCGAGCGCAACATCCGCGCCATCCAGCGGATCGCCCACGAGGCCGGGGCGCTGACCTACTATGACGGCGCCAACCTCAATGCTATTTTGGGGCGGGTGCGCCCCGGCGACATGGGCTTCGACGTGATCCACGTCAACCTCCACAAGACCTTCGCCACCCCGCACGGCGGCGGCGGTCCCGGCGCCGGCCCGGTGGGGGTGAGCGAGCGCCTGCTGCCCTATCTGCCGCTGCCGCTGGTGGCGAACGACGGCGGCCGTTACCGGCTGCTCGAAGAAGCCGACCTGCCCCAGTCGATCGGGCGTTTGTCGGCGCACCTCGGCAACGTCGGGGTGCTGCTGCGCGCTTACGTCTACATGCGCATGCTGGGCAAGGAAGGCATGAAGCGGGTGGCGGATTACGCCACCCTCAACGCCAATTACCTGATGGTCGAGCTGAAGTCCGCCGGTTTCGCCGTGGCCTACCCGGAGCGCCGCGCCAGCCACGAATTCATCGTTTCGCTCAAGGAACTCAAGGATCGCACCGGGGTGAGCGCCATGGATTTCGCCAAGCGCCTGCTCGATTACGGCTTTCACGCGCCCACCACCTATTTCCCGATGCTGGTGCCGGAGTGCCTGCTGATCGAACCCACCGAAACCGAATCGCGCCAGAGCCTGGACCAATTCGTCGAAGCGATGAAGGCGATCCGTGCCGAGGCGGAAAGCGATGCGGCGCTGGTCAAGGGCGCTCCCCACACCCTGCCGGTGCGCCGCCTCGACGATGTCCGGGCGGCGCGCGAACCCGACCTGGCTTGGCGCGGCGCCGCGACATCGTTACCATAGCGCTTCCCGGCGGATGCTGCCGGTAACGGCGACACGACATGAAAATAGCAGTCAGCGAATTAATCGTAAGGTATCTGGAACGCCTCGGCATCGAAGTCATCTTCGGCATGCCGGGTTCGCATATCCTGCCGGTCTACGACAGCCTGTACGACTCGAAAATCAGGAGCGTGCTGGTCAAACACGAGCAGGGCGCGGCGTTCATGGCCGGCGGCTACGCGCGCGCTTCGGGCCGGATAGGCGCCTGCATCACCACCGCGGGGCCGGGCGCGACCAACCTGGTGACCGGCATCGCCAATGCCTATGCCGACAGGCAGCCGATCCTGGTGATTACCGGCGAGACCTCCACCCACATTTTCGGCAAGGGCGGCTTGCAGGAAAGCTCCGGCGAAGGCGGCAGCATCGACCAGGTCACGCTGTTCGCCGGCATCACGCGCTATCACAAGCTGATCGAACGCACGGATTACCTGCCCGCCGTGCTGAATCAGGCGGCCAAGCACCTGCTTTCCAAGACTCCCGGCCCGGTGGTGTTGAGCATTCCCTACAACGTGCAGAAGGAAATGGTGGATGCCTTCATCCTCGACCAGATTTCCTTCACGCGCATGAGCGGCGAATCCGTGCTGGCCGGGCAAACCATCGACAAGAGCATGGCGCTGATCCGCGAAGCCAAGCGCCCGCTGATCGTCGCCGGCTACGGCTGCCTCCGCGCGGATGCGCGGGAACCCTTGCGCCGCATCAGCGAGCGCCTCAATATCCCGGTGGCCAGCAGCCTCAAGGCCAAGGGCGCGATCGACGAACGCTCCGCGCTGTCGCTGGGCAGCCTCGGCGTCACCTCCGGCGGTTACGCCATGCGCTACCTGGAACAGGAAGCCGATCTGGTGCTGGTGCTGGGGGCGGGCTTCAACGAAAGAACCAGCTATGTCTGGGACAAAAACCTGCTGGCCGGCAAAAAACTCATCCAGGTGGATCACAGCGCCCAGCAACTGGAAAAGGTCTTCCGCGCCGATCTGGCGGTGCATGCCGACCTCGGCGCCTATCTGCAAACGCTGGATTCGGCCATCCAGGCGCAGCGAGTGGAGGCGAAAGCCCCCGTGGATGTCGCCGCGTTCATCGCCGCCGTGCGGGCACAGGCCGACGCCGCCGGCGAGACGATCTTCAACCGCCAGTTCGATCAGGTGCGCGCCTTTTACGGCTGGCTGGAACGCCGCTTTCCAGACGGTCTGGCGATGTTCGACGACAACGTCGTTTTCGCCCAGAACTTCTACCGGGTGTCCGCCCAGGATCGTTTCTACCCCAACACCGGCATCTCCTCGCTGGGACACGCCATCCCGGCGGCCATCGGCGCCGGCTGCGTAGTCAAGCAGCCCCTGTTCGCCATGATCGGCGACGGCGGCTTCCAGATGTGCGCCATGGAGATCATGACGGCGGTGAATTACGCCATCCCGCTGAACATCGTCCTGTTCAACAACAGCACCATGGGATTGATCCGCAAGAACCAGCACCATCTCTATCGCGACCGCTTCATCGACTGCGACTTCACCAACCCGGACTACGCGCTGCTGGCACAATCCTTCGGTATCCGGCATTGCCGGGTGGAAAGCGAGGGGGACCTGGCGAAGCTGGAGACGGTCGATTTCCGCCACGGCATCAACCTCATCGAGATACTGCTCGACCAGGATGCGTATCCGAATTACTCCTCGAGACGTTAGCAGGCTGTCACCATGAAAAGACGGGTACGTAGGAGCGACCTCCTGGTCGCGAATTCAGCGGATCGCGACCAGGAGGTCGCTCCTACAGTCATGCATTCAACATCCAGTCGCGCATGACCGATTTCACGACCACGCATCTGGCGGGATGCCTCGCCCGCTACCAATCCGCCATTCCCGACCTGGCCGACATTAGCGAACGTCTGAATTTGCTGACAAGCACAATTAGCAAGTCCCCTCGCCCCTTGGGGGAGAGGGACAGGGAGAGGGGTGAATCCTGCGGCGAATCACCCTCTCCCCAGCCCTCTCCCGTCAAGGGAGAGGGAGTAGAAACCCTCGATGCGCTCATCGAGCTTTATGAGCAATGCTACCCCCCGCTGGAAAAGGCGATGTGGTCCGGCGAGGCGGATTTTCACCCGCTGCTGGAGTGCTATCAGTCCCTGTTCCGCGAGCAGGAAGCCCTGATCCAACAGAGGGGCGGCGATGACCGCCACACCTTCATCCTGAGCATCCCCATCGCGGATCGCCCGCCCCACCTGCGCGCCTGCCTGGAAAGCGTTTACCAGGGGTGCACGCTGTTCAACTACGGCGGGAACGCCTCCGGCGTCTGGGACAAGATCAAGGTCGTCGTCGCCGAGGACAGCCGCGACGAAAACAACATCCGCCGGCATATCGAACTGGTGGAGGAATACCGGCGGAAAGGCTTGCAGGTCTTCCATTTCGGGCTGGAAGAGCAGTATGAACTGCTGCAAGCGCTCCCTCCCGAGCAGCGCAAAAATCTGGGCAACCTGCTCACCACCCAACCCAGGGAAAAGTTCTATCGCAAGGGACAGGCCGCCAACCGCAACTTGAGCTACCTGAAGTTCCTGCAACTGACGGAAGACAGGGAGCGGACGCTGTATTACCTGGTGGACAGCGACCAGCATTTTTGCGTGAACCGGCGCACCGAATCCGGCGAGGAGGCGGTGTACGCGCTGAATTACTTCCACGCCATCGACAGGATTTTCCGCACCACCGACACCCTGATGCTCACCGGCAAGCTGGTGGGCGACCCGCCCGTCTCGCCCTCGGTGATGACGGCCAATTTCCTCGACGACGTGACCGCCTTCTTCACCCGCCTGGCGACGCTGGCCGGCGATCAGGCCTGCCAGTTTCACGGCGCACAGGGGCCGCTCCCGGGCGACGCCGCCTACCACGACCTGGCCGGGCTGTTCGGCTTTGAAAAAAAGCCAGAGACATTTCCCTATCAGTGCCGGCTTTCCGGCGACCACGACCACGGCGCGTGTCTGAAGGACTTCGCCCGGCAACTCAACGCCTTCTTCTTCGGCGAACACCTCACGCGCAAGACCTGGTTTTCCTACGGCAATGGCTTCACCCAGCTCAGCCCGGCGCGGACGGTTTACCCCGGCAATTACATCGTCAACTACGCCGGGCTAAAATACCTCATCCCCTTTGGGCATTTGCGTTTAAGAATGTCCGGCCCCACCGCCGGGCGGCTGATCGCCGCCGAGATTGCCGGGCGCTTCGCCTCCTTCAACATGCCCAACCTGCACCGCCGCACCACCGAGGCGGGCCTGGACGACGACTTCCGCCCCGGCGTGGAACTGGACGAAGCGCAGCAAAACGTCGACCTGTCCGATGAATTCGAGCGCCAGTTCTTCGGCGACCTGATGTTGTTTTCCACCGAAGAGCTGGTCAGGCAGGCGGATGTGACCCGGACCTTCGCCCAAGAAGTAATCGAGGCGATCATCGCCCGCAAGGAGGCCGAACTGCTGGCGCTGTACCGGCAAAAGCACGAGGCCATCGTCGCCAGGAACCGGCAATTGCATGACCTCGTATTCGATGCCGGACATTGGTGGCTGCGCTCGCCCGAGTCGGTGGTTGCGCTGCGGCAAGTCCAGGCTTTCATCGACAACATAGCCCGCAATTTCGGCGAACACGCGCCGGCCTGGCGCCAAATCCAGTCAGCCGAGCATCGCGCCCAGCGCAAACGGCAGATCGTCGAGGCCTTGATGAATTATCGGGCGGAGCGGGATGCCTGGGATAGGCTGTTCCAAGAAGATTGTTGGCGCCATTTTGGCGACAGCGCTACACTGAATAAATCGAATCAACGCAGGAGGTAATGATGGGAACCACCATTGCCAAGCAGGATCGCATCGGCGCTCGCGTGCCCCACGAGGTTTATGAAACCCTGTGCCGT
>CAZDIJ010000014.1:34555-53208 GCA_964505475.1 uncultured Sulfuricella sp. | reverse complement strand
ACAACGTCGGCGTCCTGCTGCGCGGCACCAAGCGCGAAGACGTCGAGCGCGGCCAGGTACTGGCCAAGCCGGGCAGCATCACCCCGCACACCAAGTTCACCGCGGAAATCTACGTCCTCTCCAAGGACGAAGGCGGCCGCCACACCCCGTTCTTCCAGGGTTACCGTCCGCAGTTCTACTTCCGCACCACCGACGTGACCGGCGCGATCGAACTGCCGGCGGGCACGGAAATGGTGATGCCTGGCGACAACATCTCCATCACGGTCGCGCTGATCCAGCCGATCGCCATGGAAGACGGGCTGCGCTTCGCGATTCGTGAAGGCGGCCGTACCGTCGGCGCCGGCGTGGTGGCGAAGATCATCGAGTAATGAACGGTCGAGGGAAGTGAGTGGAAGGTTGGGGCGTTACTTTCGCTCTCGACCCTAAACTCTCGGCTCTTGGCTAAAAAATTAGGCCAGTAGCTCAATTGGCAGAGCGTCGGTCTCCAAAACCGAAGGTTGGGGGTTCGAGACCCTCCTGGCCTGCCATAACAGGTTTATTTGCAGGTTAACCGGGATATTGCGACTACCGACCGGCAGGTCTTCTGCCGGGCGGTTTTTTGTCTTTAAAAAATACGATGTCAGACAAGATCAAGTTGATTTTAGCGTTTGCGCTGGTTGCGGCCGGGGTGGCGGGTTTTTATCTGCTGGCCGAGCAATCCGCCGCCTTGCGGGTGATTGCGGTTTTGGCAGGGGTGTTGTCCGGCGCGCTGGTGGCCGGATTCACCGGTCCGGGCGGCAAGTTCGTGGCCTTCAGCCGCGAGTCCTGGGCGGAAACCAAGAAGGTGGTGTGGCCGACGCGCAAGGAAACATTCCAGACTACCGGGGTGGTGTTCCTGTTCGTGGTGGTGCTGGCGCTGTTTTTGTGGATCGTCGATGCCAGTCTGATGTCGCTGGTCAAGCTATTGATGGGGCAGGGGGACTGATGGCGAAACGTTGGTACGTGGTGCACGCCTACTCGGGCTTCGAAAAGAGCGTACAGCGCAATCTGCTGGAACGCATCGAGCGCGCCGGGATGCAGGACAAGTTTGGCCAGATACTGGTTCCGGTCGAGGAAGTGGTCGAAATGAAGGGCGGCCAGAAGAGCATCAGCGAGCGCAAGTTTTTTCCCGGCTACGTGCTGGTCGAAATGGAGATGAACGACGAAACCTGGCATCTCATCAAGAGTACGCCCAAGGTCACCGGTTTCGTCGGCGGTTCGGCGCAAAAGCCGACCCCGATCACCGAAAAGGAAGTCGCCGCGCTGATGCAGCAGATCCAGGAGGGCGTGGAGAAACCCAAGCCCAAGGTGCTGTTCGAGGTGGGTGAGGCGGTGCGCGTCACCGAAGGGCCGTTCAGCGACTTCAACGGCATGGTCGAGGAAGTCAACTACGACAAGAGCAAGCTGCGCGTTTCCGTGCTGATTTTCGGACGCGCCACGCCGGTCGAGCTGGAGTTCGGCCAGGTCGAGAAAGCTTAAACCGGACACGCCGAGCGTGCCGATTTAAACCGCCGGGTTTGGCGCGAAGCTTGATCCGGCGGCAGGAGGAGCGTGATTAGGGAGACCGAAAGCGCGTTACCACTCAATTAGTTAGGAGCCATCATGGCAAAGAAGATCATAGGTTACATCAAGCTGCAGGTTCCTGCGGGCAAGGCCAACCCCAGCCCGCCCATCGGCCCGGCGCTGGGTCAGCGCGGCCTCAATATCATGGAGTTCTGCAAGGCGTTCAACGCGCAAACGCAGGGCGTGGAAGTCGGTCTGCCGATTCCGGTGGTGATTACCGCCTACGCCGACAAGAGCTTTACCTTCGTGATGAAGACGCCGCCGGCGACGATTCTTATCAAGAAAGCGTCCGGCGTGCAAAAAGGCAGCCCGCGTCCCCATACCGACAAGGTGGGCAAGCTGACGCGCGCCCAGGCCGAAGAAATCGCCAAGACCAAGATGCCCGATTTGACCGCCGCGGACATGGATGCCGCCGTGCGCACCATCGCGGGCAGCGCGCGCAGCATGGGTATCGAAGTGGAGGGGGTATAACATGGCCAAGATCACCAAACGCGCCAAGGCGCTCAATGAAAAAGTCGACCGCAGCAAGCTGTATCCGCTGAGCGACGCGCTGGCGCTGGTCAAGCAGACCGCCACCGCCAAGTTCGACGAGTCCATCGACGTCGCCGTCAATCTCGGCATCGACGCCCGTAAATCCGATCAGTTGGTGCGCGGTTCCGTCGTGCTGCCGCGCGGCACCGGCAAGACCAAGCGGGTCGCCGTGTTTGCCCAGGGCGCCGCCGCCGAGTCCGCCAAGGAAGCCGGCGCCGACATCGTCGGTTTCGACGACCTGGCAGCCGACGTCAAGGCCGGCAAGATGGATTTCGACATCGTCATCGCCAGCCCCGACGCCATGCGCGTGGTCGGCCAGCTCGGCCAGATACTCGGACCGCGCGGTTTGATGCCGAACCCCAAGGTCGGCACCGTGACGCCCGACGTCGCCACCGCGGTGAAGAACGCCAAGGCCGGTCAAGTGCAGTACCGCACCGACAAGGGCGGGATCGTCCAATGCACCATCGGCCGCGCTTCCTTCGCCGAGGATGCGCTCAAGGATAACCTGCTGGCGCTGATCGACGCGCTCAACAAGGCCAAGCCCGCCGCCTCCAAGGGCGTGTATTTGAAGAAAATCGCCGTCTCCAGCACCATGGGGGTGGGGGTCAGGGTAGACCAAAACAACCTGACCGCGTAAGAAACTTTGGGTCTGCCGGGGGAAGCCCCGGCAGGCCGTCAAAGACCGTAGATGCCTGTTGGCAGGCTTAATCACCGGAGAATGTGCCGGAATCTACGCAGATGGCGCACCCAACGCAGGATAGTGGTATTGCTCCTGTATAAAAGGTCGCCGTGGGTGGGCCCGGATTTCGGCGTTGCCGATACGGGCTTAATTTAAACGGAAGGAGGTAAGACCTTGAGTCTGAATCTTGAAGAGAAAAAAGCGGTTGTTGCCGAAGTCGGCGCACAGGTCGCCAGCGCTCAAGCGATAATTATCGCCGAGTACCGTGGCTTGGGTGTGGGCGACATGACGGTTCTGCGCAGGAAAGCGCGTGAATCCGGCGTGTACCTGCGCGTGCTGAAAAACACGCTGGCGCGCCGCGCGGTTGCGGAGACCCCGTTTGCCGGGCTGGCCGATCAAATGGTCGGGCCTCTGGCGTATGGCATTTCCAGCGACCCCGTGGCCGTGGCGAAGGTGCTGCACGAATTCGCCAAGGGCAGCAACGACAAGTTCGTCGTCAAAGCCGGCGCGATGGCCAATTTCGTCATGTCCCCCAAGGACGTGGCGAGCCTGGCCACCATGCCGAGCCGCGAGGAACTGCTGTCCAAGCTGCTGGGCACCATGCAGGCGCCGGTTGCTCAGTTCGTGCGCACGCTCAACGAAGTGCCGACCAAGTTCGTGCGTGGTCTGGCCGCGGTGCGCGACAAGAAAGCCGAGGGAGCGGCCGCGTGAGCGGACGTCCCGTAAGGCGTCTTGCGGCGCAGGCTCATGTTGCGCGTAGCGCAATGCGATGCCGCAGCCAACAAAAGCAAGCTGCTTAATCCATTTATACAAATCTTTTATTCAGGAGTAATTGAACATGGCTGTTTCTAAAGCTGAAATCCTCGACGCAATTGCTGGCATGACCGTGCTGGAACTGTCCGAACTGATCAAGGAAATGGAAGAAAAATTTGGCGTGTCCGCTGCTGCTGCTGCTGTGGCGGTTGCTGCCCCGGCAGCTGGTGCTGCTCCGGTCGCTGAAGAGAAGACCGAGTTCGACGTCATTCTGACGGGTGCTGGCGAAAACAAAGTCAACACCATCAAGGTAGTGCGCGCCATTACCGGCTTGGGTCTGAAGGAAGCCAAAGACTTGGTGGATGGTGCGCCGAAGCCCGTCAAGGAAGGCGTTTCCAAAGCCGATGCCGACGCAGTTGCCAAGCAACTGATCGAAGCCGGCGCTACCTGCGAAGTCAAGTAAGCGCTGACGCAGGAATACAGGCTGGCGGGAAACCGTCGGCCTTTTCCTGTTTTCGGAAGCCGGAAGAGAGAGGCTGCACACGCGGCCCCTGTCTTATGTCCTCTGAGAAGTCGTCTCAAGCCAGGGCACAGTCATCCTTCCCACGGAGTTAATATGAGCTACTCTTTCACCGAGAAAAGACGGATTCGCAAGAGTTTCGCCAAGCGCGCCACCGTATTGCAAGTTCCATTCTTGCTGGCCACCCAGATCGATTCCTACGCCACTTTCCTGCAAGATGGCGTAAAGGCCGATAAACGCAAGAACGAGGGGCTACAGGCGGCGTTCTCCTCGATTTTTCCGATCTCCAGCCATTCCGGCAACGCGCGCCTGGAATACGTCAGCTATGCGCTCGGTGAACCGCCTTTCGACGTGACCGAGTGCCAGCAGCGCGGGCTGACCTTCGCCGCGCCGCTGCGCGTCAAGGTGCGTCTGACCATCATGGACAAGGAAGCCTCCAAGCCGACCGTCAAGGAAGTCAAGGAGCAGGAAGTCTACATGGGCGAGATTCCGCTCATGACCGGCACCGGCTCTTTCGTCATCAACGGCACCGAGCGCGTCATCGTTTCCCAGTTGCACCGCTCGCCCGGCGTATTCTTCGAGCACGATCGCGGCAAGACCCATTCCTCCGGCAAGCTGCTGTTCTCGGCGCGGGTGATTCCCTACCGCGGTTCCTGGCTGGATTTCGAGTTCGACCCCAAGGATTACCTGTATTTCCGCGTCGATCGCCGCCGCAAGATGCCGGTCACCATTCTCCTGAAGGCGCTGGGCTACACGCCGGAGCAAATCCTCGGCATGTTCTACGTCAACGATACCTTCCATATCAACAAGAAGGCAATCCAGTTCGAACTGGTGCCAGACCGCCTGCGTGGCGAAATGGCGCGCTTTGACATCGCCGACAAGGAAGGCAACGTCATCGTTCCCAAGGACAAGCGGATCACCGTCAAGCACATCCGCGACATGGAAAAGGCCGGTGTCAGCAAGGTGGTGGTGCCCGAGGAATTCCTGCTCGGCCGGGTGCTGACGCACGCGGTAGTGGATAAGGAAAGCGGCGAGATACTTGCCGCCGCCAACGAGGAAATCGGCGAAACCCTGCTCGGCAAGCTGCGCGAAGCCGGGGTGAGCAAAATCCACACCATTTATGTCAACGATCTGGATCAGGGGGCTTACATCTCATCGACCCTGCGCATCGACGAAACGGCCGATCAGAAGGCTGCGCAGGTGGCGATATACCGCATGATGCGCCCCGGCGAACCGCCCACCGACGATGCGGTGGACGCCCTGTTCAGCGGCTTGTTCTTCAGCGAGGAGCGCTATGACCTGTCCACGGTCGGCCGCATGAAGTTCAATCGCCGCGCCTACCCGGAAAAAGCCGACGACAAGTCCTCGGTGTGGTTCAAGGCATTCCAGCAGCGCGTCGGACAAAAAGGGGAAACCGGCCCCAGCACCCTGGAATACGACGACATCATTGCGACCATCATGATTCTGGTGGAATTGCGCAATGGCCGCGGCGAAATCGACGACATCGACCACCTCGGCAACCGCCGCGTGCGTTCGGTCGGCGAGTTGGCGGAAAACCAGTTCCGTTCCGGCCTGGTGCGCGTCGAGCGCGCGGTCAAGGAGCGTCTGAGCCAGGCTGAGTCGGAAAACCTGATGCCGCACGACCTGATTAACGCCAAGCCGGTATCCGGTGCGATCAAGGAGTTCTTCGGTTCGTCGCAACTGTCGCAGTTCATGGATCAGACCAACCCGCTCTCGGAAATCACCCACAAGCGCCGTGTTTCGGCGCTCGGGCCGGGCGGTTTGACCCGTGAAAGGGCGGGTTTTGAAGTCCGCGACGTGCATCCCACCCATTATGGCCGGGTGTGTCCGATCGAAACCCCGGAAGGCCCGAACATCGGTCTTATCAACTCGCTGGCGCTGTTTGCCCGCACCAACCAGTACGGCTTTCTGGAAACGCCGTACCGCAAGGTGGACAGTGAAAAAGTCACCAATCAGATCGACTACCTGTCGGCGATCGAGGAAGGCCGTTATGTGATCGCCCAGGCCAACGCCGATCTCGACAAGAACGGCAAGTTCGCCCAAGACCTGGTGTCCTGCCGCCAGCACAATGAATTCGCCATGTCCACGCCGGACAAGGTGCAATACATGGACGTGGCGCCGGGGCAGATCGTCTCGGTGGCGGCCTCGCTGATTCCCTTCCTCGAACATGACGACGCCAACCGTGCATTGATGGGCGCCAACATGCAACGCCAGGCCGTGCCCTGCCTGCGCGCCGAGAAGGCGCTGGTCGGCACCGGAATCGAGCGCACCGTGGCGGTTGATTCCGGCACCACCGTGCAGGCGCGCCGCGGCGGGGTGGTCGATTACGTCGATGCCGGCCGTATCGTGGTGCGTGTCCATGACGACGAAGCCAAGGCCGGCGAAGTCGGCGTGGATATCTACAATCTCATCAAGTACACCCGTTCCAACCAGAACACCAACATCAACCAGCGTCCCCTGGTCAATGTCGGCAACGTGATCGCCCGCGGCGATGTGATCGCCGACGGCGCCTCCACCGACATGGGCGAACTGGCGCTGGGGCAGAACATGCTGGTGGCGTTCATGCCGTGGAACGGCTACAACTTCGAGGACTCGATCCTGATCTCCGAGCGCGTGGTGGCGGACGACCGCTACACCTCCATCCATATTGAGGAACTCTCGGTGGTGGCGCGCGACACCAAGCTCGGGCCGGAAGAAATCACCCGCGACATTTCCAACCTTTCCGAGCGCATGCTGGGGCGTCTCGACGAATCCGGGATGTGCTACATCGGCGCCGAGGTCGAGGCCGGCGACGTGCTGGTGGGCAAGGTGACGCCCAAGGGCGAAACCCAGTTGACCCCGGAAGAGAAGCTGCTGCGCGCCATCTTCGGCGAAAAGGCCTCCGACGTGAAGGATACCTCCCTGCGCGTGCCGTCCGGCATTTCCGGCACCGTGATCAACGTCCAGGTGTTCACCCGCGAAGGCATCGAGCGCGACAAGCGCGCCCAGCAGATCATCGACGACGAGCTGAAGGGCTTCAAGAAGGACTTGGCCGACCAGATGCGCATCGTCGAGGATGACGCCTTCGGCCGTATCGAGCGCCTGCTCGACGGCAAGGCCGCCAACGGCGGCCCGAAGAAACTCGCCAAGGGCAGCGTCGTCGGCAAGGACTATCTGGCTTCCGTCGAGCGCCATAACTGGTTCGACATCCGCCTCTCCGACGACGAGGCGGCGCGTCAGCTCGAATCCTTGAAGGACAGCCTGGCGCAGAAGCGTCTGGAATTCGACGCGATGTTCGAGGAAAAGAAGCGCAAGCTGACCAGCGGCGACGAATTGCCGCCCGGCGTGCAGAAGATGGTCAAGGTTTACGTCGCGGTCAAGCGCCGTCTCCAGCCCGGCGACAAGATGGCGGGGCGCCACGGCAACAAGGGCGTCATCTCCAAGATTGTCCCGGTCGAGGACATGCCCTACATGGCGGACGGCAAGCCGGTCGATATTGTGCTCAACCCGCTCGGCGTGCCGTCGCGGATGAACGTCGGCCAGATTCTGGAAACCCATTTGGGCTGGGCGGCCAAGGGCATCGGCCTGCGCATCGGCGAGATGCTCCAGGAACAGGCCAAGGCGTCGGAAATCCGCAAGTTCCTCGACAAGGTTTACAACTCCACCGGCAAATCGGAAGACATCAAGTCGTTTTCCGACGGCGAGATCGTGGAACTGGCCGGCAATCTTCAGTATGGCGTGCCTTTCGCCACCCCGGTGTTCGACGGCGCCAAGGAAGAGGAAATCAAGGCGATGCTCGATCTCGCCTACCCCGACAGCGATCCGCGCACCAAGCAGCTTGGCTTCACGCCGTCCAAGACCCAGTTGACGCTGTACGACGGACGCACCGGCGACGCCTTCGAGCGTCCGGTCACGGTCGGCTACATGCACGTACTCAAGCTGCACCACCTGGTCGACGACAAGATGCATGCCCGCTCCACCGGCCCGTACTCGCTGGTGACCCAGCAGCCTCTGGGCGGCAAGGCGCAGTTCGGCGGCCAGCGCTTCGGTGAAATGGAAGTCTGGGCTTTGGAAGCCTATGGCGCTGCCTATGTGCTACAGGAAATGCTGACGGTGAAATCCGACGACGTCAGCGGCCGCACCAAGGTCTACGAAAACATCGTCAAGGGCGAGCACAAGATCGACGCCGGCATGCCGGAATCCTTCAACGTGCTGGTGAAGGAAATCCGCTCGCTGGCGATCGACATCGATCTGGAAAGAAATTAATTCAGGGGGCGGGTGCTAGGGACTGGGTGCCAGGAAAAACATTCCTTCCCCAAGCCTAGCCCCTGATCCCTAGCCCCTAGCCCCTAGGAGTAAGAAATGAAAGCATTGCTCGATTTGTTCAAGCAGGTTACCCAGGAAGAGGAATTCGACGCGATCAAGATCGCGCTGGCCTCGCCGGATAAAATCCGCTCTTGGTCCTACGGCGAAGTGAAGAAGCCGGAAACCATCAATTACCGCACCTTCAAACCGGAGCGCGACGGCTTGTTCTGCGCCAAGATTTTCGGCCCGATCAAAGACTACGAGTGCCTCTGCGGCAAATACAAGCGCCTCAAGCATCGCGGCGTGATCTGCGAAAAGTGTGGCGTCGAAGTGACCCAGTCCAAAGTGCGCCGCGAGCGCATGGGACATATCGAGTTGGCTTCGCCGGTGGCGCACATCTGGTTCCTCAAGTCGCTGCCGTCGCGCTTAGGGATGGTGCTGGACATGGCGCTGCGCGACATCGAGCGGGTGCTGTACTTCGAAGCCTACGTGGTGACCGATCCCGGCATGACCCCGCTCAACCGCCGCCAACTGCTGACCGAGGACGACTATCTCACCAAGGTCGAGGAGTTCGGCGATGAATTCCACGCCAGCATGGGCGCGGAAGGCGTGCGCGAATTGCTGCGCAACCTCGACCTCAATGCCGAGATCGAAACCCTGCGCAAGGATTTGTCGGAAACCGGCTCCGATACCAAGATCAAGAAAATCGCCAAGCGCCTCAAGGTGCTGGAAGCCTTCCAGAAGTCCGGCATCAAGCCCGACTGGATGGTGCTGGAAGTGCTGCCGGTACTGCCGCCGGAACTGCGCCCGCTGGTGCCGCTGGATGGTGGCCGCTTCGCCACCTCCGACCTGAACGACCTGTACCGCCGCGTCATCAACCGCAATAACCGCTTGAAACGCCTGCTGGAACTGAAAGCGCCGGAAATCATCGTGCGCAACGAAAAGCGCATGCTCCAGGAAGCCGTCGATTCGCTGCTCGACAACGGCCGCCGCGGCAAGGCCATGACCGGCGCCAACAAGCGCCCGTTGAAGTCGCTCGCCGACATGATTAAGGGCAAGGGCGGCCGCTTCCGCCAGAACTTGCTGGGTAAGCGCGTCGACTATTCCGGTCGTTCCGTGATCGTGGTGGGACCGCAACTCAAGCTGCACCAGTGCGGCCTGCCCAAGAAGATGGCGCTGGAACTGTTCAAGCCCTTCATTTTCCACAAGCTCGAAGTGATGGGACTGGCGACCACCATCAAGGCCGCCAAGCGCATGGTCGAGGCCGAAGAGCCGGTGGTGTGGGATCTGCTGGAAGAAGTGATCCGCGAGCACCCGGTGATGCTGAACCGCGCGCCGACCTTGCACCGTCTCGGCATCCAGGCCTTCGAGCCGATGCTGATCGAGGGTAAGGCGATCCAGTTGCATCCGCTGGTGTGCTCGGCCTTCAACGCCGACTTCGACGGCGACCAGATGGCCGTCCACGTTCCGCTGTCGCTGGAAGCGCAGATGGAAGCGCGTACCCTGATGCTGGCCAGCAACAACGTGCTGTCGCCTTCCAACGGCGAGCCGATCATTGTGCCGTCGCAGGACATCGTGCTCGGTCTGTATTACATGACCCGCGAAAAAATCAACGCCAAGGGCGAAGGGGCGATGTTCGCCGACGTCGGCGAAATTTCCCGCGCCTACGAGACGCGCCAGGTCGAGTTGCACGCCAAGATCACCGTGCGCATCAAGGAATACGCGCTTGACGCCGACGGCAACAAGACCGAGAAGATTACCCGCTACGAAACCACTGTCGGCCGCGCCCTGCTTTCGGAAATCCTGCCGGTCGGCCTGCCCTTCCCGCTGGTCAACAAGGCGCTGAAGAAAAAGGAGATATCCAAGCTCATCAACGCCAGCTTCCGCCGTTGCGGCCTGCGTGAAACCGTTATTTTCGCCGACAAGCTGATGTACACCGGTTTCACCTTCGCCGCCCGCGCCGGCATTTCGATCGCCGTGGACGACATGCTGGTGCCGGACAAGAAGAACGACCTGATCGGCGCCGCCGAAAAGGAAGTGAAGGAAATCGAAGCGCAGTATTCTTCCGGCCTGGTGACCCAGGGCGAACGCTACAACAAAGTGGTGGACATCTGGGGCCGCGCCGGCGACGTGGTGGCCAAGGCGATGATGGATCAGCTCGGCACGCAGATGACCGTCGATCGCGAAGGCAAGCAGGTCAAGCAGGAATCCTTCAATTCCATCTACATGATGGCCGACTCCGGGGCGCGCGGTTCCGCCGCCCAGATTCGCCAATTGGCGGGGATGCGCGGCCTGATGGCCAAGCCGGACGGCTCGATCATCGAAACCCCGATTACCGCGAACTTCCGCGAGGGGCTGAATGTGTTGCAGTACTTCATCTCGACCCACGGCGCCCGCAAGGGTCTGGCCGATACCGCGCTGAAGACCGCCAACTCCGGCTACCTGACCCGCCGTCTGGTGGACGTGACCCAGGATCTGGTGGTGATCGAGCAGGATTGCGGCACCACCTCGGGCATGGCGCTGAAGGCGCTGGTCGAGGGCGGCGAAGTGGTTGAGGCGTTGCGCGAGCGCATCCTTGGCCGCGTCGCGGCCAACGACGTGATCAACCCGGAAACCGACGAAACGGTCTACGAGGCAGGCACATTGCTCGACGAGTCGGCGGTGGAAACCATCGAGGCGCTGGGCATCGACGAAGTGCGCGTGCGCACTCCGCTGACCTGCGAAACCCGCTACGGTTTGTGCGCCAAGTGCTACGGCCGCGACCTGGGACGCGGCAGTCTGGTGAACAGCGGCGAGGCGGTCGGCGTGATCGCCGCGCAGTCCATCGGCGAACCGGGCACCCAGTTGACCATGCGCACCTTCCACATCGGCGGCGCGGCATCGCGCGCGGCGGCGGCCAGTTCGATCGAGATCAAGTCCAACGGCACTATCCGTTTTACCGCGCTGATGCGCTACATGACCAACGCCAAGGGCGAGCAGATCGTCATCTCGCGCAGCGGCGAGGCGATCATCGCCGACGACAACGGCCGCGAGCGCGAGCGCCACAAGGTGCCCTACGGCGCGACCCTGCTGGCGATGGATGGCGATCAGGTGAAGGCCGGCAAGGTGCTGGCGACCTGGGATCCGCATACCCGCCCGATCATCACCGAATACGCCGGCCGCGTGCGCTTCGAGAACGTCGAGGAGGGCGTGACCGTGGCCAAGCAGATCGACGACGTGACCGGTCTTTCCACCTTGGTGGTGATCGACCCGAAACGCCGCGGCACCGCACAGACCAAGGGCTTGCGCCCGCAAGTCAAGCTGATCGGCGAAAACGGCGAGGAAGTCAAGCTGGCCGGCACCGATCATTCGGTCAACATCACCTTCCACGTCGGCTCGATCATTTCGGTGAAGGATGGTCAGGATGTCAGCGTCGGCGACGTGCTGGCGCGCATTCCCCAGGAAACCTCGAAGACCCGCGATATTACCGGCGGTCTGCCGCGCGTGGCGGAACTGTTCGAGGCGCGTTCGCCCAAGGATGCCGGCCTGTTGGCCGAAATCACCGGCACCGTGTCGTTCGGCAAGGATACCAAGGGCAAGCAGCGCCTGGTGATTACCGACCTTGACGGGGTGGCGCACGAGTACCTGATTCCCAAGGATAAGCACGTCACCGCCCACGATGGCCAAGTGGTCAACAAGGGCGAATCCATCGTCGACGGCCCCGCCGACCCGCACGACATCCTGCGCCTGCTCGGCGTCGAGGCGCTGGCGCGCTACATCACCGACGAAGTGCAGGATGTCTACCGCCTGCAAGGCGTGAAGATCAACGATAAGCACATCGAGGTGATCGTCCGTCAGATGCTGCGCCGCGTGACCGTGACCGATCCGGGCGATACCCGCTTCATCCAGGGTGAGCAGGTCGAACGCGCCGAATTGCTGGAGGAAAACGACCGCGCTACCGCGGAAGGTAAGCAGATCGCCAGCTACGAGCATGTATTGCTGGGTATCACCAAGGCTTCCTTGTCGACCGATTCGTTCATTTCCGCGGCGTCCTTCCAGGAAACCACGCGCGTGCTGACCGAGGCGGCCATCCTCGGCAAGAAGGACGATTTGCGCGGCCTGAAGGAAAACGTCATCGTCGGCCGCCTGATCCCCGCGGGCACCGGCCTTGCCTACCATACCAGCCGCCGCCGCCAGAAGCTGGGCGAGGATGCGGCGGCGGACATGGTGTTCCCGGAGGTGCTGGAAGGGGAAATTCAGGACGATGCCAGCGAGATTTCCGTCTGAACGGAAATCTCCGGCATTGTTATTGTTGACAATGTGTTGCGGATTCGGATAGAATCCGCCTTCTTTTGACGTGTGAACCCGCCGGCTATGCCGGGTTCGTGGATGAATGGATTGGGACGGTGGCGACGCCGTCCCGGTTATTTTTTAGGAATGGAAAATGCCAACGATTAACCAACTGGTACGCAAGCCGCGCGCGATGAAGCGCGTCAAGAGCAAAGTGCCGGCGCTGGAAAGCTGTCCGCAAAAGCGCGGTGTGTGTACCCGCGTCTATACCACTACGCCGAAAAAACCGAACTCCGCCTTGCGTAAGGTTTGCCGTGTGCGCTTGACCAACGGCTTTGAGGTGTCGAGCTACATCGGTGGCGAGGGTCACAACCTGCAGGAGCACTCGGTGGTGTTGATTCGTGGCGGCCGCGTCAAGGACTTGCCGGGCGTGCGTTACCACACCGTGCGCGGCAGCCTGGATACCGCTGGCGTGAAGGATCGTAAACAAGGTCGTTCCAAGTACGGCGCCAAGCGTCCGAAAGCGGCCTAATATTTGTTTGAGCTGAGGAAATTATGCCAAGACGTAGAGAAGTACCGAAGCGCGAAGTGTTGCCGGATCCCAAGTTCGGCAGCCAGGATGTGTCGAAATTTGTCAATGTGTTGATGAACGACGGCAAGAAGTCGGTTGCAGAGCAAATCCTGTATCGTGCTCTGGAGCAAATCGAGAAAAAATCCGGGAAGAATCCGCTCGAGGTGTTTACTCAGGCGCTGGCAAATGCCCGTCCTATCGTGGAAGTGAAGAGCCGCCGGGTCGGCGGCGCCAACTTCCAGGTTCCGGTCGAGGTGCGTCCGGTGCGTCGTACCGCCCTGGCGATGCGCTGGCTGCGCGACGCGGCGCGCAAGCGCGGTGAAAAATCCATGGGTATCCGCCTCGCTGGCGAGTTGATGGATGCGTCCGAAAACCGCGGCGCGGCAATCAAGAAGCGCGAGGAAGTGCATCGCATGGCCGAGGCGAACAAGGCGTTCGCGCATTACAGGTTCTAAATTTCCGGCTTTGAATGTCTGGGGATCGCTCGGCTGAGGCTGGACGATCTCCTGTTCATTTATGGCTTTGTGGCAATCCGTTCTTTTAAAGGCTTTATACTGTGGCTCGCAAAACACCCATCGAACGTTACCGTAATATCGGTATCAGCGCGCATATCGACGCCGGCAAGACCACCACGACCGAGCGCATCCTGTTTTATACCGGCGTTTCGCACAAGATCGGCGAAGTGCATGACGGCGCCGCCACCATGGACTGGATGGAGCAAGAGCAGGAGCGTGGCATCACCATTACCTCCGCCGCTACCACCTGTTTCTGGAAGGGGATGGACAAACAGTTCCCCGAGCACCGCATCAACATCATTGATACCCCGGGGCACGTGGACTTCACCATCGAGGTGGAGCGCTCCATGCGTGTCCTGGATGGCGCCTGCATGGTGTATTGCGCAGTCGGCGGCGTGCAGCCGCAGTCCGAGACGGTGTGGCGCCAAGCCAACAAGTACGGCGTGCCGCGTCTGGCCTTCGTGAACAAGATGGATCGCTCCGGCGCCAACTTCTTCAAGGTCTACGACCAGATGAAGTCGCGCCTCAAGGCCAACCCGGTGCCGCTGCAAGTGCCTATCGGCGCGGAAGACAAGTTCGAAGGCGTGGTTGACCTGATTCGCATGAAGGCGATTTACTGGGATGACGCCAGCCAGGGCATGAAATTCGAGTTGCGCGACATTCCCGCCGACCTCCAGGCGGAATCCAAGAAGTGGCGCGATTTCATGGTGGAAAGCGCCGCCGAGGCTTCCGAGGAATTGATGAACAAGTACCTCGAGGAAGGCGACTTGTCCGAGGCGGACATCAAGAAGGGTCTGCGCCAGCGCACCATCGGCAGCGAAATCGTGCCGATGCTGTGCGGTTCCGCCTTCAAGAACAAGGGCGTGCAGGCGATGTTGGATGCGGTGGTCGAGTTGATGCCGGCGCCGACCGACATTCCTCCGGTCAAGGGCATCCTGGAAAACGAAACCGAAGGCGAGCGCAGGGCTTCCGACGACGAACCGTTCTCCGGCCTGGCATTCAAGATTATGACCGACCCCTTCGTCGGTCAGTTGATTTTCTTCCGTGTTTATTCCGGTGTGGTGAACTCCGGCGATACCATCTACAACCCGGTCAAGGGCAAGAAAGAGCGCATCGGGCGGATTCTCCAGATGCACGCCAACAACCGCGAGGAAATCAAGGAAGTGCGCGCCGGCGACATCGCGGCGGCGGTGGGGCTGAAAGAGGCGACCACCGGCGATACGCTGTGCGACCTCAGCAAGGTGATTACTCTGGAGCGCATGGTGTTCCCCGAGCCGGTGATTCACGTCGCCGTCGAGCCGAAGACCAAGGTCGACCAGGAAAAGATGGGTATTGCCCTGAACCGCCTGGCGCAGGAAGATCCGTCGTTCCGCGTGCGCACCGACGAAGAGACCAATCAGACCATTATTTCCGGTATGGGCGAACTGCACCTGGAGATCCTGGTCGACCGCATGAAGCGCGAATTCGGCGTCGAAGCCAACGTCGGCGCTCCGCAGGTTGCCTACCGCGAAGCCATCAAGAAGTCGGTCGAGGTCGAAGGCAAGTTCGTCAAGCAGTCCGGCGGGCGCGGCCAGTACGGCCACGTGTGGATCAAGATGGAGCCGAACGAGGCTGGCAAGGGCTACGAATTCATCGACGCGATCAAGGGCGGCACCGTGCCGCGCGAGTACATCCCGGCGGTCGACAAGGGTCTTCAGGAAACGCTGCCGAACGGCGTGCTGGCCGGCTTCCCGGTGGTGGACGTGAAAGTCACCCTGTTCGACGGTTCCTACCATGACGTGGATTCCAACGAAAACGCCTTCAAGATGGCTGCTTCCATGGCCTTCAAGGATGGCATGCGCAAGGCCAGCCCGATCCTGCTCGAGCCGATGATGGCGGTCGAAGTCGAGACCCCGGAAGAGAAGATGGGCGACGTGATGGGCGATCTGTCCTCCCGCCGCGGCATGATCCAGGGCATGGAAGACATGGCGGGCGGGGGCAAGGCGATCAAGGCCGAAGTGCCGCTGGCCGAGATGTTCGGCTACTCCACCACGCTGCGTTCGCTGACCCAGGGGCGTGCGACGTACACCATGGAGTTCAAGCATTATTCCGAGGCGCCGAAGAATGTCGCCGAGGCAGTGTGCAACAAGAAATAATCGTTCTTTAAATTAGAGGGAAGTCATCATGGCAAAAGGCAAGTTTGAGCGGACGAAGCCGCACGTAAACGTAGGCACGATTGGGCACGTGGATCATGGTAAGACCACGCTGACGGCGGCGATCACCACGATCCTGTCGAAGAAGTTTGGCGGCGAAGCCAAGGGCTACGACCAAATTGACAGCGCCCCGGAAGAAAAGGCGCGCGGCATCACCATCAACACCGCCCACGTTGAATACGAAACGTCCACCCGCCACTACGCCCACGTAGACTGCCCGGGACATGCCGACTACGTCAAGAACATGATTACCGGCGCCGCGCAAATGGACGGCGCCATCCTAGTGGTATCCGCCGCCGACGGCCCGATGCCGCAGACCCGCGAGCACATCCTGCTCGCCCGTCAGGTCGGTGTACCTTTCATCATCGTCTACATGAACAAAGCCGACATGGTGGACGACCCCGAGTTGCTCGAACTGGTCGAAATGGAAGTGCGCGAATTGCTTTCCAAGTACGACTTCCCCGGTGATGACACCCCGATCATCGTGGGTTCCGCCCTCAAGGCGCTGGAAGGCGACCAAAGCGACATCGGCGAACCGTCCATCTTCAAGCTGGCCGACGCCCTCGACAGCTACATCCCCGAGCCGGAGCGCGCCATCGACGGCGCCTTCCTGATGCCCGTGGAAGACGTCTTCTCCATCTCCGGCCGCGGCACCGTCGTCACCGGCCGTATCGAGCGCGGCATCGTCAAGGTCGGCGAAGAAGTCGAAATCGTCGGCATCAAGCCCACCGTCAAGACCACCTGCACCGGCGTGGAAATGTTCCGCAAACTGCTCGACCAAGGCCAAGCCGGCGACAACGTCGGCGTCCTGCTGCGCGGCACCAAGCGCGAAGACGTCGAGCGCGGCCAGGTACTGGCCAAGCCGGGCAGCATCACCCCGCACACCAAGTTCACCGCGGAAATCTACGTCCTCTCCAAGGACGAAGGCGGCCGCCACACCCCGTTCTTCCAGGGTTACCGTCCGCAGTTCTACTTCCGCACCACCGACGTGACCGGCGCGATCGAACTGCCGGCGGGCACGGAAATGGTGATGCCTGGCGACAACATCTCCATCACGGTCGCGCTGATCCAGCCGATCGCCATGGAAGACGGGCTGCGCTTCGCGATTCGTGAAGGCGGCCGTACCGTCGGCGCCGGCGTGGTGGCGAAGATCATCGAGTAATTTAACTTACGCGGCGGGCCACGGTTCGCCGCATCGTTCTTTGGAAAAAACATGCAAAGCCAAAAAATCCGTATTCGCCTCAAGGCATTCGATTATCGTTTGATCGACCAGTCCGCGTTGGAAATCGTCGAGACCGCCAAGCGCACCGGCGCCGTGGTCAAAGGCCCGGTCCCCCTGCCGACCCGCATCGAACGTTTCGATATTCTGCGTTCGCCGCACGTCAACAAGACTTCACGCGACCAGTTGGAAATTCGTACCCATCTGCGTTTGATGGACATCATCGACCCCACCGACAAGACCGTGGATGCGTTGATGAAGCTGGATCTGCCGGCGGGCGTGGACGTGGAAATCAAGCTGTAACACGGTAATTTGTACGGCCGGTAAAACTGTGTATAATGCACGGTTTTCCCAAGCAGTAGAGTTTTTGTTGTTTGAAAGTTTGCCGGTCAATCGTAACCGGCCTTGATATAAGGAAAATTGTGATGAGCTTAGGACTTGTCGGTCGCAAGGTCGGCATGACCCGCATTTTTACCGATGACGGCAGTTCCGTCCCGGTAACGGTGGTGGACGTGTCGGACAACCGCGTGACCCAAATCAAAACTCCGGCGACGGATGGCTATTCCGCTGTTCAGGTCGCTTACGGCGAACGCCGCAAGAATCGCGTGACCAAGGCTCAGGCCGGGCATTATGCCAAGGCGGGCGCGGAAGCCGGTTCCATTCTCAAGGAATTCCCATTGTCCGCTGACGATGTTGCCAGGCTGGCGCTGGGCGGCAAGGTTGGCGTGGATATTTTTCAGGTTGGGCAAATTGTCGACGTGACCGGCACCTCCCAAGGTAAGGGCTTCTCCGGTGCGATCAAGCGTCATAATTTCAGCTCCAACCGTGCCAGCCACGGCAACTCGGTGTCGCACAACAGCGCCGGCTCCATCGGCCAGGCGCAAGACCCGGGTCGTGTGTTCCCCGGCAAGAAGATGGCCGGCCACTATGGCGCGGTTCAGCGCACCGTTCAAAATCTGGAAATCCTGCGCATCGACGCCGAGCGTCAGTTGCTGTTGATAAAGGGTTCGGTTCCGGGTTCCAAGAATGGTCATCTTATCGTGCGCCCCGGCGTGAAGGCAGGTGCCTAATGGAATTGAAACTGATTGATGACCAAGGCCAGGCGGCTTCCAGCGTGACGGTGTCCGACGCGCTGTTCGGTCGTGACTTCAACGAAGCGCTGGTGCACCAGGTGGTGACCGCGTACATGGCCAATTCGCGTAGCGCCAACCGCGCTCAATTGACGCGCGCCGAGGTCAAGCATAGCACCTCGAAGCCGTGGCGCCAGAAAGGCACCGGCCGTGCCCGTTCCGGCATGTCGGCAAGCCCGTTGTGGCGCGGGGGTGGTCGCACATTCCCGAACAGCCCGGACGAGAACTATACCCAGAAACTCAACAAGAAGGTCTACCGCGCCGGCATCAGCTCGATTCTTTCGGAGTTGGCGCGTCAGGGGCGTCTGTCGGTGGTCGACGGCTTTACCGTCGAATCCCCCAAGACTAAGGTTCTGGCTGAGAAGATCAAGGGTATGGGGTTGGAAAA
>CAZDIJ010000014.1:0-34545 GCA_964505475.1 uncultured Sulfuricella sp. | reverse complement strand
TCCTGATTATCACCGATGAGCTGGACGAAAACCTCTACCTGTCGTCGCGCAATCTGCCCAACGTGTTGGTGCTGGAAACCATGCAGGCCGATCCGGTGAGTCTGGTGCGCTTTGCCAATGTGCTGTTGACCAAGAATGCGGTCAAGCAATTCGAGGAGATGTACGCATGAACGCGCCGGTCATGAATCATGAGCGCCTGATGCAGGTCATCCTGGCGCCGCAAATATCCGAAAAGAGCACCTACGTCGCCGACAAGAACGAGCAGGTGGTGTTCAAGGTCGTCGGTGACGCCACCAAGCCGGAAATCAAGGCGGCGGTGGAGTTGCTGTTCAAGGTGCAGGTTGACGCCGTGCAGGTGCTCAACGTCAAGGGCAAGGTCAAGCGCTCCGGCAAGATCATGGGCCGCCGCAAGGACTGGAAAAAGGCGTACGTCGCCCTGAAGCCCGGCCAAGAAATCAATTTCGTGGCTGGGGAGTAGGAGAACAATTATGGCAATCGTCAAAGTTAAACCGACCTCGGCCGGCCGCCGTGCGGTGGTCAAGATCGTCACCCCTGATCTGCACAAGGGCAAGCCCCACGCAGCGCTGCTGGAAAGCCAGTCGAAAAATGCCGGGCGCAATCACAACGGCCACATCACCATCCGTCACCAGGGTGGTGGTCACAAGCAGCACTATCGGATCGTCGATTTCCGTCGCGACAAGGATGGCGTACCTGCCAAGGTTGAGCGTATCGAATACGATCCGAACCGCAGCGCGCATCTGGCGTTGTTGTGCTACCTCGACGGCGAGCGCCGCTACATCATCGCCCCCAAGGGCGTGGCTGTCGGCGCGCAATTGGTCAGTGGCTCGGATTCGCCGATCAAGCCCGGCAACACGCTGCCGCTGCGCAATATCCCGGTCGGCACCATGATTCACTGCATCGAGATGAAGCCTGGCAAGGGGGCGCAAATCGCCCGTTCCGCAGGCGCCACGGTGCAGTTGCTGGCTCGCGAGGGCAGTTATGCCCAGTTGCGTTTGCGTTCCGGTGAAGTGCGCAAGGTTCACGTCGACTGTCGCGCCACGATCGGTGAGGTGGGCAATTCCGAGCATAACCTGCGTTCGATCGGCAAGGCGGGCGCCATGCGTTGGCGCGGCGTGCGTCCGACGGTTCGCGGCGTTGCGATGAACCCTGTCGATCACCCGCATGGCGGCGGCGAAGGAAAGACCGCGGCCGGGCGCCATCCTTGCAGCCCGTGGGGTACGCCGACCAAGGGTTATCGCACCCGTAGCAACAAGCGCACGCAGAACATGATTGTTCGCCGTCGCCCAACGAATAGAGGTTAATTCACATGGCTCGTTCAATTAAAAAAGGCCCATTTGTTGACGCTCACCTGCTCAAAAAGGTCGAAGCGGCCCGCGCCACCCACGACAAGCGTCCGATCAAGACCTGGTCGCGCCGTTCCACGGTGCTGCCGGATTTCGTCGGCCTGACCATCGCCGTGCATAACGGCAAGCAGCATATTCCCGTGTTCGTTTCCGAAAATATGGTCGGGCACAAGCTGGGCGAGTTTTCCTTGACGCGCACCTTCAAGGGTCATGCCGCGGACAAGAAAGCGAAGAAATAGGAGAGCATGATGAGAGTATCTGCAGTGCTGCGCGGTGTGCGTCTTTCGGCCCAGAAAGGCCGGTTGGTGGCAGACCAGATCCGTGGGTTGCCGGTAGAGCGCGCCTTGAACATTTTGACTTTCAGCCCGAAAAAGGGTGCGGTCATTATCAAGAAGGTTCTCGAATCCGCAATTGCCAACGCCGAACACAATGAGGGCGCCGATATCGACGAACTCAAGGTGTCGACGATTTACGTTGATGAGGGTTCGGTGCTGAAGCGTTTTCGCGCTCGTGCTAAAGGTCGCGGTGCCCGCATTCTGAAACCCACCTGCCACATTACCGTGGCTGTTGGCGACTAAGCGAGGAAAAGCAATGGGTCAGAAAATTCATCCAATCGGTTTTCGTTTGAGCGTCCTTAAAAATTGGACCTCGAAATGGTATTCAACCGGTAGTACTTACGTCAGCAATCTGAGCAACGACATCAAGGTGCGCGACTTCCTGAAAAAGAAGCTGTCGCATGCCTCGGTTGGCCGCATTATTATCGAGCGCCCGGCCAAGAATGCCCGTATTTCGATTTTCAGCGCGCGTCCTGGCGTGGTGATCGGCAAGAAGGGCGAGGATATCGAAATCCTCAAGAGTCAGTTGCAAAAAATGATGGGTGTTCCGGTTCACCTCAACATCGAGGAAATCCGCAAGCCCGAAACCGATGCCCAGTTGATCGCGGAAAACATCGCTTCCCAATTGGAAAAACGCATCATGTTCCGCCGCGCCATGAAGCGCTCGATGCAAAACGCTATGCGCTTGGGTGCCCAGGGCATCAAGGTCGAGAGTTCCGGCCGCCTGAACGGCGCGGAAATTGCCCGTACCGAGTGGTACCGGGAAGGGCGTGTGCCGCTGCACACCTTGCGTGCCGATATTGATTACGGTTTCGCCGAAGCGAAAACCACCTATGGGATTATCGGTATCAAGGTATGGGTGTTCAAGGGTGAGCATCTTGGCAAGGGTGAGGCGCCTGCCGCCGCCCCGGCCGAACCGGAAAAGAAAGTAAGAAAGTCAGGAGCGAAACATGCTGCAGCCAGCTAGAAGGAAGTATCGCAAGGAACAGAAAGGCCGTAATACCGGGATCGCCACGCGTGGCGTGAAGGTCAGTTTCGGCGAATTCGGCCTGAAGGCAATCGGGCGCGGCCGTTTGACCGCCCGTCAGATCGAGGCTGCGCGACGCGCCATGACCCGCCATATCAAGCGCGGCGGCCGCGTGTGGATTCGCGTGTTCCCGGACAAGCCGATTTCCAAGAAGCCGGCCGAAGTGCGGATGGGTAACGGTAAAGGCTCGCCTGAGTACTACGTTGCCGAGATTCAGCCCGGCAAGGTTCTGTATGAAATGGATGGCGTCGCCGAGGAGTTGGCGCGCGAGGCGTTCCGCCTTGCCGCTGCCAAGCTGCCGATCGCGACGACTTTTGTAACCCGACAAATAGGTGGCTAAATCATGAAAGCCAGCGAATTGAGACAGAAATCTACCGAAGATCTTGGTAAGGAATTGCTGGAGCTGCTCAAGGCCCAGTTCGGCTTGCGCATGCAAATTGCAACCCAGCAAAGCAACAAGGTTGACCAAATCCGCAAGGTGCGCCGCAACATTGCTCGCGTGCGCACCCTGATGAGTGAAAAAGCGAGGCAGGCATCATGAGCGAAGGCAAAATGGTTCGCACCCTGACGGGGCGCGTCGTGAGCGACAAGATGGATAAGACCGTCACGGTGCTGGTTGAGCGTAAGACTAAGCATCCCATGCTTGGCAAGGTAGTTAGCCGTTCCAAGAAGTATCATGCCCACGACGAGAGCAATGAATATCATGACGGCGATCTCGTGGTCATCGAGGAGTGCCGTCCCCTGGCTAAAACCAAGGCGTGGCGCGTGACCAAGCTGCTGGAGAAAAGCCGCGCGGTATAATTTGCTTGCGTTGTTGTTCGGAACAAGCTAATATCTCGCCTTTTTGGGCGAACGCGCAGGGGAATTCTCCGCGCACCCAAAACTGACCGTCGATGCCCCGTGGTGGGGTAGGAATAGACGGATTAAGTTGGAGAAAAAGATGATTCAAATGCAATCCATGCTGGATGTCGCCGATAACACGGGTGCGCGCTCTGTAATGTGCATCAAGGTGTTGGGTGGCTCCAAGCGTCGTTACGCCAGCATCGGCGATGTGATTAAAGTGAGTATCAAGGATGCTGCGCCTCGTGGTCGCGTCAAGAAAGGCGATGTCTACAATGCGGTGATCGTTCGCACTGCCAAAGGTGTGCGTCGTCCCGATGGTTCGCTGGTCAAGTTCGATGGCAACGCCGCCGTGTTGCTGAACAACAAGCTGGAGCCGATCGGTACCCGTATTTTTGGTCCGGTGACTCGTGAACTGCGCACCGAGCGCTTCATGAAGATTGTGTCGCTGGCGCCTGAAGTCCTGTAAGGAGGGGTGATGAACAAAATTCGCAAGGGCGACGATGTCGTCGTGATTACCGGAAAAGACAAAGGGCGTCGCGGTGCCGTGCTGCGCGTGTTGGATGGGCGTCAGTTGCTGGTTCAGGGTGTCAACAAGGTTAAGAAGCATCAGAAGCCGAACCCCGTTCGTGGTCTCGCGGGCGGGATCGTCGAGAAGGAAATGCCGATTGATGCTTCCAATATCGCGTTGTTCAATTCGGCAACGCAAAAGGCCGATCGTGTCGGTATAAAAGTGTTGGAGGACGGCCGCAAGGTGCGTTTCTTCAAGTCCAACGGCGAAGTGTTGGATGCGTAAGGGGTGAACATGGCTCGTTTTCAGCAATATTACAAAGATACCGTCGTCAAGCAATTGATGGATCAGTTCGGCTATAAGTCGGTGATGGAAGTGCCGCGCATTGCCAAGATCACGCTTAACATGGGCGTGGGCGAGGCGGTCGCCGACAAGAAGGTGATGGATCACGCGGTTGGCGACATGCGGAAGATCGCCGGGCAGAAGCCGGTGGTGACCAAGTCCAAGAAATCCATTGCGGGCTTTAAGATTCGCGACGATTACCCGGTTGGTTGCATGGTGACGTTGCGCCGCGAGCGCATGTACGAGTTCCTGGATCGTCTGGTGACTGTCGCTATTCCGCGTATCCGCGATTTCCGCGGTATTTCCGGCAAGTCTTTTGATGGTCGCGGCAACTACAACATGGGTGTGCGCGAGCAGATTATCTTCCCGGAAATCGACTACGACAAAATTGATGCGTTGCGTGGTATGAATATTACCATCACCACCACCGCTAAAACCGACGACGAAGCGCGCGCTCTTTTGTCCGCCTTCAAATTCCCGTTCAAGAACTGAGGTTAGGCATGGCTAAATTGGCATTAATTAACCGTGAAAAGAAGCGCCGCGATATGGTAAAGAAGTTTGCCGCCAAGCGCGAGCAACTGCTTGCAATCATCAATAACGCCAGCCTGGGTGATGAGGAGCGCTACGCCGCTCGTCTCAGGTTCCAGTTGCTGCCGCGCAATTCAAGCCCGGTGCGCTTGCGTAATCGTTGTTCGCTGACGGGGCGTCCGCGTGGGGTTTTCAGGAAATTCGGTCTGGCGCGCACCAAGGTTCGCGAATATGCCATGCGCGGTGAAATCCCTGGCGTCATCAAGGCCAGTTGGTAACGGGAGAGAATTATGAGTATGAGTGATCCGATCGCAGACATGCTGACCCGTATTCGCAACGGTCAGTCTGCCGAGAAGCAGAGTGTGGCGATGCCCTCCTCCGCGCTCAAGGTGTCGATTGCCGAAGTGTTGAAGGATGAGGGTTATATCGAGGACTTCGCCGTGCGCGACGAATCCGGGAAGCCGACCTTGGATGTGCGGCTGAAATATTATGCCGGCCGTCCGGTTATTGAAAAAATCGAGCGCATTAGCCGCCCTGGTCTGCGGGTTTACAAGGGGCGCGATGAATTGCCCAAGGTGATGAACGGGTTGGGTGTGGCGATTGTTTCAACCTCCAAGGGGGTTATGACCGATCGCAAGGCGCGTACCACCGGTGTGGGTGGTGAAGTGCTGTGCGTTGTTGCGTAAGGTGAGGTGAGAGATGTCCAGAATTGCTAAAAATCCTGTAATCCTGCCTGCCGGCGTCGAGGTGACGCTGGGCGCCGAGGAGATTACCGTCAAGGGGGCGTTGGGAACGCTGAAGCAGCGCCAAAGCACCGATGTCAGCGTTATCAAGGAGGGCGATGCGCTATTGTGCAAGGCGGCTAACGATACCCAGCAGGCGGGTGCGATGTCCGGCACCATGCGTGCGCTGCTGGCGAACATGGTGCAGGGCGTATCCAAGGGCTTCGAAAAGAAGCTGACGCTGGTCGGCGTGGGTTACCGTGCGCAGGCCAAGGGCGATATGCTGGATTTGAGTTTGGGGTTCTCGCACCCGGTTGCGCATAAGATGCCAGCCGGTATCAAGGTGGAAACGCCGACGCAAACCGAGATCCTGATAAGGGGTGTCGACAAACAGCAGGTTGGACAGGTTGCCGCCGAAGTGCGCGCCTACCGCAGCCCAGAGCCTTACAAGGGCAAGGGTGTGCGTTATGCGGATGAAGTGGTGGTGCTGAAAGAAACCAAGAAGAAGTAAGGATTAGACATGGATAAGAAATCAGCGCGTCTGCGTCGTGCACGCAAAACCCGTGCCAAAATAGCGGAGCTGAAGATGGTGCGTTTGTGCGTGAATCGCACGAATAGCCATATTTATGCCCAGATCATCGATGCCACTGGCAGCAAGGTGCTGGTTAGCGCTTCCTCGGTCGAGGTGGATGTCCGCAAGGAGATGGCGAGCGGTGGAAACGCCGCGGCGGCTGCGGCGATCGGCAAGCGTATTGCGGAAAAAGCCAAGAGCTTGGGTATCGAAACCGTGGCTTTTGATCGTTCCGGCTTTAACTATCATGGCCGTGTGAAGGCCTTGGCCGAAGCGGCTCGTGAAAACGGCCTTAAATTCTAAGCGGGGTTGATGATGGCGAAGTTTGAAAAAGAGGAAGTCGGCGACGGTCTGCGTGAAAAGATGATCGGCGTTAACCGTGTCACCAAGGTGGTGAAGGGTGGTCGTATCATGGCGTTTGCCGCGCTGACGGTGGTTGGCGATGGTAATGGCAGCGTCGGAATGGGCAAGGGCAAGTCGCGCGAAGTCCCGGTTGCGGTGCAAAAGGCCATGGAGCAGGCTCGTGGCAATATGATTAAGGTAAATCTGAAGAAGGGTACCTTGCATCATGCCGTTGTCGGTCAGCATGGCGCCGCGAAGGTTTATATGCAGCCGGCTTCCGAAGGGACGGGGATTATTGCCGGCGGTCCGATGCGGGCGATTTTTGAAGTGCTGGGCGTGCACGACGTGCTGGCCAAGTGCATCGGCTCCACCAATCCCTATAACATTGTGCGCGCAACCCTGAACGGTTTGCGCGCGCTGAATTCTCCGGCTGAAATCGCTGCCAAGCGCGGCAAGAGCGTTGAAGAAATCCTGGGGTAAAAAATGGCTAAAGCTAAGAAATCCAAAACGGTCAAGGTGACTCTGGTAAAGAGCCTGATCGGTACTATCCAATCGCATCGCGATTGCGTGCGCGGGTTGGGTTTGCGCCGTATCAATCATTCCGTCGTGGTTGAAGATACCCCTTCCGTCAGGGGGATGATCAACCGGGTTAACTATCTTGTGAAATGCGAGGCTTAACATGCAACTGAACACTCTCAAGCCGGCTTCCGGCAGCAAGCGTGCCGCCAAGCGTGTAGGCCGCGGCATTGGATGCGGTAACGGCAAGACGGCCGGGCGTGGCCACAAGGGGCAGAAATCTCGCGCCGGCGGTTTCCATAAGGTCGGCTTCGAAGGCGGTCAAATGCCGCTGCAGCGCCGGCTGCCAAAGCGTGGTTTTGTTTCGCTGGCGAAAGTCAAGGGCGAGACGGCGCAAGTGCGTCTTTCCGAATTGAATAACTTGCCTGTCGATACCGTGGACCTGTTGGTTCTCAAGCAGGCTGGCGTGGTGGCGGCAAGCGCCTTGACCGCCAAGGTGATTTTGTCCGGTGAGGTGAAGCGTGCCTTGACCTTACAGGGAATTTCCGCGACCAAGGGTGCGCGGGCAGCGATCGAAGCGGCCGGCGGCAAGCTGGTTGTGCAGGAGTAATCCTTGGCCGTGGCGAATTCCTTGCTGGGTTCAGCGAATAAATTTGGCGATCTGAAGCGGCGCCTACTGTTTGTTCTTGGCGCGCTAGTGGTTTACCGCATCGGTGCGCATATCCCGGTGCCGGGTATCGACCCCGCCGCCCTGGAGTCGTTGTTCAAGTCCCAGGAGGGCGGAATACTTGGCATGTTCAACATGTTCTCGGGGGGGGCGCTATCGCGCTTTACCGTGTTTGCGCTGGGCATCATGCCTTACATCTCTGCGTCGATCATTATGCAGTTGATGACGGTGGTGTCGCCGCAGCTGGAGCAGTTGAAGAAAGAGGGCGAGAGCGGGCGCAAGAAAATTACGCAGTACACGCGTTACGGGACGTTGTTCCTGGCGCTGTTTCAGGGGCTTGGGATCGCCATCGCCCTGGAGTCGCAGGCCGGGTTGGTTATCGAGCCGGGGCTGATGTTCCGCTTGACCACGGTGGTGACCTTGGTGACGGGAACGATGTTCCTGATGTGGTTGGGCGAGCAGATTACCGAGCGCGGCATTGGCAATGGCATCTCGCTGATTATTTTTTCGGGTATCGCCGCCGGGCTGCCTAACGCGATCGGCGGGACGCTGGAGTTGACCCGTACTGGCGCTTTCTCCATACCGCTGGTGCTGGTGTTGTTTGTGTTGGCGATCGCGGTGACGGGATTCGTGGTGTTTGTCGAGCGCGGCCAGCGCAAGATACTGGTGAATTACGCCAAGCGCCAGGTCGGCAACAAGGTTTACGGCGGCCAGAGTTCGCATTTGCCGCTGAAGCTCAATATGGCGGGTGTTATTCCGCCGATCTTCGCGTCGAGCATTATTTTGTTTCCCGCGACCCTGGCGGGGTGGTTCGGCAGCAGCGAGGGGATGACTTGGCTAAAGGATCTGGGGGCAACCTTGTCGCCTGGCCAGCCTTTGTATGTGTTGTTGTATGCGGCGGCAATCATGTTTTTCTGCTTTTTCTATACGGCGCTGGTATTCAACCCCAAGGAAACGGCGGACAACCTGAAAAAAAGCGGCGCTTTTTTGCCTGGGATTCGTCCCGGCGATCAAACCGCCAAATATATCGACAAGATTATGGCGCGCCTGACCTTGGCCGGCGCGATCTATATTACGGCGGTCTGTTTGCTGCCCGAGTTTTTGATTGTTAAATGGAATGTGCCATTCTACTTCGGCGGCACTTCCTTGCTGATTATCGTGGTCGTTACCATGGATTTCATGGCGCAAGTCCAGTCGTATCTGATGTCGCATCAATACGAAAGCCTTCTTAAAAAGGCCAATTTTAAGGGCGGCAACGTACTCGGCGGCAGCCGCTGATTGCCAGCGTTTGGCTGATAACTATTAGGTAACCGAATGGCTAAAGAAGACACGATTGAAATGCAAGGGGAAATCCTTGAGACGCTTCCCAATGCAACCTTTCGCGTCAAACTGGAGAATGGCCACGTGGTGCTGGGCCATATTTCGGGAAAGATGCGCATGCATTACATTCGGATTTTGCCGGGCGACAAAGTAACCGTAGAGTTGACGCCTTACGATTTAACCCGTGCCCGGATTACATTCCGGGCAAAGTAAGAAAGATTGACAGGAGAAATTAAGATGAGAGTTCGTGCCTCGATCAAACGTCTGTGCCGCCATTGCAAGATGGTCAAGCGCCACGGTGTATTGCGCGTGATTTGTTCCGATCCGCGCCATAAGCAACGTCAGGGTTGATAACAGTTGAAAAAACTGTTAGAATCCGCCTCTTTTTCAATTTGCTGCTTGGAGTAAATGCATGGCCCGCATTGCAGGGGTGAATATCCCAAATCATCAGCACGCCGAAATCGCGCTTACCGCGATTTACGGTATTGGCCGTAACCGCGCGCAAAAAATTTGTGCCGCAGCCGGTTTGAGCCCTTCCACCAAGATTAAGGATTTTAGCGACAGCGACGTGGAAAAGCTGCGTGACGAAGTAGCCAAGTTTACGGTTGAGGGTGATCTGCGCCGCGAAATTTCGATGAACATCAAACGCTTGATGGATCTCGGTTCGTATCGTGGCTTGCGTCATCGTCGCGGTTTGCCGGTTCGTGGTCAGCGTACCCGTACCAACGCCCGCACCCGCAAGGGGCCGCGCAAGGCTATCCGTGCAACCAAATAATGCCGGTTGCAAAATAGAGGAATAAATTTATGGCTAAGCAAAACGTTAGGGTGCGCAAAAAGGTTAAGAAGAATGTGGCGGAAGGTATTGCGCATGTTCATGCATCCTTCAATAACACGATTATTACTATCACCGACCGTCAGGGTAATGCGTTGGCTTGGGCTACCTCGGGCGGCGCCGGTTTCCGCGGTTCGCGCAAGAGCACGCCCTTCGCTGCACAGGTCGCGGCAGAGAGCGCGGGCAAGGCGGCGCTGGAGTATGGTGTGAAGAATCTTGAAGTGCGCATCAAAGGGCCGGGGCCTGGGCGGGAATCCGCCGTGCGTGCGTTGAACGCGGTGGGTTACAAGATCACCGCCATTTCCGATGTGACGCCGATTCCCCACAATGGCTGCCGTCCGCCTAAAAAGCGCCGTATTTAACGCGGCGTCGTTGTATCCATTCGCAGGAGATCAATCTTGGCTAGAAATCTAGACCCCAAATGCCGTCAATGCCGCCGCGAGGGCGAGAAGCTGTTTTTGAAAGGTGAAAAGTGCTTCACCGACAAATGTTCGATCGAGCGCCGCAGCTATGCGCCGGGTCAGCATGGTCAGAAGCAGAACAACCGTCTCTCCGAGTACGGCGTTCAATTGCGGGAGAAGCAGAAAATCCGCCGCATTTATGGGGTGTTGGAATCCCAGTTCCGCTCTTATTATAAGGCTGCGGCCAGCGGACGTGGTGTGACTGGCGAGAGCCTTCTGCAATTGTTGGAATGCCGTCTCGATAACGTTGCGCACCGGATGGGCTTTGGCTCCTCGCGCACCGAGGCGCGTCAAGTCGTGCGCCACAATGGGATCTTGGTCAATGGTAAGCGCGTCAATATTCCGTCTTACCAAGTAAAGCCTGGTGATGTGGTCGAGGTGGCTGAGAAGGCCAGGCAGCATTTGCGCGTCAAGGGCGCCCTCGCCGCCGCCGAGCAGCGTGGCTTTCCCGAGTGGGTCGAGGTCGACGTCAAGGCATTCAAGGGTGTCTACAAGGCCAAGCCGCAGCGTGCGGAACTGCCTTCCACCATCAATGAACATATGGTGGTCGAGCTGTATTCCAAGTAACCGGGTAGCAAATTAGCAAGAGGAATTGGCAATGCAAAGCAGTGCTACTGAACTACTCAAGCCGCGCGTCGTTGATGTCGAAACCATGTCGCCGTTGCGTGCGCGTGTTTCGATGGAGCCGTTCGAGCGCGGTTATGGCCATACGCTGGGGAATGCCCTGCGTCGTATTTTATTGTCGTCCATGCCTGGCTATGCAATTACTCAAGTCAAAATCGACGGGGTGGTGCATGAATATTCCACGATCGAGGGCGTGCAGGAGGACGTAGTCGATATTCTGCTCAATCTGAAGGGGATATCGCTCAAGCTGCATAACCGTCACGAAGCTATTCTGACTTTAAGTAAGAATACCGAAGGGGTGGTAACGGCGGCCGACATCGAGACCAGTCACGATGTCGAGATCGTCAATCCCAATCATGTTATTGCCCACCTGACCAAGGGCGGCAAGCTCGATATGGAGTTCAAGGTCGAGATGGGGCGCGGTTATCAGCCGGCCAGCGTGAGGCGCGTCAACGAAGAAGAACGCAGTATCGGCTCGATTATGGTGGATGCCTCGTTTAGCCCGGTGCGTCGCGTCAGCTATGCCGTGGAAAGCGCCCGCGTCGAGCAGCGTACCGATCTGGATAAACTGGTGGTCGAAATCGAGACCAATGGGGTAATCGACCCTGAAGAGGCGATTCGTTCCGCTGCCCGTATTTTGGTTGACCAGTTGTCGGTTTTTGCCGATCTCAAAGGGACGCCTACCGAAGTCAGGGTGCCCAAGTCGCCCCAGGTAGACCCCTTGCTGCTGCGTCCAGTGGACGATCTGGAATTGACGGTGCGTTCCGCCAATTGCCTCAAGGCGGAGAATATCTATTATATCGGCGACCTGATCCAGCGCACTGAGAATGAGCTGCTGAAGACCCCCAACCTGGGCCGTAAGTCTCTCAACGAGATCAAGGACGTGCTGGCATCGAAAGGCCTGACGCTGGGTATGAAGCTGGAAAACTGGCCGCCCGCCGAATTAGGCGGCGAGCGCCAGTAATTTAAAGAACAAGTTCACACGAAGGGACTGATGTATGCGTCACCGCTTATCCAACCGTAAACTTAACCGGACCAGCAGCCATCGCTTGGCGATGCTGCGCAATATGGCCAATTCCCTGTTGCGTCACGAGGTCATCAAGACGACCCTGCCGAAGGCGAAGGAGCTGCGCCGGGTTGCCGAGCCGCTGATAACATTGGGAAAAACCGCGACCGTGGCTAATCGCCGCTTGGCTTTCAATCGCTTGCGCGACCGTGATATTGTCGTCAAGCTGTTCGATGAGCTGGGGCCGCGTTATGCCGCGCGTAACGGCGGATATTTGCGTATTTTGAAGTGCGGCTTCCGTGTCGGCGACAATGCGCCGATGGCGATCGTTGAATTGCTGGATCGCCCTGAGTCGAATGAAACCGCGGAGACGACTGCTGCGTGACCGGTCGTTTCCCTCCAAGTAAAAAAGGCCGGTAAACGGCCTTTTTTATTGCCAAATGCAAGCTTAAGCTACGGCGATCTGGGGGCGGGAAGCCTCAAACCGCATGACCTGTTTTACCGGAAGCTCCCGGCGCTGCGGTCATGGCTGTCAGCGTATTGTTATTTCTCGCCATTCTCCAGGAGGAAGCCCTAACAGGTTCCACTGGCCTATCGAAAAGCGAATCAGGCGCAGGGTGGGGAAGCCGACTTTTGCGGTCATTCGCCGTACTTGACGGTTCTTGCCCTCGCGGATGACCAGTTCTATCCAACGGGTCGGGATGGCTTGGCGGAATCGAATCGGTGGATTACGCGGCCAAAGGCCGGCGGGTTCCTCAATCGTTCGTACCTGGGCACGGCCAGTAACGAAGTCGCCCAGATCGACGCCTCGCCGGAGTTCGAGTAAAGCCTCCTCGGTGGGTATTCCCTCCACCTGCACCCAGTAGGTTTTCGCAAGTTTATGGCGGGGATGGCTTAACCTGTGTTGCCAGCCGCCATCATCGGTTAAAATGAGCAGGCCTTCGCTGTCCACATCCAAACGGCCTGCCGGGTAGATTCCGCTCAATGGAATGAACTCCTTCAGGGTTTTGTGTTTTCCGTCATCGCTGAACTGGGTGATGACGCCGTAGGGTTTGTTGAATAGGATCAGGCGAGGCATCCGCTAATTATATCGGGACTGACCGCCCCAGTCATAAAACCGGTTTGGATGTAGTGATCCGGCTTCATTTTGAATTTCACCAGGAGAAGTTATGTACCAGCATATCAAGGTGCCTGCGACAGGCGAGAAAATTACGGTTAACCGCGATGCATCGCTCGCCGTCCCGGATTGTCCGATCATTCCTTTTATCGAGGGAGATGGGACGGGAATTGATATTTCACCGGTGATGATCCAAGTGGTGGATGCGGCCGTTGCCAAAGCCTACGGCGGGAAGAGAAAGATTTCCTGGATGGAGGTGTATGCGGGGGAAAAGGCGACGAAAATCTATGGCCAGGATACCTGGTTGCCGCAGGAAACCGTCGATACGGTGCGCGAATACGTGGTTTCGATCAAAGGGCCGCTGACCACGCCGGTAAGCGGCGGCATCCGTTCACTGAACGTGGCGTTGCGGCAAATGCTCGATTTGTATGTCTGCATGCGTCCGGTGCGGTATTTTCAGGGGGTTCCCAGCCCGGTGAAGCATCCCGAGAAGGTCGACATGGTGATATTCCGGGAGAATACCGAGGATATCTACGCAGGGGTGGAATGGGAGGCCGGCTCGGACGAGGTTAAGAAAGTCATGGATTTCCTGCAAAAGGAAATGGGGGTAAAAAAAATCCGCTTCCCGGAGAGTTCCGCCATCGGCATCAAGCCGGTTTCCGTCGAAGGCAGTGAGCGCTTGATCCGCCGCGCGATTCAGTATGCGATCGACAACCAGCGCGAGTCGGTGACCCTGGTTCACAAGGGCAACATCATGAAGTTCACCGAGGGCGGCTTCAAAAAGTGGGGCTACGATCTGGCGCAGCGCGAATTCGGCGCGGAGCTGCTTGATGGCGGGCCGTGGATGAAGCTGCCGAATGGCATCGTCATCAAGGACGTGATCGCGGATGCTTTCCTGCAACAGATTTTGCTGCGCCCGGAAGAATATGACGTGATCGCCACCTTGAATTTGAATGGCGATTACATTTCGGACGCGCTGGCGGCGGAAGTCGGCGGCATCGGCATTGCGCCGGGCGCCAATCTTTCCGACAGCGTCGCCATGTTCGAGGCGACCCACGGAACGGCGCCGAAGTACGCCGGCAAGGATTACGTCAATCCCGGATCGATTATTTTGTCGGCGGAAATGATGCTCCGCCACATGGGCTGGGTGGAAGCCGCCGATATAATTATTGGCGCCATGGACAAAGCGATTGCCGGCAGGAAAGTGACCTACGATTTTGCTCGCTTGATGGAAGGGGCGACTCAGGTGTCCTGTTCAGCATTCGGCCAGGAAATGATTGCGAATATGGGGTAACGCAAATAAAAACGGCCCGGATTGGTAATCCGGGCCGCGTGCAATGCGAGGGAGTTAAGCAGCCTGAATATTGGAAGCTTGCTTGCCTTTCGGTCCCTGGGTCACGTCGAAAGAGACCTTCTGCCCTTCCTTCAGTGATTTATAGCCGCTCATATTGATGGCGGAGAAGTGTGCGAAGAGATCGTCGCTGCCGTCGTCGGGGGTGATGAAACCGAAACCCTTGGAATCGTTGAACCATTTTACAGTGCCAGTTGCCATTGTTGCGTCCTTAAAAATTTAATAGAGAAAGCAGGAGCTATTCGAATTTCAAGACCGCAAACGGCAAACCCGGAATTGCACTGAATCTTGAAGCTAAGCGCCCGTTGCTTTTTTACGATGGTTTTGTTGAGAAGTCAAGTTCTTTGTCATAAATCCATTTGGAAAAATCCGCGCATGGTGTTGTTGGCGCCGTCATGCTAAAAATAATCATAAAAATGTCGATATAAATTAGCGTGTTCTGGTGGATAGTGAAGAAACAGGTTTTACATTTTCCGGGGGAATCTATAAACTGGCCGCTATGTTGGATGCATAGCTTGAACGATAGGGGAGTGCCATGCGGAATTTAACAAAGAAATACGCCCTGCTGTTGGGCGGCTGCTTACTGTCATTGGGGGTCTGCGCCCAGGGGGTGGATAGCCACCCGCATGGCGGAGCCGAGCAGACCGCCAAGGGGGGGCAGGGCGCCGTAGAGATCGACAATGAAAGCGGCGAGGAGCAGTCGCCCATTACTTTCCGCAAATCCGGTTTGAGTCTGCGTTCTTCGATGGCCTTGGTCGTCGATCAGAAAACCGGCAAGGTGCTTTATTCCAAGAATACCGACGCGCGCGCGCCCATCGCTTCGATTACCAAGCTGATGACGGCCATGGTGGTGCTGGATGCCAAATTGCCGCTCGGTGAAAGGCTGGTTATTGGCAACGAAGATGTCGATCAGTTGCGCAATACCCACTCCCGCCTCAGGGTGGGAACCAAGCTGAGCCGCGAGATGGCGCTGCAACTGGCGCTGATGTCGTCCGAGAATCGCGCGGCATCGGCGTTGGCGCGCCACTATCCTGGCGGACTTAGCGCTTTCGTCGCCGCAATGAACCATAAGGCGGCAAGTCTGGGCATGTCGCAAACCCGTTTTGTCGATTCCTCCGGCCTCAATGGCGACAATGTCTCGACCGCGCAGGATCTGGTCAAGCTGGTGCAGGCGGCATACCAATACCCCTTGATTCGCGACATGACAACAACCGGTTCCTATGATGTGGCCATGAAGGCTACCGGCCAGCGGATGCAATTCAAGAATACCAACATCCTGGTGCGTAACGGCAGTTGGCAGATCGGCCTGTCGAAAACCGGTTACATCAATGAGGCTGGGCATTGTCTGGTAATGCAGGCGGAAATCGCCAAGCAGCCGATGATTATCGTGCTGCTCGATTCGTGGGGTAAGCTGTCGCGTATCGGCGACGCGCAACGCATCAAGAAGTGGATGGAAAGCAGCCTGGCAAGCAAGCGCCGCTACGGTTGATTCGGTACGCTCTGAAAAAAAGCCTGAACTGGTACCTCCGGTTCAGGCTTTTTTTGTTGTTGAGAGATTGGTGCGTTATGGCTTGTGCGCACCCAAGGATAATTCCTGTTCTGTGTTGAAATTCAAGAAGTTGCCGCTCTCCGTGAATGTCACCACGGCGGTATTCAGACTATCTTGCCAAGCGCCTACCCGGCGTCCGCCCTGCTCGATGAATTCCGCGAGATTGGACAGCAAATTGCGGTGGCATAAGCAAACCGTCCGGTGAATATGATTTTCGGTTGCGGCAACGGCGATTTGCGCTTGGCGTTCCCGCAAACCGGCAAGTAGGCGGGATGTCAAATTGTCGGGAAGGAAGGGCGTGTCGCACGGCACGCACAGCAGCAATTCGTTGGCGGATGTTTCCAGGCCACGCAACAGCCCGGCCAGGGGGCCGTTAAAATCCCGCGAATGGTCTTCCAACACCGGATAGCCATAGGCGGCATAGGCGGCGATATTGCGGTTGGCGCTGATCAGAATTTCGTCGGCCTGCGGCGCAATGCTGTCCAGTACCCAGGCAATCAGGGGTTTTCCGCGCAATGGCAGCAGCCCCTTGTCAGCGCCTTGCATGCGCTTTGCCTGCCCGCCGGCAAGGATCAGCGCAGAAATTTTCTCCCTATTTCCCTGCATAGCCGCTAAGCATCCCGTGCGAACAGCCAGAAACGTTCGGCATTGTCGCCGGGACGCGCACCTTCCCACAGCAACCGCCATCCGGGGGCGGGAGCGGCTGGGCTGTTTGCATTGCCTTGCACCAACAGCAAGATGCAATCGTGTGCGCCCCTGGTTTCGGTGCGGCGCGTGATGATGTCGGCGTAATAGTCCAGCATGGCGCGCTGAGGTTCGCCCAGATTGGTGCTGGCAATGCAGTTGTAGTTGGACGGAAGGGCTTGCCGGAAAGAGCCGACCATCGACTGATAGCTTTTTCCGGCATCTATCCAGGGAAGGCAGATAGTGGTGGCGACACTCCAAAATAGGGTGACTCCGGCGCTCCAGTTGACGATGGCGCGCCGTCCGCGGGGGAGGCGTTGCGTCGCAACCAGCAGCGCCAGCCAGGCCAGCGTATAGAGCAAAGCCACGGCAAAGGCCAGCGGCATGAATTCGGGGGAGTAGCCCGGCTGCATTTCCAGCAAATGCTCGGCATTGCGCGCGGGGTATCCGGTCATCAGGGCAAACCAGAAAAACCACAATAGTCCGGCAAAAAAACCGAAATTCATGATGCCGAACCAATTCAAGGCATTGGCCGCGCCGCGCCGCAGGGAATCGACACCCGCGGTGGCGAGCAGGGCAAGCGGCAGCAACATGGGCAGCGCATGCAGTTCGCGGGCATCGGAGGCGGAACTCAAGACCAGCAACATGACCAGGAAAACGGTGACGGGAAGCTGGATTTCCGGGCGCGTCAGTTTTTCGCGCCACAGCGCCCAAAGGGCAATGGGTAGAGCAGGCCAGGCATACCAGGGCAGGTTGGCCAGGTAAAACCAGTGATCGGCATCCGCTGATTTCGCGGCATCGAAAAAGCGCCCCCAATGTTTGCCCCACATCCACTCGGAAAACAGTGACGGCGAATGGGCGTAGAGCAAACCGGGCCAGAGCGCCAGCCATGGGAACAGCGCCACCGCGCCGACCGCGAGGGTCCGTAGGTAGGTGTTGCTGCGCCAGGCGCGGAAAAACAGCGGCAAGGCGAGAGTGGTCGGAATGACGATGAGTGGGGCGAGCAGGCCGTTGCTCATGAATGCGATACCGGAGCCTGTCCCGATCGCCAGCCCCGCCAGGAGCGCACGTTCCCGGCTGAGGGTCAATCCATACAGGGCGATGGCGAAACCGGTGAGTTGCGCCATGTCGGTAATCAATTCGTGGGCGCGGATCGACAAACCGAGGCAGCCCATCAGCAGCAGCACGCTGACGCGGCCTTGCCCTCCGCCCCACAGCTTCCGCCCCGACATGCCGGTGAAAAGCAGGGTGAGCGCCATGAAAAAACCGCTGGTCAGGCGTGCCGCGTCATGCACCGGCAGGATGGGGGAAAGCAGATCGGCGAAAGCCGCGGCGGCGATGTAGTAGAGCGGCGGCTTCTCCAGGTAAGGTTCGCCGGCGAGGGTCGGCACCAGCCAACCGCCGCCCTGGAAAATATGGTAGACCATGCCGAAGCTGTAGGCTTCGTCGGGTTTCCATGGCTGATGGCCAATCAGGCCGGGGAGCGCCCATGCCAGGCAAAGCAAAGTCAGCCAGCCGAGTTTGCTGCGCTCGCTGAGGTGGGTGACGGCATCGGCAAGCCTGTTCATCGGGATGTCAAATAAAAAAGGCAGCCCAGGCTGCCTTTGAAATTTACTGGATTTCCGCTTATTTCATGCCGTATTTTTGGCGGAATTTCTCGACGCGGCCGGCGGTATCGACGATCTTCTGCTTGCCGGTGTAGAACGGGTGGCATTGCGAGCAGACTTCGATGTGCAGCGGCTTGCCCATGGTCGAGCGGGTGGTGAAATTGTTGCCGCAGCTGCAGTTGACGGCGATCTCGTTGTATTCGGGGTGGGTCTCAGGTTTCATGTTTAGTCCTTAAAGGCGCTTGCGGCTGTATGGCAAAAATTCTGAAACCGTGAATTATCCACAAAATGGTTTCGGTTGGCAAGGTCAAATTTGTAGGCAGCCGTCAGCGGCGCATCGAATCGAAAAAGTCGGCGTTGTTTTTGGTGGCCTTGATCTTGTCGAGGAGGAATTCCATTGCTTCCAGATCGTCCATCGGGTAAAGCAATTTACGCAATACCCAGATTTTTTGCAGCACATCCTGCTTGATTAGCAGTTCTTCCTTGCGCGTGCCGGAGCGGTTGACGTTGATGGCCGGATACAGGCGTTTCTCGGCCATCTTGCGGTCGAGGTGGATTTCCATGTTGCCGGTGCCCTTGAATTCCTCGTAGATCACGTCGTCCATACGCGAACCGGTGTCCACCAGGGCGGTGGCGATGATAGTCAGCGAGCCGCCTTCCTCGATATTGCGCGCCGCGCCGAAGAAACGCTTGGGGCGTTGCAGGGCATTGGCGTCCACGCCGCCGGTCAGTACCTTGCCGGAGGCCGGCACCACGGTGTTATAGGCGCGCGCCAAACGGGTGATGGAGTCGAGCAGGATGACCACGTCCTTCTTGTGTTCGACCAGGCGCTTGGCTTTTTCCAGCACCATTTCGGCGACCTGGACGTGGCGCGTGGCCGGTTCGTCGAAGGTCGAGGAAACCACCTCGCCGCGCACCGAGCGCTGCATTTCCGTCACTTCCTCCGGGCGTTCGTCGATCAGCAGGACGATCAGATAGCACTCCGGGTAATTGGCGGCGATGGAATGGGCGATATGCTGGAGCATCACGGTCTTGCCGCTCTTCGGGCTGGCCACCAGCAGGCCGCGCTGTCCCTTGCCGATCGGCGCGACCATGTCGATGACGCGGCCGGTGATGTTCTCCTCGGCGCGGATTTCGCGTTCCAGAATCAGGGGCTTGTTGGGGAAGAGCGGGGTGAGGTTTTCAAAGAGGATCTTGTGCTTGGAATTTTCCGGCGGTTCATCGTTGACGGTATCCACCTTCACCAGGGCGAAGTAGCGTTCGCCTTCCTTGGGGGTGCGTATCTCACCCTGGATCGAATCGCCGGTATGCAGATTGAAGCGGCGGATCTGGCTGGGCGAGACGTAAATGTCGTCGGGGCCGGCCAAGTAAGAGGTGTCGGGTGAGCGCAGGAAGCCGAAACCGTCCGGCAGCACCTCCAGGGTTCCCTCGCCGTAGATGCTTTCGCCTTTTTTTGCCTGATTCTTCAGTAGGGCGAAGATCAGGTCTTGCTTGCGCATGCGGCTGGCGCTCTCGATTTCATTGGTGAGTGCCATTTCCACCAGTTCGGTGACAGGGAGGTGCTTGAGGTCGGATAAACGCATAGAAAACTCGTTGAAGAGGAACGGAAAGGTTGATTCGGGAACGGCTAGTGAAGCGGGAAGGTAACTTGCGCCTGGCCTTGGGTTGATAGTCGTTGTTTCAGGCGGTCAGGCGCAAGGGTAATGGGTTTAGATGTTGCTGTCAATAAAAGCGGTCAATTGGGATTTCGACAGGGCGCCTACTTTGGTGGCTTCGATGCTGCCGTTCTTGAAGATCATCAGGGTGGGGATGCCGCGGATGCCATATTTCGGCGGGGTTTGCTGGTTTTCGTCAATGTTCAGCTTGGCGACCTTGAGGCGCCCGGCGTATTCCTGAGCGACTTCGTCCAGAATCGGCGCGATCATCTTGCACGGCCCGCACCAATCGGCCCAATAATCGACCAGTACCGGCGTCTGCGCCTGCAATACTTCCTGCTCGAAAGAGTCGTCGGTGACGTAATGGATATGTTCGCTCATGGTGTCCTCGTTGGGTGAAAATGGGCAATTGCCAATGGAAAAATGGAAGTGCGGCGTTTTTTTATTCGCTATCCTAACCAAAAAAAACCGGCAAGGGAAGCATCCGCCGTGCCGATTAATTCCACTGGTTGCCCGGGTGGAGGGTGTGGTCTATGGTGAAATCATCCCAGATTATCCGCCAGCGCTCGCGCAGGCTCGAAGAGCCGCCTAATGAATAATCAGGGATGCATTCCTGCAACCGACGGTGAGGAGAACTTGAATGTCTATCAAACAGTTTTTGGCGATATTTCTGGCAGCAGGCTTGTTTGCTTCCTCCGGCGCGGTTTTTAGCCAGGATGGGGCGGCGGCGAAAAAGGCGGAAGCCACCCCGGTTTTCGGTTCGCAATTGATGACGCAACAGGAGCGTGGCGACTATCGCGCCAAAATGCTCAACGCGAAAACACCGGAAGAGCGCGAGGCGGTGCGCGCCGAACATCACAAGGCAATGGTGGAACGCGCCAAGGAGAGGGGCGTGACCTTGCCGGAAAGCCCGCCGCCGCGCGGTGGCATGGGGCGCGGCGCAGGCATGGGGCAGGGCGGCGGAATGCGCGGCGGCTATTGATTCCAGGGTGGCTTCCCCAGGTGCCGCCCCAGCGCCCAGGCGACGTGCTCGCGCACTAACGGGGAAGCCTCCCGGCTGCGTTCTTCCAGTGCCGCGATCACCGCGGGCGTCGTGGCGGCGTTGCCCAATGCGACGGCCAGATTGCGCAGCCAGCGCTCAAAGCCGATGCGCCGGATAGGGCTGCCGGCCAGTTTTTCCTCGAATTCTTCCTCGCTCCAACGAAACAGGCCGATCAATCCACTGTCGTCCAGCCCATGGCGCACCGCGAAATCCGCCTCGCGCGATGCGGGGGCGCGTCTGTTCCAGGGGCATGCCAATTGGCAGTCGTCGCAACCGTAGATGCGGTTGCCGAGGAGCGGGCGCAATTCCACCGGGATGCTGCCTTTCAGTTCGATGGTCAGGTAGGAGATGCAGCGGCGCGCGTCCACCACGTAATCCGCCACGATCGCTCCGGTGGGGCAGGCTGCGATGCAGCGCCGGCAGGTGCCGCAGTGGCCGGGCTGCGGGGCATCGGCCGGCAGCGGCAGGCTGGTGTAGATTTCGCCGAGAAAAAACCATGAACCTACTTCGCGCGCCAGCGTCAGCGAGTGCTTGCCGCGCCAGCCCAGCCCGGATTTGGCGGCCAGCTCGGTTTCCATGACCGGCGCGCTGTCGCTGAAAACCCGGTAGCCATGGGCGCCCGCCGCCGCCTCGATTTTTTCCGCTAGGCGCTGCAAGCGCGGGCGGACTACCTTGTGGTAGTCGCGCCCCAAGGCATAACGGGAAATGAAGGCCGTGCCGCTGTCGTTCAGAACGGCCAGGCTGTCGCGCGCCTGGGGCGGGCGATAATCCATGCGCGCCGTAACGATGCGCAACGTACCCGGCACCAGATCGGCCGGGCGGCTGCGCTTGGTGCCGTGAGATGCCATATAATCCATCTCGCCGTGGCGGCCTTGCGCCAGCCAATCCAGGAGGCGCGCCTCGGCGGCGCCGAGGTCGGCATCGGCAATGCCGACCGCCGAGAAACCGAGTTCCCTGCCCCAAGCCTTGATGTCTTCGGCTAAACGAGTGTAATCATGAATAGTCATATTAATCATCATAACCATCCCACCCCTAAATTGGCACGTTTTCTTGCCGATGAAAATACCACGGCGGCGCTGGGTGCGGAGTTGGCAAAGGTGGTGACGCCGGGGCTGGTGATTTTTCTCAGCGGCGATCTCGGCGCGGGGAAAACCACCTTGGCGCGTGCCTTGCTCCATGCCTTGGGTTATCGGGGCAAGGTGAAAAGTCCAACCTATACTTTGGTTGAAATTTATGTAATTTCTAGATTATACTTATATCACTTTGATTTTTATCGGTTCGGTGATCCACAAGAATGGGATGAGGCAGGCTTCCGCGAATATTTCAACGAAGCCTCGGTGTGTCTGGTGGAATGGCCGGAAAAAGCTGGCGGTTTGTTGCCGCCGCCGGATATCGCGATCGCCCTACGGCTCAAGGGCGATGGGCGGCAGGCCGAGATTAGCGCCGGTACCGGGAAGGGCGAAAAATGTTTGCAGCGTTTAGCAGGAGACGGCGAAATGGCATAAGCGCGCTCGCGCGCTGGCTTCCGCTCGTCTGCGCCTTGCTGGCATGCCAGCTTGCCGCCGCTGCCGATACTCAGATCGCCGCAGTCAGGGTGTGGCCGGCGGCGGACTATACCCGCGTTACGCTGGAGTCGTCTGCGCCGGTCAAATTCAATTATTTTTCCATCAAGAATCCCGAGCGGCTGGTTATCGACCTCGAAGGTGTGGAGCTAAATCCTGTTCTGGATGGGATTTCCGCGAAAGTGGGGGCTGACGATCCCTATATCCGGCTGGTGCGCGCCGGGCGCTTTAAACCGGGCGTGGTGCGGCTGGTGTTGGATCTCAAGGGCGAGGTCAAGCCGCAAATCTTCACGCTGCTGCCTTACGGCAGCTATGGACACCGCCTGGTCTTGGACATCTACCCGGCGCAGCCTTCCGACCCTTTGATGGCGCTGCTGGAGCGCAAGGAGCTGGCATCGGCCGGCGCCGGCCCGGAAGCGGCGCCGTCTTCCGCGAAATCCTCGGAGCATATGGCGCCTTCCCCCGAAAATGCGGAGGGGCAGGATAAATCGCGGGAAAACGAGAAGCTGGCGAAAGCGGAAAAGCCGGCGGCCAAAGCCAACGTGGAACGGCTGATTACCATCGCCATCGACGCCGGACACGGCGGCGAAGACCCGGGTGCTCGCGGCAGGAGCGGTTCCAACGAGAAGGATGTGACTCTGGCGATTGCGCGCCGCCTCAAGGCGCATGTCGAACGCGAGGCCAACATGCGCGCCGTGCTGGTGCGCGACGGCGATTACTTCATTCCCTTGCAGCAGCGGGTTATCAAGGCGCGCAACGCCAGGGCAGACCTCTTCGTTTCCATTCATGCGGACGCCTTCATTACCCCGCACGCCTCCGGTTCGTCAGTGTTTGCTCTCTCCGAGCGTGGCGCCACGTCTGCTGCTGCGCGTTGGCTGGCGAAAAAGGAAAACGAGGCAGACCTGATCGGCGGGGTCAATATCGACGTCAAGGATGTCTACCTCAAGCAGACGCTGCTCGATCTTTCACAAACCGCCACCATCAACGACAGCCTGAAATTGGGCAAGGCGGTGCTCGGCGAACTGGGCGGCATCAACCGCCTGCATAAGGGCAGCGTGGAACAGGCCAGCTTCGCCGTCCTGAAATCGCCGGATATTCCCTCCATTCTGGTGGAGACCGCCTTCATCTCCAATCCCGACGAGGAAAGGAAGCTCAAGGACGGCGCCTACCAGGACAAGATGGCGCACGCCATCCTGACCGGCATCAAGAGCTATTTCGCCAAGAACCCGCCGCTGGCCAAATCGAGACTGGCCAAGGCGGATGGCAATTCAAGGGCGGATTGAGCGCTCCTCCGCCGTTCAAGAATAATCCTCGTCCCGCGTCCGGGGATTGGCATAAAATACGGACATGCCTTCCATCCGTATCCTCCCCGACCTTTTGATCGACCAGATCGCCGCCGGCGAAGTCGTCGAACGTCCCGCCTCGGCGCTCAAGGAAATGCTGGAAAACTGTCTCGACGCGCAGGCCGGCGAGATTGCCGTGACCCTGGCGCAGGGCGGGATGAAACTGCTGCGTGTCGCCGATAATGGCATCGGTATCGAGAAAGAAGAGCTGGCGCTGGCGCTGGCGCGCCATGCCACCAGCAAGATCGCAACCCTGGACGACCTGGAACGGGTCGGCAGCCTGGGCTTTCGCGGCGAGGCGCTGGCCAGCATCGCCGCGGTATCGCGGTTGACTCTCACCAGCCGGCGGCGCGGCGAGCGCCACGCCTGGAAGGTGACGGCGGATGGCGGCGAGGCCGGCGGCATCCAGCCTGCCGCGCTGGAGCCGGGAACCGTGGTGGAAATGCAGGAGTTGTATTTCAATACCCCGGCGCGGCGCAAGTTTCTCAAATCCGAGGCTACCGAATATGGCCACTGCGAGGAAATGTTCCGGCGCGTTGCCTTGAGCCGCGGCGATATTGCCTTTTCCCTGCAACATAATGCGCGCAAGGCGCTGCAATTGCCGGCGGCAACGCTGGAGCGGCGGGTGGGGCAACTGCTCGGCGAGGAGTTCTCCGCCGACTCGGCGGCGCTCGATGAGAAGGCGGGCAACCTGCGGCTGTGGGGGCTGGCAAGCCTGCCCGGATTCAGTCGCAGCGGGCGCGATGCCCAGTATGTCTACGTCAACGGCCGTTTCGTGCGCGACCGTTTGATCGGCCACGCCATCCGCGAGGCCTACCGCGACATTTTGCACCACGAGCGGCATCCGGCTTTCGTGCTGTTCCTCGAACTGCCGCCCGGCGAGGTGGACGTCAATGTCCATCCGGCCAAGATCGAGGTGCGCTTCCGCGACAGCCAGGCGGTCCACCGTTTCGTCTTTCATGCCTTGAACAAGGCATTGTCGGCGCCGATCGGGCTGCGCCGGAACGCCCCCGCTTCACCATCGCCGCCGCTGCAAAGGGGAGGGCTTCCTTCATACGCGCCTCCGCGCCAGACCGCGATGCCCTTGGGGGTCGCGGAGCGCGAGAGCCTCTACCACACCTTGTTCGGCCAGGTCGGAAAGCCGGAAACCGCCGCCGCCGAACCGCCGCCAGAGTCTCCATCGGAGTCGCCGCCGCTCGGGTTCGCCCTCGGGCAGTTGCACGGCGTGTATATCCTGGCGCAGAACCAGCGCGGGCTGGTGATCGTTGACATGCACGCCGCCCACGAGCGGGTAACCTACGAAAAACTGAAAAACGCCCTGGAGGGGCGCGCCTTGCCGATGCAGCCGCTGCTGATCCCGGTGTCCTTCCACGCCGAGACGCTGGATGTCGCGGCGACTGAGGAGCATGGCGCGGCGCTGCACGGCATCGGGCTGGAACTGGCGGTGCTGTCGCCCTCGACGCTGGCGGTGCGCGCCGTGCCGGCTTTGCTCGGCGGCTGCGATCCGGTGCTGTTGGCGCGCGACGTGCTCAAGGAAATCCGCGAGTTCGGCGCCAGCACCCTGCTCACCGAGCGGCGCAACCAGTTGCTGGCGACCATGGCTTGCCACGCCTCGGTGCGCGCCAACCGCCAGTTGACCGTCCCGGAAATGAATGCCCTGCTGCGCGAGATGGAGGCCGCCGAGCGCGCCGACCAGTGCAACCACGGCCGCCCGACCTGGCGCGAAATCGGCATGGCGGAGCTGGATGCGCTGTTCATGCGCGGCAAATGAAAGCGCCCGCCATCTTCCTCATGGGTCCCACCGCCAGCGGCAAGACCGGGGTGGCGGTGGAATTGACGCGGCAGTTGCCGTGCGAGATCGTCAGCGTCGATTCGGCGCTGGTGTACCGCGGCATGGATATCGGCACCGCCAAGCCGGATGCCGAAACCCTAAGGCTGGCGCCGCATCACCTGATCGACCTGATCGACCCCACCGAAAGCTATTCCGCCGCCCAATTCCGCCGCGACGCCTTGCGCCTGATGACCGAAATCGCCGGGCGCGGTCGGATACCCTTGCTGGCGGGCGGCACCATGCTGTATTTCAAGGCGCTTTCCCAGGGGTTGAGCGATTTGCCGGAGGCGGATGCCGGATTGCGCGCCGAACTCGACGAAAAAGCCGCCCGGCTCGGCTGGCCGGCGCTCCACGCCGAATTGGCGCGCCTCGACCCGGTCACCGCCGCGCGCTTGAAGCCCAACGATGCCCAGCGTGTCCAGCGCGCCCTGGAAGTGTGCATGCTTGCCGGAAGGCCGATGTCCGAACTGCTCGGCCATGCCGCGCCCCCGGAATTGCCGTGCCGTCCGCTCAAGATTTCTCTCGAACCGGGCGATCGCTCCGTGCTGCACCGGCGTATCGCCGAACGCTTCGATGCCATGCTGGCCGGTGGGCTGATCGAGGAGGTGCGCCGGCTGCGCCAGCGCCATACGCTCGATTTGTCGCGGCCTTCCATGCGCTGTGTCGGCTATCGCCAGGCCTGGCAATATCTCGACGGCGAATTCGGCTTGCCGGTCTTGCGCGAAAAGGGCATCGCCGCCACCCGCCAGCTCGCCAAGCGTCAGTTGACCTGGCTGCGCGCCATGGACGATGTCCGGCGCTTCGATTGCCTGGCCGGCGATTTGGTGGAGCAGGTGAAGGAGTGCTTGAAAGCGGAATTGGGCGGCTAGCTAGGCGTTAATCCTAAAAACGCAGTTGAATGAGGGATTCAGGTTAATCCCGCGGGGAGAAGTCCTGGTTTTCCAGGGCGGCGGTGTAGAACTGGAAATTGTTGCGTCCGCTTTGCTTGGCCAGGTACATCGCGGCATCGGCGTGCTTAACCAGGATGTCCGGCTGGTCGCCGGCTTCCGGGTAGAGACTGATGCCGAGGCTGGTGGTGATGGTGACTTCATGGCCTTCCAGGGTCATCGGCCGGGACAGGCTGGCGGTGATTTTGTCCGCGATGGCGGAAATGCCCGTGGCATCGGCGAGTTCTTCCAGAAGAACCGTGAACTCGTCGCCGCCCATCCGCGCCACGGTGTCCTCGGCGCGCACGCAGCCGGTCAGGCGTTGCGCGGTCACTTGCAGGAGCTGGTCGCCGACGTGGTGGCCGAGAGTGTCGTTGATCTGCTTGAAATTATCGAGATCGAGAAACATCACCGCAACCATTTTCTGGTTGCGCTGGGCGTGGGCGATGGCATGGCTCAGCCGTTCGACGAACAGGGTGCGGTTGGGCAGGCTGGTAAGGGCGTCGTGGTGGGCGAGAAAGCGCATTTGCTCCTCGGCGGCCTTGCGTTTGGTAATGTCGGAGAACACCGCGATATAGTTGGTGATCTCGCCGCCGGCGTTTTTTACTGTATTGATGGTGAGCCACTCCGGGTAAACCTCGCCGTTCTTGCGGCGATTCCAGATTTCGCCCTGCCAATGGCCGGTATCGTCGAGAGATTGGCGCATCTTCCGGTAAAAGTCTTCGTCGTGCCGGCCCGACGAAAGCAGGGTGGGCGTGTTGCCGATCACCTCGTGGGCATTGAAGCCGGTAATCCGGGTAAACGCCGGATTGACCGATTCGATGACGTTGTCGGCGTTGGTGACCATGATGCCCTCGAAAGTGCTTTCGAATACCTTGGTCGCCAGGCGCAGATGCTGCTGGGATAGCGCCAGGCTGTGTTCCCGTTCCTTGAGCGTTTCGCGCAGCTTATGGACATAATCGTATTCGATGCTTTCCAGGATGTCGGAAAAGGTCACCAGTCCGAGCAGTTCGCCGTCCTCGCCGGTGACGCCGAGATGGCGGATATTGTGATCGGTGAACAGGGTGCGGGCATGGTACAGGCTGGCGCTGCTGGCCACGCTGATGAGCGGCCGGTTGGCGATTTCCCCGGCGCTGGCTGGGGGTCGGCTGTTGCCGATCAGCCGGATCACGTCGCGCTCGGTCAGGATGCCAAGGTCGCCATCCGGGCACAACGTGACCGCGGCATCGTAATGGCCGTCGCGCATGTGCCTTATGGCTTCGTCCAGCGGGGTGTCGCCGGGGATGGCGAGGTGCCGGCGCTTCAGCACCGATTTTACCTCGCGCAGGGCGATGTAATACTCGATGCCCTGGTTGATGACGATGTCGGATTGGGTGACGATGCCGAGGCGCCTGCCGTCATCGTCCACCACCAGGAAATGGCGCAGCCTTTCCTCGCGGAAACGCATGGCGGCTTCGCCGACGAAGGTATTGAAGTTCAGGGTCTTGACCGGCGAGGTCATGTATTTCGAGATCGGCGCACGGAAGGTTTTTTCGTCGTAGTTATCCAGCGCCACGGCGTCGTGTTCCGTCCAGATGCCGACGATTTCGTCTCCGTCGGCGATCAGGATCGAACTGCAATGCGCGGCCGCCATGCTTTGCGCCGCTTCCGAGAGAGGCGTATCCGGCGCGCAGGTGAGAATTTGCGGCTGAACGATCTGGGCAATGGTGATGTCGGTGGTCATTTATCTCTGAGCTTGGCTGGACAGGCTTCAAGCCGTAGTTTACGCCACATCCTTGACTTGCGCATGGGAGATGCCCTTGGCGAAGGTGAGGCGCAGCGTTTCGCCGACAGCCAGCGCGCCGCTGTCGCGCACGATTTCCCCGCGCGAATTTTGCGTCATGCTGAAACCGCGCTCGAACACCGCTTGCGGATTGAGATGCAGCAGATGGTCGGCCAAGCGTTGCAGCGCGTTTTGCCGTGCCGCCATGCTCTGCGCGGCGGCGTTCCGCAGCCGTCCGGCCAGCCTGTCCAGGCCGGCCTGCAATCCGGGTATGTCGGGCGCGACTCGCTGCAAGCGATGGCCGATCTGCCCGCTACGCCAATTGCTTTCGGCCAGTGAACGTCCGGCGGCCTGTGCCAGGCGCTGGCGCAAATGGCCGAGATGTCCCAGGCGCGCGGCGATGCGCTCGCCGGGATGTACCAGGCGGCGCGCCAGGTAATCGAGGTGTTGCATGCGCTGCTCCAGGGTTTGCGCCAGCCGCCGGGTGAGGCGGCTTTCCAGGTTGCCCAGTTGGCGCAGCAGGTCAAGCCGGTCGGGGCTGGCCATTTCCGCTGCGGCGGTCGGAGTGGGCGCGCGCCGGTCGGCGGCGAAATCGGCAATGGTGAAGTCGGTTTCGTGGCCGACGCCGCAAACGACCGGGATGGGGCTGGCCACGACGGCGCGCGCCACGGCTTCCTCGTTGAATGCCCACAAGTCCTCGATGCTGCCGCCGCCGCGGCACAGGATCAGCACGTCGCATTCGCCGCGCCGGGCGGCTATCCGCAAGGCTTCGGCGATTTTGGCGGAGGCGCCGTCGCCCTGCACCGGCGTGGGATACAATACCACCGGAATGCCCGGCATGCGCCGCCGCAGGGTGGTGAGCACGTCGCGCCACGCGGCGGCGGCGGGCGAGGTAACCACGCCGATCCGGCGGGGCAAGGGCGGCAACGGGCGCTTGCGGCCTTCGTCGAACAACCCTTCCTGCCCCAACCGCGCCTTGAGTTTCTCGAATGCCTCGTAGAGCGCCCCCAGCCCGGAACGGCGCAAGTTCTCGACGTTGAGCTGGTATTCGCCGCGCTGTTCGTAGAGTGTCACCGTTGCGCGCGCTTCCACCTGCATGCCGTTTTCCGGCTTCCAGTCGAGGTATTGGTTCTTGTGGCGGAACATGGCGCAACGCACCTGGGCATTGTCGTCCTTGAGGGTGAAATACCAATGCCCGGACGCCGCGCGGGTGAAATTGGAAATTTCGCCCGCCACCCACAGCAAGGGAAAGCTTTGTTCCAGCAATTGCTTGGCGTGCCGGTTGAGTTCGGTGACGGTAACGGCAGGGGAAATACCCGCGGCGGCGGCGATAAAATTCATGTTGACATTCTACAGTAATCCACAGTGGGCGCGCTTGACAAAACCTCAATGCGGCTATCGCCATGATATGACAATGTATTTTGTAACGCCTTGAATTTTATGTAAAAAATATAAGAGTAATTTTTGGTCGCCGAAACAAACCCCTTTGCGGTGGCTTACTTAGTCCCGGTTCCTACAAGTTATGCACAAAGTTATCCACAGTTTTTGTGGGCAACTGAAAAATCTTTTTCTTGCCACTGGGTTAGCGGGGATTTCGGTAATGAGGATTAACAAGCGGCCGGAACTTGCCCAGGCGGTTTTCGCGCTTGCCGAAAAGCGGGCTGCGAGCTAAAGTAACGCGGTTTATTGCGGTTTCCCACGGAGGGATGAGTGTTAGCGATTATCGAAGCGGCGGGATGGCCGATCTGGCCGATCATCATAGCGTCGGTGTTGGCCTTGGGGATTATCGGGGAACGCTTGTGGTCCTTGCGCGCTAAGGAGATCGTGCCGCTGGGGCTGCTGGAAGAAGTGGCGCGGGAGTGGCTGGCGAAAGGGGTGAGCGAGTCCTTGCTGAACCGCCTGGCGCTGCATTCGCCGCTCGGCCGCGTGTTCGCCGCCGGTTTGAAAAATGCCGACGGGCCGCGCGAGGTGATGAAGGAAGCCATCGAGGAGGCGGGGCGGGGCGTGACCGGCGAACTCGACCGCTTTCTCACCACCCTCGGCACCATCGCTTCGGTCAGTCCGCTGCTCGGCTTGCTGGGCACCGTGATCGGCATGGTGGAGATTTTCGGCGCGCTCAAGCCCGGCGGCGGCAGCCCAGCGGAACTGGCGCACGGCATTTCGGTGGCGCTTTACAATACCGCGATGGGGTTGATCGTGGCGATACCCAGCATGATTTTTTACCGTCATTTCCGCGCCAAGGTGGATATGCTGGTGCTGGAAATGGAAATGCAGGCGATCAAGCTGGTGGAAATCGTCCACGGCGAGCGGAAATAAGAGGCCGCGGGCATGAATTTTCAACGGGGACGCCGCCGCGAGGATGTCGAAATCAACCTGATCCCGATGATCGACGTGCTGCTGGTAATCCTGATTTTCCTGATGGTGACCACCACCTTTTCGCAGATCGCCGAATTGCAGATCAATTTGCCTACCGCCGACGGCGAGCAGACGGCGGAAAAACCCAATCCCGTCAACGTGGTGGTCGATGCCGGCGGACGCTATCTGGTAAACGGCAATCTGCTCGCCGACGGCGGGGTGGAGGCGATAGCCCTGGCGTTGAGGCGCGCCGCGGGCGATCGGGTCGATCCGGTCATCGTCGTCAATGCCGACGCCAAGGCCACCCACCAGGCGGTGGTCAACATCATGGAAGCGGCGCGGCAAAGCGGCTACAGCCACATCACCTTTGCGACCCAAAGCCAGGTAAAGAAGTAGCGCCGTGAGCGGGCTGGAGCGCCTCTGGTACCGCCTGAGTCCCTGGCATTTGCTGTTGCTGCCGCTCAGCGCGGTGTTCGGCGCGCTGGCGGCGCTGCGGCGCGGCCTGTACCTCGGCGGCCTGTTGCCTTCACACCGTCTGACGGTGCCGGTGGTGGTGGTCGGCAACATCGCGGTGGGCGGCACCGGCAAGACGCCGCTGGTGCTGTGGCTGGCGCAATATTTGAAAGAGTGCGGCTATCGGCCGGGCATCCTCAGCCGGGGCTACGGCGCCGCCACCATGCCGCCGCGCGAGGTCGCGCCGGACGCCGACCCGGCGCTGGCCGGCGACGAGCCGCTGTTGATGGCGCGCCGCGCGATTTGTCCGGTATGGGTAGGAAAAAACCGGGTGGCGGTCGGTTTGTCCCTGTTGCGGGCGCACCCGGATTGCGATGTGCTGCTGTGCGACGATGGCTTGCAGCATTACCGCTTGCGCCGGGATGTGGAAATCGCCGTGGTCGATGGCGTGCGCGGCTGCGGCAACGGCTTGCTGCTTCCGGCGGGGCCGTTGCGTGAGGGGAGCTGGCGCTTGCGCCGCGTGGACGCGGTGGTGGTCAACGGCGGCGCCGGCGCTTGGCCGGGGTACGGCATGACCTTGTTGGGCGCCACCTTCCGCAACTTGGCTGATCCGTCCCGAACCGCCGTGGCGGCCGATTTTCAGGGAATGAAGCTGCATGCCGTGGCCGGCATCGGCAATCCTCCGCGCTTTTTTGCCGGCTTGCGCGGCCTGGGGCTGGAATTCGATGAACATGCCTTTCCCGACCACCACCCTTTTCGCGCGGCCGATCTGGCCTTTGCCGGGGTGGATGCCGTGCTGATGACGGAAAAAGATGCGGTCAAATGCGCTGCCTTCGCCGCCGCCAATTGGTGGATGCTGGCGGTGGACGCCCAGGTGGACAGCGCTTTGGGTGAAAAGATTTTGGAAAAATTGAGGAAAACCTGATGGACGCCAAATTGCTTGAAATTCTCGTTTGCCCCTTGTGCAAAGGGCCGCTGGTCTACAAAAAGGCCGAGGGCGAGCTGATCTGCAAGCCGTGCCGCCTGGCTTACCCGGTGCGCGACGACATCCCGGTGATGCTCGAAGACGAAGCGCGCAAATTGCCGGCGGAAGAAGAGTGTTAACTGTTTGTTGAATGAATTCGCGCCGAAGGCGCTCATCAACTAAATATTAACAACTCAACACTAAGCGCTGCTTTTGAAAATGAAATTCAAAGCCGTCATTCCCGCCCGCCATGCTTCCACCCGCTTGCCCGGCAAGCCCTTGCTGGACATCGCCGGCAAGCCGATGGTGGTTCACGTCGCCGAACGCGCCATCGCCAGTGGTGCGGACGAGGTATGGGTGGCGACCGACCATCCGGGCATCGCCGAAGCGGTGGCGGCGCATGGCTACGATGTCTGCATGACTTCGTCCGATCATGCCTCCGGCACCGACCGTCTCGCCGAGGTGGTCGTGCAGCGCGGCTGGCGCGACGATGTCATTGTCGTCAACGTCCAGGGCGACGAGCCGTTGATCGCGCCGGACTTGATTCGCGGGGTGGCGCGGCATCTCCACGATCATCAAGGGGCGGCGATTTCCACCGCCTGCCATGCCATCCTCGACCGCGAAACCTTGTTCAATCCCAACGTGGTCAAGGTGGTCGCCGACCGCCACGGCTATGCGATGTATTTCAGCCGCGCGCCGATTCCCTGGGCGCGCGACGCCTTTGCTTCTTCCGGCGGCTTTCCTGAGGGGTTGCCGGTATACCGCCACGTCGGTATTTATGCCTACCGCGCCGCCTTCCTGAAAACCTACCAGGCGCTCGAACCGGCCGCCATCGAACGGTTCGAGGCGCTCGAACAGTTGCGGGCGCTGTGGCATGGCTACAAGATCGGTGTGGCGGTCACGGAGACCGTTCCGGCGGCGGGGGTGGACACGGCGGAAGATTTGGAGCGGGTGCGCCGCTTGCTGGCATGAAGACTGTTTGGCGAAATTAGTTTTATGGCTGGATATAAAATTTAAATTCGCATAGGGGGGGCTTTTTGAATATGCTCCCGGTAGAAAGTTGCGGCTAATCTGTATGAGTTCGCAGCGCTCGATTAACTTTAATATATTGAGGGAGCGGTTATGCGTTTGATTCTGTTGGGTGGTCCGGGCGCCGGTAAAGGTACGCAGGCAAATTACATCAAGGAAAAATTCGGTATTCCGCAGATTTCCACCGGCGACATGCTACGCGCCCACGTCAAGGCAGGCTCCGAATTGGGCGTCAAGGCCAAGGCGATCATGGATGCGGGCGGTCTGGTTTCCGACGACATCATCATCGGCATGGTCAAGGAGCGCCTGACCCAGGACGACTGCAAGAACGGCTACCTGTTCGACGGTTTCCCGCGCACCATTCCCCAGGCTGAGGCCATGAAGGCCGCCGGCGTGCCCATCGACTACGTGGTGGAAATCGACGTGGCCGACGAGGAAATCGTCAAACGCATGTCCGGCCGCCGCGTGCACGTGGCTTCCGGCCGCACCTACCACGTCGTGTTCAATCCGCCCAAGGTGGCCGGCAAGGACGACGAGACCGGTGAAGACCTGATCCAGCGCGAAGACGACAAGGAAGAGACCGTCAAGAAGCGTCTCGACGTTTACCACGCGCAGACCGAGCCGCTGGTGAAGTACTACTCCGACTGGTCCGCTTCCGGCGACGCCAAGGCGCCCAAGTGCGTGAAGGTTGCCGGCGTCGGCAAGGTCGATCAGATCCGCGACGCGGTTTTCAAGGCGCTCGGCGCTTAACCGGCAAGATCAGGGCGGGCGATGGGCAAGGCGGCGCCGGATTTCGGCGAGCGGGAAATATGGGCGGTCGAAACGGCGGTCAGGGAGCGTTACTGCAAGGCTGTCGAGGTCATGCAGGCCGACGTGGAGTTGCGTCTCGACCCCGTCCTGCCGGTATTGACCCTTTGCCCGGCCTTGGTTTGGCAGGAGGACGGCGCGACCTTCGTGATTTCCAAGGTCGGCGACAATCGCTTCCGTGCGCAGTTTTTCTACTCGGTGCGCGAACAGTATGGGCCGGGCATGGAAGAGTTCGACGATTTGCCACAATGCGTGATTACACTGCTGAAAATGCAGGAAGACCTGGAAAAGAAACGCAACACCGCGAAAGCGAACTGATTTAAGAGTAACGGGAGAGGAATATGGCGAAAAAGAATGCATTTTATGCGCAGTCCGGCGGCGTGACCGCCGTCATCAACGCATCCGCCTGCGGCGTGATCGAGACCGCGCGCAAGCACAAGGATGTGATCGGCAAGGTCTACGCCGGCCGCAACGGCATCATCGGCGCGCTGACCGAAGAC
>CAZDIJ010000013.1:0-57882 GCA_964505475.1 uncultured Sulfuricella sp. | reverse complement strand
CGCGACGATGAAGATACCCGCCGACAAGCTGACGGTGACGGTCTACCACGAGGACGACGAAGCCTACGACATCTGGGCCAACGAAATCGGCGTGCCGACTGAGCGCATCATCCGCATCGGCGACAACAAGGGCGCCAAGTACGCATCCGACAACTTCTGGCAGATGGGCGACACCGGCCCCTGCGGCCCCTGTACCGAAATCTTCTACGACCACGGCGCCGACATCCCCGGCGGCCCGCCCGGTTCGCACGACGAGGACGGCGACCGCTTCATCGAAATCTGGAACGTGGTGTTCATGCAGTTCAACCGCGACGAGTCCGGCACGATGAAGCCGCTGCCCAAGCCCTCGGTGGATACCGGGATGGGGCTGGAGCGCATCTCCGCGGTGATGCAGCACGTCCACAGCAACTACGAGATCGACCTGTTCCAGGACCTGATCAAGGCGGCGGCACGCGTCACCGATACCGGCGATCTGAACAACAACTCGCTCAAGGTTATCGCCGACCACATCCGCGCCTGCTCTTTCCTGATCTGCGACGGGGTGATCCCCAGCAACGAAGGGCGCGGCTACGTGCTGCGCCGCATCATCCGCCGCGCCATCCGCCACGGCTACAAGTTGGGGCAGAAGCGGCCGTTCTTCCACTTGCTGGTGGCAGACCTGGCCAAAGCCATGGGAGCGGCCTATCCCGAACTGGTGGCCGCCCAGGAACGGGTGATGGCGGCGCTGAAACAGGAAGAGGAGCGTTTCGCCGAAACCCTGGAACACGGTATGTCCCTGCTGGAAGGCGCTTTGGGCAAGGACGCCAAGCAACTTGACGGCGAAACCGCTTTCAAGCTCTACGATACCTTCGGCTTCCCCATCGACCTGACCAACGACATCGCCCGCGAGCGCAACTTCTCCGTCGACATGGCCGGTTTCGAGGCGGCGATGGGAGCCCAGCGCGAGCGCGCCCGCGCCGCCAGCAAGTTCACCCTGCAAGCCGGGGTCGAATACGCCGGGCAGAGCACCGAATTCACCGGCTACGGCGCACTGAGCGGCGAGGGCAAGGTGCTGGCGCTTTACCTCAATGGCGAGTCGGTCAAGGAACTCCATGCCGGCGACGAAGCGGTGGACATGGTGGTGGTGCTCGACAGTACCCCGTTCTACGCCGAATCCGGCGGCCAGGCCGGCGACCGCGGCGAACTCAAGGCGGCACAGGCGATGTTCCTGGTCGCCGACGTGCAAAAAATTAAGCCCGACGTGTTCGGCCACAAGGGCGAACTGGTATCCGGCAAGCTCGCCGTGGGCGATGCCGTGCAATGCCAAGTGGACGGCGCGGTGCGTGTCCGCACGGCGTGGAACCACTCCGCCACCCACCTGCTGCATGCCGCCCTGCGCAAGGTGCTGGGCGAGCACGTCACCCAGAAGGGCTCGGCGGTGGACGATAGCCGCACCCGCTTCGACTTCTCCCACAACCAACCGGTCAGCGCCGACGAACTGCGCCGGGTCGAGCGCCTGGTGAATGCCGAAATCCGCGGCAACCACGGCGTCGAAACGCGCCTGATGAAGCATGACGCGGCGGTCAAAGCCGGTGCGATGGCGCTGTTCGGCGAAAAGTACGGCGACGAAGTGCGCGTGGTGGGCATGGGCGACTTCTCCACCGAGCTATGTGGCGGCACCCACGTCAAGCACACCGGCGACATCGGCCTGTTCCGCATCGTCTCCGAATCCGGCGTCGCCGCCGGGGTGCGCCGCGTCGAGGCGGTCACCGGCGAAATGGCGGTGGACCTGACCCAGGCGCAGCAGAAGCAGCTCGACGAGATCGCCGATATGCTCAAGGCGCAGCCGCAGGAAATCGACGGCAAGCTGGCGCAAGTCATGGACAGCGTCAAGGCTCTGGAAAAAGAAGTCGCCAAGCTCAAGTCCAAGATGGCCGCCTCGCAGGGCGATGACCTCGCCGGCCAGGCCGCCGACGTGAACGGCGCCAAAGTGCTGGCCGCCGCGCTGGAAGGCGCGGACGCCAAGACCCTGCGCGAGACCATGGACAAGCTCAAGGACAAGCTCAAACCCGCAGCTATCGTGCTGGCGGCGGTCGAAGGCGGCAAAGTCAGCCTGATCGCCGGCGTTACCGCCGACCTGACCGCCAAGGTCAAGGCAGGTGAACTGGTCAACTTCGTCGCCCAGCAGGTCGGCGGCAAGGGTGGCGGCCGCCCGGACATGGCCCAGGCCGGCGGCACCCAGCCGGAGAATCTGTCTGCCGCGCTGGCGGGGGTGGCGGAGTGGGTGAAGGGAAAGCTGTAACCCCGGTTGGTCATTAGGGAGGGTGCATGGGTACACTTGCGGAATTGGACAGTGACACCCAGCGGGCTGCGCGTGCTTTCGTCGAGAAAGTCTCGCTTCAATACGACCTGGTCGCTGCGATCCTCTTCGGTAGTCGTGCACGCCGTTTCTTCCCGACAGCGACGCCGACATCGCGGTATTGCTGCGCGGTGTCCATGGAAAAAGGATTGATGAGGCGCTCAAACTGGCCGACATCGCGTTCGACGTGTTGCTGGAAACGGGGATATTGGTCGAAGCCGTCCCCTTGTGGGAAGACGAATGGGAGCATCCCGAATCCTTCAGCAATCCCGCGCTGATCGAGAATATCCGGTGTGAAGGCGTGGCCTTGTGACGCCGGACGAATATCTGGTCAAGGCAACCCGCGCCCTGGCTTCCGCCAAGTTGCTCATGACGGACGGTGATCTCGAAGGCGCCTGTAATCGCGCATACTATGCGATGTTCGATGCGGCTCATGCCGCGTTGTTGCGCTTGGAGCAGTCAATCAACCCTGCCGAAATCAAAACCCATCGCGGGTTGATTGCCGCATTCGGAAAATATTTGGTGAAGCCTGGTTTGCTTGCTGCCGAATATGGCAGATCGCTCAATCAGGTCGAGCAAATTCGGCTGCTCGCCTTCGCCGGCAAGCCGCTGGCGCACGCCCGTGACGAAGACGTGCGCCGGGTGGAAAAGTAGCCTAGCGTTTCAGGTGGTCTTCCAGCAATTCGATTCCCCACTGTACCCCAAACCCGGTGACATCCGTCGCCACCGCGCCCAGCCCGCCCTTGCAGCGGCTGGCCGACAAGTCCATGTGCAGCCACGGGGTGTCGCCGATGAAGCGCATCAAGAAGCGCGCCGCCAGGATGTGGTCGGCTTCGCCTTCCATGGTGCATTGCTTGATGTCGGCGATGTCGCTGTCGAGGCTCTCTTCGTAATCGGCGTCGAGGGGAAAGGCGTTGACCCGTTCGCCGCTGCGCTTGCCTGCCGATACGGCCTGCTCGACCAGTTCATCCTTGTTGGCGAAGATGCCGCTGTAGCGGTCGCCCAGGGCGGTCGCCATGCTGCCGGTGAGGGTGGCGAAATCCACCATCAGGCCGGGCTTGTCCTTGGCCGCCAGCGCCAGGGTATCGGCCAGCACCATGCGGCCTTCGGCGTCGGTGTGGACGATCTCGATGGTGGTGCCGTTGAGCGCTGTCACCACGTCGTTTTGCTTGTAGGCCTTGGGGCTGATGTGGTTCTGCGCGATCGCCAGCCATGCGTCCAGGTTGAGCGGCAGGCCGGCTTCGCTGGCCGCCAGCAGGATGCCGAGGCACACCGCGGAACCGTTCATGTCCTCGTGCATGCCGTGCATGTAGCGCGCCGGCTTGAGGTTGTGGCCGCCGGTGTCGAAGCAGATGCCCTTGCCGACCAGGGCGACGTTCTTCGATGCACCCTTGGCGCGGTAGCGCAGATGGACGATGGCGGCGTCCTCCGGGTCGCTGCCTTGTCCCACCGCGACGAATGCCCCGGCGCCCAGCTTGCGCAGGCGCTTCATGTCGTATTCCTCGTGCTGCCAGCCGTAATCCTCGGCCAGGGCGCGGATGCGCTGGCGATAAAGCGTGGGAGTCAGTTCGTTGGCGGGCAGCATGGTCAGTTCGCGGGTCAGCCAGTTGCCGGTGGCGAGGGCGCGCAGCGCGGCGAAATCGTCCGTGGCGCGATGCCCGTGCAGAGCCAGAGACTTGAGCGGTTTGCGTTCGTCTTTCTTCTTGCGTTGCGGCAGCCGCCCGGCGTTGAGCAGGGCGACGCGAACCGCGCATTCCGCTTCATGCTTGCGCTGCGCCTCGTCGCCGCACACGGCGATGGCCAGTTGTCGGGGGTGCTCGGCGAGCAGGAGCCGTAGCGCCTTGCGCAGGGCGGTATGTTGCTCGAAAGCGCTCTTCCCGGCATCCAGCATCATCCACGCCGCCAGGCCGCCGTGCGGCAGGTCGCCGGAAACCGGGGTCTTGGCCAATTCGGCCGGCTTCATGCCGCGCCGCGCCAGCAGGCCGGCCAGTACGTCAAGGGCGGGAATGTCTTCCTGCAAGGCCTTGGTGGCCGGCATCACCACCAGTAGATGGGTGGTTTTCTTCAACCCTTCCGCGCCGATAGGTGATTGATATTGTGTGATCTTTGGCAGCATGGCGGTTCCTTCTCAATGTCCGGTCTTGACCTGATCGGCGATTCGGTCAATCATAACGAACTGGATGAATAATGTTCATATAACTCATATACATGAGTTTAAAAATTAAGTCGTTGCATAACATGTTATTGCAACTCTTATGTAACAGTTGAGCGACACGTTGACCGTGTCAGGAGGTTTAAAGCATGACCCCGATTCCCGATAGCGACCCACAGGAAACCCAGGAGTGGCTCGATGCCCTCGACGCGGTGCTGGAATTCGAGGGCGCGGAGCGCGCCCATTATCTGCTGGAGAAGCTGATCGACAAGGCGCGGCGTTCCGGCGCGCATATCCCGTTTTCGGCCAATACCGCCTACCTTAACACCATCCCGGCCAACCAGGAAGAGCGCTGCCCCGGCGATCTGGGGCTGGAGCGCCGCATCCGCGCGATCATCCGCTGGAACGCTGTGGCCACGGTGATGCGCGCCAACGCCAAGAGTCCTGGCGTGGGCGGGCATATCGCCAGTTTCGCCTCGGCGGCGACCCTCTATGATGTGGGCTTCAACCACTTTTTCCATGCCGCCGACGAAAATCACGGCGGCGATCTGTTGTACATCCAGGGGCATTCGGCGCCCGGCATCTATGCCCGCGCCTTTCTAGAAGGGCGCATCAGCGAGGAGCAGCTCGGCAATTTCCGCCAGGAAGTCGGCGGCGAGGGCATCCCTTCCTACCCGCATCCCTGGCTGATGCCGGATTTCTGGCAGTTTCCCACCGTGTCGATGGGACTCGGGCCGCTACAGGCGATCTACCAGGCGCGCTTCATGAAATACCTCACCGACCGAGGCATCGTCGATTGCAGCGGGCGCAAGGTGTGGGCCTTCCTCGGCGACGGCGAGACCGACGAAGCCGAGACGCTGGGAGCGATTTCCCTGGCCGGGCGCGAGCGTCTCGATAACCTGGTGTTCGTCATCAACTGTAACCTCCAGAGATTGGACGGCCCGGTGCGCGGCAACGGCAAGATCATCCAGGAACTGGAATCGGATTTCCGCGGCGCCGGCTGGAATGTGCTCAAGGTGGTCTGGGGGCGTTACTGGGACCCGCTGCTGGCGATGGACAAGACCGGTCTGCTGCGCAAGCGCATGGAGGAATGCGTGGACGGCGATTACCAGAACTACAAGTCGAAGGACGGCGCCTACGTGCGCAAGCATTTCTTCGGCAAGTACCCGGAACTGCTGGAGCTGGTCGCCAACATGTCGGACGAGGATGTGTGGCGTCTCAACCGCGGCGGCCACGACCCGCAGAAGGTGTATGCCGCCTACGATGCCGCCACCAAGCATGCCGGCCAGCCCACGGTGATCCTGGCCAAGACGGTGAAGGGCTACGGCATGGGCGAGTCGGGCGAAGGCCAGAATATCACCCACCAGGCCAAGAAAATGTCCGACGCATCGCTCAAGGCGTTCCGCGACCGCTTCAACATCCCGATTCCCGACGACCAACTGCGCGAAGTGCCGTTCTACAAGCCGGCCGAAGACAGCCCGGAAATTCGCTACCTCAAGGAGCGCCGCGCGCAGTTGGGCGGCTATCTGCCCGCCCGCAAGCGCGAGGCGGCTTCGCTCGACGTGCCGCCGCTGTCGGATTTCGAGGCGCAGCTCAACGGCACCGGCGAGCGCGAGGTTTCCACCACCATGGCCTTCGTGCGCATCCTCGCCACCCTGGTCAAGGACAAGGTGGTGGGCAAGCACGTCGTCCCCATCGTCCCCGACGAGGCGCGCACCTTCGGCATGGAAGGGATGTTCCGCCAATTGGGCATCTATTCATCGGTCGGCCAGCTCTACGAGCCGCAGGACGCCGACCAGGTGAGCTATTACCGCGAAGCCAAGACTGGCCAGATACTCGAGGAAGGCATCAACGAGGCGGGCGCGTTCGCCTCGTGGATCGCCGCCGCCACCAGCTACAGCAACCACGGCGTGCCGATGATCCCGTTCTACACCTTCTACTCGATGTTCGGCCTGCAACGCACCGGCGACCTCGCCTGGGCGGCCGGCGACATCCGCGCGCGCGGCTTCCTGATGGGCGGCACGGCGGGGCGCACCACCCTCAACGGCGAGGGTTTGCAGCACGAGGACGGCCATAGCCACATCCTCGCCGCGACCATCCCCAACTGCGTTTCCTACGACCCGTGCTACGCCTACGAACTGGCGGTAATCGTCCAGGACGGCATGCGCCGCATGTACAAGGAACAGGAAGACGTCTTCTACTACATCACCATCATGAACGAAAACTATGCCCATCCGCCGCTGCCGAAGGGCGCCGAGGAGGGCATCCTGCGCGGCATGTACCTGTTGCAGCGCGGCGCGCCGAAGAAGAAGCTCAAGGTGCAACTGCTGGGCAGCGGGGTGATCCTGCGCGAGGTGATCGCGGCGGCGGAATTGCTGGAAGCGGATTTCGGCGTGTCCGCCGACATCTGGAGCGTCACCAGCTTCAACGAACTGCGCCGCGAGGGCTTGGACGTGCAGCGCTGGAACATGCTGCACCCCGAGCACGCGCAGCGCCTGAGCTATGTCGAGAAATGCCTCAAGGACGGTTCCGGCCCGGTGATCGCGGCGAGCGACTACATGAAGGCCTATGCCGACCAGATCCGCGCCTTCGTGCCGCGCCGCTACCTGACTCTCGGCACCGACGGTTTCGGCCGCAGCGACAGCCGCGAAAACCTGCGCGGTTTCTTCGAGGTAGACCGTTTCCACGTCGCCGTGGCGGCGCTCAAGACGCTGGCCGACGAAGGCGGCCTGCCGCCCGCCAAGGTCGCGGAAGCCATCGCCAAGTACGGCATCGACGCCGACAAGCCCAACCCGCTGACGGTATAAGAGGAGGAACGCATGGCTATCATCAAGGAAGTGCGCGTCCCCGACATCGGCGGTTTCAGCGAAGTGGACGTGATCGAAATCCTGGTCAAGGACGGCGACGCCGTCAAGGCCGAGGATTCCCTGATTACCCTGGAAAGCGACAAGGCGACCATGGACATTCCCGCGCCTTACGCCGGCACGGTCAAGACCGTGCGCGTCAAGCTCGGCGACAAGGTTTCCGAAGGCTCGGTGATCCTCACCATGGAAGCGGAAGAAGCGGTACTCTCCTCTCCCGTCTCGCCAGAGCGAGCGGCTTTGCCGCCGCTCTCGGCGGGGACACTCCTTGCGGGTGCAGGGAGAGGGGCGGGGGGTGAGGGCGTATCCACGTCTGTCGTCGCTCCTCCCGCGTCGCCCCCACCCCTAACCCCTCCCCCGCAAGCGGAGGAGGGGAAGGCGGCGCCTATCTCAGCCCCCCGTCCGGCGCCTCTGGAGCTGGAAGAAACTCCCGCATCGGCCAAGACCCACGCCAGCCCGGCGGTGCGCGCCTTTGCCCGCGAACTGGGGGTCAACCTGGCGCTGGTCAAGGGTTCCGGCCCCAAGCGCCGCATCATGAAGGAAGACGTGCAAGCCTTCATCAAGTCCGAGCTTTCCCGTCCGCGCGGTTCGTCCGCCGGCGGAGCGGGACTCACGGTGCTGGAAATGCCGGTGGTGGATTTCGCCAAGTTCGGCGCCGTCGAGGTCAAACCGCTCACCAAGATCAAGAAACTCTCCGGCGCCAACCTGCACCGCAACTGGGTCACCGCGCCGCACGTCACCCAGCATGACGAGGCCGACATCACCGAGCTGGAAAGCTTCCGCAAGGCGATGGGCGAGGAGGCCAAGAAACAGGGCGTGCGCCTGACCCTGCCGGCCTTCATGATTAAAGCCGTGGCTGCCGCGCTGAGAGCGCATCCCGATTTCAACGCCTCGCTTTCCGCCGACGGCGAGGCGCTGGTGCTGAAAAAATACTTCCACATCGGCATTGCCGTGGATACCCCGGAAGGGCTGGTGGTGCCGGTGATCCGCGACGCCGACAAGAAGGGCGTGATGGACATCGCCCGCGAACTGGGCGACCTTTCCGCGCGGGCGCGCGACAAGAAAGTCTCGCCGGCGGAAATGCAGGGCGGCTGCTTCAGCATTTCCAGCCTGGGCGGTATCGGCGGCACGTATTTCACCCCCATCATCAATTCCCCGGAAGTGGCGGTGCTCGGTGTTTCGCGCGCCACCATGAAGCCGCTGTGGAACGGCAAGGAATTCGTGCCGCGCCTGATGATGCCGCTGTCGCTGTCCTACGATCACCGCGTCATCGACGGCGCGCAGGGGGCGCGCTTCATCACTACTCTCAGCCAGATGCTGGCGGACGTGCGGCGCTTGCTGCTATAGGGCGCCCCGATGAAGTGCGGTCGGCTCATTTTCAGCGGACATGCCTTGCGGCGCATGTTCGAGAGGAATATCGGCAAGGATGAAGTGGTCGCGGCGGTGGCCGACGGCGAGGTCATTCTTGAATATCCCGAAGACCAGCCCTATCCTAGCGTGCTGATCTTGGCGCTGACGGAGTCCGTTCCGCTGCATGTTCTGGTTGCGCGGGATGAGCAGGATATTTGTTACATCGTTACCAGCTACCGTCCTGATGCGAGCTTATGGCAGAACGACTTCAAGAAACGGAGAAACACACCATGAAATGCGTAATTTGCAAACAGGGGGAAACCCTGCCGGGCATCGTCACCGTTACGCTGCAACGCAACGAATCGACGATCATTTTCAAGGGAGTGCCGGCGGACGTTTGCCAGAATTGCGGAGAATACTATTTGAGCGAGTCTACTACCGGGAACTTGCTGGAGCGCGCCGAGGAATCTACTCGTAAAGGTGCGGAAGTCGAAATATTGCGGTATGCAGCATAAGGAATGCCATGACTAAAATCGTCGAAATCGCCGTGCCCGACATCGGCGGCTTTGAGAATGTGGATGTAATCGAAATTCTGGTGAAGGCCGGCGACACGGTCGCCGCCGAGCAGTCTCTGATTACCCTGGAAAGCGACAAGGCCACCATGGAAATCCCCGCGCCGCAGCCCGGCGTGGTCAAGGCGCTCAAGGTGAAGGTGGGCGACAAGGTTTCCGAGGGGGCGCTGATTCTGACGCTGGAGCCTGCGCAAGCCGTTGCACCTCAACCAGAGGAAGCCGCGCCGCCGCCGGCACTCACCCCCAGCCCCTCTCCCGCCAGCGGGCGAGGGGAGAATGAAATGCACGCCGACGTGGTGGTGCTGGGCGCCGGTCCCGGCGGCTACACCGCCGCTTTCCGCGCCGCCGATCTGGGCAAGAAGGTGGTGCTGATCGAGCGCTATCCCAGCCTCGGCGGGGTCTGCCTCAACGTCGGCTGCATTCCTTCCAAGGCGCTGCTGCACGTCGCCAAGGTGATTACCGAGGCGGCGGAGATCGGCGCGCACGGCGTGACCTTTGCCGCGCCGCAAATCGACATCGACAAGATACGTTCCTGGAAGGAAAGCGTGGTCGCCAAGCTGACCGGCGGGCTGGCGCAACTCGCCAGACAGCGCAACGTCACCGTGGTGCGCGGCGTCGGCCGCTTTATCGCGCCGCACCATATCCGCGTGGCGGCGGAGGATGGCGAGCGCGATATTTCCTTCGACAACGCCATCATCGCCGCCGGTTCGCAGGCGGTGAGGATACCTTCCTTCCCCGACGATCCGCGCATCATGGATTCGAGCGGCGCGCTGGCGCTGGCGGATGTGCCCAAGAAAATGCTGGTCATCGGCGGCGGCATCATCGGCCTGGAAATGGCCACGGTCTACGACGCGCTCGGCTCCAAGATCACCGTGGTGGAACTGGGCGAGCAACTGGCGCCCGGCGCCGACCCGGATCTGGTGAAGCCCCTGCACAAACGCATTGCCTCGCGCTACGAGGCGATCCACCTGAAAACCAAGGTGGCGGCGCTGGAAGCCAAGAAGAACGGCATCCTCGCCACCTTCGACGGTGCGAACGCTCCCGCGCCGCAGCTTTTCGACCGCGTGTTGCTGGCCGTCGGGCGGCGTCCCAACGGCAAGGCGATCGGCGCCGAGCACGCCGGGATCACCGTCACCGAACAGGGCTTCATCCCGGTGGACAGGCAGCAGCGCACCAACGTCCCGCACATCTTCGCCATCGGCGACATCGTCGGCCAGCCCATGCTGGCGCACAAGGCGGTGCACGAAGGCAAGGTGGCGGCGGAAGTGATCGCCGGCCACAAGGCGGCCTTCGACGCGCGCGCCATTCCTTCGGTGGCCTACACCGACCCGGAAATCGCCTGGATGGGGCTGACCGAAACCGAGGCCAAGGCGCAGGGCATCGAAATCGAGAAGGCCTCCTTCCCCTGGGCGGCCAGCGGCAGGGCCTTGTCGATGGGGGCGGACAACGGCGCGACCAAGATGATCTTCGAAAAGGGCAGCCGCCGCCTGCTCGGCGCCGGGATGGTCGGCGCCAACGCCGGCGAACTGATCGCCGAGGCGGTGCTGGCGCTGGAGATGGGGGCGGACGCCCAGGACATCGGCCTCACCATCCACCCCCATCCCACTTTGTCGGAGACTTTGTGCTTCGCGGCGGAAATGGCGGAAGGAACCATCACCGATCTGTACATCAAGCGAAAATAGTCGTATCTTTGGAAGCGGTTTCCGGTATTGTTTTTCTGCTTGTATTATGCAATATTAACGAATGCTAATATTTTCGTTTGAGCCTGATTCAGAGAGGAGCGTCGATGGATAAACAAGCTGCCCTGATGCAACTGCGCAGCGCCAAGTTCGCCATGCTGCGCTGGCGCGAATATGCGCGCCATCATTCGGTTTCCGGTTCTTCCATCGGCTCGAAAGGGGTGCCGCCCGCCCAGCACAACGAATGCCGTTTCGGCGCCTGGTTCCACGGCGACGGCAGCGAGTTGCTCGGCCACCTCCCGGAATTTTGCGCCATCCGCGACAGCCATTCGGCGCTGCATCAAATTCACGTGCAAATCCACCACCATCTGCTGAGCGACGAAATCGAATACGCCAAACAGCAGTGGAAGCATTTCAGCGATGTCTTCCATCAGATGCTGGACGACATTATCGTTCTGGAAAAACGCCTGGAGCAACAACTGCATCTCCACGCGGCTGTCTGAGTCAGCGCGCGGCGTTGACGGCAGGGCGGGAGACCGTCCTCATGCCGATGAGGAGTTGCCATGTCGGATGATCACCAGATTTTCCTTGGCCGTCAGCCGATTCTCGACCGCCATCAGAATATCGTCGCCTACGAACTGCTGTTCCGCGCCGGCCAGACCGCCGGCGCGGACGTGCACGACGACATGCACGCGACCGCCCACGTCATCACCCGCGCCTTTACCGAGTTGGGCATTTCCGCCGTGTTGGGTCAGCACAAGGGCTTCATCAACGTCCACGGCGAACTGTTGCTGTCGGACATGCTCGAATTGCTGCCCAAGGACAAAGTGGTCATCGAACTGCTTGAAACCATCGAGGTGACGCCGCGGATCGTCGAGCGTTGCCGCCAGTTGAAGGCCATGGGGTTCACCCTGGCGCTCGACGATTACACTTCGGAAGACCCCCAGTTCGAGATACTGTTCGACCTGGTGGACATCATCAAGCTGGACTATCCGCTAATCGACAAGAAAGAACTGCCCGGCATCGTGCGCTACCTGAAGCGCTGGCCGGTCAGGCTGCTGGCGGAAAAGATCGACGACCATGTCCAGGCCGAGTTGTGCCAGGAGCTTGGCTTCGACCTGTTCCAGGGGTATTACTACGCCAAGCCGGTGATTCTCACCGGCAAGCGCGCCGATGCCTCCAAGCTGGCCTTGCTGCGCCTGCTCGGCCTGGTGCTGAACGATGCCGACATCCAGGAAATCGAGCAGGTTTTCAAGCACGATCCGTCGCTCAGTTACAAGCTGCTGCAATTGGTCAATTCGGTGGCGATGGGGCTGCCGCAGAAAATCGACTCCCTGCGCCACGCCATCGTCATCCTCGGCCAGCGCCAATTACAGCGCTGGCTGCAATTGCTGATGTTCGTTCCCAGCAGCGGCCAGGCCGACAACCCCTTGCTGCAACTGGCCGCGACGCGGGGCAAGCTGATGGAGCTGCTGGGGGCGGTGCAAGCGCCGCACGACAAGAATTACCAGGATCGCGCCTTCATCGCCGGCATCCTGTCCTTGCTCGATACTTTGCTGGGCATGCCGATGGTGGAGATCGTCGGGCAGATCAATCTGGCGCCGGACGTGCGTGAAGCCCTGCTGGAACGGGCGGGCATGCTGGGCGAACTGCTGGAGCTCGCGGAAAGAACCGAGCGCGGCGATTTCGCCGCCGCCGGCGAACTGCTGGCATCCTCGGGGCTGAATGTCGGCGATCTGTTGCAGGCGCAAATCGCGGCGATGAGCTGGGCGAACGACCTCACCCGGACGAGTTAACCCAGAAAAAGCAGTTTTGCCACGGATAATCCCAAATTGTTGACGGCTTGCAATGGGGCGAGATTTGCCAACCCGATGTCCTGTCGGTGTAAATCCGTGTCTATCCGTGGCTGATTGATTTTTATGCCTCTAAACTATTCTCAGCTATCGCACCTTCCCCTGCTTGCGGGGGAAGGTCGGGATGGGGGCAAACAGCGGCGGCCATGCGGGCAAACGCCCCCACCCCAACCCTCCCCCGCGCGCTATGCGCGCAAGGGAGGGGGCGTTTGCTGAGAATAGTTTAGAGGCATATTGATTTTTCGGGATTAACCCGCTGTTTCCTGCGGCAAGCCGCTCGCCGCCAGCATGGTGTTGGTGCGCGATAGTCTGTCCACCAGGGTTTGCAGAAAAATCCGGTTGAACCGCAGTTGGCAGCCCTCCGAAAGCTGTTCCAGCAAATCGGCCTTGATCCGCACCAGCGTCAACGGGTTGTCGGCGGTGATGGTGGCGCTGCGCCGGGTCTGCGCCTGGCTGATGTACGACATCTCACCGAAGCAGTCGCCGGCCTTCAGGACGTTGAGCAGGCGGCCGCCCTTGCTGACCTTGGCGCTGCCCTGGACGATGATGTAGAACGACTGGCCGATGTCGCCTTCCAGTATGACCTGCCGCTCCGGCGCGAAGATTTCCCAGACGCTGATGCGCACCACCTCCCACAACTGTTCGTCGCGGAAATCGCGGAAGAACGGCAAGCCGCGCAAGGCGTTGAATTTCTCCTTGTCGCCGATATCCTCGCGCAGGCGTTCGAGCTGGAGGAATTCCCCGGCCAGGTCTCTGGCGAAATCGAACCAGGTCTTGTAGCGGGCATCCAGATCCTTGTGCATGGCGCGCGCGATGATTTCCTCCAGGCGCGGCGGGATGCCGGGGCGCAATTCGCCGGCCGGGCGGGGTTGGCCGTTGAGCACCTTCATCAGCATGGCGTAGCCGCTGGAAGCCTCGTAGGGCAAGCGCCCGGTCAGCATTTCGTACATCACCACGCCCAGCGAGTAGATGTCGGTCTGCGTCGTCAGGCGCTGCTCGCGCGCCTGCTCCGGCGACATGTAGGCGGGCGAGCCGAGCATCCCGGTCATCTGGGTCATTTGCGAGGAGGCGATCTGCGCCACGCCGAAATCGCTGAGCTTGATGTCGCCGCCCTGCGCCAGCAGGATGTTGGCGGGCTTGATGTCGCGGTGGATGACCCCCTGCTTGTGGGCGAAATCCAGCGCCATGCAGCATTTGTAGATGATGGCGACGACCTTGTCGATGGGCAGCAGGCTGTCGGGCTGGCAAAACTTTTTCAGGGTGTCGCCCTGGACGTATTCCATCACGATGTAGCTGCACTGCTCGTCCACCACCGCGTCGTACACCGCCACGATGTTGGGATGGTTGAGCTTGCCGGCGAGCGTCGCCTCGTTGATGAACAGCTTGCGGAAGCGCCGCGCCTCCGCTTCGTCGGCGATGTTCTCGGGGCTCGACAGCTTGAGCGCCACCTCGCGCTGATTGAAGGGGTCGTGCGCCAAGTAGACGACCCCGGAAGCGCCGCGCCCCAATTCGCGGAGGATGGGGTATTTGCCGATTTTTTCGGGAATGTCGCCGCTCATGCCGGCCGGCTTCCCGTTGCGCAACGGCTTGGGTTGGATGTGAGACGGTTCATTTCGGATGTCAGTATAACGCCAGGAGAGGAAGCCGTTGCTACGGCTTTTCCTCCGTCTCTCCTTCCAGCGCCTTGCGCCACTGCAACATCTGGTGCTCGTCGTAGCCCTTGCGCCCCTGCTTGATGATCCACGCGGTATAAGCCAGCAATTCGATAATCAGGAAAAACGTCCCCCAGTTCAGCACGTTGCCGATCTGGTAAGACTGCCCGCGCCCCCAGGTGGTCTGCGGGTCGATGAAGCCGAACAGCAGCGGCCCCAGCCAGGGGCCGAGGGTATAGGCGGCGCCGAGCAGCAAGGCGATATGCAGCAAGACGCGCCGCGCCGGAGGCAGGCGGCGTTTGATGCATTGCTCCAGGGTGGGTTCGCCGCTCATATTTCGAGCACGATCTTGCCGGTGGCGTGTCCCGCCTCGATCAGGCGGTGCGCCTCGGCGGCCTGTTCCAGCGGCAGGGTGTGGTTGACGAGGACTTCCAGTTGGCCTTGTTCGATCATCTTGGCGCCGGCTTCGAGGATTTTGCGCTGGCGCACGCATTCATCGTGCAGGCCGAGGTGCATCGGGGTGAGCATCAACTCGTAGTGGATGCTCTGGTTGCGCGCCCGCGCCAGCTTGATGTCGGCGGCGGCGCAGTCGCTTTGCAGGAGGGTGACGATCTTGCCGTAGACCTTGGCGGCGGCGAAGGCGCGGCAGAAGGTGGCGCCGCCGACGGTGTCGAACACCACGTCCACGCCCTCGCCATTCGTCCATTTCAGCGCCGCATCGACGAAGTTCTCATGGCGGTAGTCGATGGTCAGTTCCGCGCCGAGACGTTTGGCCAGTCGGGCTTTTTCGTCGCCGCTGACGGTGGCCGCGACGCGCGCGCCGGCATGCCTGGCCAACTGCACCGCGACATGGCCGACGCCGCCGGCGGCGGCCTGGATCAGCACGGCCTGGCCGCTTTGCAGGGCGGCGCGCTCGAACAGGCTTTCCCAGGCGGTAATCAGCACCAGCGGCACCGCGGCGGCCTGCGTGAAGGAAAGGCTGCGCGGCTTGGCGGCGGCGAAATCCTCGTGGACGACGGCGTATTCCGCGTAATTGCCGGGGGCGCCGCCGATGCCGCCGTGGCAGAAATACACCTCGTCGCCCGGCTTGAAGCGGGTGACCGCGGCGCCGGCGCTTTCCACCACGCCCGCGCCGTCGCAGCCGAGGATGACGGGAAATCGTCCGGGGTAGTAGGTGCCGTTCTTGCGCAGCTTGGTATCCACCGGATTCACTCCGGCGGCCTTTAGGCGTACCCGCAAATACGCGGCGGCGGGCAATTCCGGCAGCGCCGCCTCGGCCAAGCGGAGCGAATCGGCATCGCCGGGCTGATCCATCACTATTGCTCTCATTTCTGAACCCCTTATGAATTATGCTAAATTGTAGATGAGCGCCCCGCAATGAGCCAGTGCATTGCGGCCGAAGACCGGCACGGGGGGAAACCATGGATAGCCAGGCAATCAGCGTGCTGCTGGTGGAGGACAACCCCGCCGACGCACGTCTGGTCAGGGAATTGTTGGGCGAAGTCGGCGGCGGGATCGCGTTGCATCACGCCGCGACCCTGGCCGAGACGATCGGCCAGGTGCGGCGGGAACCCCCTGATCTGCTGTTGCTCGATCTGACGTTGCCGGACAGCGCCGGGCTGGATTCGGTCAGCCGCCTGCTGGAATGCGCGCCCTCCTTGCCTATCGTCGTCCTGACCGGCCTGGCCGACGAAAAACTGGCCGAACGGGCGATCCATCTCGGCGCCCAGGACTACCTCGTCAAGGGCGGCATCGAAGGATGCCGGCTGGCTCAAGTAATCCGCTACGCGCTGGAGCGCAAAAAGAACGAGCGCGCCGTCCAGCAAATCAAGCAGCAATACGAATCCATCCTGACTTCGGTGAGCGAGGGCGTGTGCGTTTTCGACCGGGATGGCGTGTTGCGCTACGCCAACCCTTCCGCCTGCCGGATGCTGGGCTGGCCGCTCGACCAGATACTCGGGCAGCCGCTGCATCAATTGATCCATCAGCGTAAACCCGACGGCACGCCCTATGCGGAGCGGGATTGCCCCTATCGCCAGACCCTGGCCGACGGCAAAACCCGCCATCTGGTCGAGGATGTCTTCTGGCGCCGCGACCTGTCGGTGCTGCCGGTCGAAGTGAACGCCGCGCCGATCCGCGAGGGCGAATCGGTTACCGGCGTCGTGCTGACTTTCCGCGATACCACGCTGCGCCAGCATAGCGAAAGGGTTTTGATGCGCGCCCAGCAAAAACTCCTGGAGCGTGAATATTTCCTGCAACGGGTGATGGACAATATTCCCCAGCATATCTTCTGGAAGGACCGCGATTCGGTGTTCCGCGGCTGCAACCGCGCCGCCGCCCAGGCCGTGGGGCTGGGCGACCCGATGGAAATCGTCGGCAAGACCGACTTCGACCTGCATTCCGACCCGGAGCTAGCGCAGTTTTTGGCGCTTTCGGACAAGCAGGCGATGGAGTCGGACGAGCCGGAATACCACCGCATCAGCCAGCATACCCGGCAAGGCGACGCCGTCTGGCTGGATGTCAGCAAGATCCCGCTGCACGATCTGAAAGGCGGGGTGAGCGGGCTGCTCATCGCCTATGAGGACATCACCGAGCGCAAGCAGGCGGAGAACGCCTTGCAGCGGCTCAACGAAACGCTGGAGCAGCGCGTGGCGGAGGCGATCGCCAAGGAGCGCGAAACCGAGCATCTGCTGATCCAGCAATCGCGCCATGCCGCGATGGGCGAGATGATCGGCAACATCGCCCACCAGTGGCGCCAGCCGCTCAACGCCTTGTCGATCCTGTTGCAGAACATCCTGCTCGATTACGAGGACGGCATGCTGAAGCGGGAATCGCTGGAAGACTATATCCATGACGGCGCACGCCTGATCCAGAAAATGTCCACCACCATCGACGATTTCCGCAATTTTTTCCGCCCGCACAAACAGCCGGAAGAATTCAGTCTCCGGGGAGCCTTGCGCGATACCTTGTCGCTGCTGGAAGCCAGCTTCAGGAGCAACAATATCCGGGTGCAATGCGAGGAAGGCGAGGATCTGACGCTGTGGGGCTATCCCAACGAATTCGGCCAGGTGCTGCTGAATATTCTGGCCAATGCCAAGGAGGCCGCGCTGGAGCGCCGGATCGCCGACCCCTGCATCCATATCACCTACTCCAGCGAGAACGGGCGGGGCGGCGTGACGATACGCGACAACGCCGGCGGCATTCCCGAGGCGGTATCGGCGAATATATTCGATCCATACTACACTACCAAGGAGAGGGGTACCGGCATCGGGCTGTACATGTCGAAAACCATCATCGAAAACAACATGAACGGGCGAATACTGTTCCGCAACATCGACGGCGGCGCCGAATTCAGCCTGATCCTGCCGCTGGCGGGTGAAGCATCAGGGGAGAAGAGAGCATGAGCGGCGACCCGTTACCGGATACCCTTTCCATTCTGTACGTCGAGGACGATGCCGACGTGCGCATCCAGTTCACCCACATGCTGGGCAAGATCGCCGGCGCTCTCCATGTCGCTTGCGACGGCGCGCAGGGGCTGGAAATGTTCGGTCGGGAAAAGCCCGACCTGGTGGTCAGCGACATCATGATGCCGGTGATGGACGGCCTGGAAATGGCCGAGAAAATTCGCGCGGAGAGTCCCGACACGCCGATCATCATGACCACCGCCTTCAACGACGCCAAATACCTGCTGCGCGCCATCGCCATCGGCATCGACGGCTACGTGCTCAAGCCGGTGGATTATCATGCCTTGCGGCGCGCCATCGAAAAGAGCCTGCGGGTGCTGTTCGCCCAGCGCGAGCTGAAGCTGAAAAACGCCCAGCTCGAGCTGTATCATGCGGCGGCGGAAGAAGAGCGCCGCCTGGTCGCGCAACTGATGGAGCGGATGATGCAGGCCGACGGCCTGCGCGAGGAAGGACTGCATTACTGGTTGCAGCCTTCCGACGTGGTGAGCGGCGACCTGATCGCCGCCGCGCGCGGCAGGAGCGGCAGGCTGTTTGCGATGGTGGCGGATTCGACCGGGCATGGCTTGCCGGCGGCGCTGAACCTGCTGCCGCTCAAGCGGATTTTCTACCGCATGGTGGAAAAGGGTTACCCGGTCGGCGCCATCGTCGAGGAAATGAACCTGACGATCAAGGAACAATCCCCGACCGACCGCTTCGTCGCCGCCACCCTGGCTTCCGTCGATACCGTGAGCCAAGCCGTCGAAATCTGGATCGGCGGCAATCCGGCGGCGCTGTTCGTCGATGTCGCGGGCAAGCTGGTGCATGCCTTCGCTTCGGTGAATTTGCCGCTGGGCATTCTCGACAAGACCTTTGTCGCCCACCCGGTGCTGTTCCGCTGGCGGGAGCCGGGCCACCTGCTGATGTTTTCCGACGGGCTGCTGGAAGCGGAAAACGAGGCGGGCGAGGCGCTGGGGGTGGACAGGGTGTTGCAGGCGATAGCCGGCCTTCCCGCCGGGCAATGGCTGGACGCCATCCGGGAGGCGCAGCGGCGGCATCTCGGCGCGCGGCGCGCCCACGACGACGTATCGCTGGCGCTGGTCGATTGTTCCGCGTCTACAGATACCGGCGCGGATTGATTCGCCATTTTTCGGCCGATTCGTGGCCGACGATGCGGTCGTGCGCCGTCCGCTGCGCGAGGTCGATGTCGCGCGGCGCCACGGCGCAATGTTTTTTGCCGTCGTAGACCACCCGCACCACGGGATGCAGCAGATTGCGCGCGCCTTCCTCGACCACCACCCCGAGCAGCCCACTTTCCAGCCCGACCAGGGTGCCGACCGGATAGATGCCGATGCAGCGGATGAAATGTTGCACCAATTCCTCGTTGAAATGAAACTTGCTCCATTCCAGCAACTTGCGCAACGCCGCAGTCGGCTCCATCGCCCGATGGTAGATGCGGGTGGAGGTGATGGCGTCGTAAACGTCAATGATGGCGGCCATCTGGCCGAGTTGGGAAATGGCGCCATCCTTCAGGCTGGCCGGGTAGCCGCTGCCGTCCACCCGCTCATGGTGCTGCGCGGCAATGGCCAGCGATGCCGGTGAAATTCCGGGAGTCTCGCGCAGGACGGCGACGCCGTCTTCGACATGCCGCTTCATCACGGCGAATTCCTCGTCGGACAGCTTGGCCGGTTTGTTGAGAATCCCGTCGGGGGTTTTCATCTTGCCGATGTCGTGCAGCAGGCCGCCGACCGCCGCTTGATGGATGATTTCCCGGCCCAGGTGGAGGTATTGGCAAAAACCGATCAGCAGCACCCCGACGCTGACCGAGTGCTGGAAAGTGTAGTTGTCCTTCTGCTTGACCAGCCCCAGGCTGGTCAGGGCGCCGGAGTTGCGCAGCACCGAAAGCGTCATTTTTTCCACCACCGGCTCGATCTTCTCCAGCTCGATCTGCTTGCCGAAGCGCGCTTCGGCCAGGATGTCGTGGATCACCTGGTTGGCCTCGGAATACACTTTTTTCGCGTATGCCATTTCCTCGTCCACCGCGGTGTGGGGCGGTGGTTTTTCCCGTTCACTCGCCACGCCCGCCAGCTTGCGGTCGAGTTCCTCGTGGATTTCGGCCTGGGTCTGCGCCCCCGGCACGTCGCTGCCGAGTTCGGTGTCGATGTACACTTCCTTGATGCCATAGCTGGCGATGCGCTCGATTTCGGCCGGCGACGAAAGTTTGAACTGGTTGAGCACGAACGGGTGCGACAGCCAGCCGCAATTGAGGTCGTGGATGTACATGCCGGGCTGCAACTGTTCGGTTGGGACGCGCTTTATCATGGGCATGGGCGGGTTTGTTTTACCCAAGTATAATTGGGACAAAGACCAACGGGAAAATAATGTCGATGAACCCTAAAAAAATCATACCCATCCTCCCCGAGCGGGAGGAGGAAGACGAAGTGGACGCCTGCGCCGGCGCCGAACCCTACGCCCTGATGGTGCTGGGCGACGCCATGCTGCCCGAGTTCGAGGACGGCGACATCATCGTGGTCGAGCCGGAAGGCCTGGCGCAAGACGGCTCCTTCGTGGTCGCCTACCACAACGACGAATACACCTTCCGCCAATTGCGGATCAAGGACGGGCGCCATTACCTCGCGGCGCTCAACCCCAATTACCCCACCGAGGAGGTCGCCGGCATCGAGGCGGTCAAGGGCGTGGTGATCCAGAAGAAGAAGCCGGGCAACCGCAAGTCGTTCAAGTCCTACGTGTAAAAGCGCCGCGCCAGCCACTTCCACCCAGCAAGCCCTTGTCTCAGCCATTGGGGATGCCCGCCACCGCGCCGCTGCCCTTCGCGCCGAGGCTGAGCGCCTGCGGCGACAAGCCGCCGCCGAGGTGGAAGCAGCCATCCTGGGGAAAGAACCGGAAAAGGCTTGAGGATCAGGCGGCGGGGCGCAAGGGGGGCGTTTCCGCCCAGGCGGGCGCCTTGCCGGTCAGGCGTTCGTAAAGGGTTTCGGGAGATATGTCGAAGCCGCAGTCCCACGCCAGGGTGGGCCAAGTGTCGAGATAGAACTGTTTGAACCGCGCTGTTTCGCGCAACGGTGCGGCGGCGGGGTATTTGAACACCACGTCGCGCAAGTCCACTTCACCTGCTTCGCCGGTGCTGAATCTGAGCCACACCCGGTAGTCCCCGGTTGGGCGAGCTTCTTGAACGGTGACGATCATGATTTATTTGCCTTCGAACAACTTTCGCCATCTGCCGGTATGCCCTCATCCCCTGCCCTTCTCCCGCCTGCGGGAGAAGGGAGGTAAAGCCCCTCGCCCGCGGGCGGGAGAGGGGTTGGGGTGAGGGTGCCCAAAAATGAATCGTCGGCCAATTTTACGGTATTGGCTGATGCAATCAATTCATAGAGCGTTCCGCATTGCAAGCCAAGCCGGATAGCTTTTCCCATATGGTAAACTTGCCGCGTTCAGATAGGCTTTAGGATTCATCATGTCCGGCAACACCATCGGTAAACTTTTCACCGTCACTTCCTTCGGCGAATCCCACGGCCCGGCTATCGGCTGCGTGGTGGACGGCTGCCCGCCGGGGCTGGAGCTTTGCGCGGCGGATATTCAACTGGAGCTCGACCGGCGCAAGCCGGGCACTTCGCGCCACGTTACCCAGCGGCGCGAGTCGGATACGGTGGAGATTCTTTCCGGGGTGTTCGAGGGCAAGACCACCGGCACGCCCATCGGCTTGCTGATCCGCAACGAGGATCAGCGCAGCAAGGACTACGGCGGCATCGCCGAGACTTTCCGCCCCGGCCATGCCGATTACACCTACTGGCAGAAATACGGCATCCGCGACTATCGCGGCGGCGGGCGTTCCTCGGCGCGCGAGACGGCGGTGCGGGTGGCGGCGGGGGCGATCGCCAAGAAGTGGCTGGCGGAGCGCTATGGGGTGACGGTGCGCGGCTATCTGTCGCAGCTCGGTCCCATCGAGGTGCCGTTCCACGCCTGGGAGATGGTGGCGAGCAATCCCTTCTTCGCCGCCGACGACCGTTACGTGGCGCAACTCGAAGCCTACATGGACGAGTTGCGCAAGGAAGGCGATTCGGTGGGGGCGAAGATCACGGTGGTGGCCGAAGGCTGTCCCGTTGGCTGGGGCGAACCGGTCTACGACCGCCTCGATGCGGACATCGCCCATGCCATGATGGGCATCAACGCGGTGAAAGGGGTGGAGATCGGCGCAGGTTTCGCATCCATCGTCCAGAAGGGCAGCGAGCACGGCGACGAGTTGACGCCGCACCGCTTCCTGTCCAACCATGCGGGCGGCATCCTCGGCGGCATTTCCACCGGCCAGGAGATCGTGGTCAACATCGCCATCAAGCCGACTTCCAGCATCCGTATCCCGCGCCAGTCGATCGACAAGGCGGGCAACCCGGCCACCGTTTCCACCGAGGGACGTCATGATCCGTGCGTCGGCATCCGCGCCACGCCCATCGCCGAGGCGATGCTGGCGCTCACCCTGATCGACCACGCCTTGCGCCACCGCGCCCAGTGCGGCGATGTGGCGTGCCGCACGCCGAAGATCGCCGGCAGGCTGGAAGGCGACGGCTGACCGCGGAGGTGCGAAGGCGCGGAGGAAAATTTCTCCGCGCCTTCGCGCCTTCGCGGTGAACAAACTCAAAATGCACGGCATTCCCTACTGGCGCCTGTCCGGCTTCTATTTCTTCTATTTCGCCTTCGTCGGGGCGATGGCGCCGTTCTGGGGGCTGTATCTCAAGTCGCTGGAATTCGACGCCTTCGAAATCGGCGTGCTGATGTCGCTGTTCCAGGTGATGCGCATTTTCGCGCCCAACGTCTGGGGCTGGGTGGCCGATCATCTCGGGCGGCGCGTGATGATCGTGCAGCTTGCGGCGTTCCTGAGCCTGGCGAGCTTTCTCGGGATGTTCTTCGTCACCAGCTTCTGGTGGCTGTTTCTGGTCATGTCGCTGATTAGCATTTTCTGGAGCGCTTCGCTGCCCCTGGTGGAGGCCACCACCCTGAGCCATCTGGGTGACAGCACCGCCAAATACGGGCGCATCCGCCTGTGGGGGTCGATCGGTTTCATCGTCACGGTCATCGGCCTGGGCTACCTTTTCGACTTCATGCCGATCCGCATGCTGCTGTGGGCGATTCTCGCCATCATGGTCGGGCTGGCGCTGCTCTCCCGCCAAATCCCGGAAGCGCCGATCGTCGCCCACGACGGCGACCATCTGCCGCTGTGGCACGTGCTGCGCCGTCCGGCGGTGCTGGCGTTCTTCCTCGGCGGTTTCCTGATGGCGGCGGCGCATGGGCCGTATTACACTTTTTACTCGATTTACCTGGTCGATCACGGCTACAGCAAGAGCAGCGTGGGGCTGTTGTGGTCGCTCGGGGTGGTGGCGGAAATCGGTATTTTCCTGTGGATGCCGCGCCTGACGCGCCGCTTTTCCCTGCGCGGGATGCTGTTGGGGAGCTTTGCCTGCGCCGTGCTGCGCTTCCTGATGATCGGCTGGGGGGTGGGATGGGTGGCCGTGGTGCTGGTGGCGCAACTGCTCCACGCCATCACCTTCGGCGTCTATCACGCGGCGGCGGTGGAGATGGTGCACCGCTTCTTCCGCGGCAAGCACCAGTCGCGCGGCCAGGCGCTCTACAACAGCTTCACCTTCGGCGCCGGCGGCACCCTGGGTGGACTCTATGCCGGGATGGTCTGGGACGGATTGGGGGCGGCGCACACCTTCACCATCGCCGCCGCCTGCGCGCTGGCGGCCTGGCTGCTGGTGGCGTGGCGGACCGGGACGGATGCCGTCAGCCGCGCTTGAGGGGTAAGCGGATGCGGAAGGTGGCGCCCTGGCCGGGCGTGCTTTTTACGTCGATGTGGCCGCGGTGTTTCTTGACCAGGGTGTAGGCGACCGACAGCCCCAGCCCAACGCCCTTGCCCACCGGGCGGGTGGTGAAGAAAGGCTCGAAAATCCGGGGCAGGTCGTTTGCGGCGATGCCCGCGCCGCTGTCGGCGATTTCCACCCAGGCTTCACCGTCCTCCGTGCCGGTGCGCACCGTGATGGTTCCTTTGTCCTGAATCGCTTGCACGGCATTGAGCAGGATGTTCATGAAAACCTGATTGATCTGCTGGGGCAGGCATTCCACTTCCGGGACGGCGGCGTATTCGCCATGTGCCTCGATGCGCTGTTCGGTGCCGCTCAGCACCATGTTGAGCGTGCTTTCCAGGGCGCGGCGCAGGTCGATGAACTGCCATTCGTCGGATTGGTCGAGGCGGGAAAATTCCTTGAGGTCTTCGATGATTTTCTTCACCCGGCTGACGCCGTCGCGCGATTCGGCGATGAGCGCGCGCATGTCTTCCTTGAGAAAGTCGATGTCCGCCTTCTTTTTCCACTCGCGGATGGTCTCCAGCGCCTTGTCGTTTCCCGCCAGGGCGGTTTCCGCCTCGTCGTAGATGACCAGGGCGGCGATGACGTTTTGCAGGTATTTTTCCAGCGAGCCGAGGTTGGAATAGACGAAACCGATGGGGTTGTTGATTTCGTGCGCGACGCCCGCCGCCAGTTGCCCGATGGCCGCCATTTTTTCCGCTTGCAGCAACTGCGTCTGGGCATCCTGGAGTTTGGCGATCAGCACCGCCTGCGCCTGCTTTTCGACATCCAGGTCGCGGTTGCGCTGGCGCAGCGCTTCCATCAGCTCTTCGCGTTCCAGCAGATGGGCGATTTCGCTGGCGAACATTTCGAGGATCAGCACGTCGTGGTCGTTGAAGCCTTCCGCCCCCTCCTTGCAGGCCAGCGACACGACCGCCCGGATGATGCCCGAACTCAGCGGCAGCGGCACTTCCAGGACGTTGTGGCGCTGCGCCGCGCCGGGCAGGGCGGCGACCACGGCCGGCGTGGCGCAGGTTAGTCCTGTGCAGTAATTTTCCGCCAGGTGGCGGAATTCCGCGGTCAGATGCTTGTCCTGCGGGAGTTGCGTCAGGGCGCTTTCGATTTCGGCGGGCAGGTTCGCCGTGACGAAACGTTGCGCTTCATGCGCATCGTCCCGCACCTCCAGAATGCCGAAACGCGCCTGGGCGAGTTCCAGGGCGGTGGCAAGGGCGTGGCGATAAAGCTGATCCTTTTCCCCCTGGTGCAGCATTTTGACGCTTTTCTCCACCACCTGGCGGATGGAGTCGTGATACAGGGAGATGCGCACCACCGCCTCGGCCAGCGCGTCCATCTGGCGGTTTTGCCCGGCTTCCTTCGCCTGGGATTTTTCCAGTTCCTGCTTGAGGTAACGCGCGGCGTTGGTGAGGGTTGCGATTTTCGCGTGGAGTGCCGCGATTTCGTCCTGGGCGGTCGGTTCCATGGCGTTGCCTCGAGCGCATGCTATTGAAGCATGCAAAATACCATAATTCCCCGCCGCCGGCATCGCCGGGCGGGTAACTATTCCGGTGGCCGTGAATTATGCAATAATTCGCCTTTTTCCCGACTTTTTTCGCCATGAGCGCGCTTACGCTTTACGATAAATTGTGGCAATCCCACGTGGTGCATGAAGAAGCCGACGGCACCGCGCTGTTGTACATCGACCGCCATCTCCTCCACGAAGTCACCAGCCCGCAGGCCTTCGAGGGACTGCGTCTGGCCGGGCGCAAGCCCTGGCGGCTGTCCGCCAACCTGGCGGTGGCCGACCATAACGTCCCGACCACGGGGCGCGAGCAGGGGATCGCCGATCCGGTGTCGCGCCTGCAAGTGGAGACGCTCGACGGCAATTGCGCCGATTTTGGCATCACCGAATTCAGGATGGGCGACATCCGTCAGGGCATCGTCCACGTCATCGGTCCCGAGCAGGGTGCGACCCTGCCCGGCATGACGGTGGTGTGCGGCGATTCTCACACCAGCACCCACGGCGCTTTCGCGGCGCTGGCGCACGGCATCGGCACTTCCGAGGTGGAGCACGTGCTGGCTACCCAATGCCTGCTGCAGAAGAAATCCAAGACCATGCTGGTCAAGGTGGAAGGCGCCCTGGGCAGAGGCGTGACCGCCAAGGACATCGCCCTGGCGGTGATCGGCAGGATCGGCACCGCCGGCGGCACCGGCCATGCCATCGAGTTCGCCGGTTCGGCGATCCGCGCGCTTTCCATGGAAGGGCGCATGACCCTGTGCAACATGGCGATCGAGGGCGGCGCGCGCGCCGGCATGATCGCCGCCGACGATACCACCATCGGCTACATCAAGGGGCGTCCCTTTGCCCCGCAGGGCGAAAACTGGGACAAGGCGGTCGCCTACTGGAAAACCCTGCACAGCGATGAGGGGGCGAAGTTCGACGCGGTGGTCGAACTGGACGCCGCAACGATCACGCCCCAAGTCACCTGGGGCACTTCACCGGAAATGGTGTTGCCGGTCGATGGCAAGGTGCCCAACCCGGCGCACGAGGCCGATCCGGTCAAGCGCGGCGGCATCGAGCGGGCGCTCGCCTACATGGGCTTGCAGGCCGACGCCCCGATCACCGGGATTGCCGTGGACAAGGTATTCATCGGCTCCTGCACCAATTCGCGCATCGAGGATTTGCGGGCGGCGGCGGCGGTGGCGAAAGGCAAAACGAAGGCCGCCAGCGTCAAGCTGGCGCTGGTGGTGCCCGGGTCAGGCCTGGTCAAGCGGCAGGCCGAAGCGGAAGGCTTGGACAAGATTTTCACCGCCGCCGGTTTCGAATGGCGCGATCCCGGCTGCTCCATGTGCCTGGCGATGAACGCCGACCGCTTGGAGCCGGGCGAGCGTTGCGCCTCGACTTCCAACCGTAATTTCGAGGGACGCCAGGGGCCGGGCGGACGCACCCATCTGGTAAGCCCGGAAATGGCGGCGGCGGCGGCGATAGCCGGGCATTTCGTCGATGTGCGCGATTTCTGAACGGAGGATGCGATGAATCCGAAAAAAATCCTGGCTTCGATCATGGCGAAAGCGGCGCTGCTGGCGTTTGCCGCCGCCCTGGCGGGTTGCAACACCCTACAGGGCGTGGGCAAGGATCTCAAGAAGGGCGGCGAGGCCATCGAAAAAGCCGCCACCAAGTAAGGCACAAACATGGAAAAATTTACTCGGCTGGAAGGTTTGGTGGCGCCGCTCGACCGCGCCAACGTCGATACCGACGCCATCATTCCCAAGCAGTTTCTCAAGTCCATCAAGCGCAGCGGCTTCGGCCCCAACCTGTTCGACGAATGGCGCTACCTCGACCACGGCGAGCCGGGGCAGGATTGCAGCAATCGTCCGCCGAACCGGGATTTCGTGCTCAACCAGCCGCGCTACCGGGGCGCGCAAATCCTTCTGGCGCGCGAGAACTTCGGCTGCGGTTCGAGCCGCGAGCATGCGCCGTGGGCGCTGCTGGATTACGGCTTCCGCGCGGTGATCGCGCCGAGCTTCGCCGACATCTTCTTCAACAACTGCTTCAAGAACGGCATCCTGCCCATAGCTCTGGATGCCGCCATCGTCGATCGGTTGTTCCGCGAAACCGCCGCCGAAGAAGGCTATCGCCTGACCGTCGATCTGGCGGCGCAGACCGTCGCCACCCCCGGCGGGGAGAGCTTCGCCTTCGCGGTGGACGAGTTTCGCAAGTATTGTTTGCTCAACGGCTTCGACGACATCGGCCTGACCCTGCGCCATGCGGACAAGATCAAGGCTTATGAGGAAAAACGGCGCCAAGCGGAGCCGTGGGTGTTTAATTGATTGAATAATTTCACCGCAGAGGACGCGGAGGCCGCAGAGGAAACCCTAAGAAAACCTCAGCGTCCTCCGCGTCCTCTGCGGTTCAAGAAGATTTTTGTAATAGGGAACAAGCAATGAAAATCGCAGTATTGCCGGGTGACGGCATCGGCCCGGAGATCATCGCGCAGGCGAGCAAGGTGTTGCAGGCGCTGACCCGCGACGGCTTGAAGGTCGAAATGGAAGAGGCGCCCATCGGCGGCGCCGGTTACGACGCGGCGGGCGACCCGCTGCCGGAAGCCACCCTCAAACTGGCCGAGGAAGCCGATGCGGTGCTGCTCGGCGCGGTCGGCGGCTGGCAATACGACACCCTGCCGCGCCCGATGCGCCCGGAGCAAGGGCTGTTGCGCATCCGCAAGGGACTCAACCTGTTCGCCAACCTGCGCCCGGCGCTGCTGTATCCCGAGCTGGCCGGCGCTTCCACCCTCAAGCCGGAAGTGGTGTCGGGGCTGGACATCATGATCGTGCGCGAACTCACCGGCGACATCTATTTCGGCCAGCCGCGCGGTATTTCCACCCTGGCCAACGGCGAGCGCGAAGGCATCAACACCATGCGCTACTCGGAATCGGAAATCCGCCGCATCGGCCATGTCGCCTTCGGCATCGCCGCCAAGCGCAACCGCAAGGTGTGCTCGGTGGACAAGGCCAACGTGCTGGAAACCACTGAACTGTGGCGCCAGGTGATGATCGAAGTGGCCAAGGACTACCCGGAAGTGGAACTGTCCCACATGTATGTGGATAACGCCGCGATGCAACTGGTGCGCGCGCCCAAGCAGTTCGATGTGATCGTCACCGGCAACATCTTCGGCGACATCCTCTCCGACGAGGCCTCGATGCTCACCGGCTCCATCGGCATGCTGCCGTCCGCTTCCCTGGACAGCAACAACAAGGGGATGTACGAGCCGAGCCACGGCTCCGCTCCCGACATCGCCGGCAAGGACATCGCCAACCCGCTCGCCACCATCCTGTCGGCGGCGATGATGCTGCGCTACACCTTCAGCGACGAGACCACGGCGCAGCGCATCGAGAATGCGGTGAAAAAAGTGCTGGCGAATGGATTGCGCACTGCCGACATCTACGAGGCGGGCGCGCAGAAAGTGTCGTGCAGCGCGATGGGCGACGCGGTGGTGGCGGCTTTATAAGGGATCAGGGGCTAGGGACTAGGGGTTGTCGGGTGCGAAGCACCCGGTTTTTCCTAGCCCCTGATCCCTAGCCCCTAGCCCCTAACCCGAATAAACGTAACGAGGAAACAGAAAATGATGAAAGTAGGCTTGGTTGGATGGCGCGGCATGGTCGGTTCGGTGCTGATGCAGCGCATGCGCGAGGAAAACGATTTTGCGGTGATCGACCCGGTATTCTTCACCACCTCCAATCCGGGGGGCAAGGGGCCAGACGTCGGCCGCGACGTGCCGCCGCTCAAGGATGCCAAGAACATCGACGAACTCAAGGCAATGGACGCCATCATCTCCTGCCAGGGCGGCGACTACACCAAGGAAGTCTACGAGCCGTTGCGCAAGGCCGGCTGGAACGGCTACTGGATCGACGCGGCCTCCACCCTGCGCATGAAGGACGACGCCATCATCATCCTCGACCCGGTCAACAAGAACGTGATCCGGGACGGCATCGCCAAGGGCATCAAGACCTATGTCGGCGGCAACTGCACCGTCAGCCTGATGCTGATGGCGATCGGCGGCTTGTTCGAGCAGGGTTTGATCGAATGGATCAGCCCGATGACCTACCAGGCCGCCTCCGGCGCCGGCGCGCGCAACATGCGCGAGTTGATCCAGCAGATGGGCGCGGTCAACGGCGAGGTCAAGGCGCTGCTCGACGATCCCGCCTCGGCGATCCTGGAAATCGACAAGAAGGTCGCCGATTTCATCCGCTCCGATCGCTATCCGCTGGATGCCTGGCCGGTGCCGCTGGCCGGTTCGCTGATCCCGTGGATCGACGTGCAGCTCGAATCCGGCCAGAGCAAGGAAGAGTGGAAGGCGCAAGTCGAGTGCAACAAGATCCTCGGCCGCTCCGGCAACCAGATTCCCATCGACGGTTTGTGCGTGCGCATCGGTGCGATGCGTTGCCACAGCCAGGCGCTCACCATCAAGATGACCAAGGACGTGCCGCTGGCCGATATTCACGCCATCATCGCCGCCCACAACGACTGGGTGAAGGTGGTGCCCAACGACCGCGAGATCACCATGAAGGAACTCACCCCGGCCGCCGTCACCGGCACGCTGACGGTGCCGGTGGGGCGCATGCGCAAGCTCAACATGGGGCCGCAGTACCTCTCCGCCTTCACCGTCGGCGACCAGTTGCTGTGGGGCGCCGCCGAACCGTTGCGGCGGATGCTGCGCATCATCGTCGATGCGTGATGGCGGTAAGCCATGTTATCGTGGCAACTGTATGTTTAAGTTTAGCTTGCATCCCTAACTGCATGATGTTATTTTGAATAGCATTTAATAAAGTATCGAGGGTGGCGTGGTGCGCAAAACTATCATCAGTGCGTTGATCGGCGCCGGCGTTTTGTTTGCGCCGCCGGCGGCATATGCCGTCGGGTTGGGCAAGATGACCGTGATGTCCGGTCTGGGGCAGCCCTTCCGCGGCGAAATCGAACTGCTGGCGGTGGACCGCAACGAGGAAGGCTCGCTCGCCGCCCGCCTGGCTCCCCAGGAAGTTTTTCAGGAAGCCAAGATCGAACGCTCCAGCGCCTTGCTGTCGCTGCGCTTCAACGTCGAACAAAAAAAATCCGGCCAGTGGTACGTCAAACTGAGCAGCACGCAGCCGGTCAACGAGCCTTTCCTCGACATTCTGGTCGAAGTCAATTGGCCTTCCGGCCGGTTGCTGCGCGAGTACACCATATTGCTCGATCCGCCGGGGCTGGCCGTCGAACAGCAGCCGGCGGCGCCGGTGGCGGTTCCGGTCGGCAAGGCCTTGCCGCCGCCCGCCGAAGCGGAAAAAGCCGTCGCGCCCGGCGAGCCGGCGCAGGCCAAGAGCAAGCGCGCCAAGCCCTCCCCCGCCAAGGACGAAGCCCCGCCGCCGGCGCCAAGCGAAGCCAAGAGCGAAACCTACGGCCCGGTCAAATCCGGCGACACCCTGCGCAAGATCGCCGCGACGGTCAAGCCCGAGGGCGTCAATATGGAACAGATGCTGGTGTCTCTGTTCCGCGCCAATCAGCAGGCCTTTTCCGGCAGCAACATGAATCGCCTGAAAACCGGGCAAATTCTGCACATACCGCAATCCGGCGAAGCGGCGGCGCTGGAAAAGGGCGAGGCCGCGCGGGAAGTCCGCGCCCACGCCGCAGACTGGAATGCTTACCGGCAGAAACTCGCCGGCGCGGTGGAAGCCGCCAAGCCGCTGCATGACGATCAGCCACGGCAAGCGGCGGGCGGCAAGATTACCGCCGCCGTGGAAGACAAGGCGGCCGCCAGGGAACCGGAAAAAGACGTGCTGAAGCTTTCCAGGAGTGGAAGCGTTGGCGGCAAGCCGGGCAGGGGAGGCGCGCCGGACGATGACATCGCCCGCGACAAGGCGATACAGGAAGCCAACCAGCGTATCGCCGAGCTGGAAAAGAGCATCCGCGACATGCAGCGGCTGCTGGAAATTCGCAGCAAATCCATAGCTGACCTGCAAAACGGCAAACCGCCCGCCGCCGAGCCGGCGCCGGTGAAACCGGTTCCGGCGGCTCCCGCGGATGCGGAAAAGAAGACCGAAGCGGCGTCCGCCGAACCGCCGTTGGCTGCCCCGGCGCCCGCTGCCGTCGCGGAGGAGGAAGCCAAGCCCAAGAAACCCAAGGTGGTCACGCTGCAACCCAAGCCGGACGAAACGCCGCCGCCTTCGTTTATCGACGAGTTGCTGGGCAACCCGCTCGCGCTCGGCGGCGGCGCCATCGCGTTGCTGCTGGGCGGGCTGTTCGGCGCCCGCGCCTTGGCGGCGCGCCGCAAGACCGGCGTGGATAAAGGGCGAGCGGCACGCGCCGGGACGCCGGAGCCGCGCACCGTGCCGGATGAAAGCGCCGTGGCCGCCGCCGCGGGAGTGTCGGATTTTTCCGCCGGACTGACCGACTTCACCCAGACCGGGATGGGCAGCATCGACACCGCCGACGTCGATCCGATCGCCGAGGCCGAGGTTTACATGGCTTATGGCCGCGACGTGCAGGCCGAGGAAATCCTGCGCGAAGCGATGGCGCACGATCCCTTGCGCCATGAAATTCACCTCAAGCTGCTGGAAATTTATTCCAGCCGCAAGGATCAAGGCTCCTTCGAGGCGCTGGCGCGCCAGCTTTACGCGGCCACCGGCGGTTCGCCCGACCCGGATTGGGAGCGCGCCGCCGAGATGGGGCGCGCGCTGGACACGGATAATCACCTGTATGTCGCAGTCGCCGCTCCGGCGGCTCCGGCGGAGGAACCCTCCGCCGGGGAAACCTTCGACGAGACGTCGGAAGCCGTGGACGCCTCGCCAGACCTCGATTTCAACCTGGAAGGCGAAAGCGCCGCAGCCGAGGAAGGCATTGATATTCCGCTGGAAGGCGCGGCCGATGAAGAGCAAGTCGAAGAACTGGCGGCGGGGCTGGATTTCAATCTGGAGCAAGAGTCCTCGCCAGCGGCCGGGGAACTCGCCGGAGCGGAGCCGGAAGCATCGGCGGCGGAAGAAAATCTGCTCGACTTCAACCTCGATCTGCCGGGCGGCGAGATGGAACCGGCCGAAACGGAACCGGCCGAAACTGAACCCGCCGAAACGCCCGAAGAGCCGGTTGCAGAGGAATCCGCCGTGGAGAATCTGGTGGATTTCGAGATTCCGCAGCCATCTCCCTCCAGCGAGGCTCCAGCCGAGGAAGCCGTCGCCGAAACGGAATTCGATGGAAACCTGCTGAATTTCGACCTGGAATTGCCGCAGGAAAGCGCGGCGGCGGAAGCCGAACCCGTGGAAACGGCGGAGGATGCCGGCGAGGAAGCGCTTGTGGAGACATCCGCGGAAATGGCCGAAGAGACGGAAGCCGCCGTGCCGCCCATGGATGAAACGCCGCTTGCCGCCGAGGTTGCCGAAAGCGAAGCTGTCGATCTGGAAACGGAACTTGAGCTGCCCCCGGTGGAGGAGGAAGCGGCTGCCGTGGAAACCCTTCCCGCCGAAGAGCCGGATGCGGCGACTGCGGAATCCATGCCCGATTTCGACGAAACCATGCTGGGCGAATTGGCCGCCCCCGCGCCGGAAGAAGCGCCGTCCGCCCCGCAACCCGAACCCGCCGCCGAGGAATTCGTGCCGCCCGCCATGGGTGCGGAGGAGGAAGGTGAGCAGGAATCCATCGAGATAGCGCCGCCTGCGATGAGCGACGAGGCGATGCTTGATTTCGACTTCTCCATCGGCGAGGAAATGCCGGAGGCGGAAGCCGAAGCGCCGCCGCAGGCCATGCCCAATATCGACCTGTCGGACATCAACCTGGACCTCGGCGCGCCCGCCGGAGAAGAGGAAGCCAAGCCCGCGGCGGATGACAGCAGCAGCTACCAGGAGTCCGCCACCAAGCTGGATCTGGCCAAGGCCTACATCGAGATGGGCGACAAGGAAGGCGCGCGCGAAATCCTGCAGGAAGTGGTGCAGGAAGGCTCCGACGAGCAGCAGGAAGACGCCAAGAAGCTGCTGGCGGAACTTGCCTGACAAGTCGGTAAGCCGGCGCGAGGCGGCAGCGTCGCCCGGGCGCCGGAAATAAGGCCGATGATGTTGCATCCCGCCGCGCGCATCCTGATATGGCTTGCATTTGCCTTGTTCCTGCCGTGGCTGGGTTTGACCGCCACCATCGCCGCCGCCCTGTTGCTGTTTCCCCTTTTGCTGACGCGCTGCCGCGGCCAATTCGTCAAATTGCTGCGCCGCACCCGCTGGCTGCTGCTGTCGATTTTTCTGATCTATTCCCTGGCGACGCCGGGCGAGAGCCTGTTCGAGCCTCTCGGGGCGTTCAGCCCCACTGCCGAAGGCCTGCATGCCGGATTCATGCAGGCCTGGCGCCTGGCCGTGATGCTCGCCGGGCTATCCTTGCTGCTGGCGTTGACTCCCGGCAAGCAACTGATGGGCGGCCTGTATTGCTTGCTGCGCCCGTGGCGCAGGCTGGGCGTGGCGAGCGACCGCATCGCCGCGCGCGTCTGGCTGACGCTTTATTACGCCGAGCAGGCGATGCACCTGAAACCCATTGCCTGGCGCGATAAGCTGCGGGAAGCGCTGTTCGCCGGGAGCTTCCACGAGCACACGGTCAGCTTCGAGGCGACGCCCATGGCGCGCCGCGACTGGCTGGCGCTGGCGGCGGCCGTGGCGTTGCTGGGAGGGTTGGCGCTATGAGAATCGCCCTGGGGCTGGAATACGACGGCAGCGGTTTTTGCGGCTGGCAAAGCCAGTCCGGCGGCTGCGGCGTGCAGGACGCCCTGGAGCGGGCGCTGGCTGCCATTGCCGGCGAACCGGTCGGTGTCGTGACGGCGGGACGCACCGATACCGGGGTTCATGCGCTCGGCCAGGTCGCGCACTTCGACACCGGCGTGGAACGCCCGGACAACGCCTGGGTGCGCGGGGTCAACGCCCACTTGCCGCGGAGTGTCGCGATAACCTGGGCGCGCCGCGTCGATGAGCGCTTTCATGCCCGTTTCAGCGCGCTGGAGCGGCGCTACGCCTACGTCCTGCTCAACCGTCCCTCGCGCCCCGGTCTGTTGCAGGGCAAGGTGGGCTGGCACCATGCGCCGCTCGATCTCGACGCCATGTGCGCCGCCGCCCGCCATCTGGTCGGCGAGCACGATTTCAGCGCCTTTCGCGCCGCCGAATGCCAGGCCAAAACGCCCGTCAAGGTGCTGAATGAACTGGAAATTCTCCGCTCGGGAGATATTCTGCTGTTTCGCTTGCGCGCCAATGCCTTCCTGCACCACATGGTGCGCAATCTGGTCGGTTCGCTGGTCTATGTCGGCAAGGGCAAACATCCTCCCGAATGGCTCCGGGAACTGCTGGAAGGGCGCGACCGCCGCCTGGCGGCGCCGACGTTCGCCCCGGATGGGCTGTATCTGGCGGGGGTTGGCTACGAATCCAAGTGGGGATTGCCGGAGGCAAAGAAATTGCCCGTTTTCCTGGGCGGCCTCTGAAAACGGGAAATTTTACGGCTGGTTTAAGCGTCCGTCCGCTTCCGGGGTAGAATCTCACCATTTTTTCCTCCTATGGCTGTTCCGATGACCCGAACCAAAATCTGCGGCATCACTCGCGTCGAGGACGGGCTGGCCTGCGCCAGCCACGGCGCGGATGCCATCGGGCTGGTGTTCTATCCACCCAGTCCGCGTTGCGTCGCAGCCGCCCGGGCGCGCGAAATCGCCCGCGCCCTGCCGCCCTTCGTCACTACGGTGGCGCTGTTCGTCAATCCTGCGGCGGCGGAGGTGGAAACCATACTGCGCGAGGTGCGCCCCGACGTGCTCCAGTTTCACGGCGACGAAGCCCCTGAATTCTGCGCCGGCTTCGGCGTTTCCTGGCTGAAGGCGGTGCGCGTCCAAGCCGGCCTGAATTTGGTAGAATATGCGATCCGCTATCGGAATGCCCAAGGATTGCTGCTCGACGCCTATGTCGAGGGGCAGGCCGGCGGCACCGGACAATCCTTCGACTGGGCGCTGATTCCGGCCGAACTGCCGCTGCCGGTGGTGCTCTCCGGCGGGCTTGATGCGGGCAATGTCGCCGCCGCGATCCGGCAAGTCAAGCCGTGGGCGGTGGATGTTTCGAGCGGCGTGGAAGCCGCCAAGGGAATCAAGAGCGAGGCGAAAATCGCCGCGTTCATGCAGGGAGTGCGCAATGGGTCATTATGATTTGCCCGACGGTCACGGCCATTTCGGTACGTACGGCGGGGTTTTCGTCGCGGAAACGCTGATCGCGGCGCTTGAGGAGTTGCGCGTCGCCTACGAGGCATGCCGTGTCGATCCCGAATTTCAAGCCGAATTCGCCCGCGAACTGAAGCACTATGTCGGCCGCCCCAGCCCGATCTACCACGCCAGGCGCTGGTCGGAGCAGCTCAACGGCGCGCAAATCTACCTCAAGCGCGAAGACCTCAACCATACCGGCGCGCACAAGATCAACAACGGCATCGGCCAGGCCCTGCTCGCCAAGCGCATGGGCAAGAAGCGGGTGATCGCCGAAACCGGCGCGGGGATGCACGGCGTGGCGAGCGCTACGGTCGCCGCCCGCTACGGCCTGGAATGCGTGGTCTACATGGGCGCGGAGGACGTCAAGCGCCAAGCTCCCAACGTCTACCGCATGAAGCTGCTGGGCGCCACCGTGGTGCCCGTCGAATCCGGCTCGAAAACCCTGAAAGACGCATTGAACGAAGCCATGCGCGACTGGGTGACCAATGTCGAAAGCACCTTCTACATTTTGGGCACCGCTGCCGGCCCGCACCCCTATCCCATGCTGGTGCGCGATTTCCAGACCATCATCGGCAAGGAAGCGCGCGTGCAGATGCCGGAGATGACCGGGCGCCAGCCCGACGCGGTGATCGCCTGCGTCGGCGGCGGCTCCAACGCCATCGGCATTTTTCACCCCTACATCGAAGACAAGGACGTGCGTCTGATCGGCGTCGAGGCCGGCGGCCTGGGGCTGGACACCGGCCGCCACGCCGCGCCGCTCAACGCCGGCAAGGCCGGCGTGCTGCACGGCGCGCGCCAGTACCTGATGCAGGACGCCAACGGCCAGATCATCGAAACCCACTCGGTTTCCGCCGGGCTGGATTACCCCGGCGTCGGCCCCGAGCATTGCTGGCTCAAGGACAGCGGCCGCGCCGAATACGTCGCCGTGACCGACGGCGAAGCGCTGCAAGCCTTCCACGACCTGTGCCGCTGCGAGGGCATCATCCCCGCCCTGGAATCCAGCCACGCACTGGCCTACGCCGCCAAGCTGGCGCCCACGCTGCCGCGCGACCAGATATTGTTGGTCAACCTGTCGGGGCGTGGTGACAAGGACATGGCGACGGTGGGGGATTTGTCGGGAATCCGCTTTTGAGTGAATTCCGGCTGACGCACCATGCCCGCGAGGAAATGGCGCGCCGCCAGATCGCCGAGGAGATCGTCGTCGGTATCATGGGCGACCCGGAACAAATTGTGGAAGAGCGAAGCGGCAGAAAAGCCTACCAGTCTCGGATCGAGATGAACGGCAAACAGTATCTGGTCAGATTGATCGTGGAAGACCAGGAACAACCCAACGTCGTGGTGACGCTTTACCGGACGAGCAATATAGCCAAATACTGGAGGTTATCGTGAAGATCAGTTACGACCGCGAAGTGGATATACTCCGTATCGTTTTTGCAGATACTCTGGTGGATGAAAGTGACGAAGCGAAACCCGGAGTCATTCTGGATTTCGACGCCAATGGCAACATCGTCGCCATGGAAATTCTCGATGCGTCAAAGCGTACCGAGGATCCCAACAAAGTCGAATTTGCCGTAGCCGCATAATCCTTATTTCGGAATACCTTATGTCGCGTATTACTGCCACTTTTCAACAGCTCCAGTCCCAGGGCAGGAAAGCCCTGATTCCCTTCATCACCGCCGGCGATCCCGCGCCGCGCCACACCGTCAAGCTGATGAACAAGCTGGTCGAGGCCGGCGCCGACATCATCGAGCTGGGGGTGCCGTTTTCCGACCCGATGGCGGACGGGCCGACCATCCAGCGGGCTTCCGAGCGGGCGCTGAAGCATGGCGTGGCCTTGCGTGATGTGCTGGCGATGGTGGCGGAGTTCCGCAAGCGCAACAAGGCCACGCCGGTGGTGCTGATGGGCTATGCCAACCCCATCGAGGCGATGGGATACGAGACCTTCGCCGCCGCCGCGGCGCAGGCCGGGGTGGACGGGGTGCTGACGGTGGACTATCCGCCCGAGGAAAGCGCGGAGTGGGCGGCCTGCCTGGGACGCCACCGCATCGACCCGATTTTCCTGCTGTCGCCGACCACGCAGCAGGAACGCATCGCCCAGGTGGCCAAGCTGGCCAGCGGGTTCATTTATTACGTTTCCCTCAAGGGGGTGACCGGCGCGGCGCATCTCGACATGGGCGAGGTGGCGGCGAAGATTCCGCAGATCCGCCAGGCCGCCAACCTCCCTGTGGGCGTCGGCTTCGGCATCCGCGACGCGGAATCGGCGCGCGCCATGGCCGGCGTCGCCGACGCTGTGGTGATCGGCAGCCGCATCGTCCAGGAAATCGAGAATTCCACTGTGAAGGCGCTGCCCGGCAAGCTGCACGATCTGGTCAAGGTCTTCCGCGAAGCGATTGATAACAAGACTGCGATTGACGGCAAGAAAGGATAATCCATGAGCTGGTTCCAGAAATTATTGCCCCCGAAGATTCAGCGCAAGACCGAAGGCGCCAAGAAAACCATGCCGGAAGGCTTGTGGAGCAAATGTCCATCCTGCGAGCAGGTGCTCTATCGTTCGGACCTGGAAAAGAACATGGAGGTGTGTCCCAAGTGCGGCCACCATAACCGCGTTTCGGCGCGGGCGCGGCTCGACATGCTGCTCGACCAGGAGGGGCGCTTCGAGATCGGCACCGAGGTGGCGCCGGTGGACAGCCTGAAATTCAAGGACAGCAAGCGTTATCCCGACCGCTTGGCGGAAGCGCAGCGCGAAACCGGCGAGACCGATGCCTTGGTGGTGATGCAGGGCAGCCTCAAGATGCTGCCGCTGGTGGCGGCGGCCTTCGAATTCAAGTTCATGGGCGGTTCGATGGGGTCGGTGGTGGGCGAACGCTTCGTGCGCGGCGCACAGACGGCGCTCGAACTGAACGCGCCGTTCATATGCTTTTCCGCCAGCGGCGGGGCGCGCATGCAGGAGGGGCTGACCTCGCTGATGCAGATGGCCAAGACCAGCGCGGTGCTGACCAAACTCGCCGAGGCCAGGCTGCCTTTTATCTCGGTGTTGACCGACCCGACCATGGGCGGCGTTTCCGCCAGTTTCGCCATGCTCGGCGATGTCATCATCGCCGAGCCGAATGCCCTGATCGGCTTCGCCGGGCCGCGCGTGATCGAGCAGACGGTGCGCGAAACCCTGCCGGAGGGTTTCCAGCGCGCCGAGTTCCTCCTCGAGCACGGCGCTATCGACATGATCGTCGATCGCCGCCAGATGCGCGACCGGCTCGCCAACATGCTGGCGATGATGATGCGCCTGCCGGCTGGGAATGCCTGAAACTCTGGAAGGTTGGCTGCGCTATCTCGAAAGCCTGCATCCGAAAACCGTAGACCTCGGCCTGGAGCGCGTTCTGGCGGTCAAGGAACGGCTCGGGCTGCATCCCGGCTTCGCCGTCATCACCGTCGGCGGCACCAACGGCAAAGGCTCCGCCTGCGCCATGCTGGAAAGCATCCTGCGCGCCGGCGGCTACCGCACCGGCTTGTACACTTCCCCCCATTTGCTGCGCTACAACGAGCGGGTGCGCCTCGACGGCGCGGAGGCGGACGATGCCGCGCTGTGCGAGGCGTTCGCCGCCGTCGAGGCGGGGCGCGGCGAAACTCCCCTGACCTATTTCGAGTTCGGCACCCTGGCGGCCGTGTGGCTGTTCATCCGGGAAAGCCCCGATGCGGTGGTTCTCGAAGTCGGCCTGGGCGGGCGGCTGGATGCGGTCAATGTCTGGGATGCCGACTGTGCCGTGGTAACCAGCGTGGATATTGACCATGCCGAGTGGCTGGGCGAAACCCGGGAGGCCATCGGCTTCGAGAAGGCCGGGATTTACCGTTCCGGCACGCCGGCGATTTGCGGCGACCCCCAACCTCCCGCCAGTCTGATCGAGCATGCCCTCGCCATCGGCGCGGATTTGCACCGCATCGGCGCGGATTTCGGTTTCGATGGGGTGGAGCCGGCGCAGTGGCGCTATTGGGAAAGCCACGGCCGGCGCATGGCGCTGCCCCATCCGGCGCTGCGCGGCTCCTACCAACTGGGCAACGCCAGTTGCGTGCTGGCGGCGTTGGGAAGCTTGAGCGCACGCTTACCGTTGAGCAACGACGATATCCGCCGCGGCTTGCTGGAGGTCGCCTTGACCGGGCGCTTCCAGGTTCTGCCGGGGCGTCCCCAGGTGATTCTCGACGTGGCGCACAACCCCCATGCGGCGGCGGCGTTGGCCGCCAACCTGCGCGGGATGCCGCCGGCCGGGAGGACATTGGCGGTGTTCGCCATGTTGCGCGACAAGGACATCGCCGGGGTGGTGCGGCGGCTGCGCGATGCGGTCGATGTCTGGCTGCTCGCCGGCATCGACTCGCAGCGCGGCGGCAGCGCCGGGGAGTTGCTGGCGGTGCTGGATGCCGAAGGCTTGGCCGGGCGGGCGCGGTGCTTCGAGAATGTCGCGGCGGCCTACCGTCACGCCTGTAACATGGCCGGCGATGATGATAGAATAGCCGCCTTTGGATCATTTTATACGGTGGCGGACGTGCTGAGCGAGCGCATGGCGCGGCCGGCAACGCAACCCTAAGGTTTTTCATGGCAAAACCCTCCATGACCGAAGAGGAAATCCAGTTCAGGCGGCGCGCCAAGCATCGTCTGATCGGCGCGGTGGTGCTGGTGACCGGGCTGGTGGTATTCCTGCCGATGGTGCTGGATAACGAGCCCAAGCCGGTGGCGGACGACATCGCCATCAATATTCCTTCGCAGGATGCGAAACCGGCAAAAGTCGCCGCGGCCGTTCCGCCGCAAGCGCCTCAGCCGGTTCCGCAGGCTGTTCCCGGCGGGGCGGATGCCCCGCCGGAAAGATCGCCGCCCATTCAGCCCTTGACCGTGCTGCCCAACGGGCAGGCGCCTACCCCCGCCCAGACTGCTCCGGCGGAAACGCCTAAAGCGGCGCCCGTTCCGGCGACGCCATCCGCCGCCAAACCCGAGAAGCCTGCCGCCGCGCCGGTTGAGCTGGTCAAGTCTCCCGCACCCAGCGAGCACAAGCCGCCGCCGGCCGCCGCCCCGGACGAAAAGGCCAAGCACGCCGCCGAAACCGGCGCTCCTCCCCAAAGCGGTTTCGTGGTGCGGCTGGGCGCCTATGCCAAGCCGGAAAATGCCAAGCAACTCAAAGCCAAGCTGACCTCGATGGGGATTCGCAATTATTCCGATGTGCTGAAAACCGTCAACGGCGACCGCCATCGCGTGCGCGCGGGACCCTATGCCACGCGGCGGGAGGCCGAATCGGTGCGCGACCGCCTCAAGGCGGTAGACATCGACGGCGACATCGTGACCAAGCCGTAGTCCGGCCATGACGGCTTTCGACTATACGGTCTTGTTGATCGTCGGGGTTTCCATTTTGATTAGCGTGATGCGCGGCTTGGTGCGCGAGGCGCTGGCGCTGGCGGGCTGGATCGCGGCCATCTGGGTGGCGGTCAATTACGCGGTGCCGCTGGCGCCGCTTTTGCCCGATGCGATTCCCAACGAGACGCTGCGCCTGCTGGCGGCTTTCGTGGCATTGTTCCTCGGCACCTTGCTGCTGGCGACCCTGTTTACCATCGCCTTGTCCGAATTGGTGAAAAAACTCGGCATGGGTGCGCTGGACCGGGGGTTGGGGGCGTTTTTCGGACTGGCGCGCGGCTTGCTGATCGTCCTGGTGCTGGTTTTGCTGGCTGGCCTGACGCCCATGCCGCGCCACGGTGCTTGGCGCAATGCGATGTTGAGCGCGCCGTTCGAGGCGTTTGTGGCGGTGGTCAAGCCCTGGCTGCCGGAACAGTTGGCGCAACGGATTAATTACGATTGATTCAAAGAGACTAAATTTATATGTGCGGAATTCTCGGCGTAGTCGCAAAAACCCCCGTCAACCAGTTGCTCTACGACGGCTTGCAAGTGCTCCAGCATCGTGGCCAGGACGCGGCGGGAATCGTCACCGGCGAAGGCAGCAACTTCCACATGCACAAGGGTAGCGGTCTGGTGCGCGATGTGTTCCGCACCCGCGACATGCGCAATCTGTTGGGCAACATGGGCATTGCCCACGTGCGTTATCCCACCGCCGGCAATGCCTTCTCCTCGGCGGAATCGCAGCCGTTTTACGTCAATTCCCCCTATGGCATCGTGCTCGGCCATAACGGCAACCTGACCAATACCGACCAGCTCAAGGAGGATCTGTTCCGCCTCGATTTGCGCCACGTCAACACCAATTCCGATTCGGAAGTGTTGCTCAACGTGCTGGCGCACGAACTACACGCCAATACCACCAATCATTGTCTTACCACTGCGGCGATTTTCTCCGCCGTGGCCGGGGTGCACCGCCGCTGCCGCGGCGCTTACGCCGTGGTTGCGATGATCGCCGGGTTCGGCTTGCTGGCCTTCCGCGATCCCTACGGCATCCGTCCCCTGGTGATCGGGCGCGCCGATGCCGGGCAGGGCGCCGAATACCTGGTGGCCTCGGAAAGCGTGGCGCTCGACGTGCTGGGCTTCAAGATGTTGCGCGACGTGGCTCCCGGCGAGGCGATCCTGGTCGATCTGGACGGCAATTTCCATAGCCGCCAGTGTGCCGAAAATCCCACCCTCAATCCCTGCATTTTCGAGTATGTCTATCTGGCGCGCCCGGACTCGGTGATCGACGGCGTTTCCGTCTATGAAACCCGCCTGCGCATGGGGGAAAGCCTGGCCGAGAAAATCCGTACCCAGTTCAGCCACCTCGAAATCGACGTGGTCATCCCGATTCCCGACACCAGCCGCCCCAGCGCCCTGCAACTCGCCAACCATCTCGACCGGCCATACCGCGAGGGTTTCATCAAGAATCGCTACATCGGCCGCACCTTCATCATGCCGGGGCAGGCGATGCGCAAGAAATCGGTGCGTCAGAAACTCAACGCCATCGGTGTCGAATTCCAGGGCAAGAACGTGCTGCTGGTGGACGATTCCATCGTGCGCGGCACCACCAGCCGGGAAATTGTCCAGATGGCGCGCGACGCTGGCGCGCGCCAGGTGTTTTTCGCCTCCGCCGCGCCGCCGGTGCGTTTTCCCAATGTTTACGGCATCGACATGCCGACCCGCGAGGAATTGCTGGCGACCAACCGCACCGATGAACAGATCGCCGCCGAAATCGGCGCCGACGCCCTGATCTACCAGGATATCGAAGCCCTGGTGCAGGACGTGGTGCAAGGCAATCCGGCGATCGACGGCTTCGATGCCTCGTGCTTCGATGGCCGCTACATTACCGGCGACATCACTCCCGAATATCTCGCCGAGGTCGAAGGCGGCCGTTGCGGCGGCGGCTGCTCCGGCAACGCCTCCTCGCCGAGCCGCCAGCTCGACCTCAACCTGAGCGGGGAACGCGACGCTGGTTGACAAGGCGGCGGCACGCGGGTAATTTTCGATAAAGCGCCGATTTGAGATCAGCTTGCGGGCGCTATAAAAATCCAGCTAAAGAGAGGGAAAACCCGATCTGGAAATGCTGATCGGGTTTTTTATTGGGGGAAGGAAAAATGGACGAAGAATACGACCTGGAAACCCTGGCGATCCGCGCCGGTACGGCGCGCAGCCAGTTCAACGAGCACAGCGAGGCGCTTTACCTGACCTCCAGCTTCGTCTTCAAGAGCGCCGCCGAGGCCGCCGCGCGTTTCGCCAACAAGGAACCCGGCAACATCTACGCGCGCTTCACCAATCCCACCGTGACGGCTTTGCAGGAACGACTGGCGGCGCTGGAGGGGGCGCAGACTTGCGTCGCCACGGCGAGCGGCATGTCCGCCATCCTCGCCTGCGTCATGGGGCTGCTGTCGGCGGGTGACCACGTGGTGGCTTCGCGCAGCCTGTTCGGCGCCACGGTGCAGTTATTCACCAATATCCTCGGGCGTTTCGGCATCGAAACCAGTTTCGTGTCGCAGACCGATCCGGCGGCTTGGGCGGCGGCGGTGCAACCCAATACCAAGCTGTTCTTCGTCGAAACTCCCTCCAACCCGCTCACCGAAATCTGCGACATCGCTGCGCTGGCGCAGATCGCCCATGGCGCCGGAGCCAGGCTGGCGGTCGATAACTGCTTCTGCACCCCCATCCTGCAACGCCCGCTCGATATGGGCGCGGACATCGTGATCCATTCCGCCACCAAGTATCTCGACGGCCAGGGGCGGGTGCTGGGCGGCGCGGTGCTGGGCGGCAAGGAGTTGCTGGAGCCGGTTTACGGTTTCCTGCGCACCGCCGGGCCGACGCTCTCGGCCTTCAACGCCTGGGTGATCCTGAAGGGGCTGGAAACGCTTTCCCTGCGCATGGAAGCGCACAGCCGCAATGCGCTGGAACTGGCGCTGTGGCTGGAACGGCAACCGAGCGTGAGCCGGGTGTTCTATCCCGGTTTGCCGTCGCACCCCCAGTTCGCCCTGGCCAAGCATCAGCAGAAAAGCGGCGGCGGCATCGTCGCCTTCGAGGTCGAGGGGGGGCAGGAGGCCGCCTGGGGAGTAGTGGACGCCACCCGCATGGTGTCGATCACCGCCAACCTGGGCGATGCCAAAACCACCCTTACCCATCCCGCCACCACCACCCACGGACGCCTTTCGCCAGAGCAGCGCGCCGCCGCCGGGATCGGCGACGGCCTGCTGCGCATCGCGGTGGGGTTGGAGTCGGTTGCGGATATCCAGGCCGACCTGGCGCACGGCTTGGGTTAACGCCGCATCTGCGGCGACATGCCGGTTTCCATGGCGCTGCGCGCCATTTCTGCCACGCCCGGCGCCGGATCGACTTTCGCCAGGGGAATTTCATCGACCATGAGCGGCTTGGCTGAAGGGGTGTCGTAAGCCTCGACGATGATGACGCTACGCGCATCGTCGGCCTTCAGTACGATCTGGCGACCCTTGGCGGGATCCGGCTGGTTGGCGGAAAACGACACCCCCTTGGGCGCGAGCGGCAGACCGGCCGACTTGGCCCGCTCGGCAATCATCGGATCGCGCTCCGCATCTTCTTCCGTTTCCGGCCATTCCGCAGCACCCATATCGGAAAAGAAATAGCTCACCCAGGTCGATGCCTTGCCGTCTTGGACGGCGCTATACATTGATTTGGAGAGTTGCGCGGATGCGGTCATCCAGCGAACCAACTGTACGCCGCGCTTGAGTTCAGGAGGCGGGCCGAAGTTGTCGCAGGCCGCGAGCATTAGCAGAATGGCGAGGGCATGAAGGAATCTCTGGGTAGTCATCGGGGGGGCTAGTCAGTGTGGAAAGTGCAAATATACGCCAAATTGGAATAAGTGCTTGCCCGTAGCCAATGCGGTGGAGTTGAATTGGCTACGGACAATCTCTTATTTCGGGCAGAACAGCGCCACCCGCTTCTCATAAGCCTCGCGGGCGATGCGCACGTCTTCCAGGAACAGCGGCAATTCTTCCATCAGCAGCGCCTGCGGGCCGTCCACCAGCGCCTTGGCGGGGGCGGGGTGAAAGTCCGCCAGGATCATGTTGGCGCCGGCGACCACTCCCTGCATGGCGGCGTGCATGATCTCGAGGATGCCGTCGGGGGCGCGGTTGCGCGAGCCGACCGAATGCGAGGGATCGACGCAAACCGGCATGCGGGTGAGGCGCTTGACCACCGGAACGTGGGCGAAATCGACCAGATTGCGGTGCGGGTCGCCCATGTTGGTCTTCATGCCGCGCAGGCCGAACACCACCTTGCGGTTGCCTTCCGAGGCCAGGTATTCGGCGGCGTTGAGCGATTCGTCGAGGGTGATGCCGAAGCCGCGCTTGATTAGCACCGGGAATTCCCGCTGGCGGCCGACGATTTTCAGCAGTTCGAAGTTCTGGGTGTTGCGCGTGCCGATTTGCAGCATCACCCCGGTGGGATTGCCGGTTTTTTCCAGCGCCTCATGGATTTCCACGACATGCGATTCGTGGGTGACTTCCATGGCGATCACCTTGATGCCGTATTTTCCCGCCAGTTCGAACACCCACGGCAGGCACGCCTTGCCGTGTCCCTGGAAGGCATAGGGGCTGGTGCGCGGCTTGTAGGCGCCCATGCGCGTGCAGACCTGGCCGTTTTCCCGCAACGCCTTCAGCATCGCCTCGACATGCTCCGGCGTATCCACGGCGCATAAACCGGCGAACACGTTGAGCGTGTCCTGGCCAAAGCGCACCCCGTTGTAGTCGAAATGAGTGGGGCGCTGGTCGTCTTTGTGCCGCCCCAGCACCCGGTATTCCTCGGAAACCCGCACTACCCGTTCCACGCCCGGCAGGCTCTTCATGTCCTCGGCGGAGAGCGAGGCAGTATCGCCGATCAAATAGATTTCAGTGAGTGTTTGCTGCTTGCCATGTTCTTGATGGACGCGGGTCTTGATCTTCGGTAGGCGGGCGAGGTGCTCGGTCAATTGCTGGAATTCGGCGCCGCCGGTTTGGATGTCGGGTGCCAGGATCAGGATCATGGAAAAAGCCTCGGAAAAAGAAAACATTCTACTTTTTCCGGGATGCTGCCCGCAATTTATCAATAACTATGGGGCCGGGGCGGGGGATTTTTCTAAAGGTTTTGAGTTTGTTTGCCGTAATTGCTTTTATAAATAGTGTATTACGGCTGCTTTGTAATGAGGTTTATAAAAACATGCCGCGATTTCAATGATTTATTTGGAGGCCGCCATGGTTAAATTTGATTTTTCTTTGAGAACCCGCGATGGCCAGAAGGTCGAGAGCATCCTCATCGCCGGCAAGGATCAGAGCGATGCCGAGCGCAAATTGCGGCAGATGTACCGTAATTGCGTGGTGACTCGCTGCGAGGTGAAAAACGCCGACGAGAAGCCCGGCCAAGCGGTGGTGATCGAGGACGTGCTGTCGCTGATCGCCAAATATCATTGATGCGCAGCAGCATTTCTTCGCCCAGCCTGATGCAGCGTCGGCGCAAGCCGCGTCTGCGCGAACTGTTGCTGTTTACCCGTGTGGTCGGCGGCGGTAAGCGCGCACTGCCTCGTCCCCATCTGAAACTGGTCAGCGGATAAATCCCTCGGCCAGCAGTTCGTCGAGCAGCGCATCGTAATCGTGCGCGCCACGGCTGCTCGGTGCATGCTCGAACACGGTTTTATTGAGGGCGGGGCTTTCCGCCAGGCTGACGTTTTCCGCGATGCGCGTGCGGCACACTTCCTCGCCGAATTTTTCCTCCACCGTGCGCAGCACGTCCCACGCCATGCGCCGCCGCGTATCGAAGCGCGTCAGCAGATAACGGCGGTTGACGCGGCGCTTCAATACCTGTTCCAGCGCTTTGAGGGTTTTCTCGATCTGGATGGCGCCCTTGGTGGAGAGATAATCCGCCGAGATCGGGACGATCAGGCAATCGCAGGCGAAAATCGCGTTGAGGGAGAGCACGCCGATCAGCGGGCAGCAGTCGATCACCCAGGGCGCCTCGTTGCCACCCGCTTTCTCAGCCTGCAAGCCGGCGTTGAGCTTGTTGACGATGTTGTAGCCTTTGCCGTACAGGGTATCGACCTTGGACAGTTCGATGTGCGCCGGAATGATGCCGATGCCGCTGGACGATTCGCATACCAGCTCGTGCAGCGGGCGGTTGCGCTGAAACAGGCTGTAAACCGTATCGTCGCTGGAACTGGCGGCGATGCCGGTAATCGAGCTGAATTGCGCCTGCGGGTCGAGGTCGATGCCATAGGGCTTGAATTCGCGGCGCGCCAGCGCGGCGGCGAGATTCAGAGCCGTAGTGGTTTTTCCGACCCCGCCTTTTTGGTTGAACACGGCAACTATCGTCATGCCAACATTCTATTCCAACCGGATTCATTCTTCTATATGCCTATTAACCGTTTTCAGGTGATTGCCGGTCTCGGTGTGCTACTCCTTCCCCCGCGAGCGGGGGAAGGCTGGGATGGGGGCGACCGGCGGCGAACAATTCGCCCCCTCCCCAACCCTCCCCCGCGCGCCTTGCGCGCAAGGGAGGGAGTAAGCGCGTTTACTGAAAACAGTTCACAGGCATGTTCTTCTATATGCCCCTGAGCGATTCCCGCGCGCCCCCCGGTTTGTTTTCCAATCCTGCTTGCATACCCGGTTTTCCAGGCGTGGGGAGTGGCGGTGAGGCGTGCGTGAGAATCCGTGTGTGGATGGCTGGGCTTCATAAGGGCTACACTTCAGGGAGTTAGCGGTAGTCCGCGCCGGCGTTTGCGAACCGGCTTGTCGGAAGCGGCGGGTATCGCGTGGCCAGGCTGCATGGATACTACTGAAATAGGCTCTAAGCCCACCGAAACGGCAGGAAATATTCAAATGTCATAACGCGATGATTTGTAAATGAAATTGTCAAGAAACCGTTACAATGGCCGCTAATTTGAAAAGCTGGCGAAAAATAATAGTTTTTATTCGGGGGTAGAGCATGCATAGGTTCCATACCGGTTGTCCGGCGTTGCGCTTGCCGGAAAGCTTACCGCGCCGTGGCGGTGCCCGGCGCGGGGTGTGGGGTGCAATGGCGGTGCGGCGCGCGCCGTCCCGTCTTCTCCGGGAGCCTCGGCCAGGCCGGGGTGGTGAGTCTGGCGATGCTTCGCGCTAACCTTCCATTGCCGTCATGGCGCGGCGTGGCGGGGTTGGCGCTGTGCGCACTGTTCCTGTCCGGCTGCGCCGTCAAGCGCGATCGCTACGACGTGCCGTCGGTACGGCTTCCCGAACGGTATTCCAAGGCGCCGGCCGTTGTCCCGGCGGCCAATGCCGAAATTCCGTCCGCTGCCGCGCCATTGCCGGCGGCGCCGCTGAGCGGCGCGCTGGCCGAGTGGTGGCGTCTTCTGGGAAGCGCGGAACTGGACGGGCTGATGGATCGCGCGCTCGCCAACAATCCCGATCTGCGCATCGCCGCCCTGCGGCTGGCGCAAAGCCGCGCCCGGCTTTACCAGGCGGGCGCGGATAAACTTCCGGTCATTTCGTTGCCGGCGCAGGCCAAGGCTGAGGCGCCGGAAGGCGGCATTGGCAGCGTCCGTCCCGGCGGCGAAATCAAATCCCGCCGAACCTACCAGGTCAGTTTGCGCGGCGACTGGCGCGCCGACATCTGGGGGGAGCGTGGCGCCATGTACGAATCCGCCGAGATGCAGTTGTGGCGGGTGACTTTCCAGCGCGACGACGTGCAGCGGAACATGGTCGCCAATGTGACCGTCAACTATATCGAATTTCTTTCGCTCAACGACCGGCTGCGGGTCGCCCACGAAACCGAGAAGGCGCTGAGCGAAATGCTGGCTTCGGTGGAGACGCGGCTGGAAAAGGGGGACGCGACCGTCACCGAACTGGAGCAGCAAAAGGCGGCGGTCTTTTCAGTCAGAGCCACCATTCCGGTGTTGGAGCAGCAGCGCGAAGTCGTGCTCAACCGCTTGGCGGCGCTGGCCGGCACCGTTCCGGGAGAGTTGAAGCTGTCCGTCAGCGGGCTGGATTCGCTGAATTTTCCCGCCGTGCTGCCCGGCGTGCCGTCCGCCCTGCTGTTGCGCCGCCCCGATGTACGGGTGATGGAAGCGAGGCTGCTGGCGGCGGAAGCGGATATCGACGTGGCGCGCGCGCGAATATTGCCGCCGCTGGATTTGACGGCGCAGGTGGGGTACGGCAGTTATTACATGTCGCAATTATTCCAGCCCCAGGCTCTGTTCTGGAATGCCATCGCCAACCTCTCGGCGACTATTTTCGATAATTGCCGGCGTTCCAGGGAAGTCGATTTCGCCCAGGCGGTGCAGGAAGAACTGGTGGAAACCTATGTGCGGGTGATTTACGACGCCGTGCGCGAGGTCGATGATTCGCTCAGCGCCATCCGGCTAATGGGAAGCCGCCTGGAAAAACAGCGGGCGGCCACCGACGCGGCGCGGCGCGCCTGGGATTTCAGCCAGGAATCCTATATGGCGGGCGCGGTGGATTATCTGGTCGTGCTCGATACGGAGCGCACCTATCACCGCAATCTGGACGATTGGTATAACGTCCGCATGGAGCGTTACCGTGGCCTGGTCAACCTGTTCAGCGCCTTGGGCGGCGGGGTGCGGCAGGGTGACGTTCTACCCGGCGACGGCGTGCGTCCCGCCTTGTTGACCGCCGAGATCGACTACGGCGTGGTGTTGTCGGCGACCCCGCCGAAACAAGCGGGAGCCTCTCCGTCCAATGCGGAAGACAAGAATGCCCCGGCGCCGAATCAGGCGGTAGACCTTTTGCTGACGGCAACCCTGCCAAGCCGAGTGCAGTTGGACGGAGTGGACTGGTCGGACGGCTGGCGGCATGAGGGAGAGGAATATTGGCTGGTGGAAATGGCGGGCGTTTACGAGCGCGCCACGGTTTTCTCGGCGTGGCGCGACCTGCGCACCCGCTTCCCCGAACTGACGGAAAACCGCATTCTGTATCCGCGCCGCCAAGGCCGGGTGGAGGATGAAGGCGAGGAGCGCGCCTCCTGGTACCGCGTATATCTCGCCAGGTTCGCCGACGGACGGATGGCCGAAGATGCCTGCGCTTCGTTGCGCGCCGGGCATTTGCGCTGCCGGGTCGTGTCGTCGCGTTCCGCCGCCCTGAAAGACGATGCTTGTTCGGCGACGGGGCATGACTGCGATCTGGACGCCCTGCATCCAGGGTTGGCGACAAAAGACGAATTCAGCGCGACGTTGACGCCCCAGCAGGTGCTGGCGGGCAAAAGGCGCGTCCAGGAAAGCGGAAAAGCGGGGCAACCATGAACGGTAACGCGAAAAACCTTCCGCAACCCGAGCTGACCCAGCGCCAGCGCCAGATACTCAAATTGCTGCAAGCCGGCAAGGTCAACAAGGAAGTCGCCCGCGAGCTGGACATCGGCGTCGGCACGGTCAAGCAGCATATCGTCGCGCTTTTCAAAAAGCTCAACGTCAGCAATCGCGCCATGGCGGTATCGCGCGGCATGGATCTCCTGCATGAACAAGAAAGCCGCGGCCCCGCCCTGACGGTGGACGGCTTGCTGGAACGCCGCCCTTGCGTAGTGCTAGGCATTGCCTTGCCGGAAGACGCCAATCCGACGGCGGTGCGGCTCATGCATGGCGCCCTGGCGGGGCTGGCGGCGGCCAATGATGCCGTCTTCCTGGCGCGCAAGGGAAACGCGGGAGACGTGATTTTTGGAATCCAGCGGGTTACCGAATACGATCTGGCCATCGCCCTGCAAACCGCTTGCGCGGTGCATGACGATCTGCTGGCGCTCGACGCCGGCGCGGCCGGAAAAATGCGCGGCTGCGTGTCGGCAGGGCTGGCGGTGGCAAGCATGAAGCGCTTCGGGGGATGGACCGGCGAGGCCATCGCCAGCGCCGTGATCGCCTCCGCCCGCGATTTGCTCCAGGATGTTCAGCCGGGGCGGCTGGCTTTCGATCCGGCGGCGCTGGAGTTGATGGAGGTGTTCGGCATCGGCGGACAGCAGGACATGCTGCCTATCGTCTCTTTCTGCGAACTCAAGGATTTGTATTGGACCGGTACGCGCCGCTCCTACAATCTCACCGGCAGGGACGCCGAGTTGTCAAAGCTGGATGCCGCGCTGGGCGAAGCCGCGGAAGGGCGGGGCACGCTGATCCATCTCGAAGGCGAGATGGGCATGGGAAAATCCCGCCTGTGCGAAGAGATTTTCCAACGCGCCATCGCCCGGAAAGGGGCGGCGGCCTTCTATCGCGGCTTGCCGGCGGCGCTGGGCGGGAATGTCTACGACATCGGCAGTGGCGCCGAATGTTCGCTGGATGACGTTGCGGCGCAACTGCGCACCCAACCCGGCCGTTTGCCCGATCTGGTGATCGTTGACGATTTTCACTTGCTGGACAAGGAACGGCAGGCGCTGCTTGCTTCCGCCGCCGCCACGGCGGTCGAAAAAGGGCGTCTGGTGATATTTTCCGGCCGCCGGAGCGGGCGCGGAAGCGGCGAAAATCCCGGCGAAACCATTACGTTGCGGCGTCTGACGGCGGATTCCATCGAGGAGCTGGTGCAGGAAACGCTGAACGCGATCTTCGCCAAGGCGCCGCAGGGCGAGATCAAGGAAATTTCAGGAATGGCGGCCGGAGTGCCGCTGTTCGCGGTCGAACTGGCGCGCCACCAGGGCGCGGAGCGGCTGGCGCTGCCGCTGCTGGTGGCGATCAACGCACGCCTGGACAGTTTGTCCCTGGACCGCAATCTGTTGCGCGCGATTGCCAGGAACGAGTCCGCCGCCACGCTGGCGGAAACCGCGGCGACCCTGGGCGAGGATGCCGAGAATCTGCACCGCCAGGTAGAGCGTTGCGTCGCGGCGGGCGTCCTGTCGCAGGGCGCCGATGGCCGGATTTCATTTACCCACCCCTTGCTGCGGCAGGCAATAGACAGTTTGGTCATGGAATAATCATGGAGAGTGCTTTGACGAACCTGGAGCGGGAAACGCCGCGCAAACGGGTGCATTCCAGCCCGTCCGCCGGGGAAAACGCCCTGCGCCAGGTTTTCCGTTCCGCCGATTTGCGCAAGGTGTTGCCGGGGCTGGGTTTGTCCGCCCTGTTGTCGAACATTCTGGCGTTGGCGCTGCCCCTGGCGATTCTTCAGATTCTCGATCGCGTGGTGGTGAACCAGTCCCTGGAAACCTTGGCCTTCCTGGTTTTCGGCGTGGTAATGGCGCTGGTGCTGGAAGAAGTGTTGCGCGCCACCAACGGCTTGGTCACCGGCTGGCTGGGCGCCCGCTTTGAACATAACGCCAGCGTCGCCGCGCTCGAACGGCTGATGCACGTGCCGCTCCAGCGCTATCAGCGCGAGGAGCCGGGCGTCCATGCGGAAAGGATCCTGGCATCCACCAAGGTGGCCGAATTTTACTCCGGCCAGGCCTTGCTGGTGCTGTTCGACCTGCCCTTCGTGGTGATCTTCCTGGCGCTGATCTACATCATCGGCGGCGCGCTGGTGGCGGTGCCGGTATTCCTGCTGCTGCTGTTCGCCTACCTGGTCTCCCGTTTCGGCGGCTGGATGCGCAAGCAAGTTCAGCAGCGCCATATTCTGGACGACCGCCGCCTGGGGTTTCTGGCGGAGGTGTTGACCGGCATCCACTCGGTGAAGACCCTGACCATGGAAGCGCTGATGCAGCGTCGCTACGAGCGTCTGCAAGAGGCCAATACCGAAATGGGCGAGGCCTTGGCGCGCGGCGGCGCGCTGGCGACCAACATCGGCATGCTGTTTTCCCAGGTCATGATCGTGGGGGTGGTGTTTGCCGGCTCATGGGCGGCGCTCAGCGGACAAATGACGCCCGGCGGCCTGGCTGCCTGCATGATGCTGTCCGTTCGGGCGCTACAGCCCCTGCGCCGCGGGATGACGGTGTGGATGCGTTATCAATCTTTCGTCGCGGCGCAGGAACGGTTGAACGAAGTGCTCAACATGCCCTACGAGGATGATGCGGGCAAGTCGGCGATGCCGCCGCTCGAAAAGACCCTGGAACTACGCGGCGTCACCCTGTCCCACGAAGGCGGCGCGGCGCTGTTTGCCAACCTTTCGCTGAAAGTGGAAGCGGGGACTTACGTCGCCATCCGTGGGGAAAGCGGCAGCGGAAAAACCAGTCTGCTGTCCTTGATGAATGGGCTGATCCGTCCCGATTCCGGGAAGATTCTGGTGGATGGCCGTCCCTTGGAGGACTTCGCCGCAGACAGCGTGCACAAGGAAATCGCCTTGATGCCGCAAACCGCCACGATCGTCTCCGGCAATATCCTCGAAAACCTGACGATGTTCGACGCCAGCCTGAATCAGGAGGCGCTGGGTATCGCCCATGAACTGGGGCTGGACCGGATCGTGGCGGGCATGAAGCTGGGGTACGAGACGCCCCTCGGCGAGGGCGTGGCGGAAACCCTGCCGGCGGGGGTGCGCCAGCTTATCGCCATCATCCGGGCGCTGGTGCGCAAACCCAGCGTCATCCTGTTCGACGAGGCCAATATCTCGCTCGACATGCATGGCGACCAGTTGTTGCGCAATTATCTCGCCGGGCAAAAGGGCAAGTGCACCATGGTGCTGGTAACGCACCGCCCCTCGCTGATTTCGCTTGCCGACAAGATTTATTTCCTGGCCGATGGCCGCCTGAAGGAAGACGATGCCGCGTCCCGCGCCGCGGCTGCCGCCGCGGCGGACATGGGCGGCGCGCTCGCCCTGTCCGAACGCCCCGAAAGCACCGAGGATATATCCGAAATCATTCAGCGCCAGTTCGAGGAGGAATCCGATCTGTCGCTATGTCTGCTGCCTCTCCTGAAGGCGCTCGAATGGCAGGGGCAACCGCGCGAACTGGCCGAGGCCATGCCGCATCTGGTGCGGCGCCTGGAGCTTTCCGGGCTGTGTTCGGTGATGGCCAACCTGGGTCTGTTCCCCAAGCATCTCGAAGGCAGCCTGGCGCGGCTGGATCCCCGCCTGACTCCCTGCCTTTTCATGCCGCGCAACCAGGCCGCGATGGTGGTGCTGAAATCCCTGCCGAACGGCAATCTGATCGTGTTCGACAGCATTTTACGGAGCGAAACGGAAATCAAGCCTTCGCCGGAGCGGGGCGAAATCTATCTGTTCCAGAAGCCGGACATGGCTCCCAAGGCGCGCCGCCCCGAATCGAACTGGATCGGCTCGATGCTGCTGCGCTTCCGTTCCCATATTTTTCTGGCGTTCGGCCTGACGGTGGCGAGCGCGGTGCTGGGATTGGCGGCGCCGCTGTTCGTCAGGTCGATTTACGACCGGGTTTTACCCTCCGGGGATATCGTCATGGGGTCTTATCTGATGGCCGGGGTGCTGGGCGCCATTCTGGTCGATGGCGTGCTGCGCAGCCTCAAGGGGCGGGTAATGGCCTTTGTCGGCGGCCGCACCGAGTTCATCCTGGGAAACAGCCTGTTTCAGCGCATCATTTCCCTGCCGGCCACGGCGACCGACGGCGCCTCGGTCAGCCATCAAGTGGGGCGGATCAAGAACCTGGAGAGCCTGCGCGATTTCTTCCTGGGGCCGCTTTCGTTGCTCGCCTTCGAGTTGCCATCGAGCCTGGTGCTGTTGTTGGCCATCGCCATCATCAATCCCTGGGTGCTGGTGGTGGTGCTGGTGTCGGCGCTATCGTTCATGCTGCTGGGATGGCTGACCCGGAAATCCAGCGAACGCTCGGTGGCGAAGTCTTCCCAGCTTTCGACGGCGCGCTGGGAGTTCCTCAACGAAGCGCTGACCGACATGCGCTCGATACGTTCCGTCGGCGCCGGGCAATCCTGGGTAAGCCGCTTCCGGGAAATGAGCGGCAAATCGGTCATGGCGAACTTCCGCGACCATGAAGTGCACGCACGGGTCGGCAGCATTGCCCAGATACTGGGTTCCTGCACCGGGCTGCTGGGCTTGGCGGTATCGGCTTACTTGGCAATCCAAGGCGACATCAGCGGCGGCACCCTGGTGGCGACCATGATGATACTTTGGCGGCTGACCGGGCCGATGCAAAATGTTTTTCTGGCGGCGACATCGCTGGTGCGCATCCGCGCCAATATCCGCCAGGTCGAGAATCTGATGCGCCTTCAAGGCGAATCGGAAACCGGGGTGTTCCAGACCATTCGCCCCAACGTGCGCGGGGCGCTCAGCTTCGCGCGGGTTTCCTTCCGTTACGCCAGCGATGCCGATCCCGCACTGCTGGGGGTGTCGTTCTCGGCGGAGCCGGGGCAGGTCGTGGTGATCGCGGGCGGCAACGGCTCCGGCAAATCCACCCTGCTCAAGCTGATCGAGCGCATATACATTCCGCAAGCCGGAAGTATCCGCCTGGATAACGTGGACATCCGCCAGCTTACCGTCGCCGACCTGCGCGCCAAGATCAGCTACATGCCGCAGCACTGCGAACTGTTTTACGGTACGGTCGCGCAGAATCTGCGCCTGGTGCATCCGGCCGCGACCGATGCCGAACTGAATTGGGCGGTCGAGATGGCGGGGCTGGATGCGGACATCAAGGCCATGCCGCAGGGGTTCAATACCCGCATCTCCAACAACCGTTCCGAACAGTTGCCGCACGGTTTCCGCCAGCGTCTTTCCCTGGCGCGCACCATTCTCAAGCCGGCTTCCGTCGTCCTGCTCGACGAACCGGGAACCGGCATGGACCAGGCCGGGGAAGAGGCGCTGCTGCGCTGTATCGGATGGCTGCGGGGACGCTCCACCCTTATCATGGTTTCTCATCGCCCGGGGCATATGCGCTTGGCGGACAGCGTCATCCTGATGGAGCACGGCTCGATAGTCGCCCAGGGCGCCTTCGACGACATCAAGGACAAAATCATGGCGAAGCTGGTGTAAGAGGGGGCGTTCCGCGCGCCGGAGGACGCTCCGGCAGCCATCGCGGGAATGTTCGACGGTATCACAACGCATAATTCAGGTCAGGAACGGTTTAGCATGTTTTCACGCCAAAAAACGCAGCAGCAGAAATCGGATGCCTCAGCGAAAACCCCGCTGGGCAGCAGGGAACGCCGCCTTCTTTCGGAAACCATCCATATCGAAGAAGAGCTGATTCCCGCATTCGTTCGTCCTGTCCTCGTCATAGTGGGCTTGCTGGTGGTGGTTTTCATGGTCTGGGCGGCAGTGACGAATATGAAGGAAGTGGCGCGGGCGCCCGGCGAAGTGATCCCATCCGGCAAGGTCAAGGTCGTGCAGCACCTGGACGGCGGCGTGGTGGAGGAAATCGCCGTGGAAGAGCGCAAGCTCGTCGAGCAGGGCGCGGTGCTGCTGCGCATCGACGGTTCGCAGGCGCTGGCCGATCTCCGCCAGATGGAGGCGCGCCGGGATTCCCTGCTTCTGCGCGCGGAACGCCTGAAAGCGGTCACGGAAGACAAAAAACCCGATTTCGCCAAGCTGGACATCCAACAATCCGGCCTGCTTTCCAGCCAGCGGGAAATCTATATCACGCAAATCGCCACCAGGGATTCGACGCTCTCCATCCTCGACCGGCAAATCGACCAGCGCAGGCAACGCCTCCAGCAACTGGAAATCGCCCTGGCAGTGGCGAAGGAACACCAGGCGCTGACCGGCGAACTCTCCGAAATGCGCGAAGACCTGGCGTCGCGCCGCCTGATTAATCGCACCGTGCTCCTCGAAACGCGCCGCGCGAAAGTGACGGCCTCCGGCGAAGTGGCGCGCCTGACCGAAGAAATCGGCGTTGCCAAACAGGAGTTGGCGGAAGCCAGGAACCGGCGCGTCGATACCCAGAACCAGTTGCGCCGCGACGCCTTGGCGGAATTGGGGGTGGTGCGCTCCGAACTCGCCGAGGTGGATGAAACCATGCAGCGCCTCCAGGCTCGCGTGGATCGTCTGGAGGTGCGCGCCCCCAATCGCGGCTATGTTCAAGACCTGCGCGTACAAACCATCGGCCAGGTAGTCCAGCCGGGCGCACTGCTCATGCAGATCGTTCCCGACAAAGCGCCGCTGGAAGCCGAAGTGCGCATTTCCCCGCGCGACATCGGCTTCGTCAGGGTAGGGCAGCCGGTTAACCTGCGGGTAACGAGCTACGATTATTCCCGCTTCGGCGTTGCCAAGGGCATCTTGCAACGGGTAAGCGCCACCAGCGTGGTGGGCGACGACAACAAACCCTTTTACCGGGGACTGGTCGAATTGGAAACCCCCTACGTCGGCAATGTGCCGGGACGCAATCCCTTGCGTCCCGGCATGAGCGTCGAAGCCGAGATCAAGACGGGCGAGAAAACCATGCTGGCATACCTGACCAAGCCATTGATCGACGTGGTGTCGATGTCATTCCATGAAAGGTAGGGAACTATAACCTTTGGCTGTCTATGGCCTTGCAAAAATCCAATATAGGATAGTCACATCGGGAATCCCTTTGTTTGAGGAGAAAGATTGTGGCTGAAAATAACGAGAAAAACGCTCAAAATCAAGAGCATGCCGGCAAAGGTGGGAATGCGCAGGATCAAGAAGCCATACTGTTCGATGACGTAACGGTGCTTAGCCGCGGCCAGGAAGAAGAAGGCCTGGCTCGCAACGAAGACCTCACCGCGGCGCCGGAGCGGGTCGATGGCGCCGGCAACGAAAACATCCAGGTCGATAGCCGCAAGAACGAAGGGCGCGATCACCTGAAAGTCGATCAAGGCAATATTCGCGACGAAAGGCCAAATGTCGCCCGGCAGGCGGCGGATGACGGGCATGCCGTGCCGGCCATGGACACCAATAGCGAAGGCGGGCAAATTCCAGTTCCCCCCGTTTCTCAGCCGCTTCCCAAAGGCGAGGTTGAAGTGGCCTCTCCCAATGCGGCAAAAGACGCCCCCCCGGAACCCCAGGCTCCCGATGTCGTAACCCCGGTAGGCGGCGGCATTCCGGGCGCGGCCAGGGCAGGTGCTGCATCGCCCCCCGACGCCGAAAATCCGGCTTCGGCTGACGTACCGCCCCCTGCTTCGGCTGCCCCAACTACGCCGACCACTCCGACCACGGTGACCAGCGCCACGACGCCGACGACCGTGACCAGCGCGACCACCCCGACGACCG
>CAZDIJ010000012.1:0-57946 GCA_964505475.1 uncultured Sulfuricella sp. | reverse complement strand
GCTGGACGAAGGCATTGACGCGGAAACGCCCGATGCCGCCGGGGTTGATGGCGAAATTGCATTCCTTGGTGGATTCGAATTCCGCCGCCTGCTTGTCGTTCATGATGGCGCGCGCCAGTTCCTTGGTATGCTGGCCGGTGAGCGCCTGATTGGACATCGGCGTCATCTTGCCGTCGATCTTCATCGCCGGAGCGAAATTGGCGGTGATGAAGAGATCGGAGGCTTTCTTGGCAAGCATGAGCCGCAGCAGGTCATGCATGAATTTGACTGCCTGATCGCGTTCCATGGCTGGGCCTTTCCTATTTTCAGAGTCATTCAAAAAATGCCGGCCGGCACTCGCCCTCTTGCCGATTCTACTCCAGAAAGCCGCTGCGGTTCGACAGCGGTTTCAGAAACCGAGAGTCACTCCGACCATGACGCGGCGCGGCTCCTGCGGCGAACCGGCGAAGCCGCCGCTGCCGCCGTCGCCGACGCTGACATAGCGGCGGTCGAGCAGGTTGTCGATGCGCAGGAAGAGGTCGGTCTTGTCGCCTATGCCGAGCCAGCGGGCGTAGAGATCGACGGTGGCGTAACCGGGAACGCTGACGCGGCCATTGTCGATCGGACCCTGGGCGTCGCCGACCCAGCGCAGCTTCGGGGTGATCTGCCAGGTATTGTGCAGCGTCCAGGTCAGGCCGAGATTGACCTTGACGCGCGACACGAAAGGCAGGGGTACGGTACGGGCAAGGCTGGAGAGTTCGCCGTCGGTGTAGCTGGCATTGCCAAAGTAGCGGGTCTTCCAGCCGCTGCCATGGCGGGTGTAATCGAAGCCCATGTCGATGCCGCCGGCTTCCAGTACGCCGACATTGTCATTGTGGGCAGTCCAGAAGATCGTGCCGCCGGGTACGAAGCCGCTGGCCACGGCGGGGGTGTTGGCGCGGTAAATAATATCCTGTGCGTGCAGGCGGTAAAGGCCGGCGTTCAGTTCCATATCCGGCGACGGGGTGTAGATCAGGCGCAGCTCGTGCGAGCGCAGGCGCTCCGGCTGCAAGCCGGGGTTGGGAACGTGAAAATAGTAGCTGGTGAGCGGCGCCGGACTGCCGGCGTTGAAGCCGCCCCAGTTTTCATAAGCGAAGAACGGCGAGGGGGCGAGGAAGGATTCGCCGTACAGGTATTTCAGCACCATACCGGAACCGAGCGTGCGGTTGATGCCGGCGCGCGGGGTGAGGCTGGAGCCGTAGACCGAATTGTCGTCGTAGCGGACGCCAAGATGCAGCAGGGTGCGCTCGTCGATTTCGCCGGAATACTGAACATAGGCGCCGCGGTTCTGGTAGCGCTGGCGGAATATCTCGATTTCCAACTTGCCGTCGCTGTTCGGATAGTAAAACGGGCCGCCCTGATCGTAGGGGCGCGGCAGGTTAGCGGTCTTGGGCAGGGCGTCGAACCACTCCAGATTGAGGCCGGCGATAAGCCGCTGCCCGCCGCGCTCCCAGGTTATTTGTGGCTCCAGGTGCCAGCGCTGGTTGAGTGAATACTTGTAGCCGCTGTGGCCGAAATTTGTCCAGGCGTTGACGAACTCCGAATTCGGGTCGGTTTCGTGCCGCGACCAGTCCAGCGTGACCCGGCCGGAAAGTGCGTCGTTCAGACGCCAGCGCCATTCTCCCCATAGCGTATCGAGTTGGGTGATGTATTCCGCGTTGGCGCTGTAGAGCACGCTGGCGGGTTGGGCGCCGATGCTGGTGGGAGCGGTGTAGCGGCTGTGGTTCCAGCCCAACGAGGCCGCATCCGACCAGTCCAGCCGCGCGTTCAGCGACCGGCTGGCGGTGGGCTGGTTGTAACGGTCGCCGCTCCTCAGGGTGGCGAACTGCTCGGGGTAGTATTTCGACAGATCGGCGTTATCGTCCTCCCGCCAGTGTCCGCCGAACTGGAGCCGCGCGCTTTCGCCCACGGCCTTGACGAGGTTGAAGTGGCTGTAGCGGTGGCCGAAACTGCCGCCCTCGAGGGTGATTTCGCTGCCCGAGGCGGTATCCATGCCGGTAATCAGGTTGACCACGCCGGTGAAGGCGTCGGCGCCGTAGAGCGCCGAGGCGGGACCATAGACCACCTCGACCTGGCGCACGTGATAAAGCGGAAAATTGTCCATCAGCGCGACCGGATCGCCGGTGGGCGAAGAGATGCGGACGCCGTCCTGCAGGATCATCAGCTTGTTGTTGCCGACCACGCCGCGCACGGCGACGCGATTGCCGGTGGTGCCGTCGGAGAGATTCTGCACGTCCACCGAGGGCATGTCGGCAAGCAGCTCGGCCAGGGTGCGGTAGCCGCGTTCGCGTATCTGCTGCCGGTTGACCACCAGCAGGGTGCCGGGCGTGCGGGCGTAGCTCTCGGGATAACGGGAAGCGGTGCTGACCTGGAGATTCAGAAGGTCGCCAAGATCCAGCTTCATCAGGTTCTTGAGTTCGCTGCCACCTTCCGCGGCATGGCCGGCCGTAAACGGTGCGGCAAAGAAGACGGCAAGGAGCGCCGAGCGAAGCGGACTCGAGGGATTAGTGCTGGGTGCTTTCATTGTCCTGGACAAAATTGGCGGCGGTGAACCGGTCGGAAGTTATTTGTAAAGAATGAGCCGCGACAGTGCGGCTCATGGACGATAACCCGATCGTACCCGATGGCTTGCGTTTTTTCTAGAAGGAATCCTTGTTCATCGCCTTGCCGCGCGCCTCTTCCTTGGTCACCACGCCGCGCTGCACCAGCCCTTGCAGGTTCTGGTCGAGGGTCTGCATGCCGACGTTCTGCCCGGTCTGGATCGCCGAGTACATCTGGGCGATCTTGTTTTCGCGGATCAGGTTGCGGATCGCCGGGGTGCCGATCATGATTTCGTGCGCCGCCACCCGCCCAGAGCCGTCCTTGGTCTTGAGCAGCGCCTGGGAAATCACCGCGCGCAAGCTTTCGGAGAGCATCGAGCGCACCATGTCCTTCTCGGCGGCGGGAAACACGTCGACGATACGGTCGATGGTCTTGGCGGCGGAACTGGTGTGCAGGGTGCCGAACACCAGGTGGCCGGTTTCGGCGGCGGTGAGCGCCAGGCTGATGGTTTCCAGGTCGCGCATTTCACCCACCAGGATGGCGTCCGGGTCTTCGCGCAACGCCGAGCGCAGCGCGTTGGCGAAGCTCTTGGTGTGCGGCCCGACCTCGCGCTGGTTGATGAGGCATTTCTTGCTTTCGTGGACGAATTCGATGGGGTCTTCCAGGGTCAGGATATGGCCGTATTCGTTTTCGTTGATGTGGTTGATCATCGCCGCCAGGGTGGTGGACTTGCCCGAGCCGGTCGGCCCGGTCACCAGCACCACGCCGCGCGGCTGGTCGGCGATGTCCTTGAAAATCGCCGGGGCGTTGAGTTGCTCCAGAGTCAGCACTTTCGAGGGAATGGTGCGGAACACCGCCGCCGCGCCGCGCTGCTGGTTGTAGGCGTTGACGCGGAAACGCGCCAGGCCGGGCACCTCGAAGGAAAAATCGACTTCCAGGTTCTCCTCGTAGAATTTGCGCTGGCCGTCGTTCATGATGTCGTACACCATGTCGTGGACGTCCTTGTGCTCCATGGCGGGCACGTTGATGCGGCGCACGTCGCCGTGCACCCGGATCATCGGCGGCACCCCGGCGGAAAGGTGCAGGTCGGAAGCCTTGTTCTTGACGGAAAAGGCTAAAAGATCGGAGATTTCCATTTATAATTCCTTCGCATTGAATTCCTAACGCGGGACTCGCGCAGCGAGCCAACGTCCCCTCGCCCTCCGTCCCTAAAGGGCATCAAAGAAGAGGGCAGGGGTGAGGGAAACGGTCATGGTGCGCACCGTTTCACGTTCGAGGACGGCGCGCACCATGACAGTTTGGGCGATTATGGCAACAATTTCCAGCGCATTGCAAGCCGTGAAGGAGCGCATCGCCGATGCGGCGCGCGCGGCGCGGCGCGACCCGGCGCGAGTGGCGCTGCTGGCGGTGAGCAAGACTTTCCCGGCGGAAGCGGTGCGCGAAGCGTGGCAAGCCGGACAACGCGCCTTCGGCGAAAGCTACGTCAGGGAAGCGGAGGAGAAGCTCGGCCAATTGCGGGATTTGCCTATCGAATGGCATTTCATCGGACCGATCCAAAGCAACAAGACGCGCCCGATCGCCGAACATTTCGCCTGGGTGCACGGCATCGACCGGCTGAAGATCGCCGAGCGCCTGGCGGCGCAACGCCCCGCCGGGCTGCCGGACTTGCAGGTGTGCATCCAGGTCAACGTCAGCGGCGAGGCGAGCAAGAGCGGCGTCGCGCCGCGGGAATTGCCGGAATTGGCGCGCGCGGTACGGGCGCTGCCGCGACTGACCCTGCGCGGCCTGATGGCGATACCCGAGCCGAGCGGCGACAAAACCTCGCAGCGGCAGCGCCTCACCCCTTTGCGCCAACTGCTGGAACGGCTCAACGAACAGGGCTATGCGCTCGACACCCTGTCGATGGGCATGTCGGACGACCTGGAAGCAGCGGTGGCGGAAGGCGCCACCATCGTCAGGGTAGGCAGCGCAATTTTTGGGGCAAGAAATAAAGCAGGTTAAGACCACGGGGAGCACGGGGAATACTTATCCGCAATGATTTTCCCCGTGTCCCCCGTGGTTCAATTTATTAGGGCTAAACACATGAACATCACCTTTATCGGCGGCGGCAACATGGCCTCCGCGCTCATTTCCGGCCTGACCAAGCAGGGTTGCCCACCCGCCGCCATCCGGGTGGTGGAAATCTCGCCCGAGGGGCGCGAGCGACTGCGGGCGGCCTTCGGCGTCTCCGTCCACGAAAGCGCCGATGACGCCGCGCTCGCCTGCGACATCGTGGTCCTGGCGGTCAAGCCGCAGCAACTGCATGGCGTCGCCGCCCAGTTGCAAGGCAGGCTGGCAGGCAGGTTGGTGATCTCCATCGCCGCCGGGGTACGCGGCTCGGACCTGGCGCGCTGGCTGGGCGGCCACACGCAGTTGGTGCGCGCCATGCCCAACACCCCGGCGATGATCCTCTCCGGCATCACCGGCCTGTTTGCCCTGCCCGGCGTCAGCGCCGAGCAGAAGCGCCAGGCCGAGGGCGTGCTCGATGCCGTCGGCAAGGTGGTATGGCTGGACGACGAAGCCGGCATGGATGCGATCACCGCGGTTTCCGGCAGCGGCCCGGCCTACGCTTTCTACTTCATGGAAGCGCTGGAGGCCGCCGCGCGCGAATTCGGCTTCCCGGCAGGCCAGGCGCGCGCCCTCAGCGTGGAAACCTTCCTCGGCGCGGCCAAGCTCGCCACCGCCAGCGACGAAGACCTCGCCACCCTGCGCGCCCGCGTCACCTCCAAGGGCGGCACCACCGAACGGGCGCTGCTGGCCATGGAAGGAGACGGCGTCAAGGCGGCCATCGTCCGGGCGGTGCAGGCCGCCGCCGGACGCTCGCGCGAGCTTGGCGACGAACTCGGCAGGGCGGGGTAGGCGGCCATGTTCATCCAAGCCGGCCAATTCCTGCTCGATATTCTTCTCGGGCTGTTCGTCTACGTGGTGCTGCTGCGCTTCTATCTCCAGCTTTTCCGCGCCCCCTTCAACAACCCGGTGTCGCAGTTCGTCGCCACCCTCACCAATTTCGCAGTCAAGCCGCTGCGCCGCGCGATTCCCGGCCTGTGGGGGATGGATCTGGCGTCGCTGCTGCTCGCCTGGTGCGCCGAACTCCTGCTGGTGCTGGGCACCTTCTGGCTGAGCGGCATCGGCGTACCGGGCGGCGGCCTGCTGCCCGCCGCCGCTTTCCTCGCCGCGGTGCGGCTGCTGCGCGCCAGCATCCACCTGCTGATCGGCGCGGTGCTCCTCCAGGCCATTCTCTCCTGGGTGAACCCCTACAATGCCGCCGCGCCGGTGCTCGACAGCCTGACGCGCCCCTTCATGCGCCCGTTGCGGCGCCTGATCCCGCCGATTTCCGGGATCGACCTGTCGCCGCTGGTGCTGTTCATCCTCTGCGAGCTGGTGCTGATGGTGCCGGTGGCGCTGTTGGAAAGCCTGGCGGGCAGGCTGCTGTAATGGCCTGGTACCGGCGCAATAGCGGCGGGATCACCCTCGCCCTGCACATCCAGCCCGGCGCCAAGCGCACCGAAGTGGCCGGCCTGCACGGCGATGCCCTGAAAATCCGCATCGCCGCCGCGCCGGTGGAGGGCGCCGCCAACGCCGCCCTGCTCGATTTCCTGAAAACGGCCTTCGCCGTGCCCGCCGGCTGCATTACCTTGAAACACGGCGCACACGGGCGGCGCAAAGTGGTGGAGGTCGCCGGCGCGGCGATCGACCCGGAATCACTACTGACTTGATTCCAGGCGGTCTGCGCCGCGCCGTGAAATTAATCATTGGATTAATCACCGCTTTGCTATATATTTTGTTTATGCGCACATAAAGCGCGCTTATTATGGTGCCGTAAAATGCAAATTCCCTTCCCTTGGCTTCATCGCCGATGTCGGCGCCCCGCCCAACGCGCGCCCGCCCATCCGTTTTTTTGAATCCACCGGAGAAACGCCATGCAACATCTCACCCCCAAGCAGGCTTACGAGTTCCTGCAAAGCAACCCCGAAGCGGTATTCATCGACGTGCGCAGCGAGATCGAATTCCTCTTCGTCGGCCACCCCGACAACTCCATCCTGATTCCCTGGTATGACGGCCCGGACTGGGAAATCAACCCAGATTTCGTCGCCCACTCGAAGAAGGCCGCCAGCATGAACCGCCCGGTGGTGCTGATCTGCCGCAGCGGACGGCGCTCCATCGAAGCCGGGCTGGCGCTGGAGCAGGCCGGGATGACGGAGGTATACAACGTCCTGCACGGTTTCGAGGGCGAACTGGACAACCACCATCACCGCAACTCGGTGAACGGGTGGCGTTTCGAGGGCTTGCCGTGGAAGCAAACCTGATATTTCTGACAGTATTTATTTGCCGCGAATAGGCGCATAATCGCCCTCATTGTTTCGATTGAGGGGTTATCCCGGAGCGTGGCGACAATCGAGCTGCTCAAGCACAATCTGGCGATTGAGCCGGATTTGCAGAATTTTCTCCATTTCATCCTGACGGCGGTCAAGGCATTGGGAGGAAATACCTTTGCCGGAGCTTCCGCCACGGTGGATTTGGCGCAGCGTCTGCGCGAAGATGGCGCGGCGAGCGGCTATCCGTTGCCCGCCCGGCTGATGCTAGACGGAACCCGCCTGAAAGTGGAATGGGGCGAAACCGCAAGCCAGGCGATCGTCGCCCTGAAAAAACCGCCCACCGAGCAGCTTGCCGCCAGTCTGCGCCACGAATTCCAGCAATCCACCGAAACCGTCGATCCCGCCATCCTGCTCAAGCGCAATGCCGAAATGGTGCGCTACCTGGACGAGACGCGCGCCCGCACCGAAAAGGAAATCGAGGCCATGCAGCAAGTGCTGGCCGCGCGCCAGGAGGAGCTGCGGACATCGCTGCGCCAAGCCGAAACCGATCCGCTGACCGGGCTTTACAATCGCCGCGCTTTCGACGAAAAAGTCGAACAGGCGTTTCGCCGCGCCCTGCGCCAGGGCAACGAGGATCTCTCGCTGGCGCTGCTCGACCTGGACTTCTTCAAGCAGATCAACGACCAACATGGCCACCAGTTCGGCGACGCCTATCTCAACAAGGCCGCGCAGGCGATGCTCGAGGCGATCCGCAGCGACGTGGACATGGCTTTTCGCATCGGCGGCGACGAATTCGCCATGCTGCTGTTCGCCAATGGCGCCACCGGTTGCAAGCGGGCGCTGGAAGTATTGAAAGCGATGAACAACAAGGTCAGCGTCGGCATCGCTACGTTTTCCGGCGAATCAAACCAGTTTGAAAGCGTCGCCGAATTCATCCGCTGCGCCGACGATGCGCTCTACCATGCCAAGCGCTCGGGGCGAGGCCGGGTGGTGGTCAATACTTGTCAGCGCGAAGGCTACGCCGGCTGCGCGGAGCACTGCACCGCTCTGGAGAGCTATGCGAAACGAGCGTAAGGGCAGCCCTCAGCGGCTGGAAGGAAAAAACCATAAATCCTCCGCCGCCATACTCGACAGCATTTCCTCCAGCAAGCTGCTGTATACCGCGGTGGTACAGGGCGAGAGTTCGATCATCCTGCTGCGCTCCCGCTTGTTGTCGGTCGCGCAGCGCCTCGGCTTTCCCGATGTCCAGCGCGAGAACATGGCGCTGGTCGCGGCGGAAATGGTCAGCAACCAGGTGAAATATGCCGGCAACAAGGGACAAATCCAGATTTGGCAGCAACCTGGGCCGACACTGGACATACTCGCGCTCGATTACGGCCCCGGCATCGCCAATTTGCAGCAGGCGCAGGAAGACGGCTATTCTTCCTCGCGCACGCTGGGCAAGGGTTTGGGCAGCATCCAACGGCTGGCCGACGAGGTGGCGATTTATACCCAGACGGCCGGCGGCCCCCATGTCAAATGGAACGGCACGGCGGTGCTGGCGCGCTTCCGCCTCGGCCGCGAACCCCGCAAGCCCGGCGCCGATCCGGCCGAGGTCGGGATGTTTTCCCGCGCCCTCTCCGACGACCGCTTCAACGGCGACCGCATCTATCTCAAGCGCGATGGAGCCGGCTTGCGCTGGCTCCATCTCGACGGCCTGGGGCATGGCGAGAATGCCCAGAACACCACGGCCGACCTGGCCGACCACCTGCTCGACGAAGATCCCGCCACCGCGCTGGCCTCGGCCGACCGGCACTTGCGCGGAACGCGCGGAGCGGTGGCGGTGATCGGCGAGTTGGCATTCGCCTCTGGAGAATTGCAACTGCTGGGGGTTGGCGACATGCACGCGGCAATCCATCACCGCAACCGGCTCCATAAGATTTCCTTCGCCCCCGGCGTGCTGGGGCAAGAGCATAAATCGCCGACGCCGTTCCATGAAACCTTCGAGCAGCGCGGCATCATCCTCACCGCCAGCGACGGCATCCGCCGCAGTTGGGACGAGGCATCCTTTCCGGGATTGTTCAACCAGCCGCCGCAATTGATCGCCTACGTGCTGGGGAATATCATGGGAAGAATTTCGGACGACCAGTCATTGTGCGTGGTCAGAATCCACTGACGGCCATGACGAGCCGCCGCCCCATAATAATGAAACAGCGATTCACCATGTGAGTTTCGCATTTAAGGAGAATGCCATGGCAAAAACCCAGAGCAAGTTCAGTTCCCGCCTGATCGATTTGCTTAAAACCCAGATCGGCAACATCACCGGCGCCATCGAAAAAGAAGGCCGCATGCTGTTCGGCGGCAGCAACAACCTGATGAGCGCGGATGAGATTTCCGATTTCAGCATCGAATTCTTTCAACTGCTGGTGGCGCTGCTGGAATCCAAGGACCCGCTCGACGACGCTTCTCCCCAATTCCACGCCCTGGAAATATTTTTCAACAATCTCTCGCGTCAAATTTTGGTGCGCGGCGGCCGGGTGGAAGACCTGGTGCGTTTCAACCAGTTCATGCAGCGCGCCTTGATCGAGGCGCTGGAGCATGACCAGGGCAGTACTGGGCAGAAAACCTCGGCGCAGGATTTCGACGAACTGAAAACCATCCTGCTGTTCCTCTCCACCACTTTCAACGAATTGAATCTGGCGGTATTCCAGGCCTACCTGGAGGAAAAGGAAAAAACCATCTACGCCCAGGAGGCCGAACTGCGCGAGACCGCCACCCCGATCACCGAAATCTGGGACGGCGTGCTGACCCTGCCGATCATCGGCACCCTCGATTCCAGCCGCACCATGCTGGTGATGGAGGCGCTGCTCAACCGCATCGCCCAGGAGCGCGCCACGGCGGTGGTCATGGATTTAACCGGGGTGAAGAATATCGACTCGCAGGTTTCCCACCATCTCATCCAGATGGTGCGCGCGGTGCAACTGATGGGTTCCGAAGCCATCCTCACCGGCATCCGCCCGGAAATCGCCCGGGCGCTCACCAGCCTCAACATCGACCTGGGCAACGTCACCACCCGCGCCACCTTGTCCGACGGCTTGAAGGAAGCCTTCCGCCGCATGGGCATCCAGGTCAGCCACAAAATCGGCTGAAACGGCGTAAATGGCTAATTCCGCATTGCACCTGACGCCGATCGGCAACGGCGCCATGCTGCTGGAGCCGACGCTGGGGCTTGACGTGGCCGACAGCGGCAACATGCTGGAAGAAATAGTCCGGCGCCTGCAACGCAGCGGTTCCGTGCGCCTTTATTACGATCTGGAACAACTGGCGATAATCGAGCCGCTTTATTACAATTGGCTCAACCGGCTGGCGCGCGCCTGCCATACGATCAACGTCAAAATGACCTGCATCCACATGCAGCCGACGGCGGCCTACGCCCTGGCGCGCCACATGGAACAGCCCCCCGAATTCGAGACGGGCATGGAAGTGGATGGCTGGAACAGGGGGAGCAAGTAATGTCTTTTCTCGACGAATTGAAGCAGGAAGCCGAGGCGAAGAAGCAGCAGGATCTCGAATCCACCCAGACCCGCATGCGCATGGAAGAGTTGCGCATGGCCATGGTGGAAAACAAGCTGCGCGAGATGTTCCAGTACCTCAACGACCTGTCGAAACAGCTCAACGACCTCAAACTGCCGCTCTACCGCAACTACTACATCGAAGGCCTGGGGCAGGACATCAAGCTGCTGCAAGGCGACTACAAGGTGGCGGTGAAGAACATCACCATCGAACACAAGGATCACCTCAAGGAAATCCTGTTCAGCTTCAAGTGCCAGGAAAACAAGACCTATACCGTCGAAAAGGACAATCCCACCGCCATCGAGCGGCAAAAGGATTATCTGTGGCGCAACGGCATCAAGTTCGAGTACGCCGAATTCAAGAACGAGCGCGGCTACGTGTATCGCGGCGTATTCACGGTGCCGGCGGTAGTGCCGGTCAGTTTCTCGATCGTCGGCGATTTCGACAACGCCAACATCGCCATCGCCTCGAAAAACTTCAACATGCTGGCCGGCGCCGAATACGTCTACGACCCGGAAGACATCAACAGCGCCTTCATGGACGAATTCGCCAAGCACCTGCTCGACAAGCCCAGCAACTTCACCAAGTTCGGCACCCGGCGCGGCTGACCCCATGGACATCACCCCCCTCTTCAAGCTGATGGCGGAAAAACGCGCTTCCGACCTGTTCTTCTCGGTCGGCGCGCCGATCACCATCAAGATCGAGGGCGTAGCGCGCCCGGTGAACAACCAGGTGCTCGACGCGACGATGGCCAAAAGCATCGCCTACAACCTGATGAACGAAGCGCAAATCGGCACTTTCGAGGCCACCCTGGAGATGAATTTCGGCTATGCCGTGCCGGATGTCGGTAATTTCCGCGTCAACGTGTTCCGCCAGCGCGGCGGCGTGGCGATGGTGATCCGCCTGATCCCCAATACGATCCCCGACCTCGAAAGCCTGGGCGTGCCGCCGATCATGAAGGACATGGCGATGGAAAAGCGCGGCCTGATCCTCATCGTCGGCGCCACCGGCTCGGGCAAATCCACCACCCTGGCGGCGATGATCGACCACCGCAACAGCAACAAGAGCGGCCACATCCTCACCATCGAGGACCCGGTCGAGTTCGTCTACAAGCACAAGAAATCCCTGGTCAACCAGCGCGAGGTCGGTCTCGACACCCAATCCTTCCACAACGCCCTGGTCAACGCCATGCGCGAGGCGCCGGACATGATCCTGATCGGCGAAATCCGCGACAAGGACACCATGCAGCACGCCATGACCTACGCCCAGACCGGCCACCTGTGCCTGTCCACGCTGCACGCCAACAACAGCTACCACGCGATGAACCGGATCATCAATTTCTTCCCCTTCGAGGCGCGCCCCAGCCTGCTGCTGGACTTGTCGATCAGCCTCAAGTGCGTAGTGTCGCAGCGCCTGGTGCGCGGCGTGGACGGCAAGCGCCTGCCGGCGGTGGAAGTGTTGATGAACACCACCCATATCGCCGAATTAATCAAGGACGGCAAGGTGGACGAAATCAAGGAGGCGATGGAAAAAAGCATGAGTCCCGGCTCGCAGACCTTCGAGCAGGCGCTGTTCCAGCTTTACAATTCGGGCAAGATCAGCCTCGACGAGGCGATGGCGAATTCGGACTCGCCCACCAACCTGTCCTGGCTAATCAACAATTCCGCGCCGCGCGCCGAAGTCCGGGAAGAAAAGAAAAGCGACGAGCCTCAAGCAGAAAACAGCTTTGCGAACTTCACCCTGAACACCGGGGCAACGGACAACGGCTAGCAGTAAACCTTCAGCATCACCAGCCCGGCGATTCCCAGCAACAGCGCCACGCCCAGAAAAGTCATCAGCCAGCCTTTCTTGACCGGAAAGCCGCGCTTCTTGTTGTCGAAATAGGTGAACCCTTCCCCCATCGCCACCAGCCCGCCGAACACGAAAATAATGAAAAGATTGAACATCAGGTAGGCTGGCAGATCGCCCAGCCGGCCGCAGCTCATGCGCGCCATGTCAAAATTGGTCAGCATCACCATGCCGGTCACCAGGATGCCGAGCAGCGCCAAGCCAATGCCGGTCAGCACCCAGAACTCCCGGCTGGTAATCAATTGCCATATTTCGTTTACGTGATCGTCGTCGTCCCTGCGGGCCATCTTATTTCCTTTCAAAGCGTCTGTATTGAATCGCTTCCGCGACATGGTTGCCATGGACCGATTCGTCAACGGATAAATCGGCAATGGTGCGCGCAACTTTAAGAATGCGGTGGTAGGCGCGCGCGGAAAGGCCGAGACGGCCGATTGCCTGCTTCAGCAATAATGCGCCTTCCGGGTCAGGCTGGCAAAAGCGTTCGATTTCCCCGGTGGCCAATTCCGCGTTGGGCTTACCTTGGCGCCGCTGCTGGCGCTGGTAGGCGGCTTCCACGCGAGCGCGGATGGCCGCGCTGCTCTCGCCGTCCGCCTGGCCGGTCAGGTCGCTTTCCGGCAGGGCGGGCACCTCGATTTGCAGGTCGATGCGATCCAGCAGCGGGCCGGAAATGCGTCCCCGGTAACGGGCGACCTGATCCGGCGTGCAATGGCATTTGCCGCCGGGATGGCCAAGGTAGCCGCAAGGGCAGGGATTCATCGCCGCGACCAACTGGAAACGGGCGGGAAACTCGGCCTGGCGCGCCGCACGGGAAATCGTGATATGCCCGGATTCCAGCGGCTCGCGCAAGACTTCCAGCACCTTGCGCTCGAATTCCGGGAATTCGTCGAGAAACAGCACTCCGTGGTGCGCCAGGGAAACCTCGCCGGGGCGCGGATTGCCTCCCCCGCCGACCAGCGCCACGCCGGAAGAAGTGTGGTGGGGTGAGCGGAAATTGCGGCGCTTCCAGTTGGCGAAGCGGAAGCCATCGTTGCCCAGCGATTGCACGGCGGCGGACTCCAGCGCCTGCTCGTCGGTCATCGCCGGAAGAATGCCGGGCAGGCGCGATGCCAGCATGGTTTTGCCGGTGCCTGGCGGCCCCGACATCAAAAGGCTGTGGCCGCCGGCGGCGGCGATTTCCAGCGCACGCTTGGCGTGCGCCTGTCCCTTGACGTCGCTAAAATCGGGATATGCTTCGCCGGCGGCGGCGAGCGTCCCACCGGCATGCCGCTCAAGCTCGCCCTGGCCGGAAAGGTGGGCGCAGACTTCCAGCAGCGAACCGGCCGGATAGACTCGCGCCTCGCGCACCAGGGCGGCTTCATCGCCATTCTCCCTGGGCAGCACGAAGCCTCTCCCGTCCTTGCTGGCCTTGCAGGTCATCGCCAGCGCGCCGCGCACCGGCCGCAATTCGCCGGTCAAGGCCAGCTCGCCGGCAAACTCGTAATCCTTGAGGCGGTCCGCCGCGACTTGCCCGGAAGCCGCCAGTATTCCCAAGGCGATCGGCAGATCGAAGCGGCCGCTTTCCTTGGGCAAGTCCGCCGGCGCCAGATTGACGGTAATGCGCCGTGCCGGGAATTCATAACGCGAGTTGAGCAAGGCCGAACGCACCCGGTCCTTGCTTTCCTTGACCTCCGCTTCCGGCAGGCCGACGATGGTGAAGCTGGGCAAGCCGTTGGACAGGTGCGTTTCGACCACCACCGGCGGCGCCTCCATGCCGGCCAGCGCGCGGCTGTACAGGACGGCCAGGGACATATCGGGTTCTCAGCGGGACGGCGGCAACTGTTTTTCCAGGGCGGCGACGCGCGCTTCCAGCGCCTCGAGCATATCGCGGGTTTTCAGCAAGATCGCCTGCTGCACCTCGAATTCCTCGCGCGGCACCAAATCGCACTTGGCCGCAACGCTTTGCGCTACGGCGCGGAGGTTTTTCTCGATATCCCGTGCCGGGCTGTCGGCGAGCAGGTCGTTGATCTTTGCGCCGATTTCATCCAGTGGCGTAGATTTCATGGAAATCTCTCTTCATCGTTTAACACTAAACGCGCAGTGTATCAAAAAATCCCCATGGCATACCCCGGCATAGTCGCACCATTTTGGTGCGCACGCCGCGCATGCTGCTTCAAAGTGGCGCTTCGGCACCGAGCGGATTTCATCGCCGCGAAACAACACATTGAATAACAACGTATTATTTATCTGGCACGGCAAATGCTAATGGTTCACCGCATCGTTTTTTCGACAATTTTTTAGAAAGGAACCTGATTATGAGCAAACTGACGCATTCCCTGTTGCTGGCAGCCCTGAGCGGCTTGTCGGTTTCCGCCGCCGCCGCCGACGCACCTGCTTCGGAACACACGCTGACCGGTAACGTCGGTCTGTTCAGCCAGTACATCTACCGCGGCATCACCCAGACCAACGAAAAGCCGGCGCTGCAAGGCGGTTTCGATTATGCGCACAGCAGCGGCCTGTACGCCGGCATCTGGGGTTCCAACATCAGCTGGATCAGCGACCCGGGCAATGGCGTGAGCGCCAGCCTGGAGATCGACACCTACTTCGGCTACAAGAACAGCTTTGCCGAGGACTTCACTTACGACGTGGGCTATCTGCGCTACAACTATCCCGGCAGCTATCCCGCAGGCTTCGTGAAACCGGATACCGACGAAATTTACGGCGCACTGGGTTACAAATGGTTCACCGTCAAATATTCGCATAGCCTGGGCGACACCTTCGGCGTCGACAACGCCAAGAACTCCAATTACATCGACCTTACCGCCAACTTCGAGGTGGCGGACAAGCTGACGCTGGGCCTGCATGCCGGCAAGCAGACCTACAAGGGCAGCATCGGCGGCGTCAGCAACGATTCGCTGTACACCTATACCGACTACAAGGTCTCCCTGACCAAGGACATCAACGGCTATCTGGTCGGCGTGGCCTACACCGACACCAATGCCAAGGATGCCGGCTACTTCATTCCGGCGACCGGGAAAAACAACGGCCGCAGCCAATATCTCGTGTCGGTTTCCAAGTCGTTCTGAAACCCGGCCAGCGTTAATCCCATCATTAAGGAGCGAACATGAAACAGGTTACCGCAATTATCAAGCCGTTCAAGCTTGACGAAGTGCGCGAAGCCCTTTCCGCGATCGGCGTGCAGGGCATCACCGTCACCGAGGTCAAGGGTTTCGGGCGGCAAAAGGGGCACACCGAACTTTACCGTGGCGCCGAGTACGTCGTCGATTTTCTGCCCAAGGTGAAAATCGAAGCGGCGATCAAGGAAGACATGGTGGATCAGGTGATCGAAGCCATCGAGAAATCGGCCAAGACCGGCAAGATCGGCGACGGCAAGATTTTCGTCTACGACGTGGAGCAGGTGGTGCGCATCCGTACCGGCGAAACCGGCCCGGATGCACTCTGACCTTACGCTAAGGAGATCAAGACCATGAAACGTTTAAGCAATATGCTGCTGTTCCTGGGCGCACTGATGTGGGGCGGAATGACTCTGGCCGACGACCCCGCCAAGGCGCCCGAGGCCGCTCCCGCGGTCACCGCGCCGGCTGCCGCTCCCGAGGCGGCTCCGGCCGCTCCCGCCGAAGAAGCGCCTGTCGCCGTCGAGAAGAAACTCGACACCGGCAACACCGCCTGGCTGCTCACCTCCACGGCGCTGGTGCTGTTCATGACCATCCCCGGCCTGGCGCTGTTCTACGGCGGGATGGTGCGCAAGAAAAACGTGCTCGCCACGCTGATGCAAAGCTTCGCCATCACCTGCCTGATTACCGTCGTCTGGATGGTAGCCGGCTACAGCCTGGCGTTCCGTGACGGCGGTCCGTTCATCGGCGGCCTCGACCGGCTGTTCCTCAACGGCATGGGCGTGGGCGATTTCGCCGGCGCCGACGGACAGAATATTCCCGAATCGGTGTTCATGATGTTCCAGATGACTTTCGCCATCATCACCCCGGCGCTGATCGCCGGCGCCTTCGCCGACCGCATGAAGTTCTCCGCCATGCTGTGGTTCATGACCGCCTGGTCGCTGCTGGTGTACGCACCGGTGGCGCACTGGGTGTGGGCCGCCAACGCCGACCCCGAAGTGGCCGGTTGGCTCGCCACCAAAGGCGTGCTGGACTACGCCGGCGGCACGGTGGTGCACATCAACGCCGGTATCGCCGGCCTGGTGGCGGCCATCGTCCTGGGCAAGCGCATCGGCTACGGCAAGGAACCGATGGCGCCGCACAACCTGGTGCTGACCATCGTCGGCGCGGCGATGCTGTGGGTGGGCTGGTTCGGCTTCAACGCCGGCTCCGCAGTAGCCGCCGACGGTCGTGCCGGCATGGCGATGGCCGTGACGCAAGTCGCTACCGCCGCCGCCGCACTGGCCTGGATGTTCGCCGAGTGGATGGGCAAGGGCAAGCCCTCCGTGCTGGGCATCGCCTCCGGCGCGGTCGCCGGCCTGGTGGCCATCACCCCGGCCTCCGGCTTCGTCGGCCCGATGGGCGCGCTGATTATCGGCCTGGTTTCGGGTGTGGTGTGCTTCTGGGGCGCCACCTCGCTGAAGAAGATGATGGGCTACGACGATTCGCTGGATGCCTTCGGCGTCCACGGCGTGGGCGGCATCGTCGGCGCGATCCTCACCGGCGTGTTCGCGGTCAAGGACATCGGCGGCACCGCCGGGCTGCTGGAAGGCAACGGCGGCCAGGTCATCACCCAGATCTTCGGCGTCGGCGTCACCGTGGTGTACGGCCTGATTATGACCTTCATCATCCTCAAGGTGATCGACATGGTGGTCGGCCTGCGCGTCAGCGAAGAAGAAGAGCGCGAAGGGCTGGACGTCAGCCTGCACGGAGAGCGCGTCGAATAACGCTCTTCTTTCAACTCCTCCGAATTTGGGCGCCCTCGGGCGCCTTTTTTTTGCGCTCGAGAGCGCCCTTTTTTTCGAGTAAATTCCAGTATCATTCCCCTTCCTCGAACAGCCGGATACCCTCATGCACACCGAAAGCTTCATCCCGGGCAAGGACGCCTCCCTGGAAGCCACCATCGCCACCCTGCAAGCCCGCCTGGCGGCGCTGGGGTTTCATGTCGAGGAACGCTCCTGGCTGAATCCGGTGGCCAACATCTGGTCGGTGCATGTCAGCGAGCGCGACTGCCCGCTGATGTTCACCAACGGCAAGGGCGCGTCGCGCAACGCCGCGCTGGCGAGCGCGTTGGGCGAGTTTTTCGAGCGCATGAGCTGCAACTACTTCTGGACTCACTATTATTTGGGCGAGGACATCGCCAGCCGCGCCTACACCCATTACCCCCAGGAAAAGTGGTTTCCCCTGGGCAAGGGTAAGGCTTGGCCGAAGGGGCTGCTCACCCCCGAACTGCGTGAATTCTACAACCCGGAAGACAGCATTCCCGCCGAAACGCTGGTCGACGCCAACTCCGGCAACGCCGCGCGCGGCATCTGCGCCCTGCCCTACGTGCGCCAGCGCGACGGCGCCACGGTGTGGTTCCCGGTCAACATCATCGGCAATCTCTACGTCAGCAACGGCATGTCGGCCGGCAACACCCAGGCCGAGGCGCGCGCCCAGGCGCTGGCGGAAATCTTCGAGCGCCACGTCAAGTTCCGCATCATCGCCGAGGGGCTGTGCCTGCCGGACGTGCCCGACGCGGTGATCGCCCGCTACCCGCGCATGGCGGAGGACATCCGCGACCTGCGCGCCGCGGGGTTCGGCATCCTGGTCAAGGACGCCTCGCTGGGCGGGCAATACCCGGTGATGAACGTCACCCTGCTCAACCCGGCGGATCACGGCTGCTTCACCAGCTTCGGCGCCCACCCGCGCTTCGAGATCGCCCTCGAACGGGCGCTCACCGAACTGCTGCAAGGGCGCGGGCTGGACGCGCTGGGCGGCTTCCCCGAGCCGGGCTTCGACCTGGAGGAAATCGCCAGCGCGCCCAACCTGGAAATCCATTTCGTCGATTCCAGCGGCGTGGTGAGCTGGAATTTCCTCGGCGACAGCCCCGATTTCCAATTCGCCGACTGGAATTTCAGCAACACCACCGAGGAAGACTACGCATGGCAGTTGGCGCGCCTGCATGCCGACGGGCATGATGTCTACGTCGCCGACTTCACCCACCTCGGCGTCTACGCCTGCCGCATCCTGGTGCCGGGCATGTCGGAAATCTACCCGGTGGACGACCTGGAATGGGAAAACACCAGCGCCGGCAATGCCGTGCGCCCCGCCATCCTGCGCTTGAGCGAGCTGGACGGCGCGGAATGCGCCGATTTGCTGGCCGCCCTCGACGATCTCGGCCTCGACGACCAGCGCCCGGTCGCCGGGCTGATCGGCCTCGCCCCCGACCCCGGCACCCTCTGGGAAGACCTGCGGGTGGGCGAACTGAAAACCCTGCTGGCGCTGGCCGTCGGCGACGAGGAAGCGATCCGCGAAGGCTGCGACTGGGTGCGCCATTTTGAACAGATCGACGAAGCGCGCCGCCGCGTCTACCGCTGCGTCGAGAGCCTGCTCAACCTCGAAGAGAGCACCCGCTACGGCGCCGCGCTGGAACACCTGTACGGCGCGGAATCCCTGCGCCGGGCACGGTCACTGCTCGACGGTAGCGAGCGCTTTTTCGGCATTCCCGCGCCGGGCATGAAACTGGCGGGGTGCGACATGCACCAGCGCCTGCTGGCGGCTTACGGCAAGGTGCATAAACCTAAAAAACGCGGTTCAACCACGGGGAACACGGGGAAATGCTGGAATTGCAGCGAGGCATGAAAAATATGTCACTCACCCAGCGGGTGAACAGTCGATCTCTCTCCACTGGATGTTTCCCCGGTTTTTCCCTGTGTTCCCCGTGGTTCAAATAAGGAATTTAGGATAAAGCAGACTAGCCGGAACTACGGACGCTTCGGCCGGAAATAGCCGCTGTCGTCATAGAATGTTTCGATTTCGTTGCCCGCCCACCAGCCCGGCACGCCCAGCAAGGGGACGGGGGTAAAAGCCAGGCTGTGCGGCTGGGACAGCCGCTCCGCCAACAAGGCATCCAGCGCGGCAAGCCGCCCCTGCGCGCCTTCCCCGAGAAAATCCTTTCCCACCGGCAGAATCAGGCCGTGGCCGGTCAGGCCGATGTAGGGGTGGAGCGCCTTTTCATAAAGCGAATGGCCGAAGACGAAGAAAACCATGGCGCGGGCAAGCGCCTCGCGCCGCTCCCAAAACAGCTCCTTCCAACGGTGCTCCCGCAACAGTTGGGCGAGTTCCGGGTCGGCGCACAGCACCGCCACCCCGCTTTCGTCGAACAGCGTGAGCTTGTGGCGCGCCGGATGGCGATTCCGGCCGGGCTGTTGGGTGACGGCGGCGCGGTAGTGCTGCGCGTTGATGGCCGCCTTGGCGCGAGGAAAGGCGAGCCAGGCCAGGGCATTGAACAGGTCGTGCCAGTTTTCCGTGCGGGTCTGCACTTCGCCGCGCAGGGTGATGCGCGGTTCGTACTGTTCCGCGAAACAGGCCGGCTTGGCGCCTTGCGGGACGAAGCGGAGCGGCTGGCCGCTGGCGGTATAAATCGGCACCGGCGGCTGCATCGCCTCCAGCGCCGGCCACGCCGCGCCGCGCAGGCGCTCTCCCGCCGCCCGCAGCGGCGCCATCATGGGCGAGCGGACGAGAAAATCCGCATGCCAGGTTTGTGGGCCGGGATTCTTGGGCATGGCGGCGGTTTTCCGGTATGGCTCCGCGGAGGCCTATTCCCCCAGCACGGCGCGCAAGCTGGCGGCGAAGCGCTCCATCTCCAGTCCCAGCTTGCCGCGCAGCGGTTCCAGGTGCTCCGGCATTTGGACGCGGGAGGCCTGCTCGATGGCGCGGGCGGCTTCCATGGCGGGTTTCGCCGCGAAATTGCCGAGCAAGCCCTTCAAGGTGTGGGCGAGGCGCGCCACGGTATTGCAATCGGCGGCGGCGATGGCGGTATCGAGGGCGGTAAGATAGGCCGGCGCCTGTTGGAGGAAATCGGCGCCGATGATGGCGATGATTTCCTGGTCGGCGCCCGCCAGCGCCCTCGCGTAATCGAAAGCGGGTTCCCGGCTTTGCTCGGCTTCCGCCGAGGCGGTCGGCGCCAGCGGAGAAGTCAGGCAGACGCCGGAAATGGCGGCGAACAAGGCCTCGCTGTTGATCGGCTTGGAAACATAGCCGTCCATGCCGGCCTCCAGGCAGCGCTGGCGGTCTTCCTGCATGACGTTGGCGGTCATGGCGATGATCGGAATGTGTTCGTTGCCGGTTTTTTCCCGTTCGCGGATGCGCAGCGTGGTTTCGATGCCATCCATTTCAGGCATCTGCATATCCATCAGCACCAAATCAACTTCCTCTCGCGCCAGGACATCCAGCGCCTCCAGGCCGTTGTTAGCCAGGGTTATCCGGTGGCCGTGCTTTTCCAGCAGGTGCACCGCCAGCTTCTGGTTGATCGGATTGTCTTCCGCCAGCAGGATATGCAGCCCGTCGCTGGTGTGGGACGGGGTAATCCGCCGCCGGAGGGAATGCTTGCTCTGCGCGGAAGCGCCGAGCGCGGCCTGGATGTGTTTCAGCAAGTCGGATTGCTTGACCGGCTTGGTCAAGCAGGCATTCAGCAGCAATTCGCGGCAGATTGCGCCGCTGTCGCCGCGCAGCGCCGACGACAGGATCAGCACCGGCACCTTGGCGGTCGCCGAATTGCGGCGGATTTCCCGCGCCACCTCGAAACCGTCCATTTCCGGCATCATCACGTCGAGCAGCACCAATTGATAAGGCCGTTCGCTGCCGGCGGCGCGCCACAGGCGGTCGAGCGCCACCATGCCGAGTTCGGCGGTATCGACCTGCATGCCCCAATTGCCGAGCATTTCGGAGAAGACCCGGCGGTTGGTGGCGTTGTCGTCCACCACCAGCGCGCGCGCGCCATACAGGTCGGCGGATTGGGTGTGCGGACAGACGATTTCGCCGTCGTCGCTGATGCCCAGGCGCACCAGGAAATGGAAGGTGCTGCCCTGCCCCGGCTGGCTCTCCACCCAGATGCGCCCCCCCATCAGTTGCACCAGGCGGCTGGAAATGGTCAGCCCCAATCCGGTGCCGCCGTATTTGCGGGTGGTGGAATTGTCGGCCTGGGAAAAGGATTCAAAAATCTGCGCCTGCTTTTCCTGCGGAATGCCGATGCCGGTATCCGACACCATGAAATGCAGCATCGTCTCGTGCTTGCCCAGGAAATCGGGAACCACCCGCACCACGATTTCCCCTTCGCCGGTGAACTTGATGGCGTTACCCGCCAGGTTGACGATTACCTGCCTGATGCGATGCGGATCGCCTATCAGGCAATCCGGCACGCTGGCCGCCACATCGCAGATCAGCTCCACGCCCTTCTGTTCGGCGCGCACCGCCAGGGGCTTGACGACATCGGCCAGCATGTCGCGCAGGTAAAAGGGGACTTCATCCATCTCCATTTTCCCGGCTTCGATCTTGGAAAAATCGAGGATGTCGTTGATGACGGTGAGCAGCGAATCGGCGGAAACCTTGACGATTTCCAGGTATTCCCGCTGCACCGGCGACAACTCGGTATCCAGCGCCAGTTCGGTCATGCCGATGATGCCGTTCATCGGCGTGCGGATTTCGTGGCTCATGGTGGCGAGAAAATCGCTCTTGGCGCGGCTGGCCGCTTCGGCGGCCTCCTTGGCGCTCTTGAGCGCCCGTTCGGTTTGCTTGCGCAGACTGATGTCCTGGAAAATCGCAACGCTCCCCTTGATCCGCCCATCTTCCATAAGCGGCACGGCGGCAAGGGAAACCGGAAAGGTTTCGCCGCCGCGGCGGGTAAAACAATCGTCCTCGGAATGGAAAGCCTGCCCCATGAGGGCGGGCGGCGCTCCGTCGGCTTTCCGGTAATGGATCACTTCGTGTATCGGCTTGCCGAGCAACTCTTCCCGGCTCCAGCCCAGCAGCCTTGCCGCCTCGGGATTGACGAAAGTGCAATTTCCGGCGGGATCGACCGCGTAAACGCCTTCGCCCAGGGCATCGGTCAAGCCTTGCAGGAAGCGGCGGCTTTCCTCGATCTGCTCGCCCATGCGTTTTTGCGCGGTGATGTCGGTGCGGATGCTGACGTATTGGTAGGGCAGCCCGGTTTCGTCGAGAAACGGCACGATGGTGGCGTTGACCCAGTAATGGCTGCCGTCGCGGGCGCGGTTGCAGACTTCGCCATGCCACACCCGCCCCGAGGCAATGGTGTGCCACAAATCCTCGTAAAAGGCGCGAGGATGAACCCCGGACTTGACGAGGCGGTGGTTCTTGCCGAGCAACTCCTCGAGGGGATACTGGCTGATCTCGCAAAATTTGTCGTTGGCATAAATGATGTTGCCGTGAATATCGGTGATGCTGACGATGGCGTGCTGGTCGAGCGCGAACTGCTGGCTTTCCAGTTCCGCCAGGTGCTTTTTCATCTGCGCCAGATTGGCGTTGAGCTTGTCGGTGCGCTCCGCTACCCGCCGTTCGAGGCGCGCATTGACGCGGCCGGCCTCCTCGATCATCCCGGCCAGGGCATCGCGCATGATTTTGACCGACGCCATCAAGCTGGAGGTATCGCCGGGAAGCACCGGAATTTCCGCATCGAGCTGGCCGGCCGCCACCTTCTGGGCGATTTCCGCCGCCAGGCACGGTTCGCCGCCAAGCTGGCGCAGAATATTGCGGATCAGCGCCAGCGACAGCATCAGCGCCAGCGCAATGGCGGCCGCGGTCAAAGCGGCAAGCGCCGTCATCGTCGATTGGGCGTCGCGGCGGACCCGCCCCGCCTGGCCGAGCAAGTCGTCCGCCAGCTTTTTCTCGACTTCGTATAGCCGGTCGATTTTAACCGTCGCCGCACGGAACCACGCCGCCGCCGGCTGGCCGGTCACCGGCCGGGCGGCGCGCAGCAGCGCGTAGTGTTTGATGCGCTCCACCTCCAACACCTCGGGCGACTGCATCCTGCCGCCGTAAAAAGCCTTCTGCTCCTCCGAGGAATAAGCCTGGAACTGCTGCATATAGGCAAGCTGCATGGCAAGGTTGGCGATGAAGTCGTGGTGCAGGGGGGCGCTGAAAAATCCGGCGCTGAAAGCGTTATTGAGCAGCGCGCGCTCCTGCCCGGTGTATTCCTTGACGAACAGCAGCGCGATATAGGCCAGCGAGGAGCGGGTCAATTCGGGGTTGCCGCCCCCCAGCCTGGGCAGTTGCATGGGGATTTCGAGCAAGGCGCCGATGATTTCGCTATAACCGCGGGAAGAATGCGGGGCGTCGGCCTGCATCCGATCGACCGCCGCGCGCTGCTGGGAAACCTCCCGTAATTTCCGCAATGCCGCCGCGAGCGGCAGATCGTGCGGAGCGGCATGGCGGTTTTTCTCCAGTTCCCGCGCGAGCGTTTCCAATCCCTTGCTCGCCCGATCGGTGGCCAGGCGCTGTGCGGTCAGCGCCTCCTCGAAATGCTTGCCCCCGCTGGCGAGAAAACCGGACGAGATGCCCCTTTCCTTTTGCAGCTCATGAACGACCTCGCCCGTTTTGACAACCAGGCGCACCAGCATTTCGATGCTGTCCATGCCTTCGGCGACGGCGGATTTTTCCCTGACGCCGCCGACCGAGAGAAACAGCAGGGCGGCGATGGGGATGAGAAGAATGAATACCAGCTTGGTGCGGATACTGAGGCGCGCGATCATGGGATAGCCTTTGAATGGGGGGTGGCGCGGGCGGAGCGTTCGAGCGCCGGGACATCGGCGGCGATTTCTCCGGGGGACGCCGGATACTGTTGTTCGAGAAAGCGTTCCGTCAGCACGTCGAGGGCTTCATGGGGAAGCGGGGTTTCCTGCTTGGCGGAATCAGGGCAAATTTCCGGCGGGCGGGTCATCCTGTATTCCCTGCTTGATTTCCAGAACCTCGCCCCAGTTCATGAGGAAGGCCTCGACGCAAACGGGATCGAAATGCCCGCCGGCTTCCTCGCGCAATAGCGCCACGGCGCGCTCGATGTCCCAGGCATCCTTGTAGGGGCGGACGGACGTGAGGGCGTCGAAAACGTCCGCCACGGCGCAAATCCGGCCGAACAGCGGAATTTCCTCCCCTTTGCGCCCATCGGGATAGCCGCCGCCATTGAACTTTTCATGATGGGTCAAGGCGATTTCCGCGCCCGCCCGCAGCACCGGGACCTGGCTCCTGGCAAGAATTTCATGGCCGATGCGGGCATGGCGCTTCATGATCTCGAATTCCTCCGGCTCATACTTGCCGGGCTTGAGCAAGACGTGGTCGGGTATCCCCACCTTGCCGATGTCGTGCATCGGGGCGGCCTGGAACAGCAACCCCCGCGCGGCCTCCTCCATGCCGAGATTCACGGCGATATGCCTGGCATAGTGCGCCATCCGCAGAATATGGGCGCCGGTTTCGGGATCGCGGTAGTCGGTGGCCTTGGAAAGGCGCAGGATGATTTCGTTTTCGCGCGCCAGAATCTGGGCGGTGGCTTTTTTTACCTCATCCGCCAGCCACGCGGCATGGTCGGCGAGCTTTTTCTGACTGTCGCGCAATGTCCGCATGTTTTTCAGGCGGCCATGAAACTCGACGGTATCCACCGGCTTGGTGAGAAAATCGTTGGCGCCCGCCTCCAGCGCCTGGTAGCGCACTTCCTTCTGGTCGTTGGCGGTAATCATCAGCACCGGAATGTCGATCCCGCCCTGGGTGGCCGCGCGAAAGCGCCGGATGAATTCCAGGCCGTCCGGCGCCGGCATCACGTAATCGACGATAATCAGATCGGGAGAATTGGCGAGGCACCATTGCAGCCCCTGGGCGGAATCGGAGAAGCAATGCGCTTCGCAGCCATCGAGCTTTTTCACCAGATGCTTCATCAGGGTGAGATTGATTTCGGTGTCGTCGATGATGACGACTTGGGTATTTGCCATGCCGATGGGATTTCCGCCTAGGATTATATCCGGCTTAGGGGCGGGATATTTAGAAAACATTCTAATATGATACCGGCATGATGGCAAAGGCCGGCGCGTCCCCGCCACCCCCATCGCCAAGCCGTCCCACTGCGCTCAAGGCGTTTTTTCCAGTCCCGTGAGTATCAGCATTTCCGCCTCGTGCGGGGCGACCGGGCGGGAATAGAGGAATCCTTGGGAATATTCGGCGCCCATGGCGGCGAGGATTTCCGCCTGGACTTCCAGTTCGACCCCTTCGCAAATCACGTCCCGCCCGAGTTTTTGGGCGAGATGCACGATGGTTTCCACGAAGTGCCGGGCGGTCTCCTTCTGGTGCAGGTGCATGATGAAGGAGCGGTCGATCTTGAGGGTGTCGATGGGCAAACGATGGAGATAGCTCAGCGAGGAATAGCCGGTGCCGAAATCGTCGAGCAACAGGCGAAGCCGCATTTTCTGGAGGCGCTCGAGCAGGGCGATGGCGCTTTCCGCGTCTTGCATCATCGCGCTTTCGGTGATCTCCAGCTTGAGCAGCTCGGGCGGCAGGCCGCTTTCGGCGAGCGCGGCGGCCACGTCGTCGAGCAGGCCGGGATGCTGCAACTGGCGCGCCGAAAGATTGACGCTGACCGTGAGCGGCTGGCTTTCCGGCAAGCGCAACTGCCAGTCGCGCGCCTGGCGGCAGGCTTCGCGCAGCATCCAGCGGCCGATCGGGACGATCAGGCCGGTTTCCTCGGCCAGCGGGATGAAATCGGCGGGTGAAATCAGCCCCTTGACCGGGTGGCACCAGCGCACCAGCGCCTCGAATCCCGCCAGGCGGCGATCCGCCAGGGAAACGATGGGCTGGTAGTACGCCTGGAATTCGCCTCTTTCCACCGCGTGGCGCAAGTCCATCTCCAACGCCATGCGGCGTACCGCCCGGTCGTGCATTTCCTGGTCGAACAGCACGTAGCCGCCGCCGCCCAGCGATTTGGAGCGCACCATGGCCATGTTGGCGTCGCGGATCATTTCGTCCGCGTGGAGGTAGCCTTCGCCGCTGGTGACGATGCCGAAGGAAATACTGGTGAACACTTCGTGGCCGTCGAGGGAAAAAGGCAGCTTGAGTTTTTCCTGGATGCGGTTGACCACCAGCAGGGTGGCGCTGACATCGCGGATGTCCTCGAGGAGCAGGGCGAATTCGTCGCCGGCCAGGCGCGCCGCCATGTCGGTGGGGCGGATGGTGCCGCGGATGACGTTGGCCACGTTTATCAGCAGCAGGTCGCCCATGCGGTGGCCGAGACTGTGATTGACCACCTTGAAGCGGTCGAGGCCGCAATAAAGCACGGCGAATTGCAGGTCCTTGCGGCGCTCGCTGCGTTTCCGAATATGCGCCACGCGGTCGAGAAACAGACTGCGGTTGGGCAATCCGGTCAGGCCGTCGATGAACACTTCGGGTAAGTGGGCGTCGCCGCCGCCCAGGTTGTAGGCGGTTTCGTGGGCGGAGGCGAAATACAGCCCTTCCTCCTCGTCGAAGCTGACGTTCCAGGCCACCCCGAGATAGCCGTCGTCGAGACGCCGGCAACGGCTGGAAAAACGCAGGGTGGCGCTGTCGCGACTCATCGCCGCCAATTTTTCGCGGCTGGCGGCGCGGTCGTCCTCGTGCAGCAAGTCGAAAAAGTTGCATTGCCGCAGCTCGCCGGGCGGATAGCCCAGCGCCGCCGACCAGGCCTCGCTGATGCGGTGCACGGCGCCGTCCCGGTCGAACACCAGCAGCAAGGTATCGGGAAGCTTCAGAAAGAAGCTTTCGAGGGGGAGGGTGTCCGGGCGGTTACGGTACATGGGTTACATCAGCACGATGTCGTACTGTTCCTGGCTGTACTGGCTTTCCACTTGCAGCGAGATCGGCTTGCCGATGAAGTCGCCAAGCTGCGCCAGGCTTTGCGACTCCTCGTCGAGGAACAGGTCGATCACCTGCTGCGAGGCGAGGATGCGGAATTCGCGCGGGTTGAACTGGCGCGTCTCGCGCAGGATTTCGCGGAGGATTTCGTAGCACATGGTCTGCGGGGTCTTGAGGTTGCCGCGCCCGCCGCAGGTCGGACAGGACTCGCACAGCACGTGCGCCAGGCTTTCGCGGGTGCGCTTGCGGGTCATCTCGACCAGGCCGAGCGCGGAGAAGCCGTTCACCGACATGCGCGTGCGGTCGCGGGCGAGCGCCTTGCGCAGTTCGGCCAGCACCATCTCCTTGTGCTCCTCGTTATCCATGTCGATGAAGTCGATGATGATGATGCCGCCGAGGTTGCGCAGCCGCAACTGGCGGGCGATCACCTGCGCCGCTTCGAGATTGGTCTTGAAAATGGTGTCGTCGAAATTACGCCCGCCGACGAAGCCGCCGGTATTGACGTCGATGGTGGTGAGCGCCTCGGTCTGGTCGATAATCAGGTAGCCGCCGGACTTCAAATCGACGCGCCGCGACAGCGCCCGCTCGATTTCCTCCTCCACCCCGCGCAGGTCGAACAACGGCCGTTCGCCGGCGTAGTGCTCCAGCTTGTCGGCGACGTTGCTGGTGTAGGTTTCGGCGAACTCCAGCATCTTCAGGTAGGTTTCGCGCGAATCGACCAGAATGCCGCCGGTTTCGTCGTTGACGAAATCGCGCAGCACCCGCAGCGACAGATTCAAATCCTGGTAGAGCAGGGCGGTGGCCTTGGCGCTTTGCGCCTTGTCGCGGATGTCGCTCCACAGTTTGCGCAGATACGCGATGTCCGCCGAAAGTTCCTTGTCGCTCGCCGTCTCCGCCATGGTGCGGATGATGAAGCCGCCGCTGGCCTCGGACGGCAGCAGATGCTGGAGCTTTTCGCGCAGCATTTCGCGCTCGCCTTCATTTTCGATGCGCTGCGAAATGCCGATATGGGTTTCCTGCGGCAGATAGACCAGGAAGCGCCCGGCGAAGCTGATCTGGGTGGAAAGGCGCGCGCCCTTGGTGCCGATCGGGTCCTTGATGACCTGCACCAGCAGGGTCTGCCCCTCGTAAAGGATTTTCTCGATGGGACGATTCTCGGCGGCGGGCTGATCCTGCCAGATGTCGGCGACGTGCAGGAACGCCGCCCGCTCCAGGCCGATTTCGACGAAGGCCGACTGCATCCCCGGCAATACCCGGCACACCCGCCCGAGATAGACGTTGCCGACCAGGCCGTGGCTGCTGGTGCGCTCGATGTGGATTTCCTGCGCCGCACCCTGTTCCATCACCGCGACGCGGGTTTCCTGGGGGGTGACGTTTATCAGTATTTCTTCACTCATGAATTCAGCCGAGAGTAGTTAGTCGAGAGTCGAGAGCGCAGAGGCTGCTCTCGACTCTCGACTCTCCGCTCTCAACCCGTCTTCACAAAATTTCCATGCCGAAATCCGCCAGCAATTCCGCCGTTTCGCTGAGCGGCAAGCCCATCACCCCCGAATAGCTGCCGGACAGGGATGCCACGAAGGCCGCCGCCTTTCCCTGGATGGCATAGGCGCCGGCCTTGTCGAGCGGCTCGCCGGTCAGGACGTAGCGGCGGATCTGCTCGGCGCTCAAGGTCTTGAAGCCGACCTTCGACACCGACAGACGCATCGTCAGCCGATCCTCGAAAGCCAGCGCCACCGCGCTCAACACCTCGTGTTCGCGTCCCGAAAGCGCGCCCAGCATCTCGATTGCCGCCTGGCCGTCGGCGGGCTTGCCCATGATGCGCCCGCCCACCGTCACTGCGGTATCGGCCGCCAGCACCGGCAGATGCGGCAAGCGGCGCTGCTCGACGCGCAGCCAGCCGGTTGCGGCCTTGGCCTGGGCGATGCGCTGCACGTAATCGAACGGCGCTTCGCCCGGCAACGGCGTTTCATCGACATCGGCGCCGCGCGCCATGTCCTCGCGCAGCAGCAGCATTTCATAGCTGACGCCGATTTGTTTCAGCAGTTCGCGGCGCCGCGGCGAGCGCGAGGCAAGATATATGCGTCGCAAGTTCATTCTCTATGATAGGGGTGATTCTGTATCACCGACGCCGCCCGGTAAAGCTGTTCCGCCAGCACCACCCGCGCCAGGCCGTGCGGCAAGGTGAAACGCGACAGCGACAGCGTTTTGCCCGCCCGGCGGCGGACCTCCTCGTGCAGCCCGTCGGCGCCGCCGATCACCAGCGCCACGTCACGCCCGCCGCCGAGCCAGCCCTTGAGGGTTTCCGCCAGTTGCAGGGTGGTGGGCATGTCGCCGTGCTCGTCGAGCGCCACCAGTTCGCAATCCTTGGGCAAGGCCGCCAGAATGCGGGATTTTTCCGCCTCTTTCACCTGCTCGGCGGTCTTGCCGCCGGCGCGTTTCTCCGGCTTGATTTCCGCCAACTCGATGCGCGCCTCGCGCGGCATGCGCTTGGCGTATTCGGCAAAGCCCGCCGCCACCCAATCCGGCATCTTGTGGCCGACGGCGACGATCAGCAGCCGCATCAGGGCAGCGCGGCCATCCTCGGCCTGGCGCCGGCGGGGCGCTGCCCGCCCCATAACTCCTCCAGGCTGTAGTATTCGCGCACCGCCGGCTGCATGATGTGCACCACCACCGCGCCGAAATCCACCAGCACCCATTCGCCGTTGTCCTCGCCTTCCACGCCCAGGGGAGGCGTCCCCAGCTCCTTGAGCTTTTCCTGGACGTTATTGGCGAGCGCACGGGTCTGGCGATTGGAATCGGCGCTGGCGATAATCATGCATTCGGTCATGCTGGTCATGGCGGATACGTCGAGCACCGCGATGTCCTTGGCCTTGATGTCTTCCAGCGCGGCCACCACGGCCTGCTTCATGGCTTGTAACTCCATAGTTTCCTTTAACTATATAATTTATTGGTCAAAATATAATCGAGAACCGCACCGGGAAGCAAATAGCGCGGACTCAAGCGTTGCCGCAGCAAGGCGCGGATGCGCGTCGAGGAGATGTCCAGGGCGGTGACAGGGTAGGTGACGATCATCCCCGCCGGCACTTGGTGCAGCGCTTTTCCGTCATGACACAGGCGGTTTTCCAGCTCTTCGTGCAGTTCGGCGGGAAACGCCGTGGAGCGCTCCGCGCTGCCGAAGCCGGGACGGTGCGCCACCACGATGTGCGCCAGATCGAACAGCTCGCGCCAGCGGTACCAGGTCGGCAAGCTCCAGAAGGCATCGACCCCCATCAGCAGGCACAAGGGTTGTTCCTTTCCCAGTTCCCCGCGCATTTCGGTAAGGGTTTCCAGGGTATAGCAGGGCGTTTCCTTGAAAATTTCGCGCTCGTCGAGGCGGAACCAGGGATTGTCGCTGACCGCCAGGCGCACCATGTCCAGGCGCTGCTGCGGCGTCACGTCGGGACGCTCGCGGTGCGGCGGATTTCCCGCCGGAACCAGGCGGATTTCCGCGAGGTCCAGCCCTTCCGCCAATTCCAGCGCCATGCGCAGATGGCCGAAATGAATCGGGTTGAAGGTGCCGCCGAGTATGCCGAGGAGACCGGGCGCCGACATTGGCTTCAGGCCGTTTCCCGCGCCAATCCGGCTTGGGCGCTGCCATCGCCGACACGCCTTTCGGCAGCGGGCAGACGCGACAAATACCAGGAAACGCCAGCGCCGACGAGAAGCAGGGCAAGCTTGACGTATGCCGGAACAGCCGTATAAAGCACGGTATAGCCCAGGGAAGCCCAGAGCATCGACAGGGCAAGGATTTTCGCCCGCCGCGGCACGCCCTTGCCGGCGCGGTAGTCGGCAATGTAGCGTCCCAAAAGCGGGGCGCGCAGCAGGCGCCGGTAAGCGCTCTCCGAGCTGGCGCCGTAACACGCCGCGGCCAGCAGCAGAAAAGGGGTGGTCGGCAGCAACGGCAGAAAAATCCCGAGCACTCCCAGCGCCACCGCCGCCGTGCCGCAGACCAGCAAGGCGGCGCGCGCCAGCGGATGACGGTGGAGGCGCAACGGGTCAGCCCCGGACATGCCCGTCCCCCAGCACGATGAATTTCTGGCTGGTCAGCCCTTCCAGGCCGACCGGCCCGCGCGCGTGGATCTTGTCGGTGGAAATGCCGATCTCGGCGCCCAGGCCATATTCGAAGCCGTCGGCGAAGCGCGTCGAGGCGTTCACCATCACCGAGCTGGAATCCACCTCGCGCAGAAAGCGGCGCGCCTTGGTGTAGCTTTCGGTGACAATGGATTCGGTGTGCTGCGAGCTGTAGGCGGCGATATGGTCGATCGCCTGATCCATGTCCTTGACCACCCGGATCGACAGGATCGGCGCCAGATATTCGGTGTGCCAGTCTTCCTCGGAGGCTTCCTTCATTTCCGCGACGATGGCGCGCGAAGCCGGGCAGCCGCGCAGTTCCACGCCCTTGTCGAGGTAGATCTTGCACAGCGGGGGCAAGACAGCCTTGGCCACGCTTTCCGCCACCAGCAGGGTTTCCATGGTGTTGCAGGTGCCATAGCGCTGGGTCTTGGCGTTGTCGGCGATCCTGATCGCCTTGGCGTGGTCCGCCTCGTCGTCGATATAGACGTGGCACACTCCATGCAGGTGCTTGATGACGGGAATGCGCGCCTCGGCGATGAGGCGCTCGATCAGCCCCTTGCCGCCGCGTGGCACGATCACGTCGACGTAATCCTTCATGGTGATGAGTTCGCCGACGGCGGCGCGGTCGGTGGTCTCGATCACCTGCACCGCGGTCTCGGGCAGGCCGGCGGCCTTCAGCCCCTCGCGCACGCAGGCGGCGATGGCCTGGTTGGAATGCAGCGCTTCGGAGCCGCCGCGCAGGATCGCGGCGTTGCCCGATTTCAGGCACAGCCCGGCGGCGTCGGCGGTGACATTGGGGCGCGCCTCGTAGATGATGCCGATGACGCCCAGCGGCACGCGCATCCTGCCGACCTGGATGCCGGAAGGACGGTAGTTGAGGCCGGTGATTTCACCCACCGGATCGGGCAGCGCGGCGATCTGTTCCAGCCCTTCTGCCATGCCCGCCACACCTTTCTCGCTCAAGGTCAGGCGGTCGAGCAGCGCCGCTTCCAGCCCGGCCTCCCTGGCCTCGGCCAGATCCTGGGCGTTGGCGGCGACCAGTTTGGCGCTGTCGCGGCGGATCGCGGCGGCCATCGCCAGCAATGCCCGGTTCTTGGCGTTGGTGTCGGCGCTGGCCATCGCTCGGGAGGCGGCGCGCGCCTGCTTGCCGAGGTTTTGCATGTAACTTTTCACGTCCATTTAAATCACCTTAATAAATCCCTAACACCGGAAGGGAGGCTGCGTCAGGTTGAAAGACAGTTGCCCGCGTGACTTACTCTGTGGAGAATCAAGTAAAGACCAGTCAAGCACATTCAATATACCCGTTTTGATCGGACGTTTCTCATCCCAGAATATCAAGGCGGACAACAAATCCAACGCCGGCCCAGACATCAGTTTATCCAAAATATTGCGAGCCTCCATTTCCGTATCGAACGACAGGTAATAAATCGTGTCGTCGAACATCACCGGGCGCCCGTCAATCGGGCCGACCAAACGGAACCTTAGGAATTTATAGAGGCTGCAAATTGCAATTCGCCAGGGACGAAACGCATAATCCCCGATGCCGAATATGGAAAAACGAGGGGCTTTCGCATAAATCGTACTGCCGCGTGCATCGAGAATGCCGGCATGTTTTTCCAGATAACGCCAGGTAAGGGGTGCATGCTCGCGTAGAGGTTCCGTGAACTCCCCGACATAACGCTGGGTCACCAGCACGTATTTCCCACGCCACGGCCTAGCGCTACCCACATCCGACCCCTTGAGCAGTGGAAACAGATAGGTTGATTCGATTTCCACCAACTCGCCCAAGCCGTTTTTCAAGCCTTGTTCCGTCTGGGTAAACTCCATGACCGACGCCGCATCGTGCTTAACGCCGGAACGCCATTTTTGCGGGCTTTGCCCCACAATGTGGGCGCATGTTTCGAACGTGTCCAGGTTGCCTACGGTAAGCCCACGGCGGTGGCCTACACGCCGCCCCCGACCATCCTCCAGGTTCTCAAACATCGTATAGTCGTGATTCGGTGGAATCGAATCTGCGGACAGTCTGATGACCAACAAACACGCTTCCACTGATGCGCCAAAATGCCTTTTCGCGTTGATCCCAATCAGAAACGCTTCGCGCACCGCCATGGACTGACGTTCGGCATGAGCTAACACTTTTCTGGCAACAGCGGTTTTCACCAGCATGGCCACATCTCCAGTGCGGCCTTGAAGCCAGCGCAACACTTCCAGCAGCATCCATTCGGAAATATCAAAATTGGCCTTGCCGCTGATGGCCTCAAACCCATTATGGCTCAGAAAGTTGGACTTTTCCGGGAGATTCGCCCCCCCGATAACTCCTTGCACGGAGTTTGTAACCCACGGAAAATTACCTAGTACCAGCATGGTTCCGGTACGGTCGGCCAATTTCTTTCGCCAGTCGGTGTTAAAAAAATCAGCCTGCTCTAGGCTAATCCGGGTCGAACGCTCCAATCCAAGCAAACGGCTATGTAATATATTGAGATAGGAAGCATTAGTTTCAAACCCCAAAATCTCTGCGCCGGGAAAAGTATTCGCCGCCGCCACAACAAACGCCCCCTTCCCGCAGGTCGGCTCAATCACGAAATCCGGGTGAATACCCAAAGCCACCAGCCGTCCGCACACGACCTGCGCCAAGTCGTCCGGCGTTTGAAAATCCCCAAACTCAATTTGGCGCTTGCGGCTGTCGCTCATATGTCTTGCCCTCGGCAAATCGCCCGCACCCCTTCGATTTCACCAGCTTTCTCGATTACCCGTGTATATTGCAGCCGCCATTGCAGCGCATTGGAGATAGTGAGATAGCCTTGCTCCGGTTTTTTCCGCATAATTTCCGCAGCCAAGCGGTTTAATTCTATTTCGTCCACAGGCAAGCTCTTTTCGACCATAAATGCCATGACATCATCAGCATTGCCATTGTTGTCGAGAATGTCGCGCAATCCTTTGGTCATCTGAAAATCTGCGGTACGCCTGGTTTCGACAAAGATTGTATTGGTAATTTCAAGCGTGGAGGTGCGACCGGCTTCATCATCATTTTTGTCATACACGAAAACGATCAATGAATAACCAAGCCCATAAATCTTTTGCCGGGCGGACTTGAATGGGCATGACGACTGTGGCTGGCGTGCACTGGTAACTTTCATATCCACGCCAAGCCCGGGAAAATCAATGCCGCTGGCAGAATTACCTTCTTCAAATTCATAACCCCGCTCGCACAGGTAGTCCCGAAACTTATGCTCCAAATAGGTGCCGACGGCTTTACCATCGGTTACGCCGAACAACAATGGCTCGGGAAAAGTGCTTTCGACATTGGAAAATCGTCGCGCTTCATCACAGAGGCTGTCTATTGTCAAAACCACCAAGGCTACCCCTAATTCCCGTTTTTACGTTTCGCACAGGGACAAGCACGACAACTACCGATCAAACCCTGGCCACCATCATGCCCAATTGCAGCAATTCGTCCCACACATCGCCGCGCTCCAGCCCCTTGATCGTCCTGTCGATCACCGCCGCGCGCTTGACGGCCGCCACCAGCCGCCCGCCGCTCATCCGCTTGAGGGCGCGCTCGACCGGCCCCTGGCGCGATTCCCAGACGCGCGCCTCGCGCATGCCCTGCGCCAAGGGAACGCCCCGGCTTTGCCCCAGGGCGAGACGCGCCAGGGTGCGGATTTCCTGGGTCAGCGCCCACAGCGCCAGGGTCGGCGCCACGCCCTCGCCGCGCAAGCCTTCCAGCACCCGCGCGAAACGCGCCGCTTCACCGGCCAGCATGGCTTCCGCCAGATTGAACACATCATAGCGCGAAACATCGAGCACCGCTTCCTTGACCTGCTCGAACGTCAATACGCCGGCGGGATAGAGCAAGCCGAGCTTGCGGATTTCCTGATGCGCCGCCAACAGGTTGCCTTCCACCCGGTCGGCGAGAAATTGCAGGGCGTCGCGCTCGGCGCGCTGCTCCTGCGCCGCCAGCCGCACACCGATCCAATCCGCGAGGCGCGGCCGTTCCACCGGAAACACCTGCACCGCCACCCCGGCGCCCTCCAGCGCCTTGAACCATTTGCCGCCCTGCTGGGTCTTGTCGAGCTTGGGGCAGGTCACCAGGGTCAGGGTATCCGGCGGCAGGCTGGCGCAGTACTGTTCGATCGCCTTGCCGCCTTCCACCCCCGGCTTGCCGGTGGGCATGCGCAGTTCGGCGATGCGCTTTTCGGCGAACAGCGACAGGTTGCTGCCGCTGGCCAGCAGGTTCTGCCAGTTGAAGCCGGATTCGACCGTGAACAGTTCACGCTCTCCGTAGCCCTCGCGGCGCGCGGCGGCGCGGATGGCATCGGCCGCTTCCTGCGCCAGCAGGGGTTCGTCGCCGAACACCAGATACAAGGATGCCAGCCCTTGCTTGAGATGCCCCGCCAACTGCTCCGGCTTGACGCGCATGGCTCAGTCTTCGGCTTCCGGCGGCGGCGCCGGCCGAGCCGCGTCGAGGCGGCGCAGAATCTGGAATATCACGTCGCTTTGCATATCGCGGTAGAGCATTTCCTCCTCCGAGGCCTTGGCCAACACCAAGGCATCGTCGTAGGTCATGTCGCGCCGCAGCTCGATCTGCTGCTCCGCCAGCATCGGGCGGTTCTGGCGGTCGGTGACGCGAAACGCCAGGCGGTAAACCAGCAAATATTCGCGCACCCGCCCCGCCCCGCTCAAGGAAAGGATGCGTTTTTCGCGGCTTTCCCCGGTAATCCGCAGCACAGCCTGGGCATCGCCGGGGCGCGTGACGGCGCGCGCGCGGCTGCCGCTGGCGACCGCGCGCTGGAGGTCGGCAACCAGAACCGGGTTGGCGCTCTCGATATAGAGCGTCTCGAAAGGCAAATCGGCCTTGCCGCGCAACTGGAAGCCGCAGCCGGCCAAGGCCGTCGCCAGCACGACGGCGAAGACGAGACGAGCGCTAGACCACCACATTGACCAGCCGCCCCGGCACTACCACGACTTTTTTCACGGGTTTGTCCTCGATGAATTTCCGTACATTGGGATTGGCCAGCGCCAACTGCTCGATGGCCTCCTTCGCCGCCTCCCTGGCGACGGTGATGCTGCCGCGCAGCTTGCCGTTGACCTGGAGCATCAGCTCGATTTCATCCTGCACCAGCGCGCGCTCGTCGGCCTCCGGCCAAGCCGCGTCGAGCAGGTTCGCGCCGGGGCGCAGCTCGCCCCACAGCGCCTGGCTGGCGTGCGGCACGATGGGCGCCAGCAGCAGCACCGCCGCCTCCAGCCCTTCCTGCATGACCGCGCGCCCGGCGGGGCTGGCGTCGCCGCATTTGGCGAGGGCATTCATCAGCTCCATCACCGCCGCGATGGCGGTGTTGAATTGCTGGCGGCGGCCGTAATCGTCGCTGACCTTTTGGATGGTGGCGTGGATCTGGAGGCGCAGCGCCTTCAGTTCGGCGGACAATTCGCCGCCGCGGCTGGCTTCCACCACGCCCTTCTCGACATGGTCATGAACCGCTTTCCAGAGGCGCTTGAGGAAGCGGAATGCGCCTTCCACCCCGGCGTCCGACCACTCCAGTTGCTGGTCCGGGGGCGCGGCGAACATCATGAAGAGGCGCGCGGTATCCGCGCCGTAGGTGTCGATGAGGATTTGCGGATCGACGCCGTTGTTCTTCGACTTGGACATCTTTTCGGTGCCGCCGATGGTCACCGGCTGGCCGTCGGCCTTGAGCGTCGCGCCGACGGGGCGGGCGCGCTCGTCGAGCCGGACATCGACCTCGGCGGGATTGAAATACTGTTTCTTGCCTCCCGGCGTTTCGCGGTAGAAGGTCGGCGCCACCACCATGCCCTGGGTAAGTAATTTCGTAAACGGCTCGTTAAAATTTTGGCTCGCGCTTTGCGCGACGACCGCCCCCTCTCCCGCAGGCGGGAGAGGGTTGGGGTGAGGGCGATCGGCGGAGAGAACAGCCCCCTCCCCGAACAGCCCGACGTCGCGCATCAGCTTGTGGAAGAAGCGCGCGTAGAGCAGGTGCAGGATGGCGTGCTCGATGCCGCCGATGTACTGATCGACCGGCAGCCAATATTTGGCGCGGCGGTCGAGCATGGACTGGGCGTTGTCCGGGCCGGTGTAGCGGGCGTAGTACCAGGAGGACTCGACGAAGGTATCCATGGTGTCGGTTTCGCGCTCGGCCTTGCCGCCGCACTTGGGACAGACGGTTTCGTAGAAGCTCGGCATTTTCTTGATCGGCGAGCCGACGTCGATCTTCACATCCTCGGGCAGCGCCACCGGCAGGTCTTTTTCCGGCACCGGCACATCGCCGCAGCACGGGCAATGGATGATGGGAATCGGGCAGCCCCAGTAGCGCTGGCGCGAAATACCCCAATCGCGCAGGCGGTATTGCACCTGCTTGTCGCCCAAGTCCTTGGTTTTCAGGTCGGAGGCGATGGCATCCACGGCTTGCCCATAATTCAGGCCGTCGTACTTGCCGGAATGGATGCACGCCCCCTTTTCCTTGTCGCCGTACCATTCCTGCCAAGCGTCGCTGGAAAAACGCTCGCCTTCGACTTGGATCACTTGCTTGATCGGCAAGCCGTATTTCTTGGCGAAACCGAAATCCCGCTCGTCGTGGGCCGGCACCGCCATCACCGCGCCCTCGCCGTAGCCCATCAGCACGTAATTGCCCACCCACACCGGCACCTGCTCGCCGGTAAGCGGATGGGTGACGCTCAGGTCGGTGGGCATGCCCTTCTTTTCCAGGGTGGCGATGTCGGCCTCGGCCACCCCGCCGTGCTTGCATTCCTCGATGAAGGCGGCGAGCGCCGGATTGTGCCGGGCGGCATAGGTCGCCAAGGGATGCTCGGCGGCGACCGCGACGAAGGTCACGCCCATGATGGTGTCGGCGCGGGTGGTGTAAACCCAGAGTTTTTCCGCCTTGCCTTCCAGCTCATAGGGAAAGGCGAAGCGCACCCCGTAGCTCTTGCCGATCCAGTTCTTCTGCATGGTGCGCACCTGCTCGGGCCAGCCCGGCAGGTTGTCGAGTTCGCTCAGCAGTTCGTCGGCGTAAGCGGTGATCTTCATGAAATACATGGGAATTTCGCGCTTCTCCACCAGCGCGCCGGAACGCCAGCCGCGCCCGTCGATCACCTGCTCGTTGGCCAGCACGGTGTTGTCGACCGGGTCCCAGTTCACCGTGGCGAGTTTCTTGTAGATCAGCCCCTTTTCGAACAGCTTGGTGAACAGCCACTGCTCCCAGCGGTAATAATCGGGCTTGCAGGTCGCCAGCTCGCGCGACCAGTCGATCGCCAATCCCAACGACTTGAGCTGGTTGCGCATGTAGTCGATGTTGGCGTAGGTCCACTTGGCGGGCGCCACGTCGTTGGCGATGGCGGCGTTCTCCGCCGGCAGGCCGAAGGCGTCCCAGCCCATCGGCTGCATCACGTTGTAGCCCTGCATGCGGTGGTAGCGGGACAGCACGTCGCCGATGGTATAGTTGCGCACGTGTCCCATGTGCAGCTTGCCGGAAGGGTAGGGGAACATCGACAGGCAGTAGTATTTCGGCCTGCCGGCGGTCTCGACGGCGCGGAAAGCCTGGGATTCTTCCCAGGAGGCCTGGGCCTGGCGTTCGATTTCCGCCGGGGTGTAATGCGCTTGCATGGAAAACAACCTTAAGTGAACGATTAATCGTACCGATTATACATCGCCGTGGCGTTATTCCATTTTCCCTTGAAATCCGCCGCGCCTTCCTTCACCAAGCCCCCGCCGCTCTTATGTCTTATACAAAAAACGCCATTTATAGAGTCATTCAATAATCGAATGACGACTATTTTGCAAAATAGCTATACTGCGCCAATAGTTATCTTTAGGGAACCCAAGCCATGTCGAACAAACACCCCGTCATCGCCGTCACCGGCTCCTCCGGCGCCGGCACCACCACGGTCAAGAATGCCTTCACCCACATTTTCCGCCGCGAAAACCTGACGCCTTCCGTGGTCGAGGGTGACAGCTTCCATCGCTACAACCGCGTGGAAATGAAAGCCGCCATCGCCGCCGCCGAGAAGGAAGGCCGCCGCGCCCCCAGCCATTTCGGCGCGGAAGCCAACCTGTTCGACAAGATCGAGGATCTGTTCAAGACCTACGGCGAAACCGGGCGCGGCAAAAAACGCTACTACCTGCATAACGACGACGAAGCCGCCGACCATAACCAGCGCCTCGGCACCAAGCTCAAGGGCGGCGAGTTCACCCCCTGGGAAGACATCGAGAAGGGCACCGACCTGCTGTTCTATGAAGGGCTGCACGGCGCCGTGATCGACGGCGACATCGACGTCAGCAAGTACGCCGACCTGCTGATCGGCGTGGTGCCCATCGTCAACCTCGAATGGATCCAGAAAATCCACCGTGACAGCGCCGAGCGCGGCTATTCCGCCGCCGCCATCGTCGATACCATCATGCGCCGCATGAACGATTACGTGCACTACATCACGCCGCAGTTCTCGCGCACCCATATCAACTTCCAGCGCGTGCCGACGGTGGATACCTCCAACCCGTTCATCGCCCGCGACATCCCGACGCCCGACGAGAGCTTCGTGGTGATCCGCTTCCGCGACCCGCACGGCGTGGATTTCCCTTATTACCTGCGCATGATCCACGACTCCTTCATGTCGCGCCCCAACACCATCGTGGTGCCGGGTGGCAAGATGGGGTTCGCCATGGAAGTGATTCTGACGCCGATCATCCACGACATGATCGCGAAGAAAAAGAAAAAATAGCCCGTCCAAAGAGAAGGGGAGGAGGAAGCCGGCCACTCAGGTGGCCGGTTTTTTTTCGGCCGGAAGTTCCGGCCGAAACCGCGAAGGCGCGCATCGGCAGGACGCGGGGAACCTTTCGCGGGCGGCGTTGAGTTTCCCCCCTTATTGCTCTAGTATTCAGCCCACCGAGGAAACAACAACCGGAAAACGCCGCCCACCGATGCGCCATAACGTCATTGTCCGCCACACGCACCGCAGCGACATCGCGCCGCTGATCGAACTCCAGCGGCGCGTCTACCCCTCGATCCCGCCATGGCGCGAGGAGTTGATGCGGCATCAGCTCGAAATCTTTCCGCAAGGGCAGATCATCGCCGAAATCGACGGCGAACTGGTCGGCGCCGCCAGCGCGCTGATCGTCTTGTGGGACGAATGGCAGGTCGAGCACACCTGGAAGGAAATCACCGCCCGCGGGAGCTTCGATACCCACACCCCGGAAGGACGCACGCTGTATGGCGCGGAGGTGTTCGTCCACCCGCACCTGCGCGGCGCGGGCATCGGCCACGCGCTCTACCAGGCGCGCCGCCGCTTGTGCCGGGCGATGAATCTCAAGCGGATCATCGCTTGCGGTCGCCTGCCCGGCTACCATCGCTATGCCGAGCAAATATCCGCGCAGCTCTATGCCCAGAAAGTCGTATGGGGCGACATCCACGACCCGGTGCTCAGCTTCCAACTGGGCGAGGGATTCCGCTTTTGCGGCACGGTCAGCGGCTATATTCCCGAAGACCAGGAAAGCCTGGGGCATGCCGCGCTGATCGTCTGGCTCAACCCGCGCTACAACAAGAACAAGCCGACGCGCATTCCCGAGGGAGAGATCCTTTGAAAGTTCGCATCGCCGCCATACAGTATCTGCTCCGCCCCATCAGCGACTGGGGGGGGTTTGAAAATCAGGTACGCTTCACCCTCAAGGCCGCGGCGGAATACAAACCAAATTTCGTGATGCTGCCGGAGATCTTCACCAGCCAGCTTCTGTCCTTCCTCGATCGGGACCAAAACATCAAGTCCGCCGTGCGGCGCATGCACGACTTCACGCCGCGCTACATGGACCTCATGGCCGAAATCGCCAGGAAGTACAATTTCTATCTGATCGCCGGCAGCCACCCCAACCTCCGCGACGGCCTGCTCTACAACACGGCTTTCATGTTCTCGCCGCAAGGCGGGGTGTTCATGCAGGACAAAATCCACCGCACCCGCTGGGAACGGGATAAGTGGGACACGGCGGCCGGCGACAAGCTGCATCTCTTCCAGACCGATTATGGCGCCATCGGCATCCTGATCTGTTACGACATCGAATTTCCCGAACTGGCGCGGCAGGTTTGCGAAGCGGGCGCGGACATCCTTTTCGTTCCCTCGTCCACCGACGACCGGCAGGGCTTCTGGCGCGTGCGTTATTGCGCGCAAGCGCGCGCCATCGAGAACCAAGTCTACGTTGCCATGACCAGCACCGTCGGCAACCTGCCGGTGGAAGGCCTGGGCATGCACTACGGGCAGGCGAGCATCCTGACGCCCTCGGATTTTTCCTTCTCGCGCGACGGCATCGCCGCCGAGGGCGTGGTGAACATGGAGCAGGTGGTTATCGCCGACGTCGATCTCGACGCCCTGGCGCAAACCCGGCTCAACGGCACCACCATCCCCCTTTACGACAAACGGCGCGACATTTATGCAAACCAGGTGGAAATCGTCTCCGCCCTGAGCGGCCCGCGCCAACCCTGACCGGGACGGCGGTCAATGCGCCGCCTTTGCCTGGCTTTCCAGTTTTTGGATTTTTTCTCGCAGGCCGCGCCAAACAATATCCCTAGAAAAAGCCGTTCAGCCACGAATTGACACGGATAATCACGGATTATCAATGGCCTGCGAGGCGTATGCCTTAGAAGCTGTTTTACAAATTCCCCCGCATACTCGACAGCCTAACGGCTTGGGCACAAGAGAGAGGGAAGGAAAAAACCAACCCAGCTTGAGTTGGAGTGGATGACATTTTCTAAAACAGCTTCTTGCCTCCGCCGGGTGATCGGTAAATCTTCGCCAGCCTGATGGCTTATCCCCGTCAATCCGTATTCATCCGTGGCTAACGGGATTGAGGGGGATGAATTATCCGGGGGTTGGCGCCCGGCTTGCCATCCCGCCCGCCGCCGCTTTGTTATAATCCTTTGCCATGCCTTACCCATTTCTCCACGGCCTCAATCCCGAGCAGCGTGCCGCCGTCACCCTGCCCCACGAATCGGCGCTGATCCTGGCCGGCGCCGGCAGCGGCAAGACGCGGGTGCTGACCAGCCGCATCGCTTACCTGATCCAGAGCGGGCAGGCGACGCCGCACGGCATCCTGGCGGTGACTTTCACCAACAAGGCAGCCAAGGAGATGTTGACGCGCCTGTCGGCGATGCTGCCGATCAATACGCGGGGGATGTGGATCGGCACCTTCCACGGGCTGTGCAACCGCCTGCTGCGCACCCATCACCGCGAGGCGGGGTTGCCGGCGCTGTTCCAGATTCTCGATTCCGCCGACCAGCTTTCCGCGATCAAGCGGCTGCTGAAGTCGCTGAACGTCGATGAAGAGAAATTCCCGCCCAAGCAGGTGCAGCATTTCATCAACGCCAACAAGGAAGAGGGCTTGCGCGCCGAAGCGGTGGAAGCCTACGACAGCTTTACCCGCAAGATGCAGGAGCTGTTCGCCGAATACGACCGCCAGTGTAGCCGCGAGGGCGTGGTGGATTTTGCCGAGCTGCTGCTGAGGAGCTACGAGTTGCTGAAGCGCGACGAGGCGCTGCGCCTGCATTACCAGGGGCGCTTCCGCCACATCCTGGTGGATGAGTTCCAGGACACCAACCGTCTCCAGTACCGCTGGCTGAAGCTGCTAGCCGGGCCGGAAAGCGCGGTGTTCGCGGTGGGCGACGACGACCAGTCGATCTACGCCTTCCGCGGCGCGCACGTCGGCAACATGCACGAGTTCGAGCGCGATTTCGCGGTGCGCCAGGTAATCAAGCTGGAGCAGAACTACCGCTCGCACGGCAACATCCTCGACGCCGCCAACGCCCTGATCCACCACAACGACGGGCGCCTCGGCAAGAACCTGTGGACCGCAGAAGGGGCGGGCGAGCCGATCCGCCTGTATGAGGCTGCCACCGACCAGGAAGAGGCGTCCTTCATTGTGGATGAGGCCAGGGCGCTGCAACGCGAGGGGGTGTCGCTTTCCGGCATCGCCATCCTCTACCGCTCCAACGCCCAGTCGCGGGTGCTGGAGCATGCCCTGTTCAACGCCGCCATGCCCTACCGCGTCTACGGCGGCTTGCGCTTCTTCGAGCGCCAGGAAATCAAACACGCGCTCGCCTACCTGCGTCTGATGGCGAGTTCCGATGACGACGGGGCGCTGTTGCGGGTCATCAATTTCCCGGCGCGCGGCATCGGCGCGCGCAGCCTGGAGCAGTTGCAGGATGCCGCCAAGCAGCGCGGGGTGAACCTCTTCGAGGCCGCCTGCATGCGCGCGGTGGGCGGCAAGGCGGGTGCCTCCATCGGCAATTTCGCCGCGCTGATCGAGGCGCTGCGCGCCGACTGCGCCGGCCTGCCGCTCAACGAACAGATCGAGCACATGCTCGACAAGAGCGGCCTGGTCCTGCATTACCAGGGGGAAAAGGAAGGCGCGGAACGGGTGGAGAACCTCAACGAACTGGTCAATGCCGCCGCCGGCTTCGTCGCCGAGAACGAGGACGGCAGCCTTGCCGCCTTTTTGACCCACGCCGCGCTGGAAGCCGGCGAGCATCAGGCCATCGCCGGCAGCGAGGCGATCCAGTTGATGACCGTCCACGCCGCCAAGGGGCTGGAATTCCACGCGGTATTTTTGAGCGGGCTGGAGGAAGGCTTGTTCCCCCACGAGAATTCACGCAACGAACGCGACGGCCTGGAGGAAGAACGCCGCCTGATGTACGTCGCCATCACCCGCGCGCGGCGGCGCCTGTACATCTCCTACGCGCAAAGCCGCATGCTGCACGGGCAGTTCCGCTACGGCCTGGTGTCACGCTTCCTCGATGAAATTCCGGCGCAACTGCTCAAGGCCGTCAACACCCGCCGCACCTTCACCGATAGCGCAATGAGCACGGGCTACGGCGGCACCTGGGATAGCTCACCCGCACCGGCGCGCCACGCGACTTCTACACCGGGTTCGCCCTGGCGCATCGGCCAGAACGTCACGCATCCCAAGTTCGGCGCGGGGGTGATCGTCAACTGCGAAGGCGGCGGCAGCGACGCCCGGGTCGAGGTGAAATTCCGCGACGCCGGCACCAAATGGCTGGCGCTGGAATACGCCAAGCTGACGGCGGCTTAGCGCCTCCTAAAGCCTAGCAGCCTGTCGGACTTAAAGGAAATCGGCTGCAAATCCGCCTGGCCGGTCCATATTTTGCCGCTTTTTTGGTCAATAGAATAACTATTGACCTGCAAAACCAGCAAAATCTGTCCTCGCCCAGCCGAATTTTCGCTACGATTCTTCAAGTCCGACAGGCTGCTAGAATTCGCTGTCTTCAGCAGCTTCCGTGACGGGAGCCGCAGGGACGATTGCGAAGATGTCCTTGTAGCCGGTGTAGATCGACGCGGTAATCACCGGGATCAGCACCAGCAGCCCAAGGCCGAAGGGGATCAAGGCGACGACGAAGAGGCCGAAGCCGGCGAAGCCGTAGACGGTGAAGGGCAGCCAGTTTTTCAGGCAGGCGTTAAAGCTCGCTTTCATCGCCTGCGCGGCGGGCATGTCGTGGAAGAATACCAGCGCCGGAGCGAACCAGTAGGCCATCAGCAAGGGAATCAGCAGCAGCAGCATCGACAGGAGCGCCACCAGCATGCCACCCATGGCGCCGATCGCCACGTCCGGCGGCTCGCCGCCGTGCATGCCGTTGAGCGCGGAGGCGCCGAGGATGGCGCCTCCGCCGGCGAACATCATCACCCCCATGATGGCGATGGAGCCGACCAGGTACAGGCCGCCGACGGTCACCAGTTGGCTGGTGTTGTGCATGAAACCGGCGACCAGGTGGCGCAGTTCCAGTTCGTTGCCATTTTCCAGGTCGCGGCAGGCGAACATGAAGCCGGCGGCGAATACCGGCGCCAGCAGCGACATCACCAGCGGCCCGACCAGCGGAATGACCGACATCGCCATGACGACGAGAAAATACACCACGAACAGGACAATCCAGATCAGCGGGTTTTTCTTGAACAGTTCAAAACCGTCGACGATCCAGCGCCAGCCTTGGGCGGCGCCTACTTGATGCGATTCCATTGTGATATTCCCCTTAGTCGAATTCAACCCGCCAAATCGGGCGGGCCGGCGATATGCGCCTGGAGGATGCGGCGGAAATGGCCGGGATCCTTGGCATAGGTCAGTTCGCCCGGGCGCGGAAAGTAGGCATCGTACAGCCGCGACAGCCAAAAACGCAAGGCGGCGGCGCGCAACAGCGCCGGCCACGCCGCCCGCTCCCCGGCGGTGAACGGACGGATTTGGCCATAGGCTTGCACCATCGCCGACAAACGCAGCGCGTCGAGCGCGCCGCCTGGCAACACGCACCAGTCGTTGGCGGCGATTGCCAAATCGTAAGCCCAGGCGCCGTCGCAAGCCAGGTAGAAGTCGATCACACCGCTCAGGCGGCCTTCCTGAAACAAGGTGTTGTCGCGGAACAAGTCGGCATGGATCACCCCGCCCGGCAGGGCGCCAAAGTCCTGGACGGACTGATACTCCAGCTCGGCGGCGAGCAGCGCGCCTTCGTCCGCCGGCAATACCGGCAGCAGTTGCGCCGCCACCGATCGCCGCCATGCCGTGCCGCGCGGGTCGGCCATGCGCGCCGGATAACCATGCCCGGCGAGATGCAGGTCGGCGAGCAATTCGCCGATCTGGGCGCACTCTCCGGCTTGCGGCGCCTGCGGCGAAACTCCCTCCAGCCGGGAGGCGAGACAAGCCGGCTTGCCGTTGAGCGTGCCGAGGAAACGGTTATCGAGGTCGGCGACCGGGCGGGGGCAGGGAATGCCGTGCGCGGCGAGATGGGACAGCAGGTTGATGAAATAGGGCAATTCCTCCGCCCGCAGCTTTTCGAACAACGTCAGGACGTAGCGTCCGTGGCGGGTGGTGACGAAGTAATTGGTATTTTCGATGCCGCTGGCGATACCCTGAAAATCCTCCAGGGCGCCCAGGGAATAATGCTTCAGCCACGCGGCAAGCTGGTCACGGCTTACCGTGGTGAAAACCGACATCCTAGAAGTTTATCAATACCCACTGCGGCACGCGCACACCGGAATCGAGGCTTTCCTGGCGGCTGAACTTGCCGTCGCCGCGGTCGTCGACCAGGTAATACGACACGCCGTGCGGCGGCGTGACCTTGAGCATGTAGAGCTTACCGCCGATGCGGTATTCCTGCACCGTGTCCTCGCCGCGCTTGGTGATGGTGACCTGCGGTTCGAGCGCTGGATCGAGTTCCATGCCGGCGGGCGGCGGAGGCGGCTCGGGGATGGGCTGTAAATTTTTGGGCGGCGTGCCCTGCGCGTACACCGGCAGGGTCAGGCTGAACAGCAGGACGGCGATCAGGCGGCGCATGGTTTTTCCTCGTGGAAAGTTTCGTTTTAACGATAGCACGTTATTCGCCGATGCGGGCGCTGGCTTCGGTGATCTTGCCCATCAGCGCATCATAGTCGCGCGTCACGGGAAATTGGGGAAACTCGCGCACCACGTTTTCCGGGGGGCAGAAGAGGATGCCGGCGTGCGCCTCGGACAGCATGGCGGTGTCGTTATAGGAATCGCCCGCGGCGATGGTGCGGAAGTTGAGCGATTTGAAGGCTTTCACCGATTCCCGCTTTTGGTCGGCCTGGCGCAGGTGATAATTGACCAGCATGCCATTGCCGTCGGCTTCGAGGCGATGGCAGAAGAGGGCGGGGTAGCCGAGCTGGCGCATCAGGGGCATGGCGAATTCGTAGAAGGTATCGGAGAGGATCACCACCTGGAAGCGCTCGCGCAGGCTGTCGATGAATTTCCGCGCGCCGGGCAGCGGCTCAAGGCCGCCGATCACTTCCTGGATGTCCGGCAGACCGAGCTTTTTATCGGCGAGGATGCCGAGCCGGTATTTCATCAACTTGTCGTAATCCGGCTCGTCGCGGGTGGTGCGGCGCAGTTCGGGGATGCCGGTGCGTTCGGCGAAGGCGATCCAGATTTCGGGAACCAGCACGCCTTCGAGGTCGAGACAAACGATTTGCATGATTTCAATCCTCGGCCGTCGCAAAAAACGTCCGCTGAAAAATTAAAAGGCGGTATTTTACCACCACCGCGCCTATAGGCTGAGCTGAATTTCGCGTTCGGCGGGTGAGGGGGCGAAACCGCGCCCTTCGTAGTAATCGAAAATCGCTTGCACCACGGCCTGCGGCTCGTCGATCACCTTGATTAGGTCGAGATCGGGGGTGTTGATAACGCCCTCCGCCACCAAGGTATTCTTGAACCAGCCCAGCAAATCGCGCCAGAACGGCTCGTGCACCAGGATGATGGGAATCTTGCGGGTCTTGCCGGTCTGCACCAGGGTCAGCGCTTCCATCAGCTCGTCGAGGGTGCCGAAACCGCCCGGCATCACCACATAGGCGGTGGCGAACTTGACGAACATCACCTTGCGGGCGAAGAAATGGCGAAAAGTCTGGCTGATGTCCTGATAGGGGTTGGTGTGCTGCTCGTGGGGCAACTGGATGTTCAGGCCGACGCTGGGCGAGGGACCGAAATAGGCGCCCTTGTTGGCGGCTTCCATGATGCCCGGGCCGCCGCCGGAGATCACCGAAAAGCCGGCCTCGGAAAGACGGTGGGCGATCTCCTCGGCCAGCTTGTAGTAGGCATGGTCGGGCGAAGTGCGGGCGCTGCCGAAGATGCTCACCGCCGGGCGGATGGCGGAGAGGCGCTCGGTGGACTCGACGAATTCTGCCATAATCTCGAACACCCGCCACGATTCACGGGCGGAATAGGACTGGGCAAGAACATCCTCGTCGAGAATCTTGGGAAGTTTTTCGGAAGCGATCATTTATGCAAACTCTGTTGTTGGTGGATGGTTCTTCTTATCTGTACCGGGCTTTTCATGCCCTGCCGGATTTGCGCAACCGGGAAAACGCGCCGACCGGCGCGATCTACGGGGTTCTCAACATGCTCAAGCGGCTGCGCAAGGATTATAGCGCCGATTATCTGGCCTGTGTGTTCGACGCCAAGGGCAAGACCTTCCGCGATGATCTCTATCCCGAATACAAGGCGCACCGCCCGCCGATGCCGGATGACCTGGCGCGCCAGATCGCCCCGCTGCACGAGGCGATCCGCGCCATGGGCTGGCCGCTGATCGTGGAGGAGGGGGTGGAAGCCGACGACGTGATCGGCACCCTGGCGCGGCTGGCCGAGGAGGAAAACATCCGCACCGTCATTTCGACCGGCGACAAGGACATGGCGCAGTTGGTCAATCCCCACGTCACCCTGGTCAACACCATGAGCAACGAAATTCTCGACGAGGCCGGGGTGCTGGGCAAATTCGGCATTCCCCCGGCGCGCATCGTCGATTACCTGACGCTGATCGGCGACAGTGTGGACAACGTCCCTGGGGTGGCCAAGGTCGGCCCCAAGACGGCGGTGAAGTGGCTGGCGCAGTACGAAACCCTGGACAAACTGGTCGCCCACGCCGATGAAGTCGGCGGGGCGGTCGGCGAAAATCTGCGCGCCGCGCTCGGCTGGCTGCCGCAGGCGCGGCGCCTGCTCACCATCAAATGCGATGTCGAACTGAAAGAAAAGCTCCGCGAACTCGCTCCGCAGACACCGGATACGGCCAGGCTCATCGAACTGTTTGAGCGCTTCGAGTTCAAGACCTGGCTGCGCGAAGCGCGCGAGGCAACGCAGCAGGGCAACAGCCCCGCGCCCGTGCAGACAGCGACGCAACAGCAGGGGCTGTTCGGCGAAACCCCACGGGAATACCAGACCCTGCTCACCGCAGAACAGCTGGACGCCTGGCTGGAAACGATAACTCAGGCCGAACTGGTCAGCATCGACACCGAAACCACCGGCCTCGACCCCCTGACTTCACGGCTGGTCGGCATTTCCCTGGCCGTGGAACCCCACCGCGCCGCTTACCTGCCGCTCCATCACCGCTACGCCGGCGCGCCCTCCCAACTCGACGAAACAACGGCGCTGGCCAAACTCAAGCCCTGGCTGGAAAATCCGTCCCGGCGCAAAGTCGGCCAGAACCTCAAGTACGATGCGCACATCTTCGCCAACCACGGCATCCGCCTGGCCGGCGTGGAACACGATACCCTGCTGCAATCCTATGTGCTGGAAAGCCACAAGCCGCACGACATGGACAATCTCGCCGAGCGCCACCTCGGGGTGAAAACCGTGGCCTACGCCGAAGTCTGCGGCAAGGGCGCCAAGCAGATCGGCTTCGAGCAGGTCGATCTCGACACCGCCACGAACTACGCCGCCGAGGACGCCGACATCACCCTGCAACTGCACCGGACGTTGTATCCGCAGATCGGCAAGGATCAACGCCTCGATTTCGTTTACCGCCACATCGAAATGCCGCTGCTCGACGTGCTCTTCGAGATCGAACGCCACGGCGTCCTGCTCGACTGCGCCCTGCTCGGCAAACAAAGCCAGGAATTGGGCGAGAAGATGCTGCAACTGGAAAAACAGGCCTTCGCGCTCGCCGGCCAGCCGTTCAACCTCAATTCGCCCAAGCAGATCCAGGAAATCCTGTTCGACAAACTGAGCCTGCCGGTAAAGAAGAAAACCCCCAGCGGCGTGCCTTCCACCGACGAGGAAGTGTTGCAGGAACTGGCGCTGGATTACCCGCTGCCCAAGCTGCTGCTGGAATACCGGGGGATCTCCAAGCTCAAGTCCACCTACACCGACAAGCTGCCGCGCATGGTCAACCCGGCCAGCGGACGGGTGCATACCAGCTATAACCAGGCGGTGGCGGTCACCGGACGGCTGGCCAGTTCCGATCCCAATTTGCAGAACATCCCGGTGCGCAGCGCCGAGGGACGCCGCATCCGCGAAGCCTTCGTCGCCCCGCCCGGCTGCTCCATCGTCGCCGCCGATTATTCACAAATCGAGCTGCGCATCATGGCGCACCTGTCGCACGATGAAAGCTTGCTAAAGGCCTTCGCCGCCGGCCAGGACATCCACCGCGCCACCGCCGCCGAAGTCTTCGGCCTGCCGCCCGAAGAGGTGGACAGCGAGCAGCGGCGCTACGCCAAGGTCATCAACTTCGGCCTGATCTACGGCATGTCGGCCTTCGGCCTGGCCAGCCAGTTGGGCATCGAACGCAACGCGGCGCAAGCCTATATGGATCGCTACTTCGCCCGCTATCCCGGTGTCGCCGATTACATGAAACGCACCCGCGATCTCGCCAAGCGCCAGGGCTACGTCGAAACCGTGTTCGGCCGCCGCCTGTGGCTGCCCGAAATCAACGCCGCCAACCCGATGCGCCGCCAGGGCGCCGAGCGCGCCGCGATCAATGCGCCGATGCAAGGCACCGCCGCCGACCTCATCAAGCTCGCCATGATCGCCGTGCAGCGCTGGCTGGACGGCAACCGCCTGAAATCCCGCCTAGTCATGCAGGTTCACGACGAACTGGTGCTGGAAGCGCCGGATGACGAACTGGCGACGGTGAAGACCGAACTGCCTGGACTGATGTGCCGCGTCGCCGAGCTTGCCGTGCCGCTGGCGGTGGATGTGGGTGTCGGACCGAATTGGGAGCGGGCGCATTGATTGCGGCATCTCGTTAATGGCGCTTGTAAAAATAAAGAATTAGCCGTTTAATCAGGGATGCTCGCGAGGCTGCCGATGCCATCCTGGATTGCTGGTATTGATCTGGATACCTATGCGGCAACACCCTTGCTCCACTCGGCGGTAGAATGAAAATTCGAGATTATCGGCGAAGCGCTCAACCCGTTGTCGAAAACCGATCCGGCTCTGGCCGCGCGCGTTTCCGGCTTGGCGCAAATCGTCGCTTTTCATTTGCTGATCCACGGCTACGCGGTCGTCGATCACCCCAGGGTCTGGCGCACTATTCACGAATTCTTACCGGCGCTCCACGCCACGGTCATGTCCCTGCTCGACGAATTGGGTCAATCCTGAGCCAGCGAGTCCCGGAATAATGGCTCCCCGGACGCCCCCTCAAGACATCCTCGATTTCTGGTACACGCCCGAGATGCAAAGCCGCTGGTTTGCCTCGACCGCCGAGCTGGATGAGACGATCCGGGAAAAGTTCGAGACGCTGTGGCGCACGGCCTCGGAGGGCTTGCTGGAGAGGTGGAAGGAAACCCCGGACGGCTGTCTAGCCTTGGCCATCGTGCTCGACCAGTTCCCGCTCAACATGTTCCGCGGCAAGGCCGAGAGTTTCAGCACCGAGCAACAGGCCGTCGAAGTGGCCAAGTACGCAATCGGCATGGGGTTTGACCGGCGCCTGCCCGCCGAGCGCCTGGCCTTCCTATACATGCCCTTGATGCACAGCGAACGCCTTGCCGACCAAGACTTGTCCGTCAGCCTGTTCGAGGCGGCGCGGCTCGAAAGCCACCTGCGCTTTGCCTTGCATCACCGCGAACTGATTCGCCGGTTCGGGCGTTTTCCCCACCGCAACCCTATTCTCGGTCGGCAAAGCACCCCGGAAGAAACCGCCTATCTGGCTTCCAAGGAAGCCTTCCTGGGGTAGTTCCCGCAGATCAGTCGAGATAGCGCATCAGCGCCGCGCCGACCAGATCGCCCAGGCGTTGCAGGTAGAGCGTGCCCATTTCGGGATAGAAGCGCTGCGCGTCCTCGCTGGCCAGCACCAGCAGACCGAAAGCCTGATCGCGGCGCAGGGGAATATAGGCGAAGGAACGCAGGTATTCCCCGGCTTCGCCGAACCATTGCGGAATTTCATGGACATTCTGCTGGCCGCATTGCGGACCGGGCAGTTCATCGACGAAAGCGCACAGGTCGATGCCGACCCCGGTGAATTCGGGGCGCACCGTTCCAGCCGGCTCGCCCACCCACAGGCGCAAGGCGGCGTGAGGAATGTCGAAGTCCTCGCGCATGTGGAAATTCACTGCATCGAGCACTCCGTCGAGACTGCGCACCGCCATCAAGGCCACACTGAAACGATGCAGCTTTTCGCTGATGGCGTCGTTCTCCTCGCCGAACTGGATCAGTTCGCGCAGCTTGGTTTCCATCAGCTTGTTCTTGTCGCGCATGGCGATCTGCTGCCGTTCGCTGATCGAAATGGCGCGCCCGCCATGGGGGTGAGGCAGATAGATTTCGGCCAGGGTTTCGGCGTATTGCTCGAAAAACTCCGGGTGCTCTTTCAGGTACTCGGCGACATCTTCCGCTTGCAGACTCATCGTTCCCCCTTGGTTATTATTGCTGCCGCTATCGTAACGGTTTTGCGCCGATGGCGCGATAGCCGATGTCGTGGCGCATCTGGCAGCCGTCGAACTTGATCTTTTCGGCTATTTCATAGGCGCGCCGCTGCGCCAGTTGCACCTTGTCGCCCAGGGCGGTGACGCAGAGCACGCGCCCGCCGTTGGTGACCACTTCCTTGCCGTGCATGGCCGTGCCGGCGTGGAAGACGTGGTAGTCGCGCGGCGTTTCCTCGAGCAGGTCGGTGAGCGGCGGCAAGCCGTGGATCACGTCGCCCTTGCGCGGATTGTCGGGATAGTCCGCCGCCGCCATCACCACTCCCAGCGCGACGCGGCGATCCCATTCCGCTTCGGCCTTGTCGAGGGTGCCGTTGACGGCATGCTCAACCAGAGTAATCAGGTCGCTCTTGAGGCGCAGCATGATCGGCTGGGTTTCCGGGTCGCCCATGCGGCAGTTGAATTCGAGGGTCTTGAGGTTGCCTTGGGCGTCGATCATCAGCCCGGCATAAAGAAAACCGGTGAACGGCTCGCCTTCCTGCGCCATCCCGGCGATCACCGGCAGAATGATTTCGCGCATGGCGCGCGCGTGAATTTCCGGGGTGACCACCGGGGCTGGCGAGTAAGCGCCCATTCCGCCGGTATTCGGCCCCTGGTCGCCATCCTTGAGTCGCTTGTGATCCTGGCTGGTGGCGAGCGGCAGCACGTGGTGGCCGTCGGCCATGACGATGAAGCTGGCTTCCTCGCCCAGCAGGCATTCTTCGATCACCACCCGGGCGCCGGCGTTGCCCAGCTTGTTGCCGGCCAGCATCATGTTCACAGCGGCGTGGGCTTCCTCGGCGGTCTGCGCCACCACTACGCCCTTGCCGGCGGCCAGGCCGTCGGCCTTGACCACGATGGGCGCGCCCTGCTTGTCAATGTAGGCGTGCGCTTCCTTGGCGTCGGTGAAGGTGCCGTAGGCGGCGGTAGGGATGTTGTGGCGCACCATGAAGGCCTTGGCGAAGTCCTTGGAGCTTTCCAGTTGCGCGGCGATTTTGGTCGGCCCGAAGATTTTCAATCCCTCGGCGCGAAAAACATCCACCACCCCGGCGGCCAGCGGCGCTTCCGGACCAACCACGGTGAGGGCGATCTTTTCCCGCAGGGCGAAGTCCACCAGTTCGGGTATGGCGGTGATCGCCACGTTGGTCAAGTCCGGCTCCAGCGCCGTGCCGGCGTTGCCGGGTGCGACGAAGACCTTGGTAGAACGCGGGCTTTGCGCCAGCTTCCATGCGAGTGCGTGCTCACGTCCGCCGTTGCCGATTACCAGAATTTTCATTATTTGAATCCTTTTTCACCGCAGAGGACGCAGAGGGCGCGGAAGAAATCCCTCATTGATAAAAAATCTCCGCGTCCTCTGCGGTTCAAGCTCAATGGCGGAAATGCCGCATGCCGGTGAACACCATCGCCATGCCGTGTTCGTCGGCGGCGGCGATCACTTCCTCGTCGCGCATCGAACCGCCCGGCTGGATCACTGCGGCGATGCCCGCCTTGGCGGCCGAGTCGATGCCGTCGCGGAAGGGAAAGAAGGCGTCGCTGGCCATCACCGAGCCGCTCACTTCGAGCTTGGCATGCTCGGCCTTGATGGCGGCGATACGGGCGGAATTGACGCGGCTCATCTGGCCGGCGCCGACGCCGATGGTCATCTTGTCCTTGGCGTAGACGATGGCGTTGGACTTGACGAACTTCGCCACCCGCCAGGCGAACAGCAGGTCGGACATCTCTTCCTCGCTAGGGACGCGCTTGGTGACCACCTTGAGTTCGTTATACAGCGCCAGGTCGGCCTCCTGCACCAGCAAGCCGCCGACGACGCGCTTGAAGTCCAGACGCTTGCCGGGTTCCTTCGGCCACTGGCCGCATTCCAGCAGGCGCACGTTCTTTTTCGCCGCGACGATGTCGATGGCCGCTTGCGACACCTTGGGGGCGATGACGACTTCAACGAACTGGCGTTCGACGATGGCATGGGCGGTTTCCCCGTCCAGCTCGCCGTTGAAGGCGATGATGCCGCCGAAGGCCGATTCGGGATCGGTCTGGTAAGCGCGGTCGTAGGCTTCGAGGAAACTCTTGCCATAGGCGACGCCGCACGGATTGGCGTGCTTGACGATGACGCAAGCCGGCGCCGCGTCGAACTGCTTGATGCATTCGAGCGCCGCGTCGGCGTCGCCGATATTGTTATAGGACAATTCCTTGCCCTGCAACTGGCGGGCGGTGGCGATGCTCGCTTCCTTTTCCCCGGAGGCGACATAGAACGCCCCCTGCTGGTGGGGATTTTCGCCATAGCGCATGCCCTGCGCCTTGGCGAACTGCAAGTTGAGCCGCTCGGGAAAAGCCTGTACGGCGCCGTCCGGCGCGATGGCGGTGAGATAGTTGCTGATCGCGCCGTCATACTCGGCGGTGTGGGAAAAGGCTTTCACCGCCAGCTCGAAATGGGTGGCGGCGCCGAGGCTGCCGCTATTGCCTTGCAGTTCGGCGGAAAGGCGCGGGTAATCGGCCGGATCGGTGACGATGGCGACATCGCGGTAGTTCTTCGCCGCGGCGCGCACCATGGTCGGGCCGCCGATGTCGATGTTCTCGATGGCGTCTTCCAGCGCGCAATCGGGCTTGGCGATGGTTTCGCGGAAGGGGTAGAGATTGACCACCACCAGGTCGATCGGCGGGATGCCGGCGGCAGCGGCGGCGGAAACGTGGGCGGGCAGGTCGCGCCGGTAGAGGATGCCGCCGTGTACCTTGGGATGCAGGGTTTTCACCCGACCGTCGAGCATTTCCGGGAAGCCGGTATAATCGCCGACTTCGGTGACCGGGAGGCCTTCCTGTTGCAACAGTTTGGCGGTGCCGCCGGTGGAGAGGATTTCCACGCCGAGTTGCCGCAAAACCCTGGCAAAGTCGGCGATACCGGTTTTATCGGAAACGCTGATGAGAGCACGTGTAATTTTCGCCATCTTATTTGATCCCGTATTCCTTGATTTTCTTGCGTAACGTATTGCGGTTCAGGCCGAGAATCTCGGCGGCGCGGGTCTGATTGCCCTGAGCGTGGTCAAGAATGAACTGCAACAGGGGTTTTTCCACATGGCTGATAACCATGTCGTAAACCGCGCTCGGCTTTTCCCCGTCGAGGTGGCGGAAATAATCGTCCATCGACTTCCGCACGCAAAGGGCCAATTCGTTTTCGTTTATCATGCGGCCAGTAGCTCCCTAAAATCAGTATTATTAGAGTCGTGAAGCGACGCTTCCTCCCCCTCTCCCCCCGAGTGAGGGCACCCTTCCAGCGCCGCTTCGAACAACCGCTCGATCGCTTGCAGTTGTTCGCGGCTGCTTGGCATTTGATTCATGGCATGGCGGAATGCCGCCGAATCCGGCAACCCCTTGGTGTACCAGGAAATATGCTTGCGCGCCATGCGGACGCCGGCCACTTCGCCGTAAAATTCGTACAAATCGTGCAAGTGCTCGATCAGGATGGCGCGGACTTCCGCCACGCCGGGCTTGGGTAGCAAAGTCCCAGTCTCCAGATAGTGGGCAATTTCACGAAATATCCACGGACGCCCTTGCGCGGCGCGACCGATCATGACGGCGTCGGCGCCAGTGATGCCGAGCACGAGCCGGGCTTTTTGCGGCGTGGCGATGTCGCCGTTGGCGATCACCGGAATGGCGATGCCGGCTTTGACTTCGGCGATGGTTTCATACTCGGCATCCCCCGAATAGCCATCGGCGCGAGTTCGGCCGTGAAGCGCCAAGGCCTGGATGCCGGCTTTTTCGGCGATACGCGCCACCGCCAGCGCGTTTTTGTTGCCGCGGTCCCAGCCGGTGCGGGTTTTCAACGTCACCGGCACCTCCACCGCGCCCACCACGGCTTCCAGGATGCGCCCGATCAGCGCTTCGTCCTTCAGTAGCGCTGAGCCGGCCATGACGTTGCAGATTTTCTTGGCCGGGCAACCCATGTTGATGTCGATGATCTGGGCGCCCTTGCCGACATTGTATTTGGCCGCTTCCGCAAGCATTTTCGGGTCGCTGCCGACGATCTGCACCGACACCGGCCCCGGCTCGCCGGCGTGATTGGCGCGCCGCTGAGTCTTGGCGCTGCCATAGAGCAGGGAATTCGACGCCACCATTTCCGACACCGCCAACCCCGCGCCCATGCGCCGGCACAACTGGCGGAAAGGACGGTCGGTGATGCCCGCCATGGGCGCAACGACGAGAGGATTGAGGATGTGGCTACCGATTTGCATGCCGAAAAATTCTTGCGCCGAAAGGGGCTTATTGTAATCCCAAACAATCCCGCATAAAAAGCGTTGGAAAACAGCAGGGACAATATTTTTCGAGCTTTTGCCCGCCAGCTTGGCATTTTATCCGATAAACCGCGATTCGCTATTGGAATTGCGGAAGCATTCGGTCGTGAATCGCCATGAGGGTGTGACAAATGGGACGGGCTGCGCTATCTTGATCGGCAAGCTGCCAGTCCGGATGGAACAGGGGGTGCAGAAAATTTACGAGGCGTTAGGTTCTGTTCTTACCCATGAACGATCACCCGACAGAGTTGCCGCAAGCCCAATACCTTGACGAGTACACCGTTCATTTGGCGGCTGAACGCCGTTTGTCCAGGCTTACCGCCGACAGCTACCGGCACGACATCAAGGTCATGCTTGAATTGGCTTCCGGCATGCCGCTCGATCAACTGCAAATTTCCCACATTCGCCGTTTCGTGGCGCAGTTGCATGGCCGCGGCCTAGGCGGCAAATCGCTGGCGCGGATGATTTCCGCGTGGCGCGGCTTTTTTCAGTTTCTTGTTGTGCGCCATGCCTTTCCCCTGAATCCCTGCTCCGGCCTTAGAGCGCCCAAGGCTCCCAAAACCCTGCCCAAGGCTTTGTCGCCTGATGACGCCTGCCGCCTGATGGAAATCCCCGCCGAGGATTCCCTGGCGGTGCGCGACAAGGCCATGCTGGAATTATTTTATTCTTCCGGGCTGCGCCTAGCCGAGCTGGTCAGTCTCGATTTTCATCCAGATGCCCTGGACCTCGATGCCGCCGCCGTCCGCGTCACCGGCAAGGGCGGCAAAACCCGCGAAGTTCCGGTTGGGCGCCATGCCATCGACGCGCTGCGTGCCTGGCTGCCGCACCGCGAAGCGCTGGCGGCGGAAGAAGAGCGGGCGCTATTCGTCGGCAGGCGCGGCCGCCGCCTGACCCCGCGCGCCATACAATACCGGCTCGAACAATGGGCGCTTAAGCTCAACCTGGCGGCGCGGGTGCATCCCCACACCCTGCGCCATTGCTTTGCCAGCCACTTGCTGCAATCGAGCGGGGATTTGCGGGCGGTCCAGGAAATGCTGGGACACGCGAATATTTCCACGACCCAGGTATATACCCATTTGGATTTTCAGCATCTCGCCAAGGTCTACGACGACGCTCATCCCCGGGCGAAGAAGAAATCATCCTAAATCCCTCCCTGTGTAGCGTTTTGCTTGCCGGTCATACGGCGAAAAAATACCCCGCGCAGGCGGGGTATTTTACGGAGAAACACTTAGAAGCTGTTTTAAAAAATCACGAGAGGCGTTTTAGTAGCAGATGAATCATT
>CAZDIJ010000011.1:0-59601 GCA_964505475.1 uncultured Sulfuricella sp. | reverse complement strand
TTTTACAGCAGGCTACCATCTTAAATCGCTGTCTGGAAATTGGGGTCCACTATAATCCGAGCCTAAAAATCGGGAGTTGTTTGCGTGATTTTTTTGTTTTGTCTGTTGCAATAGTTTTTTATTTTCCCCTTCCCATTTCTTCCCGTTTAATCCTTCTTCATCCCAGTTATTGCACTTATCCCCTTATAATTATCTCAAGCCCTCTCAGTAACCGTCGCGCCGACGAACCGGGTCTCATAGCGCAACGTCACCACGGTATCCATCGGCGCATACAACCAGATGCCCGGCTCACCGCGGCGGAATAACACAGCGCGGGAAACGCCATCACTGAACCGCGCGGAAATAATTCGGTGAACCGGATGGCCAGCGTTGCCGATGCCACCGACGATGGCCAGAATTTCATCGACAATCTCGCGGGTAGCCACCTGTGGCGGAGCGGTCAGGGACGCCCCGCCGCCGGCGAGACGCAACGATATATTGCGCCACGGCAGCGGCGTAACCCGAAGCGACCGGACATTCCCCTCGCCCTCGACCTCGATGGCGTCGGAAACAGAGAGCGAGCGCATTTCCACACCCGATATGCCGGCGGATTCACGCGCCAAGCGCGCCTCAAGCGCGGAAATGGAGCCGATATGCGCCCCTGAAAAAGGCCGCGCCGCCAACGCCCCATCCGGCGCGGACAACAGCACACCGCCGGCAGCCAGCGCAAGGGCGCGCAGCGAATCCGCCGCCGGACGATCTGACAAACCATCAACCATGATCGGCGTCAGCCACCAATCCGGCAGACCCCAAGCGACCGGCGCACCGCCAGCCAGCGCCGTGGCCACGGTGCTGGCCAGGCCGCCATGCGGCAGGCTGATGTTCGCGCGGCGGGAAACGGCATCGCCGCTCCAACCGGAAATAGGCGAAGCCGCCCGCAACTCGATAGTTTTATCGGCATCCTCGTCACGCTCAGCAGTGACCGAAACGACGCGCAACGACCAGGATATTGCATCGACGACCGCCGCCACCGAATCGCCAATCTCGATGGCGTCACCCGGCGCAACGACAGTCGCGGACAATCGCCACTCGCCAGACTCTCGCGTCTGCGCGACAGACAAGCGCAACGCCTGGAGCGGCGCGCCGTTGCAGGACAACGACCAAGATGGCGCGGAGACGGCGGCAGGTTGCCCGCAAACAGCCCAGCGCGTAGAAAAAGCACCGCGCACCCCGGCGCGCTCGCTGTAATCCCAGCCAGCCATCCAGGAATGGCGTAGCGCACCCGCGCTCAACGACCAGACAGCGGCGCAAGCGACGCGAATTGGCGGCGTCGCCCCCCAATCCAGCACCAACTCCGCCGCCACCCGCGGCGCACAGTTCCAGATAGCGGAAAAATCGGCGCGCAGGCGCGGCGCACATATCCAAGCCGCCGTCATGGCCGCCCGCTGCCGTGGCGCGCACGCCCAGCCAGCGGAAAAATCGCCCATCGCCCGCGGCGCGCATGCCCACTCGACGGCAATTCCCGCGGCGCAGCGCAAACCCCAGACCGTATCGAATTGTCGCGCAATGCTGCCGAAACTCCACCCCGCCGACCAATCAGCGCCGAGGCGCAGCGACCACGAGGTATCCAGCGCGGACAGGGTGCGGGGGCCGTGATACAGCACACCAAACTCGATGCGCCGCGAAAATGTTAATGCCCAGCCGGAATTGAATGTGGCGGCGGCATCCCGCGCGGACATAGCCCAATAGGTACGCCAGCCCGGAAACGCGACAGCCCTTTGAATGCGATATGAAACCGCCAGCGCCGCGCGCAGGAATATTTTTGCCGTGGCGTCTATCCTCAGCGCCGGCATGGTCAGTGTCCCGGCGACATTCGCGGGGATAGACAACTGGCCTTGCACATTCAGCGCGGGCAGCGTCAGCCCGCCGCTGAGATTGTCAGGCACACCGAGAACGCCTTGGATAGCCAGCGCGGGCAGCGTCAGCGCACCGGCGATCCTGTCAGGCACGGCGCCGCCGCCTTGAATATCGAGAGCGGGGAGCGTCAGCGCGCAATTTAAATTCGCCAGCGGTACGTTATACGATAAAACTTCCCCGAATGGCGGGCCACCCGGGGGGTATTCGGTGTGTTCAACGCAGCATAAATGCACCTTATAGGATATACCTGAATTCCAGGGCGCGTCACCGGAATAGAGGTTGCCGGCGACACCATCCGAATAATGTCCATAAGACGAATCAATCCACACCCCCGGAGTAGTGTGGGCAAATACCCATTGATCTTTGATTTCTTGCGCAGTCGGCGTTGCGGCAGATGCCGGTCGAATCCATGTCAACACTCCGCCACCTGGCGACACAGTAATGGCGAACCATGCACTAATAGATGGGCTGGGATTAGGCCAGCCCTCGGCCTGGAAGCCGCCCTTATTAACCTCTAATACCGATATGCTCTGAATAAAGGGTATTGTCACAGCTATTGTGCGCCCGGCATAACGATGTCGCACGACAGCAACGCCACCAGTCCACCTGTCGTCAGGCTAGTGGTATTGACGATGAATTGAGCGCCGGATAACCCCACCGAGCCATCAATTTTGTAGCCGGACGCCGGCTGTTCCAGGCGCCCCCATCCGGCGTCCCCGGTGGCGGCGGCATTAACGATCAATGTCCCGTAACCGGTATCGAGGGGAACCGTGCCGGCGCTGGGCGTGCCTTGAAACGCCAGATCGGTAAACGTGGCCAGCAGCGTACCGGATGCCGCATCATCCGGGCTGGCCGGCTGGGCGCCGGTGTAGATTTTGAGGGTGGCCGAGTAAAAATTGCCGGCGGCGGTTTGTGCCAGTTGGTCGCGGATGGCGGTGGATATTTTGGTGGTCATGAGTTTTCTCCTTTAGGCGAATGGATCTATGGTGTCGATGATGCTTGGGGTGGCGTTCATATACTCAATCCCTATAACCTTAAAACTGCCTTCATTGAAAAACACGTCAACTATTTCAACTGCTGGCTTGGATTTTATAATGGTGAAAAAACCATCCTCACGGTTGATTCTGATGATTGCGCGCTGAGAGACCGCGCCGTAGTATGGCGGGACGGGATATCCCCCTAAGAAAAAATTGGAAAAATTAAAAATCGGAATTTCCTGATATGTTGGTGAATAATAAAAAGCCATCATTCTTGTCCAATCAGAAAAATAACTACGCCACCCCGTGCAGGGTTCGTCTGGCATTGGGCTGCATGATATGTTGTCGGGTGTTGCAATCCCACCACCAGACTGAATCGACAAAATTTTTTCCGACAAATCGTGCCATGGGAGTGCTGCATTCGCCGCTGGAGTTCCTATTTTTAAGTGCACAGGTGTATCGTGCGGTCTTGTAAAGAGCACTATTTGGTTTGCTGAATTTTCTCCAGCGGCGAATATAAGTTGGTTATTCAGAAAGCTAATTTCAAAAAACGGGAACTTGATACCCCAAAGCCAATTCCAGTCGAACTGGCAATCCTTTACCCGCACCAGCGCCCCCAAATCAACAGCCATGATTACCCCGCGCTGTACTTGAACGTCCAAGTCTTGCCGGTCGAATCCTGCATCACGATTTCGGTGGCGATTTCGACATCGACGTACTGGTTTGGACTGGTGGATGAAACGATCCGCCTGCTGGCGACAGAGCGAGAATTTTCGGATAGCGTAATACCCTGCTCATCGGCATCCTTATTGGCCGCCAGCGCAAATTGCGCGCTGGCGGCCATTTGCGCGCCCATCGAACTGGCGCGGCGCGGGCTGTTGGCCACGGTCTGGGAGTGTGAGCGGCGGGAGGTAATCAATAGCATGACGGGTGGCGCGTTTTTTTCCGGGTAACTGCCGGACAGCAAAGTATCGCGGGCAAATTGCTCCTTGACGGCGGAACTCCAGAACCCCTCCTGCCCACCGGAAAATGCCTCATATTCGATGTAAACCAGGCGGCGGGTCGTGGCGTAGGAAACAATGAGCGCGCCGTATCCCGGCTCGCTCAACTCAAAGATTCCGGGGCTGGTTTGCAGCAACTGCAAGGGCTGGCGCGTCTTGGCGGAGACGATGCGGCTGGCGAACAGCACCTCGGCATCGCCGGACGGACGGTATCGCGTAGCGATCCGGGCGGTATTATTGATCGTGACGACTTCGTTGCTGATCGAAAAAATACTCGGCGCGCCGACCACCGGACTGAATTTCGATGGCGACGCCGCGGTCGCCGCCACCACGGCTTTATACAAATCCGTCGCGCGAATAGGTTCTGGGTAAATGGCCGTCGCGCTGCTCAGGCTGCGCCAAAGCCGCCGCAGCGCCTCCAGCTTCGCTTCACCTCGCATTTTGCCCAGGCGGACGGCATAATCATCCTCATCGGTCAGCGCTGTGGCGATGATGTCGTCCGCACTGTAAATCCACCAAGCGGCCTTGCCGGTTTCTTTCTGCTCGATGGCGGCAAAATAGTTGTTGTTCGCCGTCACCGCGCGCCAGTACGCCCACGGCTCATAGCTCAGCGCGGCGGGGCGGGAATGGTCGGCGGCGGACTCGATGTCGATACCGATCCAATCCCCCAGATCGCCGTCGTCGAACGGCGCCGCAACGCTGGCGGTGATGGCGGTCATATCGTCTCGATTTTCCATTGGTCGTCAACGGGGCGACCCTTCAACGCATCCGGGATTTTTTCGTAATCGTAGCCAGCCGTCCCCTGCACGATAATCACGCCTACCGATTTCAGCAAATCCCTTATCTCGTCGGAAACCGCATAATCCCCCGCTACGCGGTGCCGCTGGTGCATGCGCACCACCAGGGCGATGACGTCATAATAAATGCACTGCTGGCGGGCGGCCTTGTCGCCCATCGACCTGATTTTGTTTTTGATGTCGTCCAAGTCTTGAATCAAGCTCATGATCTGCTCCTTATGCCGTCTCGCAATCCACCGCCAACGAAAAGGCGTTGCTGGAAAAACTGTTCGCCCCGGCCGGTACGATGCGGCGCAACCACAGGCCGCGAGCGGCGGGGCGGGTGGCGAAAGTCACCGTATCGCCGGGGGCGAAGGTGCCGCCGAACGCAGCGGCGGGAAGGGTGAAATACGCCCCGCCGAATTCGGGGTTGGTGGGGGCGAAACTCGTCCCCACCGCCCCACCGCCCACCGCGCCCGTCAAAACGCCGGAGACGGCGTAGACCGTCGCGCTGGAAAACGTAATAGTCCAAGTGTCCTCGATGGTGGAGCGCGGGACGACGGCTATCGCCGTTTCGTTGAAGGTTCCGGCGGCGCTGGTCACTGTGCCGGCCACCACCTCCGGCAGCACGTCGCCCAGGGGGATGACGCTGGCCACGCGAATCTTGACGCCAGGGGTTTCGGCGTAGGCGTAGGACAGCGGCGCGGCAAAACCAAGGGTGGCCGTGGTGCCGACCACCGAGACGCTATCCAGCACGGCGTATTCCTCGTTGCCGGTGGGGCTGGCGATGGTTTCCTTGTCAGTGATATAGACGGCGTCGCCCACCCGGAAAATAATTTCAGCGGCGGATTCCAGCGCCACGGCCACACTGGTGGCGCCGGCCGCCAGCGTGGCGGCGGTGGCATTGGCGGCGCCGTAGGCATCGCCCGGCGTGGCGGCGATGGCGGTTTGCACGTCGGATTGCGTGCCGAGGTGGACGCGCACGCGGTCGTCGGCCACCGTGGGCGCCCATGGAACCAGTTTAACGTCGAGCGCCTGGCTGCTGTCCACCGGGGCGAAGTGCAAAAACACCTTGCGCCACTTGTCCGATCCGGCGATGCGCTCGGCATTGCGCACGTCGGGGAATACGGCGTTTTTAACACCGGTCGTTAAAATGGCCGAGGCCATGCGCCCGCCATTGGTGGCGGCGGTGTCGCTCATGTTGGCGGAGCGGCGGAATAGGATGTCGGCAGAGGTAAGCGCCATGGCAATGTCCTTTTACAAAATGATGAGCGTGATGGAGCCGGTGTAGTGCAGCGCGCCCGGCCAGAGCGGCGTGAGCAGCACGGCGGGGCCGGATTCGTGGTCGAAGGCGACGTCGTAGGGAATATCATTCCACACCAGCTCCGCCGTATCGGCGGCGGCAGCCAGCGCGACCAGGGCATCCTTGGCCGCCTCGTCGAACCAGCCGTAATCGTCGCCGGCGACCAGGGTGACGCGCTGGAGCGCGGCGCCGGCGAACACCACGGGGGTGCCATCCAGCGTCTGGCGGGCTACGGTTTTGCGCCCCAGGGCGTGGGCGGCTTCCTGCATTTCCAGGCCGTTGGGTAGGGGTATGCCGCCGAGGGTTTTCATGAGAGCTGTACTCCGGCGTTGCGCAGCAGGCGCACCAGGCGCATGGCCTCGTCGCGCTCCGAGGTGACGCGCACGGTTTCGCCGCGCGGGCCGTGGATGGTCAGCTTCATCTCGGCGGAGGATTCGCCGCGCTCGGCGCGCGCGGCTACAGATTGGGCGGCCGGGGCCAGCATGTTGGCGATGGAGGTTTCCGGCAGCAGTCCGCGGTTGACAGTGTCGAGGAATGCCACGCCGTATTTACGGACGCTGGCGGCTTTGACCATGAATTCGCCAGCGGATGCCATCACCGGGACAGAATCGGAAGTGCCGGTGCCCGGCCCGAAGATGCGCCCGATCTGGCGGCGAAATACCTGTCCGCCGGTGGCCAGCGCCTGCACGGCGCCGATCAGGCCGCCCGTGGCGCGTTGTTCGACTTGCCGGACATAGACGGTGTGGGTGCTGCTGGTGGGCTGCTGGAGGGCGTTTATTTGCGCCTGGGCGTCGCGGGTGTCCGCCGCGACGGCGTGCGCCGAGGTGGTCGGGGCTTGCAGCTCGGTCTTGAGCACGTCGAACGACTTGCGCGCCGCGGCGAAATCGAATTCGAGCGGGATGCGGCGCTGGACGGCCTCGGCTTGCAGGGTATCCATCTGCTTCCGCGCGCCGTCGAGCGCCAGCTCGGCCTGCATTTTGAGGGTGGCGTTTTCCGGGTCTTTGCGCCAGGCGTCGAGGGCGGCTTTGGCCTGGCCGATGTCGGCCTCGACCTTGGCGAGAAATTTCTCGTTTTCGAATTGCTGCTTGAATTTTGCGACCAGGGTGTCAGCATCGGCGAAATCGGCCTTGAGCTGGAGATTGATGCCTTCCGCCGCCTTGGCCTTGACGGCATCGAGCTTGCTTTCGACATCCGCCAGGGCGGTCTTCGCGGCATCCGCGCCGGTTTTCGCGGCTTCGGCGGCCTTTTGGTGCGCGCCGGAAAGCCCGGCCAGCGCCTGATCGGCGATGGCGGCAGACTGGCGGATTTCACCGATGGCGCGCGAGGCTGCCTGGGACTGGCTCACCACCACCTGCATCTTGCCGTCCTGGCCGGGCAGTTGCACGGCGCGGGCGGATTGTTCGGCGAGACGCCCCGCTTCCTCCGCCAACTGCTTGGCCTTATCGAAATTACCCTGCGCCAGGGCGGCGCGGGCGGCGGCCTGTTTCTGGTCTACCTGGGCCAGCCTGTCCTGGTAGGCGGCGTAATCGTTCATGGCGCTGCGCGCCAGGTCGCGGATGCGATCCTCGGTGGACATCTTGAGGCGGGCACGCTCGTCCTCGATGCGGCGCACTTCGCCCAGGTGGCGGTTTTCCTCGGCGATCAGCCGGTCGATGGTGGCGCGGTAGGCGTCCTCGATCTGGCGGTAGATGTCCTGCCGCACCCGCAGCCCTTCCTGCTCGATTGCCGCGACATTCTGGCCGGACATGCGGGCCAGTTCCGCCAGCCGGCTGTAGGTGCCGTCCGCGGCGGCGATCTGCTGCGCGGCGCTGTCGCGGATGATGGCGACCCGCTGCGCGCCGGCTGCGCGCACGGCATTGGTTTCGGCCTCGATGCGCTGCGCCTGGCTGATGCCGCCGGCAACGTCCTGCGCCTGTTTTTCCGCATCGGCGGTGCGCTGGATGGCGGCGAGCTTGTCGGCCAGCGATTGCTTGATGGTTTCGGCGGCGGACTTGTAGGATTCGCCGAGAGATTTGATCCGGGCGTTGGCGGCCTCGATGCCCTGCCCCATTTCGCCGCGGATCGCTTCACCGGCTTTTTTCAGCGCGCCTTGCAAACTATCCAACTCATTGACGGCCTTGTCGGCATTGGATGCGGTGATCGCGCGCCAAGCGTCGCGTATCTGGTCGGCGAAAGCGGCGATCAGCGAGCCGGCGATGATCACCGCGCGGCCGACGGGATGCAGGCCGATCAGAAAGCGGCCAGCGGCCAGCGCCAAGCCGCCGAAACGGGAAATCAGCGCCGCCGCGCCGGCGGCAAGCCCAGCGAAAGCGATCCCGACCACGGCGCCCGCCACGACATTGAAATTATCGGCCAATCCGTCCAGCGATCTGGTGACGGCAGTGCTGGCACCGCGCACCAGGGTCGACTGATCTGCCCACATCTTGAATGCGTTGGTGAGCTTGGCCATGGAGGCCCCAACCGTCCGGGGCAGGTTTTCGGAATCCTTGCGGATTTTCTCCAGAGAATCACCTAGCTTGAGCAGTTCCTTGGTGGTCAGCGCGCCATCGGCAGACATCTGGATCAGCTCGCCACGAGTCTTGCCGAGCGCCTTGGCGAGGTAGTCCAGAACCAATCCGCCGTTTTCCGCAACTGAGCGGAATTCGTCACCATCCAACTTACCTTTCATCAACGACTGCCCGAGCTGGCGCATCGTGTTCGCAGCTTCTTCTGCGCCGGCTCCACTGAGCTTCAACGCCCGCGCCACGGCCTCGGTGAAGCGCACCGTCTGCTGGCTGTTGCCGCCGACCTTCTGGATGGCGGAGGCGAAGCGGAAATAGGTGTCGCCCACCGCGCCGATGTCGGTGCCGGTTTCGTTGGCGATGCGGGCTATTTCCCGCATGGCGCGGTTCACGCCTGCCTGCGAGCCTTCGACCAGCAGCAGGCGGCCGCGCAGCAGTTGCATTTCGTCGGCATATTGCAATATCTTGCTGCCGGCGATGGCGGCGCCAACGGCGGCCAATACGCCGCGCAGGGTGGCGAGGCTACCGGAGAGCGAGCCGGAGGTGGTATTGACGCCGGACATGGATTGGCGCAACTCGTCAACCTTGGCGCGGGCGCGGGCCGATGCCTGGGCAAGTTCGGATTGGGAGAGCGAGCCGGAGGTTTTTAGCTGGGAAAATGCCGCCTTTACCTTGTCGATCTCGGCGCGAATCTGCGCGTGGGATTTTTCGATGCCGAGCAGGGAAAGCGCCTTGGCGGTGTCCTGCCCCTCTTTGAAGGTGGCGTAGAGCCGGCGGGGTCCATCGTCCAGTTCTTCGAGCTTCTTTTTCCCTGCATCGACTTCCTTGTCCAGCGCTTTGAATGCGGCAATGTCGGCGTCCGACTTGCCCATCTTGCTCATGGTGGCGGCGAAAGCGGACTCGAAGCGCTTGAGGGCTGTTGTCCCCTGCGCCGCGTCGAGTTCGATCTTCAGCTTTACCGCCAGGTCGTTCATGGTTTATCCAGCGCCGCGAAAAATGTCTTGAATTGCTTGTCGTCCACCTGCGCGGCGCGGGCGATGAGGAGATTAAGCCGCGCCTCTTCGAGGCGCAGGCGGGAGTCGGCACGGATCAGCGCGATGGCATCGACCCATGCCATGTTCATGGCGTCTCCGTATCCGACCCCGGCACGGCCGAGGCAGGCAACAAGCCGGTGCCACCAATCACGGTCAGCGCTTCCGCTGCCTTTAGCAGGGCGGGCGTCAGGCGCCGGGCGAAAAAATCCGCGTTCACCTCAAGCACGGCTGCCGCGAGTTCCACCAGGACATCGACTTCCTGCTCATCGAGCCAGGATCGTTCCACGCCGGCCCCGAGCGCTGTGGCCGCGATGAGGTTTTCCGCGCTGCGCGCGAGGGCGCCCATGATGTCGCCGGTGGCCAGATCGGCGGCGATGGGCACGACAGCCCGCAGGAAATCCGGCAGCACCGCGACCTTGACCGGAGTGACGGTGATGGTGCGGTCGCCGACGGTGACATCGACGGTGAGCTTGGATTCGTGGTTGCTCATACGGTTTTTCCTGTGAGATTGATTGGGTTTGTTGGGTTACGGCGCGGATACCGCGCCTAACCCAACCTACATGCCTATACCTTGATGATGCGGCCGAACTGGCCAAGGGTGGCGTCGCTTTCCTTGCTGGAGTCGATCAGCACCGAGCCGGCCAACTCGTACTTGGCAATGTCGTCGGAGATCATGTCCAGTTCCTTCAGCGGGTCGAAGCTGACGCGGTACAGGTCGACGATGACGCTGGCGTTGTTGTCCGCCGTGTTGACGCCGACGAAGCGCACCCAGCGCTCCGGCGCGTTGCCGGTCATCATGTTGATGTTGGTGGCGGCGCCGTTGCTGTAGCTGACGAGGAAGGGCTGCACATAGGTGCCGACGTTGAGGATTTCGATCATGCCGCCGCCTGCGCTGGCCACGCGGTAGTCGGCGCCGGGCGCCAGGGTGGCGGGCGTTCCGGCGCTGTCGGTGACGACCACGTTGCTGATATTGGGCTTGGCGGTGCCGTAGAACTGCCCGGCGAGCAGGCCGGTAGGCATTTCTTCATCCGTCACGGTGCCGGCGTCGATGGCGGAGTGCGCGCCGTAGAGCACCAGCGCCAGGCGCTCCTTGTCGAATACTTCCAGGGTCATGGTGCATTCGGCGCTCTTTCCCTTGATCAAACGCAGGTCTGTCAAGCGCTGGCCGGTGCGAGATTCCTTGTGCTCCATGGTTTCAGTTTTGAGGCTGAACTTGAACACCGGGGCGTTGCGGGCGTCCTCGAACGCCTTGGCGTTGCCGCCGGCGTCGCGCTCGGCCAGGTAGATGACGCCCTGGCCGGAAAAATAAGTATCTTGTGCCATTTGCTATTACTCCTTCGTGTCGATGGGGGGTAAGGGTTTTTTGGTGGTTTTGCCGGTGCCGGTTTCGATCAGCCAGTGCCCGACAGGGCGGGATACCTCGATCACGTCGCCCGGATTACAGGGCTTGCCGGCGTGGGTATGGGGTTTCAGGAGTTCGATTTTCATGCGGCACCTGTAATCAATTTGGCTTCGAACGCCAGCGGGAAATAGCCGTACCCAGCGTTAAATCCTGGGCGGGGGGCGTTAACCCGCCGCAGTGGGCGGAACCCCGGCGCCGCCCAGCCGGAAAGCGCGGCCAAGGTCTTGCTGATGAGCGGCCCGGCATCTTCGCGTGCTGCCGCGCCGCCCTTGGTATCGCGCACATTGCGCACCGCAACCACCACCAGCCAGGTCTGCGCCACCACTTGCGCGGCGCCGTTGCCGGCGCGGCTGTCTCCGCCGGGGATGCTGTCGCCCTGGTAGATCACGTGCGCCGCCGGGGCGGGCTGACCGGCCTCCTGCATCGATGCCAGGTCAGCCATGCCCAGCACGGCTAGAAAATCCGGCACTTCGGTTTTGAGGCGCTCGATCAGCAGCGCTTCCATGGCCAGGTGGTTTTCCATCAGTAGTCTTCCAGCGTGGTGCGGCTGAACTTGCGCGCATCGCCGCTGATGAGCACCGCCGCGCCGCTGGATGACGGCGCCTCGGCGGGCGGCATGCCCAGGCTGACAAAACCGCGAGCGATGGCCGCCAACCATTTCACCGCGTCGGTGTAGCGGTTGCGCACTTCGTCCGGCGAGGCGTCGTCGTAGAGCCGGTAGCGGGCGATGTCGCAGGCGGCGCGGGTCAGCACCGGCGGGGTGTGGGAAAGCGGCAAGGCAAAGCGCACCGCCAGGTAGCCGTCGATTTCGTGCCCGGCGTCGGCTATCGCCTGGTCGAGCACGGTGTCGTCGATGGCTCCCGTTCGCGTCCGGTCGGTGAGCTGGATCAGTTCCGGCTCGCCGTAGCGGTCGATCATGGCCTGGCGGGTGGCGTACATTTTAGGTCGCCACCAGTTCTACCAGGGATTCCGGGTAGAACCACATTGCCAGCGGGTTGGATTGCGCCTCAACGTCCCACCCCTTGCCCAGCCTGCGTTCTTCGCTCTTGGCATAGAACGCTTGGCCGATGGTGTTGACGGCTTCGTTGTAGTTGGCTGGGGCGTTGTACATTGCTCCAAGTTGGGAGCCGACCGGAAACACCTGGGCAACGTTGGACGGGATGAACAACTTGCCGGAGACTTCCGCGGTGTATTCGATGAACTCGATGCCGCCAAAAGTGAATCCACTGCGCATATCACCGCCCAAGCGATCCTGCGCGGCCTGCCAGCCGGCGAAGGCGGCCTTGACCTTGTCGTGGTCGACGAAGGCATCTAACCAGTCCGCCCCGCACAGGGCGCGAAAGCCGGTGACCATGAGGCCGCCGAGCTTTTTTTCGGAATAACGCTTGGCGTCCAGGCACGCCTTGAGGACGTTGGTGGTGCCGACAGACAGCGCCACGTTGCTGGTTTTTTTGGTGACGCCGAACTCGTCGTAGAGGTCATAGATCACCGATGCATCCGCGTCAAGAATCTGCCCGCGCAGCGCGCCAACGCGCTGCCATTCGCGGGTGGCTTCGATGGAGTTTTTCAGGCGCTGCAACTCATCGTTAATCACTTGAGCCTGGGTCTTGAGGTTTTCTTCCGCGCTATCCTTGCCAAATGCCCGCACATCCTGGACATCTTCCGGCAGGACGACGCCAGAGAGAGGCAGATGGGTGCACTTGAGGGTGCGCAGGGTGCGCTTGTCGCGTTCCATCGGTTTCGGGTCGGCGGCGCGCGACTGGTTGGGAACCAGCACCAGGCGCCCGCCGATGGCCTCGATGGCTACGCTGGTGGTGCGAACGCCCTTGTCCGGGAACAGTCCCATGGCTCCCACTTTGCCAGGAACGGCGGGAAGTTTCTCGATGGCATCGGTGAGCGCAGTAACTGCGAATAGGTCGTCGATTGTCATTTCATGTTCTCCTTGATAGGGTAATTTCGCTTACAGTGCCGCGACCGGGACGATGCCCAGGGCTTCGAGTTCCGCCAGGGCGCCGGCCTTTTGCGGGTCGGTCGCGCCGGCCGGCCACACCAGTGCGTTGGAGTTGATGATGGCGCCGCGGGCGATGACCACGCCGGGCAGATCGCCGGCTGCGGCGGCGACATCCTCGGCCAGGACGGCGGCGACCACTTCGGCACCGCCGCTGCCGGCGAAGTCGATTTGCTGGTATTTGCCGGCCACCTTGGCCAGCACAGTGCCCAGGGGCAGGTCGGCGGCGGTGATGGTGCCAACCTGGCGCGTCCAGCCGCGGTGCACTTCGATCATGAGCAGGTCGCCCAGGGTGTTGCCTTCGGTTGCGATGGTCATTGCGTTACTCCTATTGAGGTTTGAGGGTTGGGTTTGTTGGGTTACGCGATGAAACCGCTAACCCAACCTACATTTGTTCGGCTTCGGCGCGGCGTTCTGCGTCGGCGAGCAGGGGGTTGACGGTGTGCGCGGCGGTTTTCGGCGGATCGCCGGGCAGCGCCGCGCCGGGCTGCACCAGCACCGGCGAGGCGCTGACGTATTGCTCGAAAGCGTGGCGGTCGCGGGCGCAATATTCGCGCGCCCAGGCTTCCATGCCGGGGCTGACCTTGCCGGAGGCCATCGCCTGCGCGACCAGGCGGTCGGTGACTTCCTGGTTGCGCTCGGACAGCAGGGCGGAATGGGCGTGGCTGACGCGCTCGAATTCGGCGAATGGCACGTAACGTGCCGGGTCGGGTTCGGCTTGCGCGAGGCGCGATTGCAGCGACTGCGCGAGCTGCTCGGGGGCAGCATCGGCGGCCACGCCCAGCATTTCGCGCATCTGCGCGACGGTGGCAGCGGAGGTTTTCAGGCTGTCGATGACGCGCTGCAAGTGGGCGGTGATTTCTTCCGCCGTGCTGGTTACGGGCAGATTGAGCATGTAGCACAGCCGTTCGGTCAGGTCGTTCATGGCTTTCTCCTGGGTGTGCGCGTCGCGCTTGGCGATGGCGGTGAGGTACAGATTGGGGTTGTTGGTGAGGCCGGCGCCGACGATGCGGATCACCGCGCCCTGGGTGTTGTAGTCGAAGACGGGGGAGAGGTAGCGGTATTCGCGCGCGGCGATCATGCCGGTGGCGGTGTCTGTCCATTCCACCTTTCCCCAGATTTCGCCCTTGCGGGATTCCAGTTCGGTGATCCACCCCGCCGCCGGGGCGGGCTTGCCGTTGTCGGCGGAATTGATGCCCTGGTGCTCGTAGTCGAGGGCCAGCGGCATGCCCCAGGCCGCGAATTCGGCGAGGATGGATTTGGCGTTGGTTTGGTACGGACCGCGCCCGTCGCGCCCGGAAAACTCCCCGGCGGGCAAGAGATGCACCCAAGCCGGGGCTTCGCCCTGGGGCAGCTCGGTGGCGTGGGAGGATCGGCGGTTTTGGGTAGTCATGCCGCCATGGTAGGCGGCGGTCGGCTAGGGGTTAATGCTGACGGGGTTCAGCGGGCAGCGAGGCGGGACGGATGACGGGTAGCATAGCACAGCCGCCCGTTTCTGTAGCCGCGTCTGTAGCCGCCGGCGCTTCTGTAGCCGCGCGCGCCGAGCGCGGCAACCCAGGCAGGCCGCCGTCAGCGCCGGCGGCTACAGAAGCGCCGGCGGCTACAGGGGGGCGGCGAAATAGCCTTGCACCAGTTCGAGGACGGCTTGTTCGTCGCCTTCGCCGAGGGTGCCGTCTTCGTTGGCGAGCATGCCGCGGCGCTCCATGTGTTTGGTGCCGGTTTCGTGGAATTCAGCATAGTCCCTGTCGAAGCCTATAAGGAGGCTGCCTCCATCCACTTGGTAACTCAGGCCGCCAAGCATGTGGCCCTCGCGCTGGAGCAGCGAGCCGGAGCGCACCACGCCTTTACCCTTGACGGTGTCCGCCTTGTCGTAGCGGGCGCGGGTGCTGGGCTGCCACGGCGCCCAGGGGCTGCCTGCCGGGTCGGTTTTGGTTTCGAAGCGGGCGCGGGCGCGGTTTTCCAGGGCGGCGCCGATGGCGTGCAGCACCGGCTCCATATCCTGGCCGCGCGCGATCAGTTCGTTGAGGACGTCCATGACGGCGCGGGATTCGATGTTGATGGTTAAAGACATGGTTTTTCCTTTCCGGCTAGTCTATACTTTTACTTGCAGACGACGGCTAGAGCATAACCGGGTTGCCGGGAACCCCTCGGGGCCGTGAAGGGAACACCCGTCCTTCCTAGCCGCCGCCAGCACCCTCCACCCGCTTTTTCAATGACGCGACGTTTTTCTCGTCAGTCCTGCGGAAAGACTGCAAAAACACCCCCCCTTTATCCTTCGTCACTTTCACCACGGCCATGTAGAGCTGGCCACGGTGCAATATCGTCGTGACGTGATGCTCCTTGTCGTAGAGCCGCTCTCCATTATCGAGCAACTCTTGCAGCCATGAATAGCTTTCAGCGGTGATTTCCGGGTGCTTGCGCTGTTTATCTGCCGTGTAGCGCGACATCATCACCGCATCGGAGAGCGCGCCGAGCTGGGCGCGGATGTCTTCGGGAAGCGCCGCTATGCGCAATGGCTCTTCGCCATGCCCAGAGAGGAAATCCGCGATTGCTTGTGGCGTGGCCACCGCCGGCGTCACACTATCTCCCAGCCCCGCCTTGATCGCCGCTTCGCGGATCGGCGCCGAGGCCGCCGCCAGCTTTTCCGCTGTGATGCGTTGCAGGTTTTGCGCGCGCATCGAGGCGATGCCGGGGTTGTAGTCCCAGCCGGGGTCGATGCCTTCGGCAACCCAAACCGGATTTCCCTGGCGGTCTTTCCACTTCACCATAACAATATCCGGCGCGTCCGTCTTGAGCGGCTGGCCGTTGGGCGCCAGCCCCTTGTCGTATTCCGCCTGGGTCATGCCCACCACGCGGCAGCGGCAGCGCCAGCCGTTGGGGGGGTAATGGGTATGCCAGAACGGGTGGCCGACCGGCAGCGTGAGGTTGTGCCAGGCGGCGTGACTGGCGCGCACCCGCTCGTCGCGGCGGGTGACGTAGCGCAGGTAGGGATGGGTGACGGCATTGCGCTCGATGCGCTCCCATTGCCCGGCGGCATGTGCGGTGCGCAGATTGGTGTCGTAGATCAGCTTGAGGCGGGCCGGGTCGAAAACGGTGGTTCCGACTTCCCCGCTCTTGGGGTCGATCACCTCGCGCTTGCCCCACCAGCCTTCGCGCTCCAGCAGGGGGCGCAGGGCGCGGGAGAAATCGCGCAGGGTCTGGCCTTGCTCCACCCCTTTCAGCACCTCGCGGTAGATCGCATCGAGCAGGTCGAGCCGCGCCAGTTTGGCGACGGTGAAGGCGCGGGCGTGTTCCTCGCGCAGCATGTCCTGCCAACTGAATGTCTGCGCAAGCAGGCCGCGCGCCTGCATGTAGGCGACGGCCTCGGCGGGCGGGAGGGGGAAAAGGGCTTTAAGGTCGATCAAAACAAGCGCCTTTTACGTTTGCTTCCTCTCCCACCCTCTCTCCAACTCTCTCCCGGGGGGGAGAGAGGGCAATCGTTCCCTCTCCCGCTTGCGGGATAGGGGTAGGGAGAGGATTGAGGAGAGGGGAAGCATTTTTACCGATCAGTCGATTACACACAAAAACTTTGCCGCGCGGATGCCTCTGTTTGGCGTTAAAAGGCCGTTAAAATCGTTTTTGGCGGTTCCGGCCTGCCATCGGGAGCGACGGCGGCATGGGAAAACCAGCCTGGGGCGTTTTAACCATTTTCGGTTTTGCCGGTCAGGGTGCCGGCCACGCCGGCGACAGCCCGGCCAAATCCCCCACGTCCGCGGACGCCAGCACCGCCGCCTCGAACGCATTGCAGGCCGCCCGCACCGCCGCGCGGTAGTCGAGCGTGGCCTGGCCGCAGGGCTGTACCCCCTCGGCCGCGCGGACGATCTTCCAGTCGGTGGGCTGCAACAGGCTGGCGGCAGTGCTTTTGGCCTGCTGGATCAGCCGCGCTTGCGCTTCGCCGAGCGGCAGCGGTTCGATGATGTGGCGCTCCTGCACCACGCCGCTTTCGTGGTCGATGTCGCAGGCGGTGCCGGTGACGGTTTCCAGCGCGCCTGGCTGGTTTGTTGGAGGATAGTGCTCGTAAATTCGCCGGTCGATTTTCTCGGCTTTGCCTAGCAGATCAACCCGCCCGATCGTTTCGTCACCCCACTCGACCCCGGCTACCATATCGCTGGTATGGTGGATCGAGCCGTCTTCGTTCATGTATGCGTAACTGTTCATTTTTTTCAACCTCCGCTCATCATTTCAAGCCGTCCAACCTGCACCTGCGTTCCGGTTCCGGCGCTGCCGGAGGCGGTGACGTACAGACGGTATTTTTCGTAATTGCTGGCGTTCGCGAACGTGTGCGTGCGCACTTGCAGGCCCGACGTTAGCGGCACAGATGCGGTAACGCTGTGCAGCGTGACCCAGGCCGCGCCGTCCCATCCCTGAAACTGCCAGGAATATGCACCCCTGGCCGCATTTTCGTTGCCATCAGCCGACCCGGTAATGACGTATTTAGTGATTACCTTGCCATTTCCAGCACCCCAGTCGTAGGCTATCCAGGCCGGGATGCCCGACGAATACCATGTTTGAAAAGTCCCGTAGATCGCATCGAACGCAGTCCACGGCTGCCAGTTGGAATTGATGTCTCCGCCGCTGGAAGCCACCCCGGATGGCGTCGTGTTGCTCGTCATCGTCGGGATCAGGTTGGCGGAATAGCCTGCCGGAGGGGGCGGCGATCCGCCGCAAAACATCATCGGCAGCATCACGCCCCCCCGTTCAGCGAGTACCCGACCCGCACCAGGTTGGTGCCGTTCGAGCGGAAAAAGAATGCGTCGGTCGCTCCCGCCGTGCCGGTCGGCGTTATCCCGGCCAGCCCCTTGAAGGCGCTGCCCCACGCGATAGTGTTGGCCGTGACGAAATTCACCGCCACCAGGTAGATCACGCCGTCCGCCTGCGCGCTCGGGTTGGCGACCGTGAAGGTCGAGCCGTTGACGCTGACGGTGATGTGCTGCGCGCCGGTCGCCAGCGAGCCGTCCCACGCCGCGCCGCTGGCCAGCGCGAGGGTTCCGGCCTTCTGCGGGCGGGTAAAGGTCTGGCCGAGGCCGGTCTTGGCGGTGGTGGCGTCGGCGGGCTCGTAGACGCCTGCATGGGTGTGGCTGCTGGCTGCCTTGCCCGCCAAGGCGGCGGTCATCGTGGTGGCGAAGTTCGGATCGTTGCCCAGCGCGGCGGCCAGTTCGTTGAGGGTATCCAGCGCGCCCGGCGCTGCCGCTACCAGCGCATTGATGGCGGCGCTGATGTCGGCGGGCGTGGCCTTGGCGCTCAGGGCGGCTTGCAGGTCGGCCTGGGCGCTCAACAGGCCGGTGATGCCGCCCCATTCCGCGGCGGCGGCGGCGGGGTCTTGCCAGACCGCGTCATAGTCGGCGGCGCTGGCTTTTTTCATCACCTGTCCGGCGGTTCCGCCGGGCGGGACGCCCTGTCCGGGCGCGCCATCAGCACCAGCCGCGCCTTCCAGCGAGGCGAGGAAATCCTGTTCCGTGCCGGTTCCGCCGTTGAGCAGCCATATTTCATAGGCGGATGCACCGCCCGCTCCGGGTGCACCAGGGGTTCCTGGCATACCGGGCGTTCCCGGCGCTCCATCCGCGCCGGGTGCGCCGTCTGTGCCGGGGTCGCCCTTGGCCATGCCGATGACCCAGGTGATCGGGCTGGTGGTGGCCATGCGCCAAGTGACGCCGGTATCGAGTTGCAGGCAGAGCTTGTGCTGGTCGAGGGCGCTTTCCGGCACGATGGCGAGGCGCGCGGTTTCGTCCGCCACCACCCATTGATAGGGTGCGTGGATTTCTCCAGCGGGGGTTTCCGTGTGTTCCATTTTTTCAGCCTTTCGTATCTACAGCGTAACGGTGACGAGTTGCCCGCCCACCGTCAGCGGTTCGCCGTTGACGGTGACGGGTGAAGTGACGGCGGCGCTGCCTCCGCCCAGCCAGCCCTGCATCTGCGCGAGCGTGGCGCGCACCCAGGCGCCGTTTTGCTTGACGACGAACTGTTCCGGCAGGCTTTCGTCGGCATCCGGCAGGGTGTCCGGCAGCCAAGACGAGCCGCCGCCGTAGACCGCGACCTTGGGGCGCAGGTCTATCCATGCCCCCCATCTGCCGTTGGGCTGCTGGAAGCGTAGGCGGTGGCCGCTTACCTGGTGCTCGGGCGGCGGCCCCGGTTCGCCGTCTTTCAGTTCCGGCAGGTGCGGTTTTAAATCGACCCAGGCGCCCCAGGTGCCGTCGGGGTGACGAAAGCGCAGGCGGGTGCCGTCCCACTGGTGTTCGGGCGGTAGGCCGGGGGTGCCGTCCTGCGGTTGGCGCAGGGCGTCCAATGCCTGGGAAACCTGCACTTCCTGTGCGCTGCGCAGCCGGCGCTGCAAAAGGGCGAGCTGGACGAGCGAGATGCCGCTGCCCTCTCCCCAACCCTCTCCCGCCAGAGGGAGAGGGGGCGATGGTGAAGAGTTCTGGTTTTTATCGTCACTCACCGGACAGCTCCTTCATGGCCATTTCATCGGCGGCCAGGCGCACGGCGGCAGCCTGACGTTGCAATTCCTCGGTTTCCTGGCGCGATTGCGCGGCGCGGGCTTCGGCTTCGGCGGTTTCGGCTTCGGCCTCCAGGCGGCGTCGCTCGGTTTCGGCGCGAGCGGTTTCGAGGCGCAGGGACTGGCGCTGGGCTTCGATTTGTAGTTCCAGTAGCTCGCGGGCGTGGGGGTCGTTTGTAGACGCCGGCACTGTAGCCGCCGGCGCTGACGGCGGCCTGTCTTGGCTGCCGCGCTCGGCGCGCGCGGCTACAAGGGGCGTGGCTTCGGCATTGCCGGCCAGGCGGGCCACGAAGCTGGTTTGGGTGAGGTTTTCCGCGAGGGGGGTGACGTCCATTTGTTCCAGTAGGCCGGGCAGGCGGGCGGCGAATTGCTCCAGGGTTTCGTCGGCCGCCAGGGCGCCATCGAGCGCTTGCACGATGGGATGGGTGAGCGGTTGCATGAGCGGCTGCCAGCCGGATAGGGCTAGGTCCGCCAGGTCGTCGAGTTCGTCGCGCAGGCCGCCGTCAACGCCGGCGGCTACATGGGTGGCGCGATGGGATGCGCCCTCTCCCCCGGCCCCTCTCCCGCTTGCGGGCGAGGGGAGCGAGGCGCCGAGCAGGGTTTCGCCGTCTTGCGCTTCGGGGATACCGAATTTCGCCAGCGCCCATTTGACCGGCACCGGCGCATCAACCCCCGGACTGCGGAGCTTGACCAGGTTTTCCGCCAATTCGGTGAGGTCGGCGGGCTCTTCGAAGCGCACGATCAGCTTGGGATAGGCGGTCTGCGGGCCGAAGTTGAGGTCGATGATGGGGCGCGTCAGGTCGCGGTTGAGGGTGGCGGTGATCTGCTTGCAGTCCGAGTGCAGGATGTCGTAGCGCACGTCGTTGTGCACTTTGCCCAGGGCGTAGGCGCCGCCACCGCTGCCGGAGGTTTCGGTGGTGAGGGTCTGGCCGAGCACGCCCTTGCTGATCTGCGCGTCCATGTACTGCGCCAGGCGTTCGTAGAGGTCTGCACTGGCGCGGCCACTGGCGGCCACCAGGTTGACATCCATGCTCTTGGGGATGGCGGCGGCGGCATCGGTGCCGATGGCGCGCAGGGCATCGAGCAGGGTCTGGATTTGCTCCGGGCTGGTGACGCTGTCTTCGTATTTGCCCAGGCGGATGGGCTGGCCGAAGATTTCGGCGAAGACCACCCAATCCTTGATCGCATAATTCTGGAACAGGTAGCACCAGGCGGCGGCGCGTGCCAGGCCGCCGCGGATGGGAATTCCGCTCTTGGATTTGGCGACGTGGGTGATGAATTTCCACGGCGGCAAGGCCAGTCCGTCCGGCTGGTAGTCGTCGCGCAGGCGTAGGGTGCGGCCGTCGATCTTGTCGAACTGGAACCAGCGCGGGTCGCGCCACGCCAGCTCGCGGGGCATCCATTGCTTGGCACTGGTGTCCCACAGGATTTCCGGCACGGAATAGCCCTTGCCGACGGCATCCATCATGTCGTAGAGGGCGGCTTCCACCACCGGCACGGCGGCGCGCAGCAGGTCGGCGTGGGCGTTGGCCTGGGCGCTGTCATCCGCCGCTTCCACGGTGATCTCCAGCCCCACGACGGCGCGCTTGCGGGTATTGAGTACGCTGAGGTAGTGGAGGTATTTTTCCTCCATTTCCTCCGCCAGTTCCAGGTAGCCGGTGCTCTGACCGGATTCGGCGGAGATCAGCAGTTGCGCCAGGCGCTGCGGGGTGAGGCCGACGGTAGGGTGCGAACCCAGCACTCGTCGCACGCCCGTTAAAGACGGAGTGGCGATTTCGGTTTTTAACACCTTGGTGCTGATGGGGTTGCCGTATTGGTCTACTAGTGCCATGTTTTATCCTTTACCTACCAGCCGCCGGCGCCGAAGCGGTTGCCGGTGCCGGTGGGGACGCGGTGGTATTCGAGCTTGCCGCTACCTCTGGTGGTGGCAACCACCCACAGAATCTGCAATGCCGTCAGGCCATCGTAGTGATGCCCTGACATCGTCTGCGGCCAGGTGTCCAGTTCGTCGAGCAACTGGATCAATTTGGGGTGGAACAAGATGCGCGGCTCGAATGCGTCGCTGACGAAAGGCTCCAGGCCGTCGATGCGGACTTCCGGGGCTATGATTGCGGTTATTGGCGCCAGAGGTAGCGGCACGCCGGCGGCCATGCCGGCCAAAATGAAGGTCTGCCGCATGAACTCGTAAGCGTTGTTATTTTCGAAGCCGATGGCGTGGCATTTAAACTCGCGTTGCGTCTCGATCAAGTCGTGCTCCAGCTTGGACGTCACGCGGCGCTTGATGGACGCTTCCACCACATGCAATTTTTTAGAGAGCGGGTCGTAGCCGCCCACCACGATAGCCGACGGATCGGAAGTCTCGCCCTTGCCCATCGACGGGTCGCAGGCACCGTAGTAAATCCAGTGCTGGAGCCTCTGCACCCAGAACTTAATATTAGCGAAAACCTTGTCGTCGTCGCTCTTGGCCACACCTTGCATTTCGGTATCAAACGCCCGGCGGTTCTTGGCGCGCTGGCGCATCAGCCAGAACAGCGAGCGCACCGACGGCCAACTGGTGATGGCGCCCTTTTCCATTTCGACCCGGTTACGCTCGTAGAACTGGCGCGACGGTAACGCATCATCCGGGCAGACTTCGCCGCGTTTGCTGTATTCGTCGGCGGTGCGCGGGTCGGCGTTGCGCATCAGCTCCTCGCATTCCTCCCACATGTCCATGCGGTCGGGGAAGCGCTCGATGGCCTTGAAGTGATGCACCTTATGGCCGATGGTGGTTTCCGCGCGGCTGATCGGGTCGCCACGGGCAAGCTCGGTGCCAACCCCTAGGAACTTGACGGAACCGTCCGGCGGGCCGAGGTAGTCGATGGCCTTCTCCAGCCAGTTCCAGCGGTTTTCACGTTCGGTGGCGCTCTTGGCTTCGGCATCGGTGATCAGGTCGTCGCCGAATAGCCACTTGGGGCGGCTGGCGCCGTGGAAGGTGCCGCGAATGGCTTGCTCGGCGCCGAACGGTTCGACTTTGACGCCGGTCTTGGTGACGATCTCGCCGACCTTCCAGATCGGGCCGCGCCCGCATACTTCCGGGAAATCCAGCGACAAGGCGCTGTTAACGGTCAGCTCAGTCTTGACGACTTCGAGCAGCTTGGTGGGCAACTTGGTTTCCGCCCCCAGCAGCACGCCGTAGTCGTTTGACGGTGGGACGGGGCCGTCCCAGCAGATTTCAGTGCGGATGTCTGGGCGCTGCAATAATTCCTGTACCGCAATCCACACCGGCCCGATCTTGGTCAGCAGGCTGGATTTTGCCTCGCCGCGCGGGGCCTTGAACCATTCCTTGACGCCGTGCGACATGCGCAAGAGCTTGGGGAAGCGCTCGCAGAATGCGCCCTGAAACAGCGACGGCTCGCCCCGGATGTGATGCGGGAAGTAGGCGTAGGCAAAGAACTTGAAGTCACCATCCTTCAATACGCGGCGACGGCGCGCGGCAATCGCCTTGGGCGATGCATCAAGCCCGGCGGCGTGCGCTTCGATCTCGCGGCGCAGTTCGCTTTTCAACGCCTTGAGGTCTTCCAGGAAGTCTTTTTCGGTAAAGCTCATCCGAACGCCTCGCTGAGTGTAAGGCCGAATTGATCCAGCATGTCCGCGAAGGGCTCGGACAAATGCGGGTAGCCGGTGCTGATGAACTTGGCCAGCAATTGCAATACTTCCATCGCTACGGCCAGCTTGTTGAGCTTGGGCGCGCTCTTGGCCATTGCTGCGATGGTTTTGGTGTAGGCGTCGGATAGCCGGCTGATCGCCTCGGCCTTGGCCATTGGCGTCATCTTTGTATCGTTTTTAATGTCATCCAACGTGGACTTGAACAACAGCACAAAATCTTCCAGTACCGCAGTAGTGACGGCCTCGGCGCCCTGGCCGGAGAGACGCGCGGCAGAACGGGCTTTGTCCCAATCGTCGCCGTCAGTTTCCGCTTCGCGCTTCCAACGGCCTATGGTCGCAGCCGATACCTTCAGGCGCGCGGCGATGGCCTCCGGCGGCTGGGCATCGTAGACGTAGGAAGCACGGGCGGCCAGGCGGGTTTCCGGGGTGTGCGCCATGGTTACAGCCCGTACTTGGCTTTGAGCAGCGCGATACCAGTGGCCACCACCCCGCCTGACACGGCACCACCAACCAGTCCGGCAACGGCGCCGGCCTTGATTGCGCGGGCTTCGATCTTGTCGACACGGGTCTCGAATCCATCCAGTTGTACGGACATCTTGCGTAGGAGGAGCAGCTCCTCTGGTGCGTCGTCAGCCGCGCAAGCGGCACACTTTTCTTCAGCCATCGCTCTTATCCTTTTTTCCGGCGAGCTTGTCGTTGATGCGGTCGAGTTGGGCGCTCATTTGCTTTATCTGTTCGAGAATTTGCTTGTCGCCATCGTTGACGTCGGTCTTTTTGGCATACTCTTCAAGTATCTTTTCCTTGAGCTTGCCGAACGATTCAGCCAGCTTGTCATGCTGCGACTGCATGCGATCCAGCCAGCGCCAACCGAAGCCGCCGGCCAGGGCAAGCGCGCCTAGGAGCGCGTTTTGCACAGTAACAAATTCACTCACGGCGCTTCGCCACTTCCGCCAATCCCGCCTGCCGATCCCGACAGTCGTGGTACTGCTTCGCCGCCGCTATGTAGGCTTCCAGCAGCGCGCCCATCGAGTTGTTGAGGGGTTCCGGCAACGTCTCCGCGCAGGCTGTAGTCAGGTTGGCAGGGGCAATCCGCGCCGGCTTCGTCTCGGGCTGCGGCAGTGGCGAGGCACAGGCCGCAAGCATCGAGGCGGCAAGCGCTATACACAGTTTTTTCCACTTCATCGCGCACCTTCCTTTCTATCTCGCGGTATTTGATTTCCCGGACGACTCGGGTGTTTTCGTAATTGGCCGAGATTTCGGCATCCTGGGCGGCGAGCTGGGCGGCCTGCTCGATGGCGCGGGCGACGGCGGCGAGCTTGTCGCGGTTGGCCTGGGCTTCACAGCGCGCCACGCCATCGCGGTAGCCTGCCGCAAACACCCCGGCCAGGATCGCCAGCACGGCCAGCAGGATCGGCAGGCTGTAGCCGCCGGCGCTGACGGCGGCCTGTCCGGGCTGCCGCGCTCGGCGCGCGCGGCTACAGAGGCGCGCGGCGGTCATGCGCACGCCCTCCGGCCCCAGCCGGCGCGTTCGTAGATCGGGGCGTAAACGGTGAGGATCAGGCGGGGGTAATCGCGGTTTTCGCGCCAGGCGGCGGCGCTGCGGCCGGCGTTGACGCGCTCGACGTGGCCCCACCAGCGGGTGGCGTCGAGGCCGGCGGCGGTGGCGGCCCTTTCGTCCTTGTAGACCCAGCCGAGGCCGCCGTTATAGGCGCTCTTGGCCTTGGCGGCACGGTTGCAGGCGTCGGCGCCCTTGATACGCTCCATCAGCCAGCCGTCGTAGAGCACCATGGCGCGCATGGCCCATACCGGATCGGCGGGCTTGTTGTCGCCGAGCTGGGCGGGGTAGACGCTGGATATCCACGTCGCGGTCGCCGGCATGAATTGCGTCATGCCGCGCGCGCCGACCGGAGAGACGGCATCGGGGCGGTAGCGGCTTTCCTGGTGGATTTGCGCGGCGAAATCGGCGGCGGGGCAGCCCAGGCCGCAATAGGCTTGCACGGTCTGGATCAGGGGGATGCGGTAGCGGGCGGCGGCGGGTGGGATTCCCGCGCCGATGGCAGGCCTGACGAACATGATGAACAGCACGAACGCGACGCTGTAGCCGACTGCCGCCGCGAAGAAATCGCAATACCACTCAGTCCTCGGCACTTTGCCCTCGTTCCTCATCTTACACCCCCAGCGCCACGGCCAGCATGGCGACGCCGATGATGGTGGCGCGGCGGCGGCAGGCGGCGATGAATAGCTCCTCGCAGCCGGGCATGACGTTGTTGTTGTCGTGTAGCGACAGCGGGGCAGCCGTGTCGATCAGGTAGCGATCCGGCCGGGCGTAATAAAACACGCCCCGGTCTAACCAGTAGGCCGCCACGCCGGCCAGGGTGATATTGGCCAGCTTGGCGACGACTGAGGGTAGGCGGGTGGGTTCGAGGCAGTACGTGACCGCCACCAGAGCAACGGCGATCAACAGCCAGACGGTGAGGCGCGGGGGGCGGATTTTACGCATGATGGGCGCTCCATTCGGTGAGGAAAAGGCAAACCGTGCCATCCCATAGCAGCCGGGCGCGCTGGGTGGAATCGCGCCCAGCCTTGCAATAGCCGTAACGCGCCAGCTTCGACAACTCGAACTGGTTGCAGGCGCGGCAGCGCTTGGGTTGCGGCTGGATAGTGCTGTTGGTGGGGTTCATGCGCCCATGCTACGCATGGGCTGGGGGCGGGATAATGCTGAAGGGGGTCAGCGGCGAACCCTTCCCCCGCCGGGGGGAAGGGGGAAAGACTAGATCGCCATCAATTGCCGCTCCAGCCGGTCGGCATCCTGTTCGGCGAGCGCGACGTGGATATCCATTTGCGTTTATGCGCCGCCCATGTGTCTGGTTGGCTTGCCGTCCGGGTTGCGCGAAACGCGGCCAACAAACTCCACGTCATCGCGGATGATCGGGAAAAACACTGACCGGGTTGTCCAAACCGTGAAAGAGCAGCTTTTGGTACCGCCGATTCCGTAACAGAATTCCGCGGTCATCTCTTCCTCGGTCATCGTGTTGGCTTCTACGTCTGCCCACGACTCGCCGGCCTCTTCCAGTGCTGCGTCCAGCATCATTTTCCAGTTTTCCATTTTGCCTCATTCATATTTTCGTTATCGTTTGCATACCGTGTCATGCGGTAGCTTGTTGCCGCCGCTCGCCCCCATCCCAGCCTTCCCCCGCCCGCGGGGGAAGGAGTAGCGCACCGAGACCGGCAATCACCTGAAAACGGTTAATAGGCATATAACAAAAAGCCCCGCAGACCATAACAAACGCTTTTCACGTTTGCTCTCTCTCCCTCTGGGAGAGAGTTGGAGAGAGGGCGGCGGGGCTTAATTACAGCTTACGGATTTATGGAATTTCCGTCAAATTGCCATCAATTGCCGCTCCAGCCGGTCGGCATCCTGTTCGGCGAGCGCCAGGAGGCCACGGCGGCGGCCTGGCGGATGCGGCCGCCAACGTCGTAACATGCGCCGGGGACGTTCATGCGGCACCGCCTTCCGCCGCTGCGCTTTCTGGCGCCGCCGGCAGCCGCCCGGCCTTGCGGGCGATGTGGAGGCGCTGGCGCACGTAGTTGCTGGGCTTGCCGGTGAGCGCGCATATCTGCTCGCGCGGCTTGCCTTCGGCTTCCATGCGTTCGATCAACTGGATGATCTCGGCGGCACGCTGGCGTTTTTCCAGGCCGGCGACCCGGCCCAGCAGCTTGATCTGCTGCCCTTGCGAGCCGATCAGGCGGTCTTGCAGGATCATGATGACATCGTTCTTGCCCTGGATGATTTCGTCGCGGCTGCGCACCATGTCCTTGAGGTGGCCGTTTTCGCGGGCGAGGTCGAGGGTGGCGACATCCGTTCCGGCTTGCCGCGCGGCTAGCACTTTGCTGGCCCAGGTGCGGAATTCGCTAGAACGTGGCGTTGAAGAGAAAAAACCGAGCTTGATGCAGCCGGTAGCTGAAAAAATGCGAGACGCCTGTTTTCCGCTAGGTGTCGTCAACTTGACGACACCTGTGTCTTCTTCGGTGAATTCCTCACCGTGGCGTTCATAAATCTTGAGCACTCCCTTGCGGGCGTTCGATGGGTCATAACCCAAGCATCGCCCGACTTCCTCGGCAGTCAGCCATTTCTGACCGCCGAGGGCGATGATGGAGAGTGAGGTGCCGTGAAATTCGGCGGGAATGAGATTGTCCATGATCTTGATCCTTTAGAGGGAAGCCCACGAAGACCGTGGGCGGCCAGGTGCTCTAAACCGTCAAGAGGCGGCGGGCATATTCGCGGCGAACCGCTATTTTATTAGCCTCACACCCGGCCATAGAGGGAACTATGGACGTAAAAAAACCGCATGCTTTCGGGCGCGGATACCGCTCTTGAAGGTGTTTAGATCACCTGCGGCGGATTTTGCGCTTTATTTGGCATAGGCGTCAACTACCCATTCTGTTCGAGTTCGGCGAGCTTGGATTTCAGGTGCTCAATAACATCACTTTGCTCGCCGTCTGGAATGTCATCGTTTAAGGCGCTGTAAAGCGCGTCCTTATAGAATTCCAGCGCCTTGCTTTTTTGCCCTTTGAATTCATGGCGCTTGGCTTTCCCCACATATTCATCAATTTCCACTTGGGCGATGTAACGACGCAACCCATTTGCTTCTGCCATGACGGTTTTTTGGTCTGCTATTCCTGTCTTCATGGCTGCATCGATCATAATCAACGCTTCCTTGGCATACCGTTGCTTGGTACTGGCGAGCTTAGCTAATTCGGCTTTGCTGGAAAGCTTCTTGACCGTTTCGACCACTGCTTTTGTGTGAACCTTGCGGCGGATTTCCGGCAGCATGGCGTACATTTGCATTGCAGATTCATTATCCGGAATAATTTTGAGCACTTCATTGAGGTTTTCCTCAAGAAAACCCAAGCGGTATAGCATTGTCTTGGCTTCAGTTGAGCTGTCGATGATGTCCACTGATTCATTGACCATGCGGACGTGATACTCCAACTCCGGTGAGATGTTTGTCGGTTCTGATCGTGGAGAATATCCAGCAAAACCGTCCTCTTGCGTTATAAATTTTCGTGTAGGGGTGATGGCTTCTGGCGTTTCAAATGGTATCGGTATTTCTTTCTGTTTTTTCGGACGGCTGTATACATAAATCAGGGCGCCTATGATGGCCACGATCAGAGCGACGCCCCCATTTCCTGTCAACATCGCCAGGATGGTTATCACCAGGGTAGTCCCAATTAGCATTCCTTGATTGTTGACCTCATCATCCTCCTCGGAGAGCGATGGCGGGATGCCATCTGATAATGACTTTTCCTCGATCAAATCATTCAGCGTGAATGGGGTGGCGGAACTTTTAGCGGCGAGCCGCTTTTCCGTTTCCTCCAGCTCTCGGTCGTATTCCGCCCGTTTTTCTATGTCCGATAGCGTCAGGTAGGCGGTTTCAATTTCTTTGTGTCTCTGTTCGAATTGGGCGACCGTCCTTGCGTCGCCGTTTTCGTACATCTGCGCCAGTGCGTCGGCAACCTCTTCGATTTCCTGCTGGGTGGCCGTCTGGGAAACCCCCAATACCTGATAATGGGTGCGCATCATGGCTTCCCCGTTTTTCCCAATTCTTTATCGACTTCCGCCTTGGCATAATCAACGGTCTTGTCGAATGCGCGCACTATCGCGGCGCCAACCAACAATATTGCGGCCACGACCAGCATAACGGCACCATAAATCTGGTGGATGGCGCTTTTTGCCTCATGAAAAACCGATGCGCTCTCGAAACCGGCGAGCAACGCCAAAAGAAACAAGATGATTTTCATGGCACCCACCTCTCGGTTGAAAGCCAACATCCTAAAACAACCCGCCACGCCCGTCATCAATCCGCCGTCTGCGCTTCATATTCCAGCATCCCTGCCCCGGTGATCTGCCAGTTGAAGCCGTTGCGTTCGGCATGGCCGAGCCGCAGCAGGGCTTCCAGGGCGAATTCCATGTCGCCGAGTTTCTGGATTTCGCGGATGTTCACCCAGGGGGCCTTGGGCTGCCCTTCCAGGGCGACATAGAGGATTTCCAATACTTGCAGGCGTTGCGCGGCGTTTTTGTGCATGGTTTTCTCCTTTGATAAATTCAAAACAACCCCATCTGCGCGTCATCCCCCGCTTGCGACGGGCTGCCGAGGATGCGCCAGACGTTGCGGTCGGTCATGCGGCGCTCGCGGGCAAGTTGGGCGACGGCGGCGCGGGCGCTGACATTCCGGGTGAGCTTGTCGAACTGCTCGCGCATCTGGTCGTCGCGCGCGGCGCGCATGGCGGCGGTGCAGCGAGGTATGCTGATCGGTGCCCCGCCCAGGCGCTCGGCCAGCAGCAGGGCGCCCGCTTCGCCGACGATCTCGGCGACTTCGGCATAGCGCGCCTGGCCATCGCGGCGCTGGCCCTTGCTGAATGCGATCGTGAGGCCGCCCAGCGCTTCGATGAGGCGCAGTGCTTCCGGCAAACCGATGATTTCGGCGAGCAGGCGGGCGGTGGGCGGCAGGTGGTGCATCAGCCCCGCCTCCTGGAATCCACCGCCAGCGCCTGGATGAGTTTTTCTAGCTGTTCCGGGGTGCACCAGGTGTATTTATCGACGCCGAACATTTGTTTGGACATGCCGTCGGCGTAGCTGTCCGGTTTGCGGCCGGTGGGGTGGTTGATGAGCTGGGCGCGGATTTTGCGCACCAGGGGGGCTTTTTCCGGCGCTACGGTAGCCGCGCGCGGCGAGCGCGGCAATTTGGGACGGCCGCCGTCAGCGCCGGCGGCTACAGTCTTGAGGTGGTCGAGCACAGCTTTGCGCTCGCGCCAGTCGAGATCGGCGGCGCTGCGCTTGCCGGGCTTGCCCGGCTTGGCGGTGACGGTGGCCAGCATGGTGCGGTAGGTTTCGTCATCCAGGCCGAGCGCGGCCTTGGCCTGGTGGATCAGGCCGAGTTCGCGGCGGCGGAGATCGGCGGCGGTGGTCATGGTTGCCTCGTGATCATGTGCCGGAGGCGCGCGGCGATCTCGGTCGCTGTGGCCTCCGGCAGCCGGGTGGAATTGCGGCCGTTGGTACGCACCCAATACCGCACACCTACCGGCTGGCGGATCAACTCGATGCGGTGGCAGCGCCCGCCCGTTCGTTTGATGCTGATGCGGATGTCGGCCTGTAGTCGCGGCATGTTTTTTTACCCCTCAGTCGCGCCGCGTGCGGCGCTGGTGGTGGTTGTTGGCAAAATCATAATTATGGGATGGGGTCTACTACTCGTTATGCGCTTCCACCCTGCCCAAGCGCAGGATGTAAACCCTCTCGCCTTCTGGTGCGCCCCATTCAACAATCCCTAGCCCACTCAGCAACTCGCGCAATTCCACGGTCATTGCCGGAGCATTCTTGCTGTAGCCGTTCCGAAAATGGATGGCATCATACTTTTGGCTTCGCAGCCGTTTGTGCCAGTACGGTTTCATTTCGCGGTATTCCTCGCGCTTCTCGCCGCTGGCAATCATGTCAAACCACTTCTTTTTCAGTGTCAGGTGCAATACGCGCATAACAATTCGCTCAAGTTCGTTCCGGCCTGTCGGCCTCCACGGGACGCGCCTAATCGGCGCGCCCCTTAGCTGGTTCGTTGGGCGTCAGTCCGCGTCATCTTCTTCGGCTTCAATCCAACCTCCTTCCCATTCGACGGCCTGCTCGCTGTCGTCCGGGTACGGGGAGGCGCTCAACGGCAAACCTTCCATGTAAGCCTCACGGCCTTCGTCGCTCGGGTGCGTCTTCGCTTCGTTGCTCATAATTCCTCCAATCACCATTCGCCGGTGATGACTCGCTGTTTTCTTGCCATGCATCGCTTATCTCCTACGGTGGCCCTGTGCTGCGCTTGTGTCCGAATGCCAGGACTACGCCATCGCCCGGCGCAGCGGGTAGACGATGGCGGGTTGGAAATTTCCTGTAGCCGCGCGCGCCGAGCGCGGCGAGGTGGACAGGCCGCCGTCAGCGCCGGCGGCTACATGCGGCGTTGCAGTTGCAACATTTTGCGCGGCATCTGCCCGGCGCTCGTGCAGTTCGCCGATGCAGAGGACGGCCACCAGTTGGAAGATGACGATGGCCAGCGCTTCCATGGCCACCACCGCCGTGGCTTGCCAGGGTTGGCGCGGGGCCGGTTTGGCGCGGGCGGCGGTGAGGCTGGCTTGTTCGGCGCGGAGCTGTTCGATGCGCGCTTGGGTGTGGTCGATGCGGCCTACCCAGCCTTGGCGGGTGGCGCTGTTGGCGAGGTAGGTGGCGAGTGCCCCTTCGAGGGTGGCGACTTCTTGCTCGATCTGCCCGCTGCGGTCGGCGCCGGCGCTGGCGGTGAGGCCGGCGCGCTGGCTGTCTTCGATCAGCGGGGCGCTGACTTGGTAGAGGTGGCCGGCGAGCAGCAGGATGGTGACCAATGCGCCCAGGGCGCGGCAGGTGGCGCGGTTGTCCGACCACAGCCACAGCGCGGCGCCTTCGAGCAGCAGCGACCAGGCGGCGCCCAGGGGGCCGGTGTGGGCGATCCAGAATTGGATGGCGTGGTATTGCAGGATGCCGATGCAGCCCAGGAGCAGCGCGGCGGTTAGCAGGGTGCGTGGTTTCATGGTTGGTCTCCTCGAAAAATCGTTAAACAGCTTGTTCGAGGGCGCCGGTTTTAACGGTGCCCTCTGGCAAGCGGTCTAGTTGCCGTTTACCACGTCTTTCAATGCCTTTGCGGCCTTGAATTTCGGCGCCTTGCGCGCGGCGATGGTAATTTCCTCTCCGGTGGCCGGGTTGCGGCCTGGGCGCTCGGCGACATCGGCGACGTAGAGCTTGCCGAGGCCGGGCAGGGTGACTTCGCCACCGTTCTCCAGCTCCTCGGCGACGATGTCACTCAGGCAATCCAGCACGTTGCCGACGAGCTTCTTTTCGATGAGCGTGGATTTGTTGATGCGGTCGATGAGTTCTTGCTTGTTCATGGTGCTTTGCTCCTTCTTTGGTTGAAAAAATGGTTGTTCGGCAGCAGTCAAGCCACCATGGCTGCCGCCCGATCTGCGAGGCGTTCGAGTTCTACCTGCACAGCAAAAAAATCATTGTCGTCATAGGCCAGAGCCTCCCCAAAACTGATCCTGCGCTGGTTTAGTGCCCGCATCGCTTCTATGTTGGCTGATGCCGCATAAATCCGGGCGAGGATGGCGACGAGTTGTGAATTCATTATCATGCCGCCGCCACATCCAAACTGACCGGCAGGTACTCGCCTTGATCGCCGCGCTCGTAGACGCGGATGTAGCTCTTGCTGCCGACCACGGTCAGGGCGTCGGTGATGGCCTGCATGGCGTTCAGCCAGCGCCGGTCGTCGATCTTGAGGCGGCGCAGGCCGAGGATGCGGTCGGTGTTGACTTTGCCGGCCTGGTCTACCTGGAAGGCGTCGTTGATGAGTACCTTGATCTCGTCGCGGCTGCCGACGCTCCAGTCGTGGATGCACTCGTCGATCAGCGCCTTGGCGGCTTGCAACTGCTCGCCAAAGCTCAACGTTTTGGCCACGGTGCGCTGTATCTTGTAGCGGCGGTCGTAGCTGTACAGGGTGATGTTGCCTTCCTCGCCGCCGATCCTGGCCTGGTATTGCTCGGCGGAGAGCTGGGCGAAGGCGGAAATATCATCGAAGGCGGTGCGTTTGAATTCCGCCAGCGCCAGGGAGTGTTCCTTGGCGCAGCCGGCCAGGTCGCGCACCAGCTTGTCGCGCAGGATGTCGATTTCCTTGATGGCGTTGATGGGCACCAGGCGGCCAAGTTCGTCGCGCATGTAGCCTTGGGGTATCGGGGTTGTCACGGTGTTGCTCCTTTCTTCAGGTTCACTTTCTCAAACTGTTTTCGGAATTCCCGGTAGCTCTCCCCCGCCCGCGCGGCGGCGACGCCGTAGGGGACGCCAGCCTTACCAGGGCGCCCAGCGGGTTGCCGCTGGGGATGTTCGGCACCAGGATCGTCCCTTTCAGGCGGATCGTGCGCAGCGCGCCGATCTGCCGGCGGATGGCATTGCGGTTGCGGCGGTATTGGCGCAGGCGTTCCTTGCGGGCCGGGACGATGGTGTGGCTGGTCAGGTAGATGCGCCGGGCACCGCTGCGCCGGGGGCTGCCGTCGTGCCAGCGATTCGGCTTCACGGCGCGAGAGGCCGCCGTTGAATTCGAGGATTGCGGCACGTTCCTGGTAGTCGTAGTCGTCATGCACATGCGGCCTCCTGGTCGGCTGTAGCCGCGCGCGTCGAGCGCGGAAGCCACCCCTTGAGGCATTGGCCGATGGCGTCGAGTGCGGCGGCTTGATCTCGCTGGCGGGTTTCGCCGGCGGCGTGCAAGGCGGTTTTGCTGCCCAGCCTGACCGGGCCTTGCGGCGGCTGATAGGTGGCGGTCTTGCGCCAAGTCTTGGCGCCGTGTTTGCCGACGGCGATTTCCTCGATCATGCCGTGCCGCTCCATTTCACGCAGGGGGCGTGTTATGGCGCCGCCGGATACCCCCGCATCGCGCATGATCTCGGCGCGAGTGAAGGTGAGCTGGGCGCGCTCGATGGCCAGGGTGACGCGGTTTGGGGTGTGGGCGCGATAGGCCATCAGTGCGCTCCCAATCGTTTTTCCACTTCAAAAGCGAAGCGATCTAGGGCGTAGAGCGCGTCGGCATCGCTGTCGGCTTCCGGGATGCCAGGAACAAGCAGGGTGTGCCCGTCGTAAGCGTGGCGCGCTATGGACTCGACGATGGGGCGTAACTTGTTGGCTGTTCCGCTGGCGATTTCCATGGCGCCTTTGGGGACGAATGGCAAGAAGCGGATTTGGCCTGATCTCCAGCATACGGCTTTGATTGGCATGGCGGTCTCCTTTTAACGTGCCCGGCGCGCGGCCATGGGGACGGCGCCGTTGGGGGTGGGGGTGATGTAGTCGATGCCGTCGGCGTCGCGGCGCACGCTAAAGCGTGAGCAGCGCTCGAAGCGGGTGATGCGGGAGCGGATGCGCTCGCCGAGGCGGCGCAGGCATGCGGCCAGCGAGCGGTCGCGGTATGCGGGGATGTGCAGGTCACGCATGGTTTTCTCCTTGGGGTTTGTGTTGGAATGACGCCCAACCCGACATTCAACCCGGACTCCGCAAAAGCGCGGAGCCGGTTAATTTTACGTTGGGCGTCACATTGCAAACAGGACACGCAATGCCTTTTTTAGCCTCAGTCACGTTGTCGCACTCAAGCCATTCGCTTTCGTGTCCGCATTTACGGCACTTAAACAGGGCAATGCACGGCTCGCCTCGTCCTTCAGCGTTGCGAGCGCCGTGGCTTACCCCGGCGTCAATGACGTGCATCATCTGGCGCGGTTTTGCGCGTTGCTGCTTTTCAAAAAGTTCCAGTGTTCGTGCCATACTTGTCTCCAAGCCCAACCCAACGGTCAAGCGGATTCGCCGCTACGCGGCTCCCCGCTTACCTTCGCGTTGGCCGTCATGAATACTGCGCCTTCCATGCAGGACTGGCATGCAGACCAGTGCCGTGCGCGGGTAGCGCCGCCGAAGGGGCGCGGCGCGGTGGCTTTTCTGCGGCATTGATCGGCGCTGATTTCCAGCCCGGTGTGCGGGCAGGAGCGGCGGTCCAGTAGCTCAAGCAACGCGGCCTCTAGCGGCGCCGGGGATGGGTAATCCTCTTCGTTGAGATAGCGGCTCAAGCTGGTGCGGTGGTAGCCGATGGCCGCCGCCACTTGGGTGATGTTGGAGGCGGATACGGCGGTCTGTGCGAGCGCCAGGGCGTAGGGATTACGCATGGTTTTCCCCTTCCATGGGGAAGGTTTCGCCGTTGTTCGGGTCGAAGACCACGCCGTGACGGGCGCGCACCACCGGGGCTTTGCGGCCCAGGTCGCGTACCAGGATGTAGCGCAAGAAGCCGTTGCTGGTGAGCGCTGTACCGGGGACGCGGACGCCGTCCACTTTGAGATAGCCTGCGCTGGCGAGCTGGCGCAGCCAGCGGCCGATGTTGCGCTTGGCGTCCTTTTCATGGCCGTCCGCGACGACGGCCAGCAGCTCCGGCAAGGTAAACGCCCGGCGGCGCCGCATCACCCACCAGGCGCGCTGACGCAGCCCAGTGGTGACGGTGACGATGCGGGTGCGGGCTGCCCCTGGGACTGTCGAGCGGGTCATCTTCCCTCCCGCTTGAGGGTGCGCATGGCGTCTTCGCACAGCCTGATTCCCTTGATATCCGTTGCCGCGAGGCTTTGCTTGCCGTGCTTGCCAGCGATGGCTTCGAGGGTGCGGCCGGCGTTGGCCATGAGGCGGTAGCGACCGCCCGATTGATCGAACACTTGCGCTACTACGCCGTCGTCTACGACCACTTCGCAGAGCTGGCCAAGGTATTCCCGGCAGTCTTCGAGGCTGGCGCGCTTGAGTTCCGGGGTTGCCGATATGCGGGTGGCGATGTGGGCGAGGCGGTCTTCGCCAAAACGGCGACGCTCGCTGGTGTGACATACCAGCACCAGGATCACGCCGGACTGCTCGGCGATGCGGCGCAGGTATTCGATGCACTCCGCCTTGTTGGGCAGGCCGTGGTGGGCTTCGTCCAGGATGAGGGGCTGGCGCGTGGCGCGGAAGTGTTCGACCATGGCTTTGTATTGGGCGAATTTGCTCTTTTCGGCGACGCCGGTCTGGTTGGCCAGGTAATCACGCACGAAGGCGAGACTCATGCCGGGCATGCCTTCCAGGTAGATGGCGTCGGCATCAGCGCCCCAATGGTCGATGTTGCAGCTTTTACCGGTGCCGGGGTCGCCGGTGAGCAGGACGATGCAGGCTTCCGGGCTGCCACGGTTTTCCGTGGCCTTGATGGCTGCCATCAGGCGCTGGTGGTTGCTGGTTTTGACGAAGTGCAGTTTCATGTAAACTCCCGTTTGCTGTGATGTTTCAAAAAGGCCGTTCAGTGACTGCAATCACCGGGCGGCCGCCCCTTCTTCCTGTGCTACTTCCTTGTCGCCATAGAGCCACATCACGGTGTCGGCGTAGCTCATGCTTTCTTCCTTCTTTTTCTCGTCCGGCAGGAAATCCGCCAGGGTCTTTTCCGGCTCCGCCTTTACGGGTACGGCGTTAATGTCGATAAAATCGGCGATGGTTTTAACGCGCTCGAATTCGCCCTCGATGGCGGTATCCGGCATGCGCTGCGCACGGATTTTTTCGATCTGTAGTTGGCGGTGGCGGATTTGCGCCATGGCGCGCTTCTCTTCGGCGGCTTCATAGGCGGTTTGCGCCCGGTAGCCGGTGGCTTCGACCAACTCTGCGCGGCAAATCAGCTCGCCCTGGTTGCCGAAAATCCATACTTGGCTGGCGTCGTCCATGTCGTAGGCGACCCATACCGACTTTCCGTTCCAGTGCGGGAGGATGTCGGCGTTGGCATAGCGGTTGCCGCCGTATGGGCTGACGGTTTCCCGGGTGACCTTGCATTCCTTGCGGCGGCGGAAGGCGGCAACCAGGTGGATTTCGTGGGCTTCCTGGGTGTCTCCCATCAAAGTGGGTTTCCAGCCGTTGGCGATGTGCTGGTTTAGCGCTTCGCGCGGGGTCTGGTGGCGCTTCTTGCCGGTGGCCGGACAGGCTACCTTTGGCAGGGCGCGGTGGGGTTTGTCGTTGTATTCGTCGACGATGCGGTTGATCCATTCGACGGCCTGGGCGTGGCTCTCGAATACCCGCCCTTTACCGGCGCGCTGGGCTTCCTGTTTGAATTTTTCGGCGGCTTCCAGGTCGCCGGCTTTCTGTGCCTTGACCATCTTGGCGGTGATCTTGCCCACCCGCTTGAAGGTCAGGCTGTCCATGCTTTTGTTCTGGCAGGTGGCCAGCTCGCGGCTGCGCTTGTCTAGGTAGCTGATGTTGTAGTTCTCGCAGATACCGTTTGCCTGGCTGTTGCCGACTTCCTTGGGGTGGGTGATGGTGATGCCGAGGCGCTCCTCGAAGGAATGCAATGCCTTGGTAAAGGCGTCGTTTCCGCGCACGATCTTGGTGCTGTCTGTCTGCACGATCAGGGGCACGCCGAAGACGCGGATGAAGTTTTCCAGCCCCTTGGCGATCACTTCGAAATTCTCGGTAAGGCTCAGTCCTGGCGGCGTGACATAGCGCGTGGCCACGTCGTGAAAGTGCCACACTTCATAGGTGACGAAGTCGCCGGTCTTGGGGTGCGGGGCGGTAAAGTGGGTGTTCCAGCCGTCGGCGTGGACTTCGTCCGCCGGGGCCAGCCCGGTGGCGGTGCGGTGCTGGTAAAAGCGCTTGCTGCGCAGTTGGCTGCCAGTGTAGCGGCCCTTGAGCTGGTCGATCTGGCTGATTTTGTCGCGGAACAGCCGGGCAACGACATCGTAGGAGGGCGGCGTGGTGCCCCAGGCGGGGTTCCATTGCTCGACGATCTGCTCGGCGATCCAGGTGATGTGGCTGCCCTGCGGGCGGGTGCGCAACTCCATGGCCAGCGCGTACCAGGGTTTGACGGTCATGTCTTTTTCGCGCTTGCGCGGGGCCAGCGATACCCCGGCCCGCTGTACCGATAGCCAGCGTTTCAGGGTGCGTGCCGAGGGTAAGCCGTTGGCGCTCTGCCTGCCCCGTCCGGTCTTGGCGGATTTCAGCATCGCCAGGAGCGGCGGGTCGATCCTGCCGAGCGCGGCATTGGTCAAGAGCGTGGTGAGCGCGGTTTCCTGGGTGCAGCCCACCGCGCTCATGATGCGGTCGAGTTCGCGCAAGACCATTGCCCGCGCATGCTCTCCGGTGCGCTGCGCTTCGGTGAGCGTGGCCGGGTCGATGGGCGCGGGCAAGGATGAATAAGAAGACCCGGCGGGAACCTGCCCGCCGGGCAAAGACGGCGCGGGAAGGGAGGAACCCGCGCCGGAGGAGGTGATGAGTATTTCCGCTTGGCGGGCGGCAATCAGGCGCGCTATGGCGGCGGGTGGCTGATATTCGCGGCGGATGCCTCCCTTGCCGCCTTTACACGCCACTTGCCGCGATGCCCAACCATCCGCCACCACACGGTCGCGCATTCGCTTCTCACTGCCCGGCAACCCCGGCAGGTTAAACGCGGCCAACTCGGCGCAGGAATAGTGGGTTTTGGCGGTGCTCATGGCCTACCCCCCTTGATTTCACGCCAGCAGACGAAAAAGCGCTGGCATTGACCTACGCTCTCACCGCATTGGTGAAAACACTTGTCGATTCTGGGGCGTTGGATCGCGATCATTTATTTAGCGACCTCGCAGGAGCGCGCGGACAGCTTGAAAGAATCGGCGAAACGGGCGCTGCTGAACTTCTTGGCGCGCTGAATGAATCCCTGTTGCGAATTTAACCGCCCAACCTTTGGGGGGCGTCATCGTCTCCCACCCTTTCGATCCGCTCATTTCCCCACTCCCTTCACCTTCAAAATCGCTTCCAATGCCCTCCGCCTGTCGGCGAGCGCCTTTTCTTCGTGGTGCAGCCGCGCCCATTCCAGCAGCGCGGCGTCCGCTTCCGTCACCAGTTGCCGCCCGCCGCGCTTGTGGGCAAACAGCCCCATCAAGGCGTCCTGCTCGACCGCCGCATCGAATGCCATCGCGTGGATCAGCTTGATGTCCCGAGGCTGCGCTGCCCGCTGCTCATCGGTGTGTGATGGCGCCACCAGCCCGTCCAGGGTGTCCTTGCTGATGCGCTCGCCCAGGTGGTAAACCATCCGCGTCGCCACATCCTCCCGCGACATTCCCATCGCCCGGGCCTTCTCCAGCGCTTCCCGCATCGTCGCCGCGATTTCCAAACGGCAACCCATTGCACCGGGGCGGTCTGCCACGGTGTCGAAGAGGTTTCCGGTGCGGTTATCTCCCACGCGTCAATTCCCTGCTGTAAAATTGGCGGCACGTGCCGCTTTAACCGTGTTAGATTTTGGACTGCTGACGTTGACATGCCGGCGCCAGTGGCGAGGGGCGCTCAAGATGTCGTCCGTGTAGCGATCCGGCCACAGCGCTTGCGGGGTGGTTCCGAGCGCTTCGGCGATGACCTTCTCCGCTCTGGGCTGTGGGACAAGTAGGGCACGACGGATGACACGTTCATCCATGCCGCGCTTCTCGGCAAATGCCTTCATGGTTCCATCAAGAATGCGCAGCTCTGCTTTGATGCGTTCTTTGTTCATTCCCGGCTTCTTGCTGGGTTTTTTTGCCATGTCAAAAGTCCGTTTCGTTATTGACGGTTTGAATTCTAGCCCGAGCTTCCGAGCTAAGTCAGGCGCCCGAGCTAATATTTTCGGTGGATTATTACCATGTTTAAACAAATCAATACGTTAAAAGCGCCCGAGCTTGAAGATAACGCCCGAGCAAAACGCCCGAGCTTGTGGCTGTGAGCACGGGCAAAAAAAAATGGTTTCACGGATTGCAACTAGCGTTGCTGGGGGCGGCTGGTGTCATTGACATGCCGCGCTCTGATAAAGGAGCCAGAGAAAGGCTTAAAAAATCGGGATGGCCTCAAAGACAGGTTGAATGTAAAGGTGGGAAAGGCGGGATGCGCACCGAATACCAGCCGCCCGCCGAAGTGCTGGTACTGATTCACGCCTTCTTGATGGATAACCCGGATTTCTTCGACAAGGATAAGGCCCGCGCTGGCCGGCCTGTCGCCGTCGCCCAGCCCGCGCCGCCTCCCGCCAACGCCGGGCAGGAACCGAGGTCGCGCTCCCTGGATACGCCTGTAGGCAACGATAAATGGATGGGCATCGCTCTTGATGTTGCTGAGCACGCCATCGCCATGGCGGAAGACCGCCACGTCAGCACGCTCGACAAAGGGCGCATCGTTAACCGCCTATATGGTTCTATCGAATGGCACCAGAAGGCGCTCGGTGATATGGTTCTAACAGAACTTGAACTGGTAAACCTGGTGAAACCCCTCGCCGTCACGCTCGTCGAGCATCAGCCACCCAGGCCGAACAACACCAGCGACGATTACCACACGGTAAAACAGAGACTGCGCGAGGAAAAAAAAAAGACGCACTGAAAAGTGCTCGGAAGAGTGTCATTTATTGCGCAAAACTAAGCAAAATCCCACCGTTTTTTTGCAAAACAACTCAAAACGTAAACTCTCGATACAAAGCATCAAACCCTAACAGCGGCGGGACTTCAAAGAGGGTTTTCAGGCGCCGCCGTGCTGTGACAAATAAACTACCCCCCCACTAAGGCCACGACGAACTCCAACCACACGTTGCCGGTAGCGCCCAATTTGCTGAAGCAGAAATTCGCGGCAACCGCTCCGAACCATGTATGGCTTACCGACATCACTTACATCCCGACCGATGAAGGATGGCTATCCAGGCCATCACCGAATATATCGAGATATTTTACAGACGACAGCGCAAGCAGGCTCGCTTGGGCTATCTGTCCCCCGCAGCGTTTGAACGCCAGTTCTACGAAAAAAATTGGCAGCATGAACCCGTTGGTGTCCATTATTGACAACCTACCTCAGTTAAGAAGCATCCGTTGAGATTTGTTCGCGCTTATGGAAATACTTGGGCGTGACATTCCGGCAACGCTGATCCAACTGATTAGCAATGCGTATGACCATGTCTTCACTCAATGGGGTATGTGTCCATTTGGAAATGGCATTTGATGCTTCCCGTCCACTGACAATGAACACCTCGCTCTTTCCTTTGCGTTCGACATACCACCCCGGCAACGCCAGTACCGGCTTGACACTGACCGTGTCGCCTACCGCGCCGGAAAGTTCTTGTGCCAGCCACTTGGCTTGGCGAGTGGCTTGTTCCAGCGGCGCGGTTTCAGTCCAACCTGGAAACCGCAAGCGTTGCCCGTCGAATACCACCTTGGCATCCTCCTTGCCGCGGTTGCGCTTGGGCTTCATCCGGGCCTTGGTTTCCACGGCGTAAACCCCTTTGGGCCAGACGATCACATGGTCGATGTTGAAGCCGTCGGCGGGAACATCGTGGAACACATACGCGCCTTCGCGCATAAGCTGGTTCAGTTCCTGGGCGACCGCCACCTCGCCTTCATAGCCGAGGCGCAGTTTGTTGATGCGCTTAACCAACGCGATGATCTTGAAAAGGAGGTAGCCGGAAAAGACAACGCCGGCCAAGACGCTAAGGACGATGCGGAAATCGGATTCCTGCACGCCGCCAAGATAGGATTGCGAAAGATGAAACGCGTAGAAAAGCAAAGGCATCGTCGGAAACATGATCCACAGGATCAGCATCTCACCGAGCTTGTCGTCCAACTCGTTGCGTAGCGATTCGCCGGGGCCACGGAGCAGCATTTGGTTGAGGGGGGAGCGGCGCCGGGAGTCCTGACGTTTTTTCCATAGAAGGATCGCGCCCATCGGCAGGAAAAACAGCGCCAAAAAAGCGCCCATCAGCGGCAGGGAATACCATAGCGCATTCATCGTGAACCTCTCAGCTTGCTTCGTAGCTCTGGATCAGAAACGGCTTGGCCTTTTCCAAATCCGCCGCAGTCTTGACGGTGATTTCCAGGTCGCCCGTGCCGAAATGCCCGATATTCCGCACGTCGCGGGTAAAGCCTTTTTCCAGCGCCACCGTTTGGGGATCGATCTTCACATGGATGGTCAGTTTGCCGGCGGAAGGGAAAACCTCGACGCAAGCGAAGTTCTTGATGCGCTTGAAGGCGATGTAGTATTGCAGTTCCTTTTCCTGCACGTCGTCGCCCAAGGCCAGTAGGCATGCGCGCAACGCCTCGTAGATGTCCTTCAGGTTCTGCGGCGCCTGTTTGAGATATTCGCCCACCGTTTTGTAGCTGCCCTTGCCTTGGCCGGGAGCCCCGGAAACCGCCGCGCTGGCGGTGGTGGCGTTCACCAAGTCCAGCAGCATCAACTCATCGCCGTACTGGCGGTAACGGATCAGCTCGATGTTGCGGTTGATCTGCTGCACGGCGTGGAGATCGTACTTGGTGAAATTCCCGGCAATGCACAACAGCCGCGTGCCCTCCCAGGCTATTTTGTCGGCGGTCTCCTTGCCCAGCTTGCCCATCGCCAGCAGGGTGAATTCCGCCTTGTGGTCGAGCAGCCAATCCAGGTAAAACAACCCCTGGTTGATCACGTTCTCGTTCAACGCCCGCTTGTACTCGATGATCACCGGACTGTTGTTCTCGTCAATGCCCAGCGTATCAATGCGCCCGCCGTGGGTCTTGCCGGTGACGTACTCGGAAGCCAGGAAGCTCACCCCGAGAAAATCCTCCAGGTGGCGTTCCATCAACAACTGGATGGACTTCTCCACCGCCACGGAGCGGCCTTCCAGCTCCGAGACGCCTTTGCCGCCGATCTTGAACAGTTTGATGTCGCTCATGGCTTCATGCGCTCACTTCGGGTCTTTGTTATTGGCCGGCGTATCAGGCAAAGTTTGGCGCTCAATCTTGCCATCCTTGTAAACTACCAGCGGCGTATGGGTCTGCTTGGACAGTTCGCGGGCGCGCTGCGCTGCGCGGCGTAGTGCGGCTTCCACGCCGGGCAGGGGCGGGCAGGTATCGGAACTCAGGCTTGCCATGGTTTACCTCCTTCTTCCATCAAACGGGTTTCCTCACCGGAATTGTCGAACAATTGCCAGCTATTCACCAGCGGGCGATAAATATCTTGAAAATAGCGCCAACCTTTGACAAAGCGCCGCCTGATAATCTCGGCAGGGACATCGTGACCACCTTGCGCCACACGTACCGCCACCCGTTCGATGGCGAGTTCCGCCGTGGGCAGTCGCAAAAACACCAAATGCACCGCATAGCCGGCGGCCTGCCAAGCGGGAATGAGATGGGCATAGCCCCGGCCCGACAACGTGGTCTCGAAAGCGAAACTCTCCCCCGCCGCCGCATGGCGATGGATTTCCTCCAACATCAGCCGCCCGGCGCGAATGGCGGCCTTTTCCGGGGCAAAGGGCGACAATCCGGCGGCGATCAGGTCGGCGTTGACGAATATCGGGCAACCCGCCTCGTTGGGCAGGAATTCGCGGGCGAAGGTGGATTTTCCCGCCCCGTTCGGCCCGGCGATGACGATGACGCGCTTATCTGGCATGGATTTCAATAAGGGAAAGGACAGGCGTAGATTAACCAAACGGACATAAGAATTGCCCTCTATAACTTGAGCTTGAAAAATCGTTCAATGTTTTCGCGCAATGCCGGGGCAAACTCTACTTCCGGTTTTGTAAACCGAAGTTGTTTGATGCCTCGCAGGTTAAAACCGACGAACTTATCCTTATCGTCAGCAACCGAATCATCAAGGAACAGGAGCATGTTCGCCACATCTTTTCCTTCAGCTTTCGCTTTGCCCATGATGAAGCCAATTTCGTGATACACATTGGGGTTACAGTAAGTCAGGTTGCCAATGAGCAGGCCGCAATCGCTCATCATCTCGATAATCTTGTCGTTGATTTCGTAGGACGTGCCGTCATGGAACCAGTCCACGCGCTCCACCTTGAGCACGGGCTTAAGATTGTGTGTTTCACTCACTTCTTTGCAGACACGCTGGATGATGGCGTAATGGTCATCCGGCTTCGCTTTGCCGAATGGCATTGAGACGAAAATTGTGCGTTTCCGGCTCTCCAATACCTTATTGAAAATCCCGATCAGGTCAGCCGAACTCGACTGTTCGATGAGATGCAGGTGATTGTCTAAAACCCAGCGGACGAAAGAAGCCACAGGAGCGCCTTTCTTGAGTTCGTAGTAAACCAATGCCGCAAGCAGACCGCGATTCTTGGAGTCCTTGAGCGCTGGATGCGCATCGAAAAGGCCATTTATCTTGACCAATGCCTCCTTGAATCGGCGCACCGCATTCTCATTGTCACCGAGGACATCGTTCTGAGTGAGAAAAGTGAACTGGTTCACAAGGAAGGTGCGCGGCTCCTTTTCGATGAATTGTTTAAGGTTGCCGAAAACGTCAAAATCAAGCCCGTTGTTTAGTTTCCGCGCGTGGTAATAAGGCCAACCGAAAGACTCGTACTCCTTCAATTTATCATCAGGAAAGAGCGAAGAGTCACCCAGAATCAAGTTCAGGTTTTGCTCCATCGTCAGCGGAACCGACTTGTAGTTGATGTTGTGAAAAAGTGCGCGGCTGAAACGGGAGGCCTCCGTCGTATTGCGGAAGAATAGCAAGCAAAACGGGGTGTTGTGTGCTTCGAATCTCTTATCTTTTGGCGTCGCACTCAGACGATGATTACCGTCAATGCGGGAAAATTTGTGCTTAAGTTTCGCATTGAGTTCGAGGGTGGCGGTTTGAAAAATGTCGTAGGTTCGAGAGTCCGTTCCGCTCTTGGTTTTGTTGACGGAGCAGGAAAGCCGATAGTCGGGGAACTTGAGATTTGCGAAATGCTGTCCCTGCCTGACGTTCTCGAAGAGTTGCGCCACTTCCGCCGTATTGTCATCGTCCGGCGAAAGCGTCGTGCAAAGAATCACCTCAGGGAAAAACAAGAACTCTCCTTCGCGAAGGAAGGCCACCATTTCCTTTTCGTGAAGTTTCAGGAGGTCTCTCTGGAAACTCGGGTCGGGTTCGGAGACCGAATAAAGGTCGCCCATTTTGGCGAAACCACGAAGGCACAAGAAATTACCGAGCGAGAAGTCGAGAACGCCTTTGAGCTTCATAGGCTCGCCTCCTTGCCGAGAATGAGGGCTTCTATTTCACGCTTTTCCTTTGCTAGTTCTGCGTTGGCTTGGTGGCGGAGGGTGTGCGCTTCCATTTTCAATTTGTTGATTTTCGTGTCAAGTAATTCTTGAACTGGCGGCGTTGGGACGGGAATAGGTAACTTCTCAATATCACTCATCTGGAGACGAGGGAGTGTATTTCCCGTCATCAAAAGCGATGTGATCCCCACAATGGCGCGGGAGCGTAAAAAGGCTGTCAGATAGTCGCCGTTGATGCCTTGTGGTGTGAAGACATGGAACTCAGTGGAGCAGATACCGCCGAAAGTGGCGAGGTGGGTCTTGTTCAAATATGGGCGCAGTTTTGGGAAAAGTATCTGCCCCGGCACGAACTGGATTGCCGTGCCGACGGTTTCCTTGTCAGTCGTAGCAATAAATTCGCCAGTGTCGCCCTCGATGTTTTCAAGCCCGACGTAGCTCTCGCCCTCTGCAATGTTGTTTACAAGGGTTTTTGAAACACCTACGATTTTCCGCAATGGTTGGACAGGGTATCGCGACGAGTGGATGGCCTTCTCCAAAAGCCACCGCTTTTCCTGATTCGCAATTGGGTCAAGCCGCCCCCCGCTGACTTCGGAAAAAGTGCGGCGAAAAATTCGGCTTCCAATCGTGTTCGGCAAGTCGAGTTCCCCGGAGATGCCTAGCTCGGCGAGCAGTACGTCGTCAATGCTTGCGAGAAGCGCTTTCGCTTTGCTCATGCGTTCCCGATACTTGGCAACCGCATCGTCAATCCGTTTAGGCAAGCACTCTTCAAAAACTATTGGAATTGAAAGTAGCGCTGGGTAATCCAGCGCGGGCCGGGTGCCGCCAGTTGATCGTCGGGAAGCCAAGCGCTCTGCCGTATCGAGATTCAGCCATGCAGCCAGCGTCTCGCTGGTCTCCTTGTCCTTCGTACGAATAGCGACGATATGCTGGTTGATGTTGGCCTCAAGGCTATCAGGAACAACCGATGCAACCGCCATCCGCCCGACACCGGTAATCTTCACCAGCAGCTCGCCGCCGGAGAGTTTGCTCCGTGCAAGAAGCCCCTCATGAGTGCTACGGGTGATGCGCTTGCAGTCTTCGAGGTTGAGGCGTCCTGTCGTGGACAGATTTTGCACCCGGATAAAAGGCACACCATCGGTGCTTTCGGTGTAATGGGTTTCCGCCTCCTTGGTGGAAGGAGTGGCACCGCCAGCCATGCGTTGGACGAAATCGCGGAGTCGATGCGGTGTTGCTTTACGGACGCGCTCTTCCAGCGCGACCAGTTCAGGACGAAAATAAGCTGGGTCCCAACGGCCCGTCATTTCTGACTTGCGCGTGAGGAATACCTTTGAAGGGTTGACCGCCTTGGAGAGCGCAAAGCTCATGCAACACCCTCCTCAATTGACTGAATGAAGCGGCTCAATTCCTCGCCAATCAATTCCAGTTCGTTGGTCTTGGTATATCGCCCGGTGGCGTCGTAGCCGATGTCTTCCGCAATCGCCATGAATATGTCGTAGTCGGGAAGCTCCTTGCGCCGGCGATCTTCATAAATCTCGGCGAGCCGGAAACGCAGTGCATCGAGCTGGGCGCCGTATTCCTCGGCGATTGCCTTGGCTTCTTCGAGGTAGGCGGTGTTCTCCTTGCGCTCCGTAACACTGAGAATTGTGAACTCTGGGCGTTGGTTGAGTGCCTGAAGTGCCTTCTTTTTTCCGCGCTCAATATCGGACAGAAGAGCCTCGAATTTCTCTTGTTCTCGGATGCTGTCCTTGAGCGCCTGCTTCGTGTCGCGCATTCGTTTGGTTTCCATTTCAGTGTGTTTCTTGAGAAACAGCACTGAGCTTTTTACCCCGGCGCCGGTATTCGTGAAGGCGGTTTGGGGGAGTGATACGACGGCAACGATCCGGTAGCGATCTTCGATTTCATCGCGGACATACTGGAGGCTTGAGTTGGTGAGGATGCCGTCAGGAATGACGACGGCCAAATAACCGCCTTCGGTCAGGTAGTTCCAGCACTGCTCGATGAACAGAATTTCCGTATCCTGGCCGGGACGTTCAGCAGCCTTGCTCTTCGGGTTCAGCCAATCCACGTCGCGGGTGGCGAGGCGGTACTGGTTCATGTAGGCTTTTTCGGTCTGCTTTACCGTGGAGCCGAAAGGCGGATTGGTGATGATGAAATCGAAACGGTTGTATTTGAAGCCTTGATTCTTCGTCTTTTCCCTAAGCTCATCCGCAGGCAACAGGCCATCCGTCGCAATGACGTTAGTGTGGCCGTCGTCGTGGATAATCATGTTCATCTTCGCTGTGCGGGCGATCTGCTCATTGATTTCGATGCCGTAAAGATTGTGCTCGGCAAAACGGTGCCAGTGCTCCTTGTGTCGTGCCGTCTCTTTTTTTCCATCGTTACCGGCCTCGCCGGGAAAGTAGTCATCGGCTTGCTTGCGCACTTTATCCAAGGCATGGAGCAGGAAACCGCCGCTGCCACATGAAGTATCAAGGACAAGTGACTCGTGAGTAATAGGGAGCGCATCGACGATGAACTGTACGATAGGGCGCGGGGTAAAATATTGGCCGAAATCGCCACGGAAGAATGACCCCATGAAGGTCTCGAATGCTCGGCCTTTGCTGTCGAGATCGGTCTCCGAAAGGTCAATGCTTTCTAGGTAACTAACCACCGTGCGCGCTTTGGATGCACTGAGGCGAATGTTGTCCTTGAAAACTTCTGGGTCTTTTTTTCGTCCTTCTTCATATAATTTCTTAAGGCGCTCATACAGGTTCTGTGCCGTAGCTTCATTGGCCTTACGCTTCTCCTCGTCTGATTCATCCTTTGGTTTTTCCGTGATGACTTGGAAGTCGTATGGCTCTCCTGTCTTGCGAGCCTTCCGCTCATCCCAGAGCTTGCAGAAGATGAGCTTGTCGAGTTCGTCGAAGGCTTCGGAGGGGTTGAGCTCACCACCGCCCCAAAGTGCTTGGTGCGCTTGTTGGAAGCGCCGCGTAAGTTCATCCTGGCTGACAACTTCGAGCGGAAAGAGCTTTTGGCCGTTCTTCGTTGCGCCACCGCCAACGGCGAATTTGTACCTGGCAAGTTCTGTGACGCCGAACTGTGGTACATCTGGAATGGTGATGCGATCTTTCGGTTTCTTGGCGGGAATCTCGAAACACTCGTTTTTCAGTTTGGTGGTGACCCAAACGTATTTCGCCCCCTCTGCAACTGCATAACTGACGGCTTGGTCAGCGGCGCGTGCGAACTCAAGTTCGTTGATGTCCGATTTTTTGCACTCGATGATGATGAGCGGGATCTTTAGTGCATCATCATCGTAAACGATGATGTCGGCTTCCTTTGTCTCAACGCCCATTGGTACTGCTACGAATTGCCTGATGCGCTTGACGGGGTATTTATAGATGAGGGCGAGCTTGAGGAAGGATTCGGCTTGAACCTTCTCTTCTGGATTCTCGTAGTTGCGCCGTTTTGCTTGATGCAGATAGACGATGTATTTGCCGTCGTCCTCAAATTGGATGAGCTTCTGTTTAATGCCTTCAGCGATCAAGTCCATGCGTTACTTCCAAAAGATGAGCTTTATGTTTTTCCGATGCAAGACGAGCGATTTTTTTGTGGTGATATGAAAAGATGTGGTCGTCTTTAAATTAAACTGTACTGCCATTGTAGCAGCCTATCGGTTGCTGTCTTTCTCGATGCCAAGGGGATTCCAATCTACTTCTCATGACTCATTGCCTTGCAGTGCGTCAAGTTATTCGTCAGGCAAATCCCAAGAACACCGTCAGCGCACGATTCACCGCCAACATCGTCTCATCATCCAGGCGGCCGATTGCCGCGCCGATCTTTTTGCGTGAGATGGATTGCGGCTTGTCCACCATCACTTGGGACGGCTTGGAGAGGCCGTTCAATTCACTGGGGTTCAAGGAAATGCGAAACAGCGGCGCGTCGCGCAATTCGCTGGTCACCGGCAATATGGTTACGGAAGGATGGGTGTCGAACAAATCGGATTGGATGACCAAGGCCGGGCGCGGTTTGCCGAGATCGCCTTGCAAGGCCACCGTCACCAAGTCGCCACGCCTCATTGCCACCCCTCGCGGTCGCCTGCCGCTTCAAGCCAATCCGCAGTTTCCTGCTCATGCGCATCGCCATGCAATGACTGTGATTGACGGCGGCATTCCTCGGCAAAGCCGGCGCGCCGCGTATCCGGCACCCAAATCTGCACCGGTCGCAGGCCGGACGCCCGCAGCGCTGCTCGGTGCTTTTGCACTCGTTCTGATGTGCTTGTTCTCATGAAAACCTCCAACAATCCATGTTACATGAAACAAATGGTAGCCGGTTTGGTTGTTACATGCAACAAATCAAGGTTACTAAACTGGCAATGTTTTGCAATAGGTTATGCCGTGCAGAATGACATCGACACGTCAATAACATGTGTCGATGGCGCGGACAAGTAAAGAAAATTGGATTTTCTTATCACGTCGCAGGGTAGGTGTTCAGAAAATGGCGGTTTCTTGTCACAACGCACCGCTGAATGCCTGGTGCAGCAAGGATTTCTTCAGCACGTCGAGGGCAGCGAGGCGTTAAGGAACCCCTGATTAAGTTGATTCCGTTCATGGTTTGACAGACTCACCACGAACGGATGAAACCCGCGTCCCTCTAAAATCAGCGCTTCTTCGCCTGCCTATCCAATTCCCGCAAATGCGCCAGTTTTTCGGCGATCTTGCCTTCCAGGCCGCGCGGGGTGGGCTGGTAGAAGCTGGGGCGGATGCCGTCGGGGAAGTAGTCTTCGCCGGCGGCGTAGGCTTCGGGTTCGTCGTGGGCGTAGCGGTATTCCTTGCCGTAGCCGAGTTCCTTCATCAGCTTGGTGGGGGCGTTGCGCAGGTGTTCCGGCACGGGGCGGGATTTGTCGTTTTTGATGAAAGCCTTGGCGGCGTTGTAGGCCATGTAGGCGGCGTTGCTCTTGGGGGCGGCGGCGAGGTAGAGCACGGCTGCGGCGAGCGCCAGTTCGCCTTCCGGGCTGCCCAGGCGTTCGTAGGTTTCCACCGCGTCGAGCGCCATCCGTAGCGCCCGGGGGTCGGCGAGGCCGATGTCCTCGCTGGCCATGCGCACGATGCGCCGGCCCATGTAGAGCGGGTCGGCGCCGCCGTCGAGCATGCGCACCAGCCAGTAGAGCGAGGCGTCGGGGTCGGAGCCGCGCACCGATTTGTGCAGGGCGGATATCTGGTCGTAGAAGTCGTCGCCGCCCTTGTCGAAGCGCCGCGCGGCGCGCGACAGGGCGCTTTGCACGAAGTTGGCGTCGACTTCCGTGACCTTGGCGGTCTGCGCGGCGGTGCGGGTCTGTTCGAGCAGGTTGAGCAGGCGGCGGGCGTCGCCGTCGGCATAGCCGGCCAGCATTTTCTTGGCCTCGTCGGAGAAGTGCATATCCGGCAGGGCGGTTTGGGTGGCGCGCTCGAAGAGAATACCGAGCTCGTCTTCCGAGAGGGCGGTGAGCACATAGACCTGGGCGCGGCTGAGCAGCGCGCTGTTCACTTCGAAGGAGGGGTTCTCGGTGGTGGCGCCGATGAAGGTGATCAGTCCCTGTTCGACGTAGGGCAGGAAGGCGTCCTGCTGCGACTTGTTGAAACGGTGCACCTCGTCGACGAACAGGATGGTGTGGCGGCCGAATTGCTGCAAGGTGAGCTGGGCGCGCTCGATGGCTTCGCGGATGTCCTTGACCCCCGAAAATACCGCCGAGAGGGCGATGAATTCGGCGTCGAAGGCGTCCGCCATGAGCCGCGCCAGGGTGGTCTTGCCCACGCCCGGCGGCCCCCACAGGATCATCGAATGGGGCTTGCCGGACTGGAACGCTAGGCGCAGCGGCTTGCCTTCGCCGAGCAGGTGGGATTGGCCGATGACTTCGGTCAGAGTCTTGGGTCGCAGCTGTTCGGCGAGCGGCGCCTGCGGGGCGTGCTCCTTGGCGAACAGGTCACTCACCGATCACGTCCGCGCCCTTGGGCGGGGTGAAGTGGAAGGCGTCAGCAGCCAGCTTGGGATTGCGCTCCAGGGCGGAGAATTTGATGAGCGTGGTCTGGCCGAAGTGGTCGCGCAACTCCATCACCTCCAGGGTTTCGCCGGAAAAGCCCATGCGTACCGTGTCGAAGGTGCTGTCTTTGTCCTTGGGGGTGGCTTCCAGCCAGTCCAGCGTGCCGCGCTTGCCCATGTCCTTGAGGTTGAAGTGCTTCTCGATTTCCCCCTTGCCCGCCAGCAGCGCGGCGGGCGAGCCGCCGATGGCCTGGTCGAGCTTCTTCACCGTGACCTGCTTGAGGTCGGGGTCGTACAGCCACAGCTTGGCGCCGTCGCCGACGATGGTCTGCTGGTAAGGCTTTTCGTAGAGCCAGCGGAACTTGCCGGGGCGCATGAATTCCATCCTGCCGGTGGATTCCTGCACGGCGGTCATTTTCTTGTCGAGCACGATCTGACGGAACTGCGCGCGCGCCGTCTGGGTTTGCTGGACGAAGGCTTTGAGGGCTTCGATGCTGCCGGCCTCCGCCGGTGCGGGCAACAGCAGAGCTAATAAAAACAGGCGGAATTTCATTCGGTTTACTCTCGGTTCGGCGCCAGCACTTCGCGGTTGCCGTTGCTTTGCATGGGGGAAACCAGGCCGGCTCGTTCCATGTCCTCGATCAGACGGGCGGCGCGGTTGTAACCGATGCGAAGCTGACGCTGTACCTGGGAGATCGAGGCGCGGCGGGTCTTGAGGACGATGGAGACGGCCTCATCGTAGAGAGGGTCGGCTTCGCCGCCGGCGGAGCCGCCTTCGCCGCCTTCCTCGTCGCCTGCTGCTCCTTCCAGCACGCCTTCAACGTATTGTGGCGCGCCCAGTCCCTTGAGGTATTCGGCGACGCGGTGCACTTCCTGGTCGGCGACGTAGGCGCCGTGAACGCGCTGCGGGTAACCGGTGCCGGGCGGCAGGTAGAGCATGTCGCCCTGGCCGAGCAGGGCTTCGGCGCCCATCTGATCGAGGATGGTGCGCGAGTCTATCTTGCTCGATACCTGGAAGGCGACGCGGGTCGGGATATTGGCCTTGATCAGGCCGGTAATCACGTCCACCGAGGGGCGCTGTGTCGCCAGCACCAAGTGGATGCCTGAGGCGCGCGCCTTCTGGGCGAGGCGGGCGATGAGTTCCTCGATCTTCTTGCCGGCCACCATCATCAGGTCGGCCAGTTCGTCGATCAGCACCACGATGAAGGGCAGTTCCTCAAGCGGTTCCGGGCTTTCCGGGGTGAGGCTGAAGGGGTTGGGGAGCTTCTCGCCGGCTTTTTCCGCTTCGCGGATTTTCTGGTTGAAGCCGGCGAGGTTGCGCACGCCCAGTTGCGACATCAGCTTGTAGCGTTTTTCCATCTCGGCCACGCACCAGTTGAGCGCGTTGGCGGCGTGCTTCATGTCGGTGACCACCGGCGCCAGCAGGTGCGGGATGCCTTCGTAGACCGACAGTTCGAGCATCTTGGGATCGACCAGGATCAGGCGCACCTGGCTCGGTTCGGATTTGTAGAGCAGCGACAGGATCATGGCGTTGATCGCCACCGATTTGCCCGAGCCGGTGGTGCCGGCGACCAGCACGTGCGGCATCTTGGCGAGGTCGGCGACGATGGGCTTGCCGGAAATGTCCTTGCCCATGGCGATGGTCAGCGGCGAGTGGAAATCGGCATAGGCCTGCGAGCCGATGATTTCGCGCAGGCGCACCACTTGCCGCTTGGGGTTGGGGATTTCCAGCCCCATGCAGGTCTTGCCGGGGATGGTTTCCACCACGCGAATGCTCACCACCGACAAGGCGCGCGCCAGATCCTTGACCAGGTTGACGATCTGGCTGCCCTTGACGCCCACCGCCGGCTCGATTTCGTAGCGGGTGATGACGGGGCCGGGCAGCGCGGCGATCACCTTGACTTCCACGCCGAAGTCGAGGAGCTTGCGTTCGATCAGGCGCGAATTGAATTCCAGGGTATCGGGGCTGAGGGTGCCGATTTCTGGTTCTGCCTCATCGAGCAGGGTCAGCGGCGGCAGCGGCGCATCCGGCAGATTGTCGAACAGCGCCGCCTGCTTGCCGCGCTCCACGTCGCGTTCGACGCGGTGTGATTGGGGGACTTCCAGGGTGGGCTGCTCGATCTTGATCGGCTGGTGTTCTTCAAACTTGGTCTTGAGTTCGGAAATCGCCTCATCGCGCTGTTCCATCGCCACCTTGCCGGCGCGCCGGTCTTGCCATTTTTCCAGTGTTTGCGCGCTCCAGCGGCAGGCGTTTTCCAAGGTGGCGCCGAGCCACTCAATGGTGTTCAGCCAGGATATGCCGGTGAACAGGCTGAAGCCGATACCCCAGAACACCAGCATGGCGAGGGTTGCGCCGGAAAATCCCAGCGCCTGCGCCGCCGTTTCGCTGAGGATGATGCCCAGCATGCCTCCCGGAGCCAGCGGCAATGCCGCCTGGAGGGTGTACAAGCGTAGCGCTTCGACGGCGCTGCTGGCGGTGATGGTGAGCAGGAATCCGGCGCTCGCCACCAGCAGTGAACGCCGGTCGCTTTCTTCACCGTTCTCGATTCGCCGGTAGCCCCACCATACCACGTACAGAAAATATGTTACCCACCACCAGGCGGATAGACCGAAAACATACAGCAGCAAGTCGGCGAAATAGGCGCCGAACTGGCCGCCGGCATTGTGCAGTTGCGTTTCCGTGCTGCTGTGCGACCAGCCCGGATCGGCTTGGTCATACGTGTAGAATACCAGCACCAGATAAAAGGTCAGGCCGATCAGCGCCAGCCACTTTGCCTCGCGCAGCAAACCGGGAAGGCGCGGCGCGGGGGGGGGCGCCTTGCGTTCGTAGGAGTAGTTTTTGGGAGCGGCCATCGAGTCCGGTTGGGTTTTTGAATTACAACGGGATTATACATGCTCGCTGGCGCGCCAGTTAACGTGAGTCCCATGCGCCCGCCGATCCACGGCGCCACCACTGCCATCGTGCATGGCGGCTGTTCCATGGCCTGGCCTGGCAGGCCGAAACGGGGGCGGTTTCATGTCCGCGCCGGCGCTCCTCCTTTTCTTGCTAAAATGGCGCCATAATCCTCATCACTAATCCAGGAGAATTCCATGACCGTCAAACATTGCAAATTGCTTATTCTCGGTTCCGGACCAGCCGGCTATACCGCCGCCGTCTACGCAGCGCGCGCCAATCTCAGCCCGGTGCTGATTACCGGGATGCAGCAGGGCGGCCAGCTTACCACCACCACCGAGGTCGATAACTGGCCCGCCGACGTGGACGGCGTGATGGGGCCGGCGCTGATGGAACGCTTCCAGAAGCACGCCGAGCGTTTCAACACCGAGATCATCTTCGACCAGATACACACCGCCAAGCTCACCGAGCGCCCTTTCACCCTGACCGGCGACAGCGGCACCTACACCTGCGACGCGCTGATTATCGCCACCGGCGCTTCCGCCCGTTATCTCGGCCTGCCTTCGGAGGCAGCGTTCATGGGGCGCGGCGTGTCCGGTTGCGCCACCTGCGACGGCTTCTTCTACCGCAACCAGGAAGTGGCGGTGATCGGCGGCGGCAATTCGGCGCTCGAAGAAGCGCTGTATCTCGCCAACATCGCCAAGAAGGTCACTCTGGTGCACCGCCGCGATACCTTCAAGGCCGAGAAAATCATGGTCGACAAGCTGATGGACAAGGTCAACAACGGTAATATCGTCCTCGAATGCTTTTACGAACTCGACGAAGTGCTGGGCGACAAATCGGGCGTCACCGGCATGCGCATCAAGAACGTCAACGACGGCGGCACCAAGGAAATCGCCTTGCAGGGCATCTTCATCGCCATCGGCCACAAGCCCAACACCGATATTTTCCAGGGGCAGATCGAATTGGACGGCGGCTACATCGTCACCCAGGGGGGGCGCAACGGCAACGCCACCCAGACCAGCATCGCCGGGGTGTTCGCCGCCGGCGACGTGCAGGATCACATCTACCGCCAAGCCATCACCAGCGCCGGCACCGGCTGCCAGGCCGCATTGGATGCCGAGCGCTATCTCGATAATCTCGGGAAGTGATCGGCAAGCCCCAACGTAAAGCCAAATCGCCGCCCCCTCTTTCGGAAGAGGATATCGCCCTGTTCCGGCAGGCGGTAGCCGGGGTGCGGCCGTTGCGCCACGACCGCGCGCGTCTCGCATTTCCTCGTCCCTGGCCGGAACCGCGCCAGACGCTGGAGGACGAACGGCAGGTATTGGCCGACAGCCTGAGCGACCACATTCCATGGTATGACAGCATGGAAAGCGGCGAGGAGTTGGTTTTTCTGCGCAACGGCCTGTCGCGCCAGGTGCTCAAGAACTTGCGGCGCGGTCATTGGGTGATCCAGTCCGAAATCGACCTGCACGGCTACACCAGCATCGAAGCGCGCCAGCAATTGGCGCTGTTCCTCAACCAATGCCGCCATGCCGGCCTGCGCTGCGTGCGGGTGATCCACGGCAAGGGGCTAGGCTCGAAAAACCGCGAACCGGTGCTCAAGTTCAAGACCGCCAACTGGCTGATGCAGCGCGATGAAGTGTTGGCCTTTTGCCAGGCGCGGGCGGTGGATGGCGGCGGTGGCGCCTTGATCGTGTTGCTCAAGAGCTGACCTCCCTGTAGCCGCTGGCGCCGACAGCGGCCAATTCCGCGATCGACGCGCGCGGCTACAACAGACGGGGGGGATGGTATAATCCACCCAAAATAATTTTCCAGAAGCGATGACAACTTCTTCCATGCCTTCTCGCTCCGTCCTGGCGCTGCTACTGACATTGCTGCTGGTCGTCTGGTTCGGCACCCTCGATTACCGCAGCCTAGTGCGCCCGGACGAGGGGCGCTATGCCGAGATTCCCCGCGAAATGGCGGTTTCCGGCGACTGGACAACACCGCGCCTGAACGGCATCAAGTATTTTGAAAAACCGGCGCTGCAATACTGGGCGACCGCCGCCGCCTACACCCTGTTCGGCGAGCACCACTGGACGGCACGGCTGTGGAGCGCCCTGACCGGCTTCGCCGGCCTGCTGCTGGCGTGGTTCACCGCGCGCCGTCTGTGGGGCGAGCGCGCCGCCCTGTACTCTACGCTGGTGCTGGCCAGCTCCCTGCTGTATGCCCTGATCGGGCACATTAATACCCTCGACATGGGGGTGACGTTCTTCCTGTTCCTCGGCCTGGCCGGTTTCCTGCTGGCGCACCGCGACGGCGCGGACGCGCGCGAAAACCGGCTGTGGATGCACGTAGTATGGGCTTCGCTGGCACTGTCGGTGCTGAGCAAGGGCTTGATCGGGCTGGTGCTGCCGGGCGCGGTGCTGGTGCTGTACACTCTGATCCAGCGTGATTTCGCCCTGTGGAAGCGCCTCCATTTCCTCACCGGCTTGCCGCTGTTTTTTCTGATCGCCGCGCCGTGGTTTATCGCGGTGTCGCTCGCCAACCCGGAGTTTTTCCACTTTTTCTTCATCCACGAACATTTCGAGCGCTTCCTCACCAAGGTGCATCGGCGCTACCATCCGTGGTACACCTTTTTTCCGATTCTGGCGCTCGGCATCCTGCCCTGGCTGGTTACGATGTTCCCCGCGCTGGTGCGGGCATGGCGCGCGGAGCCAGGCAGGTTTCAGCCCAAGCGTTTCCTGCTGATCTGGACGGTATTCATTTTCGTGTTCTTTTCGGTATCGAATTCCAAGCTGCCGTCCTATATTCTGCCGATTTTCCCGGCGCTGGCGCTGCTGATCGGCGAATATCTGGGAGCAGCGCGGGCGCGCTTCCTGTTCTGGCAGGCCGCGCCCATCGCTGGCCTGGCCGGCATCGCCTTCCTGATTTCGCCGTACGCGCTGCTATTCGCCAGCGACGAGGTGCCGGTGGCGCTGTACAAACACTATGCGGTGTGGCTGGCGGTGGCGGCGCTGGTGTGGTTTGTCGGTTCGCTGGCGGCTCTGTTTCTGCTGCGCCGCGAAAGAATAACGGCGGGGCTGCTGTCGCTGGGGGTCGGTACACTGATCGCCGGACAGTTGGCGCTGCTGGGGCACGACAGCCTGTCGCCGGCCAGTTCCGCCGTCCACCTGGCGCGGCAAATCCAGCCTTATCTGAAACCCGGTGCGCCGTTCTACAGCTTCGGCATGTACGAACAGACTTTGCCGTTTTACATCAAGCGCACGGTGACGCTGGTGGATTATCAGGATGAAATGGCCTTCGGCATCCGGCAGGAGCCGGATAAATGGCTGCCTGATTACGCGGCTTTTGACGCCGTCTGGCGCAAGGCGCCTTACGCCCTGGCGATCATGACGCCGAACGCTTTCGCGGAAATCCAGGCCAAGGGTTTGCCAATGCGCGAGATCGCCCGCGATACCCGCCGCGTGGTGGTGGTTACGCCATGAACTGGTTCAGTTTTGGACTGGTGCTTACCGGAGTGCTGCTCAACGCCGTCGCGCAACTGCTGCTCAAGGCCGGCACCAACCAGCTCGGCGTAATCAGCTTTACCCGCGACAACGCGCTCGGCTTAAGCTGGCAGATCGGCACCCAGCCGCATATCTTCGCCGGGCTGGCCTGTTACGCGATCAGCGTGGTGGTGTGGATCATGGCGCTCTCAAGGGTGGAGGTGAGCATCGCCTACCCGATGCTCTCCATCGGCTACGTGGTCAACGCGCTGGCCGCCTGGTGGCTGTTCGGCGAGGCGTTGTCAGCGATGCGCATCACCGGCATCGGGGTGATTATCGTCGGAGTCTATCTGGTCGCCAGGAGTTGATGGCGTGTGCCAAACAGAACCTAGCAGCCTGTCGGACTTAAAGGAAATCGGCTGCAAATCCGCCTGGCCGGTCCATATTTTGCCGCTTTTTTGGTCAATAGAATAACTATTGACCTGCAAAACCAGCAAAATCTGTCCTCGCCCAGCCGAATTTTCGCTACGATTCTTCAAGTCCGACAGGCTGCTAGGCTGTAAAACGTATTCCGATGGAAAATTGAAAGACAATTGCATATTGGTTCTAAACAATGGAACAACTTACTCCAGTTGAACTTGGTGAAACACGGCGATCGCCAAGAGATGGAGCGATTGCCTTTGAGCCTGTGTATAAGGGCTTTCAACTACAATACGAACATTCCAATGGTCGGCTGTACCAAGGCAATTCCCTCGATTGGCTTGCGTCTTTGGAGGATGCCTGCATTGACTTGGTTTTTGCCGATCCGCCTTACAACATCAAGAAGGCGGACTGGGATAGTTTCGAGAGCCAAGAGGAATATATTGAATGGTCTATCAAATGGATAAAACAAGCCTCACGGGTATTGAAGCCTACGGGGTCTTTGTATGTCTGTGGTTTCTCGGAAATCCTTGCCGATTTGAAGCATCCGGCATCCAAGTATTTCAAGCATTGCCGCTGGCTGATATGGCACTACAAAAATAAGGCGAATTTGGGGGGTGACTGGGGGCGATCGCATGAAAGCATCATCCATTTTCGCAAGTCCGATGCAGTCAAGCTCAATCTCGACGATGTACGCACTCCTTATGGGGCGCATACGCTGAAATATCCATCCCATCCGCAGGCACAGACCAGTGCATATGGCAAGGGCGCTATTAAACCGCGCGACAGTTGGACGCCGCACCCCAAAGGGGCGAAGCCGAAAGACGTGATGGATATTCCAACCACGTGCAATGGAATGGGTGAAAAAACACCGCACCCTACGCAAAAACCCGAAGAGTTGTTGCGTAAGTTTGTTCTGGCATCCTCGAACGAGGGCGACATGGTTATCGACCCTTTTTCCGGATCAGGCACAACGGTTGTTGTGGCCGAGCAGCTTAATAGGCATTGGATGGCTTGCGACCTTGACCCGCAATATAACCGCTGGGCAATTGAACGCCTCGAAAACATTCGGCGCATGACGAAGGAGGAATGGATAGCCTTCGACCGTAAAACAGCGGAAAGAAGGGAATCTATCCGATGAACCTTGCAGATTTGCTGAATTACGCCACAGATAAGAAACGGTTTCGCAGCGTCGAACATTACATTGATTTTTCCGCGCGCTATTTGGAATATGCCGATACTGAACTACAGGCACGCATCGTGTCGCAGAACGAAAGCCACTATCAGTTTTTTCAATATCGGGAAGAAGGAAGTTTCAACATCACGCGGCCGATTAATTCACGCTTGATGTACGATGCTGAGGGGTTTGCCCAGGCATCGCAGCTATTTAGAATGGTGCTTGGGCAATTAAAGGACGGCCAACGTCCACCGGACGATTTACGGGAAAACCTGATTCGCACTCTCTATACACTTCAACAATCCATTGGCGCAACGCTGGATGGATTACCCGCCGGGAAGTCGAATCAAGCACGGAAGGTGAATGGGGATTTGTTTGAACGACTTATCCTACTGCTGATAACGTCACTTAATGTGGACTGCATCTCGGGGACGATGCAAGTTCCGGTAAAAGATGCAGATGGAGCCGAGCTTTTCAAATCCAGCTATCAGCACGATTTACTGATAAGCAAGAACGATGAATTAAAAATTATCGGGTCGGTGAAAACATCCAGCAAGGATCGAATTGATAAGGTTTTCATGGACAAGTTTTTATATGGCCGCCTCACCGATACCAGCCTGCCTCATGTCGCTATTTTTCTGAACGATGTTCAGCGGAAAAAAACAAAGCGGGAAAATGAATATGGAGTAAGCACAACATTCTTACCTGGACACTTCAAAGCGTACACGATCAAGCTGAATTCATTGGATGGCGTGTACTACTGCGATATTCGTCCAAATATGGTTGAAGATGCCATGCTTTCACGGCACATCAAGACCATTGATCATTTTTTCTATTCCGATCTCTGGGATCTTCTTAATAGGCGTGGTCAGAGTCTGGGTGAAATTGCTATTGAGCGGGAAGTATCCTAGCGTCGTGTTCACCCACCTATAGATTGTCTGGATTCAATTAAAAATATGCCTCTAAACTATTCTCAGCTATCGCTCCTTCCCCTGCTTGCGGGGG
>CAZDIJ010000010.1:0-61084 GCA_964505475.1 uncultured Sulfuricella sp. | reverse complement strand
CCCATTTCTTCCAGCGCCAGGCACATGGCGGAACGGATGTCCTGGAAGGAATCGACCGGGGGAACCGGGAAATAACCGCCCTTGACGCCGGGACGATGCCCCATGTTGCCGCCCTCGATCTTGTTCTTGGAGGTCCAGGCGGCCTCCTCGGACTCGATGGCCACGGAGGTGCCGGACATGTCGGCATGCCAGGTCACGGAATCGAAAATGAAAAATTCGGGTTCCGGGCCGAAATAGGCGGTGTCGCCGATGCCGGTGGATTTCATGTAGGCTTCGGCGCGCTTGGCGATGGAGCGCGGGCAGCGGTCGTAACCCTTGCCGTCGGCAGGCTCCACCACGTCGCAGGAAATAATCAGGGTCGGCTCGTCGAAGAACGGGTCGAGGTTGGCGGTCTCGGGGTCGGGCATCAGCAGCATGTCGGAAGCCTGAATGCCTTTCCAGCCGGCAATCGAGGAACCGTCGAAGGCATGGCCGGATTCGAACCAGCCTTCGTCAACCACGTGGGAAGGGATGGAAACGTGTTGTTCCTTGCCGCGGGTATCGGTAAAACGCAGGTCAACGAACTTGATCTCGTTGTCCTTAATCATTTTCAAAACATCGGCTGCTGCCATATTTACTCTCCTAAAAACAAATTAGATACAAAGGTATTTCATGCCGGCATGATTAAGCATTTACCGTGCCACTCGCGCTGACAAAAAAACTATTTTGCCACAACCCGTTAAAGCCGCGGCAGAATATTTAATGCACCATAGCGGTGCGTCAGCAACAACCTGCGCACCGCTATGGTGCGCCCTGGCAATGCAGGCGGATGGCCGAAAAATAATCGTCTCCCTTCAGCATTCCGGCGATTTTTCGCTCAAGAGCGGCAAGGTTTGCGCTGTCGCCAAAAAAGGCAAAGGGAAGGTACAGGTCGGCTTCGGCACGCCCCTGCAAATAATGGAGGACGACTTGGCGCGTCCCGGGCAGCGCTTCGCCCAACTCCCGCTCCAGATGGCGCAACAAAACCTCGCGCGGCGGAAGGTTGATGCTGAGCGCGATGGATGAATCGTCCTCGGGGTCGATATGCACCATCACGTCGAGGGCATCGTGGCGCTTGAGCACCCGCCCGCGCGCGAACTCGGCGATATAGTGCCCCTCGGAGACGCTGATGCGCGGATCCACCAGGATGTGGGCGTCGATCAACGCGCGTTCGCCCATGCGCCGCGTGCGCAGTTCGTGCAACCCCCTCACCCCCGGCGTTTCCAGCAAAGTCTGGCGGATAGCCGCGACCTCCTTTTCGTCCAGGCCGGTGTCGATCAGCTCGGCCATGGCGTCGAACCCCAGCTTCCAGCCCATGCGCGCAATCATGAAGGACACCGCCACCGCCGCCAGGGCATCCATGAAGGTATAGCCGAGCAGATTGCCGCCGATGCCGATAGCGCCGACCAGCGATGTCGCGGCGTCGGCGCGGGTATGCCAGGCGTTGGCGGCGAGCAGTTGCGAGCGTAATTTGCGCGCCGCACGGATCAAATAATGGTAGAGGGATTCCTTGCTGGCCAGCGTAACCACGGCGATCGCCAGGGTGGCGATATGCACGGTTTCGAACGCTTGCGGGGACTGCAAGCGGGTGATGCCGCTCCACATCATGGTGACGCCGATCCCCAGCAGCGACGCGCCCAGCAGCAGCGTGGCGGCGGTCTCGATGCGGCGATGGCCATAGGGGTGCTGCTGGTCGGCGGCGGCCGACCCGTGGCGATTGGCGAACAGCACCAGGAAATCCGAAAACAGGTCGGAAAGGGTGTGCATCCCATCCGCCAGCAGCGCCTGGGATTTACCGAGCCAACCCACCGTGATTTGCAGAATGCTCAGCGCCAGGTTCACCGCCAGGCTGGCGAGGGTGACTTTTTTCGCTTCCCGGTAGCGCTCGGCGTCGCTGGGCTGAAAAGCGGAATGGCGGGAATGATCGCTCAAGACGGTTCCAAACTTGGTAAAATCTCGCACCATTTTACCGTATGCCACCCTCAAAACCATGACCGATCGCTACGCCGTCATCGGCAACCCCATCGCCCACAGCAAATCCCCAGTGATCCACGCCGCCTTTGCGCGCCAGACCGGGCAAGATTTAAGCTACGAGGCGATCCTCGCGCCGCTCGGCGGATTCGCCGAAGCCGTGCGGGAATTCCGCGCCGCCGGAGGCAAAGGCATGAACGTCACGGTGCCGTTCAAGGTCGAAGCCTGGCAAACCGCCGGGCAACTCAGCGAACGGGCGCGCTTGGCGCAGGCGGTCAACACGCTGAAGTTCGAGGAAGACGGGGGTATTCTCGGCGACAACACCGATGGAGCCGGCCTGGTGCGCGATATTTCGCGCAACCTGGACTGCCCGCTGGAAGGAAAAGCCATCCTGCTGATGGGGGCGGGCGGCGCCGCGCGCGGCGTCCTCCTGCCGCTGCTGGAGCAGCGCCCGGCATCCCTGTATATCGTCAACCGCACCGCCGCCAAGGCGCGCGAACTGCAAGGCGCCTTTTCCGCCCATGGCCGCGTCGAGGCGGGAGGCTACCCGGACTTATCGGGGCGCCGCTTCGACGTGATCGTCAACGCCACGTCCAGCGGCCTCGCCGACGAGCTGCCGCCGCTGCCCCCGGGCATTTTCGCCCCCGGCGCGCTGGCCTACGACATGATGTACGGACGGGAAACGCCGTTCATGGCTTTCGCCCGAGCACACGGCGCTTCCGTCGTGGCCGACGGGCTGGGCATGCTGGTGGAACAGGCGGCGGAATCCTTTTTCCTGTGGCGCGGCGTGCGCCCGGAAGCCGCCCCGGTCATCCGGCAACTGCGCGCATGAGGCTGCTCTGGCGCTGGCTGTGGCGCATCGTCGGATTGCTGGCCGCCGCGCTGCTGCTGTACCAGGGTTGGATTTTCACCCACATCTGGTGGTGGAAAGACCACAATCCCGCCTCCACCGCCTTTATGGACGCGCGCCTGGCGGAAATGCGCGCCGCCCGTCCCGATGCGCGATTGCAGCAGCAATGGGTGCCTTACGCGCGCATTTCCGGCCATCTCAAGCGCGCCCTGATCGCAGCGGAGGATTCCAAGTTTCTCGACCATGAAGGTTTCGACTGGGAAGGCATCCAGAATGCCTACGAAAAAAACCTGAAAAAAGGCAAGATCGTCGCCGGCGGCTCGACCATCAGCCAGCAACTCGCCAAGAACCTGTTTCTTTCCGGCAGCAGGAGTCCGCTGCGCAAGGCGGAAGAAGCGCTCATCACCGTGATGCTGGAAAAGACCCTGAGCAAGCGCCGCATCCTGGAAATCTACCTCAACGTCATCGAATGGGGCAACGGCGTGTTCGGCGCCGAGGCGGCGGCGCGCCACTATTACGGCAAATCCGCGGCCGGCCTGTCCGCCGAGCAATCCGCCCGGCTGGCCTCCATGGTGCCCAACCCGCGCTACTACGACCTGCACCGCAATGCCCGCGGCCTGGAAAAAAAGACGCCGATCATCCTGGTGCGCATGAACCAGGTGCAAGCCCCATAAGAGGGTTCGACAAATTGACGTCAACCCTCAGAAAGAGTTAGAATCCTATTGTTTTCATTAAACAAGGCCACCACCTTGGACAGTCCCAGTTGTCATATTTTTGCAATCTGTAGCACTTCCTAGCGGTCGTCCTTCTCAAAGCTCTCGCGCTTTGTCCGGTTCCGCTAGGCGATAGCGGAAATCGGATATTCCCCGTAGTTTCCCGGCCTCGCGCCTGCGGCGGCTCCGTTTCCGGCAGGACGATTTGCGGCTCGCGCAGCCGCCACCGGAGAACAACATGCTCGAAACAAAACAGCCGGAAAGCGTACAGGAAAGCCTGCAACAGGTCATCAGCCTGCTCAACAAGCACAAGCTGGTGGAAAGCATGGTGCACAAGCAGGACATGCCCAAGCATGACCTGATCGAATCGCTGGTGCACAAGCAGAATCTGGCCGAGCTGCAAAAGAAGCTCGACAGCCTGCACCCCGCCGACGTCGCCTACATCCTCGAATCGCTGCCGCTCGACCAGCGCCTGATCGTTTGGGAACTGGTCAAGGCCGAATGCGACGGCGACATCCTGCTGGAAGTCTCCGACGCGGTGCGCGAATCGCTGATCGCCACCATGGACAGCGAGGAACTGCTCGCCGCCACCGAGAATCTCGACACCGACGAAATCGCCGACCTGGCGCCCGACCTGCCCAAGGATGTGATGCAGGAGCTGCTCGATTCGCTCGACAGCCAGAACCGCGTCCACCTGCAATCCGCGCTATCCTACCCCGAGGACAGCGTCGGCGGCCTGATGGATTTCGACATGGTGTCCATCCGCGAGGACATCAGCCTGGAAGTGGTGCTGCGCTACCTGCGCCGCCTCGGCGAACTCCCCAGCCACACCGACAAGCTGTTCGTGGTGGACCGCGCCGGCCGTTTCCGCGGCGTGCTTCCTCTCAAAAGGCTGCTGGTGCATGACCCGGAAGCCCACGTGGCGGCGGTGATGTCGAGCGACGCGGTGATCTTCCATCCCGACGACGAAGCCGGCGAGGCGGCCTCGGCATTCGAGCGCTACGACCTGATTTCCGCTCCGGTGGTAAACCACCACAACGAGCTGGTGGGGCGCTTGACGGTGGACGTGGTGATGGACTTTATCCGTGAGGAATCCGACAGCGAAATGCTCGGCCTGGCCGGCCTGAAGGAAGAAGAAGACCTGTTCGCCCCGGTATGGCGCAGCCTGCAAAACCGCTGGACCTGGCTGGCGGTCAACCTGGTCACCGCCTTCATCGCCTCGCGGGTGATCGGCATGTTCGAGACATCCATCGAGAAAATCGTCGCGTTGGCGGCGCTGATGCCGATCGTCGCCGGAATCGGCGGCAATTCCGGCAACCAGACCACCACCATGATCGTGCGCGCCCTGGCGTTGGGACAATTGCACTCCGGCAACATGAAAAAGCTGCTGCTCAAGGAAATCAGCGTCAGCATTCTGAACGGGTTGCTGTGGGGTGGAATTATCGGCCTGATCGCCTTTTTCCTCTATCACAGCGCCGCGCTGGGCGCCGTCATGACCGGCGCGATGCTGCTCAACCTGCTGCTGGCGGCGCTGATGGGGGTATTGATCCCACTGGTCATGCACAAGCTGGGACGCGATCCGGCGGTGGGATCCAGCGTGTTGATTACCGCCGTCACGGATAGCGGCGGGTTTTTCATTTTCCTTGGGCTGGCGACGATTTTCCTGCTTTGAGCGGGCGGGTCAGCCCAACGGGTCTTCCCGGAAGCGCCGCTGCACCGCCTCGACCTCTTCACGCACGGCGATCAGGGCTTCCACGCAATCGCGGTCGAACTTGCTGTCGGCCATTTCCCGCAGCAAGCCGAAAGCCCGATCATTGCTCCATGCCTCCTTGTAGGGGCGGCGGCTGGTAAGGGCGTCGAACACGTCGGCGACCGCGACGATCTTCGCCTCGACCGGAATCTCCTCCTCCACCAGGCCGCTGGGATAACCGCTGCCGTTGAGCGCCTCGTGGTGATGCAAAGCGATGTTGCGCAGCATTTCGACATGCGGCAGATCGTTCAGCCCGAAATTCTCCAGCATCCGGTCGATGATTTCCGTACCTTTCAAGGTGTGGGTTTTCATCACCGCGAACTCCTCCTCGGTAAGCTTGGCGGGCTTCAGCAGGATATTGTCGGGAATCCCGATCTTGCCGATGTCGTGGAGCGGCGAGAAAAGGAAAATATGCTCGACCAGTTCGTCGTTGAGCCGGTATTTTTTAGCCACCTCGCGGGCGATCAAGCGCGCGTAGTTGGCCATGCGGTCGAGATGCGAACCGGTTTCGAAGTCGCGGTGCTGAGCCATGTCGGCCGCCGTTTTGACGGTCGCCACCAGGTTGCGGGTGCTCGTCAGTTCGTGGATCACCAGCAGCGACAGCAGATGCCCGACCATGTCCAGATCATGCAGCACGCCTTCGTCGAAGACCTGCTTGCGGTAGGAGTTGAAAAACAGAAAGCCGAAGAACTCGCCGTTGATGTACATCGGCATGGTGTAGCTGGCGCCGTATTTTTGCGCGGCGATACGGCGGGCATGCTCGGCGGGCGCATTGCCGAAAACCCCGAGATCGTTCACCACCCGCGGGCGGCCGACCTTGAGAATTTCGCGCAACGACCCGGAATCCGCCAGCTTGGCGCCGTACAGGCTCAGCGGCTGGTCGCCGCCGCTGCTGTGGACGAAGGTTTTGAGCAAATCGGTTTTTTTGTCGTAAACTGCCACCGCAATCCGGTCGATAAAGTCGAAGCGTTGCTTCAACAGACGATGGACGGATTCGATCTTGTCCGGCAAGGGCAATTTGCCGTTCAGCGCGACTAAAACATCCTGGTGTTCGAACACGATGCGCTCACTATGATGGGCAAGTTGATAAAAATGATAACATGGTTTGAATGAATGCCCAATTTTACCCGGCTTTCATGTAAGTGAGTTATAAGAGACGAGAGACTTCGATGTACACCAAATATCTCTTTGTGTTGCTGCTGGCCGCCCTGCTTGCCGGCTGCGCGGCGGTCAAGACCACCCACTCCGGCGCCGTCGGCATCGAGCGCAAACAGTATATGCTGGTAAGTTCGCAGGAGGCCGAGCAAATGGCGTTGCGCTCCTACGGCGAAACCATCGACCAGGCGCGGGCGAAGGGAAAGCTCAATACCGACCCGCGCCAACTGGAACGGCTGCGCCGGATCGCCTTCCGCATCATTCCCCACGTGGGAATCTTCCGCGAGGACGCCTTGCGCTGGAAATGGGAAATCAACCTGATCGCTTCCGACGAAATCAACGCCTTCTGCGCGGCGGGCGGGAAGATCGCCTTCTATACCGGCATTCTCGATAAATTACGCTTGAGCGACGATGAGATTGCCGCCGTGATGGGGCACGAAATCGCCCATGCGCTGCGCGAACACGGGCGCGAGAAAATCTCGGAGGTCTATGGGCAGCAACTGGTTCTGCTGGGAATTGCCCTGTCCACCAAGATGGACGAGCGCAAGCTGGTGGCGTTGCAGGCGGCCGGAGCGCTGGCGCTCACCTTGCCGCACAGCCGCCGGATGGAAAGCGAATCCGACCATATCGGCCTGGAGTTGATGGCGCGCGCCGGCTACGACCCGCACGCCGCAGTAACCTTATGGCAAAAAATGGCGCGCCAGAAGGGTTCGTTTTCAATCGAGTTTCTCAGTACCCACCCTTCCGACGAATCGCGCATCCAGGACATCCAGCGCCTGATTCCGCGCGTCCAGCCTTTCTACGAAACCACGCCGGCTCCCGCCAAACGCCAGTAGTCTGCTCGCCGATATTGCGGTTATGCGGCGCCGGCGTTACTCTATGCGTACATCATAACACCCTAATCCCGTCCGGGTCTTGGGAGGCAATATGCAGGACGAGGAAGAAAATGGCACGGGGCTACGCTTCTACCTGAAACAGGCGAACCGCAAGCTGGTTGCCCGATACGCACCACCCTTGGAGAACGGGCGGCTGGAAATCGGCTGGCTGAAACAGCATTTAGCCGCCAGCGAATTCGGTGCCTTGCATTTCAACGAAATCGCCCTTGCGGAGCTGGTGCGCAAATGCAACGCCGGCGGCGAGCCGTTCGAACTGGAAATCGGCGAGGTGCGCGACGGCGAATTCCGCCTGGAAATCAGCCCGGATTTGATGGTGGTTCGCCTACTGCTGTTTCCGCCGCAAGGCGGACAGCCGGCGACCAAATCCCAAATCCTCGACGCTCTCCGGGATAAGGGCATCGTCTCGGGGGTGATCGAAGAGAACATCGAAACCGCGATCCAGTGCGGCAGCGCGGAAGGCATCGACATCGCCAAGGGCGCCCCCCCGGTGCACGGCCAGGACGGCAAGCTCAGCCTGCTGGTCTCCACGGCAAGCGAGCGCAAGCCGGCGCTGGATGAAATGGGCATCGCCAATTTCCGCGAACTGGGCGGGGTGGTGACGGTCAAGGCCGGCGAATCGCTGATGCGGCGCATCCCCCCCTCCGAGGGGGTCCCCGGCATCAACGTCATGGGGCATATCGTTCCCCCGAAATCCGGTAAGACCGCCCTCTTCGCACCCCGTCTCGATGGCGCCGTCATCGCCGCCGACGACCCCGACCTGCTGACTTCCGCCATCGCCGGCCAGCCGGTGGTGGTGGACAACGGCGTTACCGTCGAACCGGTGATAACGGTGGGGAATGCCGACATCTCGACCGGCAATCTGCATTTCGAGGGCACCATCGTCATCCAGAAAGATGTCCTGGCGGGCATGACCATCGAAGCCAGCGGCGACATCCAGGTCGGCGGCACGGTGGAGGCGGCCACGCTGATCGCGGGCGGCAACGTGCGCGTCGGCGGCGGCGTGATCGGCCGCCATGATGGGCAGAAAAGCGCATCCGGCGCCATTTCTCAGGTGCGCTGCGGGGGCACCTTCCATGCCCGCTTCGTCCAGAACGCCCATATCGAGGCGGGGGACAGCATTTATGTCGATGAAGCCGTCATGCAGAGCGAGCTGATGGCTACCCGCCAGATCATCGTCGGCAAGGACGAAAGCCAAAAAGGCTGCCTGATCGGCGGCAAGGCCAACGCCACCCTGCTGGTCAAAGCCCAGACCCTGGGGGCGCCGTCGCACGTCAAGACCCTGGTCGAAGTCGGCGTCAACCCGCATCTCCATGCCGAATTGCTGCGCATCTCCAAAGAACTGGAGCTTAAAGCCGCCGGAAAGGACAACGTGGAAAAGCTGCTGCTCTTCCTGCGCGGCAATCCCCAGCGCGGCACTCCCGACGTGGTGGCGAAAGCGGAAAAAACCCACGCGAACATCCTCGCGGAAATCCAGAGCCTCATGGGGGAACAGGACGACTTGCTGCGCCACACGTCGCTGGCCGAAAACGCCAAGGTCGTCGCCAGCCGGGTAATGCATGCCGGCACGCGCATCCAGATCGGCAGCCGGGCATGCGAGATCGAGGACGACCAGGAAGGCGTCTCCTACACCCTGCGCGAAGGAGAAATCGTGCGCGAACTGATACCGCGTACCGGGCAAGCCCGCACCGTGCTGAAATAGGCTTCCGGCGAATCCGTCAGGCCGCCTTTCCTCGCTAATCCAGGGTTTTCCGGTAGCGCTTCAAGCCAATCGCCACCACCGTCAGCAGGAACAGGCCGATCGGCCACAAGTGCGGCAGCGTTTCAAAAAAGCCATTTCCCTTCAGCAGGATGCCGCGCACCATGCGCAGAAAGTGGGTAAGCGGCAAGATGCTGCCGATGTTCTGCGCCCATTCCGGCATGCCGCGGAAGGGGAACATGAAGCCCGACAGCAGCATCGACGGCAGGAAGAAGAAAAACGTCATCTGCATCGCCTGCATCTGGTTTTTCGCCACGGTGGAGAACATCAGCCCGACCGAGAGGTTGGCGGCGATGAACGCCAGCACCACCCCATACAACAGCAGCACGCTGCCCAGCATGGGCACGCCGAAGATCAGCCGCGCCGCGAGCAGGATCAGCGTCACCTGGATGTAACCGACCATGATGTAGGGCATGATCTTGCCGGCCATCACCTCGAACGGGCGCACCGGGGTGGCGAGCAGATTTTCCATGGTGCCGCGCTCGCGCTCGCGGGTCATCGCCAAGCCGGTCTGCATAATCATGGTCATGGTGAGGATCACCCCCATCAGCCCCGGCACGATGTTGTACTGGGTGACGCCCTCGGGGTTGTAGCGCCGGTGCAGGCGCACCTCGAAGGGCGCGGGCTGAGGCTGCAAGGATCGCAGGGAACCGCGCAGGTCGTGGGCGAGGGCGCTTTGCCCCAACTGGCCGAGCGCCGCCACCGCGTTGCCGACGGCGGTGGGGTCGGTGGCGTCGGCCTCGACCAGGATCGCCGGACGCTCGCCGCGCTGGAGACGACGGGCGAAATCGGACGGGATGCTCACCACGAACTGCACCTCGCCCTCGGCGATCAATTGTTCCGCCTCGGCCTCACCGGAGGGCAGAGCGGTTACCTTGAAATAGCCGCTGTTTTCCAGGGCGCGCACGAAGCTGCGCGAGAATTCGCTGTGGTCGGCGCTCAACACCGCCGTGGGCAAGTTCTTGGGATCGGAATTGATGGCGAAGCCGAACAAGGTCAACTGAATGAGGGGAATGCCCACCATCATGGCGAAAGTCAGGCGGTCGCGGCGCATCTGGATGAATTCCTTCATCACCACGGCGATAAAGCGGTGCCAGGCAAAGCGTTCAGACATTGGGCTTGGCTCCCTCCATCATCTGGATGAAGACATCCTCCAGCCCCGGCTGGATCGCCGTCCAGCGGCATCCGGGCTGTTCCCGGAAGGGCGCGATGGATTTCTCCAGCGACTCCCGGTCGATGCCGCTGACGTGCAGCACGTTGCCGAACGGCACCACCTGGTCGATTCCCGGCAGCCCGCGCAGCCGTGCGCCCAGTGCATAAACGTCGGCGCATTCCACCAGCCAGGTGACGATGCCGGAATTTTCCACCACCTCTTCCACCGTTCCCTGGGCGAGCAGGCTGCCATAGGCAATGTAGGCGAGGCGGTGGCAGCGCTCGGCCTCATCCATGTAGTGGGTGCTGACCAGCACCGTGATGCCCTCGCCGGCGAGGCGGTGAATCTCATCCCAAAAATCGCGGCGCGCCTTGGGATCGACCCCGGCGGTAGGCTCGTCGAGCAGCAGCAGCTTGGGATCGTGCAGCATGCAGGCGGCCAGCGCCAGGCGCTGCTTCCAGCCGCCGGAAAGGGCGCCGGCCAACTGTTTCTGGCGGCTCCCCAGGCCGAGACGCTCGATAGCCCGGTCCACCGCCGGGCGGCGCCCGGCCATGCCGTAGATGCGCGCGGTGAAATCGAGGTTCTCGCGGATGGAAAGGTCTTCGTAGAGACTGAAACGCTGGGTCATGTAGCCGACTTGGCGCTTGATCCGCGCGGTTTCGCGGATCACGTCGTAGCCCAGGCAGGTGCCGCGCCCGCCGTCCGGGGTAAGCAAGCCGCACAACATGCGGATGGTGGTGGTCTTGCCGCTGCCGTTGGGACCGAGGAAGCCGTAGATTTCCCCGCGCCTCACCTGGAGAGCGAGATCGTTCACCGCCACCAGGCCGTTGAAGTGCTTGCGCAGGCCGGTGACGTCAATGGCATAAGTTGTGGAATTTGAGCTTGGGCCGGAGGCATTGACGCCCCCACCCCGTCCCTCTCCTGCCTGCGGGAGAGGGACGGGGTGTTCCTCTGATCGGTTTTGAGTATGCCCCATAATTACGCAGGATGTTCGCCCCCTTCTCCCGCAGGCGGGAGAAGGGTCGGGGATGAGGGCGCGCATTGCTCGAGAGCCAGGTAAATCTGTTCCAGCACGCATCCCGTTTGCTGCAACACTTCGTTGTTCCAGAAGCGTAATACCTTGATTCCCTTATCCTCCAAGAACAAGGTCCGTTGCCGGTCATAAACCTGTTGTTCGACGTGCTGCCCGCCATCCAACTCTACCGCCAGCGCCGCCTCATGGCAGTAGAAGTCGAGGATATAAGGATTAAACGGGTATTGGCGGCGGAATTTCAGGCCGAGCAGGCGGCGGTTTCGTAGCAAAGACCATAGCAAACTTTCAGCATCGGTTTGATGGGTGCGGAGATCGCGGGCGTAGGTGCGCAGGTCGGGAGGCAATTTTTGTGTGGGGTTGGGAAGATAAACGCCCTCACCCCGGCCCTCTCCCGCCTGCGGGAGAGGGGGGTGTCCTTCCTCCATTGGAAAATTTTTCCCCATCAATTCAATCTTACGTCCACCGGCTGGCCGGGGCGCAGCTTGGCGGCGTCCTGCGGCGCCGGTCTGGCTTCGACCAGGAATACCAGCTTGTTGCGGTTTTCCTGGCTATATATCACCGGCGGAGTGTATTCGGCTTGCGGGGCGATGTAGCTGATTTTGGCGGCAATCGGCGACGCGCAGCCGTCGCAGGAAATATTCACCGGTTGGCCGGGTTTCAGCGTGGCGATCCGCCCTTGCGGGACGAAGAAGCGCACCTTGAGGTTTTGTGGAGGCAACAGCGTAACCACCGGACTGCCGGCGGGCACCCATTCGCCCTGGACGTAGAGGGTGTCCTGGACCAGGCCGGCCTGCGAGGCCTTCACGCTTTTCTGCGCCAGCGACCAGTCGGCGCGGGCCAGGGCGGCGCGCGCCGCCTCGGCCGCCGCTTCGGCGGCGCGGATGTCGTCGCTACGCGCGGCGAGGCGGGCTACGGCAAGCTGCGCCTCCAATTCCTTGAGATGCTGCTGGCTGCGCTCCAGCGTGGTACGCGAGGCATCCAGCCGCTGGACGGATACGAAACCTGACGTTGCCAGTTTCTGGTCGCGGGCGAAATCGGCCTGCGCCAGTTTCAGGGTGGCGCGAGCCTGTTCGCGTTGGGCCAGGATGGCGTCGATTTCGGCGGGGCGACGGCCCTTTTTCAGGTTCTCCAACTGCGCCTCTGCCTGCTTGAGGCGCTGCGCGGCTTCGTCGCGCCCGGCTTTTTCGTTGTCCTGCTCCAGCGCGAACAGCGGCGCGCCGGCTTGAATTTCGGCGCCTCGCTGCACCGCCAGGTGCGTCAAAGTACCGGCGTAGGGCGCAGCGAGGCGCACGAATTCCCCCTCGGCATAGCCCTGGTAGGCCTGCGGCGCCTGGTCCGCACACCCCGCCAGCGCCGCCACGGCGATCAACGTTCCCGTCCACAACCCGCGCATGATGTCGCTCCTTATTCTTCCGCCGCCCTCGGGTGGCGCTGGCGCCAGCGTTCGATGCCGCGTTCCACCAGCGAGTATACCGACGGCACCACCACCAGGGTAAGCAGGGTCGAGGTAATCATCCCGCCGATCACCGCCACCGCCAGTGGGCCGTTGGTTTCCGCGCCGGCGCCCAGCCCCAGGGCGGCGGGAAACAACGCCAGGATCACCGTGAGGGAGGTCATCAGCACCGGCCGCATGCGGATTGGGCAGGCATTGCGCAGCGCCGCGTCGATGCTCATTCCGCCGGCGCGCCGCTGGTTGGTGAGGTCCACCAGCAGGATGGAGTTTTTCGCCACCAGGCCGATCAGCAGCACCAGGCCAATCATCGAGTAGATGTTGAGGGTGTGGCCGGTGAGCCACAGCGCCATCACCCCGCCGATGATCGCCAGCGGCTGCGCCACCATGATGATGAAGGGCTGGACGAAGGAGTTGAACTGCGAGGCCAGCACCATGTAGAGCAGCACCAGCGCCAGGGCGAAGGCGAAGATCATGTAGCCCACGGTTTTGCCGAATTCCTCGGCCTGGCCGATCATCTTGATGCTGTAGCCGAGCGGCAGGATGCCGGCGGCGGCCTCCTTGACCTTGGCCACCGCCTCGCCGAGCGGGATGGTGGGCGAGGCGTAGAAAGTCGTGGCATATTGCAGGTCGAAACGGCCGATCACCGCCGCGCCGATGGTCTGCTTGATGCCGGTGACGGTATCGAGGCGCACCAGCTTGCCGTCGCGGCTGCGCAGGTAAATCTTGTTGAGGTCGGAAAGCTGATTGAATTCGCCGTCCTTGGCCTTGAGGCGGATGTCGTAGCGCTGGCCGTCGCCCGGCTCGTCGTTGTACTTGGCGATGTCCACTCCGCCGGAGAGCACGTTGAGCGCCAGCGCCACATCCTGAGTAGTCAGCCCGGCGGCGGCGATGCGGGTGCGGTCGGGGGCGAGCACCAGTTGCGGCAGATCGAGCTGCAAGTCCATGTCCATGCGTCCCAGCCCGGTTTCCCCGGCGAGGTTTTGCTGCAACTGCCGGGACAGGCGCCCGACCTCTGCCAGGTTGGGGCCGCTCACCACGAATTGCAGCGGCTCGCCGCGCTGTCCCTGCACCATTGGGTAGGGGGCGGCGAAGGCGCGGGCGCCGGTTATTTGCGCCAACTCCTTGCGGATCACCGGAATCAGGTCCTGCTGCCGCACGCTGCGCTGGCCGCGCGGCGCCATGCGCGCCACCACCAGCGCCTGGTTGACCTGCCCGGCCTGGCCGAGACCGATCAGGGCGAATTCGGTGACGATCTCCTTGTGACCGAAAAGAATTTCCTCGACCATGCGCAAGCGGCTGTCGGTGTATTCGATGCTTGATCCGAGCGGGGTGCGGATATTCACCAGGAAGCGCCCTTCGTCTTCTTCCGGGACGAAGGTCTTGCCGACGTTGGCGAAAAACCAGCCGCTCGCCGCCACCGTCGCCAGCGTCAGCACCACCACTTTCCAACGGTGGATCAACGCCTTGTCGAGCAGGTAGCGATAGACGTTATCCATGCCGTGGAAAAAGCGGTCGAGAACGTAATACAGCCTGCCGTGCTGCTTGTAGACCTTGAGATAGCGCGAGCACAGCATCGGCGTCAGCGTCAGCGAGACGAACAACGACACCAGCACGCCGAAGGTCACCACCACCGCGAAGGATTTGAAGAACTGGCCGATGATGCCGCCGAGGAAGATCACCGGGGCGAAGATCGACACCAGCGACAGGGTGGCGGCAAGCACCGCGAACACCACCTCACGACTGCCGTTGACCGCCGCCGCTATCGGGTCGGCGTCGATTTCCTCGCGGTGGCGGAAGATGTTCTCCAGCACCACGATGGCGTCGTCCACCACCACCCCGATCAGCAGCAGCAGCGCCAGCATGGTCAGGGAATTGAGGGTGAAGCCGGCGAAATAGATCACCGCCACCGCGCCGAGCAGCGACACCGGGATGGCGGTGGCGATAATCAGGGTGGAGCGGATCGAACGCAGGAACAGCCAGACGATCAGCGAAGCCAGCAAGGTGCCTTCGATCAGATGCTCCTTCAGAGAATCGACGATTTCCTGGATGAACAGCGCGTCGTTGGAGACGATGTCGAGCGTCATGCCCGGCGGCAGTTGCGGAATGATCTCGGTTTCCAGGCGTTTCTTGATGGCATCGACGATGGCCACGGTATTGGTGTTGGCGACCTTGACGATGCCCAAGCCGATGGTGGTCTTGCCCATGAAGCGGGCGAGTTGGCGATAGTCGGCGAGGCCGTCCTCGATTTCGGCGACATCCTTGAGGCGCACCGGCGCGCCGTCGCGGTAGGCCACCACCATTTTTTCCAGCTCGTCGAGACGGTGGAATTCCAGGTCGAGCTTAATCAGGTTTTCGGTCGATTTTCCCACCAGGAAGCCGCCCGCCACCTGGACGTGTTCGCTGGCGAAGGCGGCGGTGATGTCCTGGGAGGTGATGCCGAAAGCGGCCATTTTCACCGGCAGCAGGTTGACGCGGATGGTGCGGTCGCGCCGCCCGCCGAGGCGCACCTCGCCGACCCCGTCGATGGTTTCCAGGCGTTTCTTGATGACGTTGAGCGCATGCTGGTTGAGCTGCTGCTGGGTGCGGTCGCCGCGCAAGGCCAGCCACATGATCGGCATGGCGTTGGTTTCCACCTTGGAGACCACCGGTGGATCGGCATCCTTGGGCAAGCGCCGCAACACCTGGTTGACCTTGGACTGCACCTCGTTGAAGGCCACGTCGACCTTCTTGTCGAGCTTGAAGGTAATGTTGATTACCGACGCGCCGGGCGAGGAAGTAGACTGGATGTGTTCGATGCCGGGCACGCTGTTGACCGAGGTTTCGATCACGTTGGTGATGCTCGAATCGACGATGTCCGGGTTGGCGCCCTTCAGCGTGGTGGAAATCGAGACGATGGGAAACTCGATATAGGGGAAGCGATCCATGCCGATGCGCTGATAGCTGATGAGGCCGAACAGCACCAGCACGGCGGACATCATGAACGCCAGGACATGGCGCTTGATCGAGAGTTCGGGTAGGGTCATGATGGAATTCGTTTTCCTTTTAAAGGCCGCTCAACCACGGGGCGCACGGGGAAATGCATTAAAGTAAAAACGATGGGTGAAATCCCTGGTTTATCTTCAATGCCTTGGCTTTCCCCGTGCGCCCCGTGGTTCAAATACGGTTTTCAGGCTTACTTGGAAGGCGTTTTCTGGGAAGCAGGCTCTTTCACCGTCACCGCCGCTTGATCGGTGAGGAAGCCGGCGCCATCCAGCGCCACAGTTTCCCCCGCCGCGACGCCTTCGAGGATTTCCACCAGGCCGTTGCCCTTGCTGCCGGCCTTGACCACGCGCTGCCGCGCCTTGCCGTCCGCCACCACGTACACCACCGCCCCGGCGGGACGCAGCACCACACTGATCTCCGGCACGGTGACGGCGTTGGCGTGGGTCTCCACGATCACCTCGCCGTTTACCGAGGCGCCCGGCTTCCAGCCGCCGGGATTCTTCACCTCGACGATGGCGTCGAAAGCCCGGCTGGAGCCGCCCACCTGCGGACGCAACTGGGCGATCCGTCCCTCCACCGCTTTACCCGGCGCCGCGGGCGTGCTCAACAACACTTTCTGCCCCGGCGCAATGCGCGCCGCCGCGCTTTCCGGGAACGGCAGGCGCACCCGCAACGCTTCGCTGGCGGAAATCTGGAACACCGGCTTGCCCAGTTCGATCCAGTCACCTTCGGAAACCAGGCGTTGCTCGATGCGGCCGCCGACCGGCGCGACGATGCGGGTGCGCGCCAGATTCCTGGCGGCGCGGACGTGCTGTTCCTGGGCGGCGACATTCTGCGCTTCCGTGCTTTCCAACTGCGTCGGCGAAATAAACCCCTTGGCGGCCAACTCCCGGTGGCGCTCGGCGAGACGCTTCTGGGTCAGCGCCTGCGCCTCCAGACGCCGCACCTCGGAAGCGTAGTCGCCGGCGTCGATCTCCGCCAGCACTTGGCCTTTTTGCACGCTATCGCCGATTTCCGCCCTGATCCTGACGATGCGTCCCGCCACTTCCGCGCCCACCTTGGGCGCGGTAACACTGTCGGCCTCGCCCAGCGAGCGTTCGACGATCGGCAGATCGCGCGCCTGCGCCTGGGTGACGGTAATGATCGCCGCCGGCGGGCCGCCCGGCTTTTTTTCCTCGGCTTTCTTGGCGCAGCCGGCCGCCAACGCGGCGCTTAGCAGGAGCATCGGTAATAGCGGGGGAATTCTCATGGCGTCGTTCCAGGATCAGGATTTCGGGGTGATGCCGTGCATCAGGATGTCCACCAGCAGGTTGCTGTAAGCGGCAGGGTCGGCGGACAGATGGCGGATGTCGGGAAGGTGGCGCGACACTTCGCGCGACTGGAAAAAAAACAGGTCGGCGGCGATGAACAGGATCGCCACCATGCCGGGGTCGAGATCGGCGCGCAGTTCGCCGCGCTCCTGGCCGCCACGCATGATCGCCGCCAAACGGGCGAATTTGCCGCCGAATACCTGATCGGCCAGTTCCCGGCAGCGCTGGGGATCGTTCTGGATCACTTCGCGCAGCACCAGGCGGGAAGTTTGTTCATGCTCCAGCAAATACGCCAGGTGGGCATGGGCAAAACGGCGCAAGCGCTCGGCAAAGGCGCCGCCGTCCTTTTCCAGGCTATCCATCAGCGGGTTGGAGCGGCGGCAGGCATTGCCCATCACCGCCAGATACAAGGCGTTCTTGGAACTGAAATGGTGAAAAATATTGGCCTTGCTGACGCCCGCCAGTTCCGCCACGGCATTCATGGATACCGCGTCGAAGCCGGATTCGGCGAAGAGCTTTTCGGCGGCGGCGAGAATTCTATCGGTAGCCTCGCCGACCGTTGCCGGAGACGCCTGTTCGAGTGGCTTGGGCACGCGGTCTCCATTCGGATGGCTAAGGAAAAACAAGCGCAAGATAACACCGACCGACCGGTCGGTCAACATTCTCGGCAATTATCAAGCCTATTTAATTGACATCAAAATTATCAATGAGATAGACTCCGCCATTATTCCGTTTGCATAGACAAACGACGGATGGCCTTCATCTAAAAGGGTGTTTCCACGATGAAAACAAAAAACAACCGGCGGCATATTTTCCGCGCCCGCCTGACCGAATTCGTCCTGCCGCCGATCGACGACGGCCTGGTGCTCGGCAGGCAGTCCCCGATCGGCCACGTGGCGGTGGGCAAGGCGCTCAGCCTGCTTTCCACCACGCAATTCGAGCATGTCCCGGTGGAAGACGAGGTGATCGGCGACATCCTGGTGCGCAGCGCCATACTCCGCAAGATCAGCGCCGAACAGCTCCGAAAATTCGTGCTGGAGGAAATCAAGCCCCTGATGGGGCCGGAAGAAATCATCCACCTGGACCTCAAGATCGAGATCGGCATCGACCAGGAACCGCTATGATGACCGAATTGCAGGCGGGGGATTGTCTGTGCGTCCGCTGGACGTGGGTGGAAGCCTTCCAGCGCTACCGCGACATCGTCGGCGGCGGCGTGGAGCCGGCCAAGGTTTTCGCCGTGTTTTCCGACGAGCAGAAATTTCTGGGATTGGTGGAGGAACGGCAGGCCGCGCTTTTTCCGGGGCGGATTTTCGCCGATCTGCTGGTGCGCCGCCAGCCGGAGCCGCTGCCGCCCGACGCCGATGTCGCAACCCTGCTGCGCCGCCTGGGCGACGAGCATGCCGACTATCTGCCGGTCATCGCCGCCGACGGCGAGTTCGCCGGGGTGGTTTCCCTGCTCAGCGTATTCAGCGCGCTGACCCAGCGCGAGCAGGCGCTGCGCGAGGAACGCGAACACCTGATCGCGCAACTCCAATGCGAGCTGGAAAACCGCCGGGTGGCGGCCAGCGTGTTCGACGCCACCGGCGAAGGCATCCTGGTGACGGATACCGACAACCGCATCCTCCTGGTGAACAAGGCCTTCTGCCAGACCACGGGATACAGTGAGGCCGAAGCCATCGGCAAGACCCCGAAAATGCTGAAATCGGAGAAGCACGATCAGGAATTCTACCGGGCGATGTGGCGCTCGCTGGAAAAAACCGGCGCCTGGGAGGGCGAAATATGGAATCGCCGGAAAAACGGCGAAATCTATCCCGAATGGCTGCATATCAACGCAATCCCCGGCGAAGCCGGGAAGACGGGTTATTACGCCGGGGTCTTTTCCGACATCACCCAGCATCAGGAACTGCGCGCCAAGCTGCTCCATCTCGCCTACTACGATGTCCTGACCGGGCTGCCCAACCGCCAGTTGTTCATGGATCGCCTGGAAATGGCCATCGTCCACTCGCACCGCAACGGCGACGAATTTTCCCTGCTGTTCATCGGCCTGGACCGTTTCAAGGACGTCAACGACACCCTCGGCCACCGCTTCGGCGACCAAATCCTGGCGGCCATCGGAAAACGCCTGCAAAACGCGGTGCGCAAGAGCGATACGGCGGCGCGCCTGGGCGGCGACGAATTCGCGCTGCTGCTGCCCGACACCGGCCAGCCGGAAGACATTGCCGAAATCGCGGAAAAAGTGCTCGCCGCGTTTTCCGAACCCCTGGTTCTGGAAGGAAAAACCCTGTTCATCGCCGCCAGCATCGGCGTGAGCCGCTACCCCGACGACGGCGGCGACGGCGAAGCCCTGCTGATGAACGCCGACGCGGCGATGTCGCGCGCCAAGGAAAGCGGGCGGGGGACATTCCGCTTCTTTTCCCCATCCATGCACAACCGCTTCAACAAACGCCTGGAGATCAGCAGCGCGCTACGCCAGGATTTGGCGGCGGACAAGCTATGGCTGGCCTGGCAGCCCCAGGTCAATCTGGCGGACGGACGCATCGTCGGCGCGGAAGTCCTGGCGCGCTGGGAAGATTCCAGCGGAGCGCCGGTATCCCCGGCGATTTTCATTCCCGTGGCCGAGGAAACCGGACTGATCGGCGCCCTCGGCGAATGGGCGCTACGGACAATGTGCGCGCAGGGAGCGGAACTGGCCAGACGGGCTGGCGGCAATTTCCGGGTGGCGGTCAATTTCTCCCCCCTCCAATTGCAGTCCCGGACGCAGCAGACGATACTCGGCATCCTCGCCAAAACCGGATTCGATGCCCGCCATTTGGAACTCGAATTGACGGAAACCGCGCTCTCCACCCAACGCGACGGCATTCTGGTATTTTTGAAGGGGCTGGACGAAGCCGGCGTGGAAATCGCCGTGGACGATTTCGGCACCGGCTGCTCCAACCTGGCGACCTTGAAGCATCTGCCCATCCACAAGCTGAAAATCGACCGGTCTTTCGTCTGCGATCTGAGCAGCGACCCCAACGACCGCCAGATCGCCGCCGCCATCGTCAGCATGGCCCATGCGCTCGGCCTCAAGGTGGTGGCGGAAGGAGTGGAAACCGCCGAGCAGGCCGCCATCCTCAGGGAACTCGGCTGCGACATGGCGCAGGGTTATTATTTCAGCCGCCCGGTGCCTTTCGACAATCTGCAACAACTGCTCGAAAGCGGCGGCGTGCTGCCCCGCGCGCCGCACCCGGAAGCCGCCGCCTAATCCTCCCAGATGCTGAAACACGCGCTATCCGGCCTCCGGTTGCGCCGGATCACGGACAAACACCGCATGGTGTATCGCGTCGAGGGTGACTCCCTCCAGATCGCGCAGTTGCGCTTCCACTACTGAAGCTCCGCTTGCGGAGCATCCCTCTCGGCCGCAATGTTAGGTCACGGCTTCGCCGACGCCTTGAGCGCCAAGACGAGATACTCACGGACATACTTGCCGGTGATGTCATGAGGCGATGACAACTTGATATGGCGGCGTAACTTCCCTTCGCCCTCCAACACGTTGAACTTGTCTGGAAGTGATGCGCCCGCGCCGAACTCCAGAGACACGTGTTTTGCATAGGAGAAGACACCGCAAAACGGCTTTTCAGCGGAGAACAAGATGCCGCCATACTTCACTTCCTCGGAGATGGAGGGCGCCAAACCCAGAATGGCTTCCCGTAGCGACTGAACAAGCTCGAATCGGGCTTGATCGAGAAGGCGAATGTCTTCGAGTATTTTGGAGATGCGGTCAGCGGACATGGCGTCAGGACTTGTAGTATTGCTTGAACTCGGGGCTGGGTTCTCGCTCGGAATAAATGTAGAGAACGATGCCGTTCGGGTCTTGAACGGCAAAACCGCGATCCCCCCAAGGATGGTCTTCGAGAGGCATGACGGCAACTAAACCCGAAGCCGTGAGCGACTTGAATTCGGCATCAATGTCGGAGACACTGAAGTTGTAAGTCAAACCGGCAGGATTGCAGGCGGGCTGGCCGGGCTGCGGCGCCATGAACTGAAGAGTTGCCCCCTTTCCGAATTCGAGATTGACATACCAGCCGCAATCGAAAGTGACCTTTGCGCCGAAATGCCGGACATAGAAATTGCGGGACTCTTCAACCTTGGCCGTGATGATGCACGGAGACAATGAATTCGCAAGCATGGGGATTCCTTGTTGTGCGGCCTAATGAATGAAAGGGACTTCCCCGTCCCGATCTAGCGGCGGAAGCCGCCGGCAGCGAAAGCTGCCATGATTGAGTTTCCACACCAACTCATTCGTTCGAAAGAGGAAGTCCATGAACATGGTCACAGTTGGTATTGATCTCGCCAAGAATATATTCGCTTTTCATGGTATTGACCAGAACGGCAAGGATATTACGAGCCGCCTGGCGGCCATGTGTCACCGAAGCACTGCCAGCGTTGATGTGAAGCGGGTTGGACCCGCGCGGGGAGCGCCTGATCAATTTAAGGGGAGGCAACCGACTCCCGGCTAACGAATGATGTCCCCGCGCGCGTCTTTCATCAGGGTCTGGGCAAAAAGCCCGATATGACCGGTTGTAGTACCGCAGTCCTTCACCTTCTCGCACCAGCACGGCAGGATAGAATTGAACGAATAGCCTGGAGCAACGCGATAAAACCTTAAGACGCAAAACGCTTGCGGATATGGGGAAGCCCTTGTAAGACGCGGGCATTTATTTGTCACGGTTCGCAATGTACGCCATGGATAGCGCCCTCAAGGCAAGGTCTTCTCCAGCGCGTATATCTGCGCCACCGTCTCCCGCTCGCGCACCGCGTGAACTTCCCCGCCGTCGACGATGACTTCCGCCGCGCGCGGGCGGGTGTTGTAGTTGGAGCTCATGCTCATGCCGTAGGCGCCGGCGGAGAGCACCGCCAGCAGGTCGCCCTCGGCCAGCGCCAAGCGGCGCTCGTGGCCGAGGAAGTCGCCGCTTTCGCAGACCGGGCCGACGATTTCGTAGCTCGCTGCTTCCCCGGATTTTTCCCGCACCGCGACGATGTCGTGCCAGGCGTCGTAGAGGGCGGGGCGCATCAGGTCGTTCATGGCGGCGTCGACGATGGCGAAGTTCTTGGCTACACCGTGCTTGAGGTATTCCACCTTGGTGAGCAGCAGACCGGCGTTGCCGACCAGGGCGCGGCCCGGTTCGACGAGTATCTTCTGTTTGCACGCGCCCAGCTTGGCGAGCAGGGCGGCGGCGTAGTCGGCGACCGGTGGCGGGGTTTCGTCATTGTAGCGGATGCCCAGGCCGCCGCCGAGGTCGAGGTGGTGGATGGGGATGCCCGCCGCTTCCAGTTGGTCGAGCAGCGCCAGCACTTTGTCGAGGGCGTCGGCGAAGGGCGAAACTTCGGTGATCTGCGAGCCGATGTGGCAGTCCAGCCCGGTCACTTCCAGGTTGGGCAGTGCGGCGGCCTTGCGGTAGAGCGCCAGGGCGTCAGCAATGGGCACGCCGAACTTGTTGCCCTTGAGGCCGGTGGAGATGTAGGGATGGGTCTTGGGATCGACATCGGGATTGACGCGCAGGCTCACCGGGGCGCGCTTGGCCATTTCCCCGGCGACGCGGTCGAGGCGCTCCATCTCCGCTTCCGATTCGATATTGAAGCAGAGGATGCCGGCTTCCAGCGCGGCGCGCATTTCCCCCGTGGTCTTGCCGACGCCCGAGAACACCACTTTTCCGGCGTCGCCGCCCGCCGCCAGGACGCGCTGCAATTCGCCGCCGGAGACGATGTCGAAGCCGGCGCCGAGACGGGCGAAGAGGTTGAGGATGCCGAGGTTGGAGTTGGCCTTGACCGCGTAGCACACCAGGTGGTCGCGCCCGGAGAAGGCCTGGTCGAAGGACAGGAAAGCCGCGGTCAGGGCAGCGCGGGAATAGACGTACAAGGGCGTGCCGAACTGGGCGGCGAGGCGGCTGAGCGGCACGTCTTCGACATGCAGCTCGCCCTGGCGGAACTGGAACGGGGTCATGGCTGTTTTTCCTGCGATGGCACAAACACGGGCGCGGCCGGCTTCGTGGCGTTGGGTTGCGGCGGTTGGGGCAGGTACAATGGCCCCTTGTGGCCGCAGGCTTGCAGCAAAAGCACCAGCAACACTGGCAAATAAACGGAACGCATATTATGCTCGGGCGGTTAAAATAATCGGGCAATTATCCTATAAAAAGCGGTTAACCGCAGGGGCATAGCAGTGCGGAATCGAAAACCAAGAAGTATTTTTACGCCTTGAACGATATTCGGGCACCCTCACCCCAAACCCCTCTCCCGCCTGCGGGAGAGGGGTTTGGGGTGAGGGTGTATGGCGCGACGATAGCATCCCGAGCATCGTTCATAGTATTTTGATTTTACTAGAAGGAATTAGCATGACGGATAGCGAATTCACCCGCTTGGCCGACGATACCCTGGCGCGCATCGAGGCGGCGCTCGACGACTGCGAGGTGGACATCGACTGCGAAACCCACGGCGGGGTGCTGCAACTGACTTTCGCCAACGGCAGCCAGATCATCGTCAACAAGCAGGCGGCCGTACAGGAAATCTGGCTGGCGGCCAAGGCCGGAGGCTTTCATTTCACCTGGAAGGACGGGCAGTGGTGCGATACCCGCGACGGCGGCGAATTGATCGCGGCGCTGAACAAGTACGCTTCCGCCCAGGCCGGCGAGCCGGTCAAACTTGCGCTGTAGGGGTTTGGGGCGCCCGCCGAAATGAAAGACGTGAACGATCGCGAGCGCTTCCCCCTTTGCAAAAGGGGGATTGAGGGGGATTTCAGCGGTGCCGACAATTCGGCCGCCTGTAAAATCCCCCCTTGCCCCCCTTTTGCAAAGGGGGGAATGCTTTGGTTCAACGTGTTCGGTTGCATGCCATCTTGCTGAAACTGTTCGCCAAATTACCGCTGTGCTGGCTGCACCGCTTTGGTGCGTTGCTCGGCTGGCTGGTCTATTTCGCCTCGCCGAGCTATGCCGCCCGGCTGCGCGAGAACCTGGAAAAAAGCCGGGTCTGCCCCGATGCGGACGCCTGCCGCCGGGTATTGCGCCAGGCCGTCGGCGAAGCCGGCAAGGGCGCCGCCGAACTGCTCGCCGTGTGGCTGCGCCCGGAAGCCGAGGCCCTCGCCCTGATGCGCGAGGTTCACGGCTGGGAGCACGTCGAGGCGGCGCTGGAGCGCGGCAAGGGCATCATCTTCCTCACCCCGCACCTGGGCTGCTTCGAGATCACCAGTCTCTACTACGCAGCGCGCCATCCTATCACCGTGCTCTACCGCCCGCCCAAGCTGCGCTGGCTGCAACCGCTGCTGGAAATCGGCCGGCAGCGCGGCCAGGTCTCGCTGGCGCCCACCGACATGGGCGGGGTGAAGTCTCTGCTCAAGGCCTTGAAGCGCGGCGAGGCGGTGGGCATCCTGCCCGACCAGACGCCGGGCAACGGCGAAGGGGTGTGGGCGACATTCTTCGGTCGCCCCGCTTACACCATGACCCTGGCGGCGCGGCTGGCCCGCGGCACCGGGGCGGCGGTGATCCTCGCCTACGCCGAGCGGCTGCCGCGCGGGACGGGCTTCGACCTGTGGCTGGCGCCGCTGCCCGAAGGGCTGCCCGACGAACCCATGGCGGCGGCCAACTTCCTCAACCGCGCCATCGAAAACCTGATCCGCAGGCTGCCCGCGCAATACCTGTGGAGCTACAACCGCTACAAGATTCCGCGCGGCGCCGAGCCGCCGCCCGCACCTTGATCCTAAGAACCTCAGTTGACCGCTTGTTTGTTGCGTTAACATCATGACTATTTTCAATTTTGTCTTTGTTTTTTGCTTCACCGCTGTGGTCAGTTCGCTACAGGCCGGATTGCACGCTTTTCCGGGCGCATGGCGGCGTTGTCGCGCCCTTGTTCCGGCTGTGCCGGATTACAAGGGCGGTGATGCCCTTTACGGGTGCAACTCCTTGGAATGGAATGACCATTCCGCGTCGTTGCGCCTTGCCCCACACCCGGAAAATCGCACACTCCAGCCCGTCCAACGGAGGTTTTTAGAATGATGACGCGCATCGGCCTGTTCCTCCTGTGGCTCCTGCACTTCCTGCCGCTGGCGGTGCTTGCCCGCGCCGGCCAGGGCGTCGGCATGCTGCTTTACTGGCTGGGCCGGGAGCGGCGCCGGGTGGCGCGCATCAACCTGCGCCTATGCTTTCCCGAACTTTCCGACAAGGAAAGGGAAGCCCTGGTGCGCCGCCATTTCCGTGCCTTCGGCCGCAGCTTCGTCGAATACGGCATCCTGTGGTGGTCGTCGAAAGAGCGCATCCAGCGACTGGTGCGCATCGAGGGGTTGGAGCATCTTCAGGCGGCGGCCGGCAGGCCGGTGATCTGGCTGGCGCCCCATTTCGTCGGGCTGGACATGGGCGGGGTGCGCCTCACCAGCGAATTCCCGCTGGTTTCCATCTACAGCCGGCAGAAGAATCCGGCCTTCGACAGGCTGCTGCGCCATGGCCGCACCCGTTTCGGCAACGCCACTCTGTTCTCGCGCCAGGACGGCATCCGTCCGGTGGTCAAGGCGCTGCGCGGCGGGCTGCCGTTCTATTATTTGCCGGACCAGGATTTCGGGGCGCGCGATTCGGTTTTTGCACCGTTCTTCGGCGTGCCGGCAGCCACCATCACCGGCCTGTCGCGCCTCGCCCGCGCCACCGGCGCGGCGGTGGCGCCCTGCGTCACCCGCCAGTTGCCGGGTGGGGAGGGCTACGTGCTGAGGTTTTACCCGCCCTGGGAGGAATATCCCGGCGGCGGCATCGAAGCCGATACCCGGCGCATGAACGCCTTCATCGAGGAATGCGTGCGCGACATGCCGGAACAGTATTTCTGGCTGCACAAACGCTTCAAGACGCGGCCTGAGGGGGAAGAATCGCCCTACCGCAAGGATTTATACTAAATTCCTTATTTGAACCACGGGGAAAACAGGGGAAAACAGGGGAAACATCCAGTTGAAAGAGATCGACTGTTCACCCGCCGGGTGAGTGACATATTTTTCATGCCTCGCTGCAATTCCGTCATTTCCCCGTGTTCCCCGTGGTTGAACCGCGTTTTTTAGATTTATAGGATTACCTGCGTCCCCAGTTCCACCACCCGGTTGGGCGGTAGCTTGAAAAAGCTGGTGGCGCTGCCGGCGTTGCGGAACATGCTGATGAAGAGTTTTTCCCGCCAGAAGGACATTTCGGAGCCGACGCGCGGAATCAGGGTTTCGCGGCCGATGAAAAACGAGGTGTCCATCATGTCCAGCGCCAAACCGTGTTGCGCGCACCGTTGCAGGTCGCGCGGCAGATCCGGCCCTTCCATGAAGCCGTAACACAGCGTTACCCGATAAAACTCGTAGGGCAGCGCCTCGACCGTCAGCCGTTCCGCTTCGGTGACATAGGGAATATCCTTGATGGCGACGGTGGCGAGCACGACCTTTTCATGCAGCACCTTGTTGTGCTTGAGGTTGTGCAGCATGGCGTGAGGTACGCCGTGGAGGTTCGGCGTCATGAATACCGCCGTGCCGGCGACCCGCGTCGGATGCCCCAGGGCGAGGCTTTCGATGAAGGGGTCGAGGGCGATGGCCTCGCCTTCGAGACGCTTGTAGAGCAACTGGCGGCCGCGCTTCCAGGTCGTCATCAAAGTGAAGATGACCACCCCGGCGGCCAGAGGAAACCAGCCGCCATCGGGTATTTTCAGCACGTTGGCGAACCAGAAGGTCAGTTCGACGACAAGGAGGCAGGAGAACAGCGCCACCGCCCTGGTCCAACCCCAGCCCCAGACGCGGGCGACGATGATGGTCGCCAAGATTGAGGTGATTATCATGTCGCCGGTCACCGCGATGCCATAGGCGGCCGCCAGGTTGTTCGAGGACTGGAAGCCGAGCACCAGCACCATCACCGCCACCATCAGCCCCCAATTCACCCCGGGCAGGTAAATCTGTCCCTGCTCCTTTTCCGAGGTATGCTGTACCTCGACGCGCGGGACAAAACCCAGTTGCATGGCTTGGCGCGTTACCGAGAAGGCTCCCGAAATCACCGCCTGCGAAGCGATCACCGTGGCCAGGGTGGAAAGCGCGACCAGCGGGTATAGCGCCCAGCCGGGAGCCGAATGGTAAAACGGATTCTGCACCGCCCCCGGCTCGCTCAGGATCAAGGCGCCCTGGCCGAAATAGTTGAGAACCAACGCCGGCAGGACGAAACCGAACCAGGCCAGGCGGATCGGCTTTCTGCCGAAATGCCCCATATCCGCATACAGCGCCTCGGCGCCGGTCACCGAAAGCACCACCGCGCCCATGGCGATCAACGCGATATGGCTGTTGTGGATCAGGAAACCGATCCCGTAATACGGATTGAGCGCCTTCAGCACGCCCGGCGCGGCGACGATATTGACGGCGCCGAGCAGCGCCAGGGTGGAGAACCACAGCAGCATCACCGGACCGAACCAGGCGCCGACGCTGCCCGTGCCTTTGCGCTGTACAAAAAACAGGCCGAATATCACCAGCAGGGTGATCGGGATGACGAACACCTTCAGCGCCGGCGCCGCCACTTCCAGCCCTTCCACCGCCGACAGCACCGAGATGGCCGGCGTGACCATGCCATCGCCGTAAAACATCGCCGCGCCGAGGACGCCGATCAGGATAATCAGGCGCTGCCGCAGCGGGTTGTCCTTGGCGTCGTTGAGAGCCAGGGCGATCAGCGCCATGATGCCGCCCTCGCCGCGGTTGTCGGCGCGCATGATGAAAACCACGTATTTGATCGACACGATGACGATCAGCGACCACAGGATCAGCGACAGGATGCCGAGCACGTTGTCCGGTGAATACGGGATGGGATGGTTGCCGGCGAAGACTTCCTTCATGGTGTAGAGCGGGCTGGTGCCGATGTCGCCGAACACCACCCCCAGCGCCGCCAGGGCAAGCGCCGCCTGGGGCGTGCGTTTCGTTTCGCTGGAATCGTGCATGGGCGCCTCGATGGTCACTCTTCGTTTTTCTTGGCGAAGCGTATGCCGAGCTGTTTCAGCTTGCGGTATAAATGGGTGCGCTCCAGACCGGCAAAATCGGCGACGCGGCTCATATTGCCGCCCGCCTTCCTGATCTGGTGGTCGAAATAGGCCCGCTCGAACACTTCGCGCGCCTCGCGCAAGGGCAGATCGAGCGGCAGTGCTTGTCCGGCGCCGCCAAACGGTTGCGCCGCGTAAGGGGTCAGCACCTGCTCGGTTTCGCGCAGCGAAATTTCTTCCTCCAGCGACGTCAAGGCCAGGGTTTTCACGACGTTGCCGAGCTGCGCCAGATTGCCCGGCCAATTATGGATGCGCAAGGCCTCCAGCGCCGCCGGGCTGAAGCGGCGCGGAGGGAACTCGCCGCTTTCCGCCAGCGTGGCGAGCAAGCGGCTGGCCAGCTCGGGAATATCCTCGCGGTGTTCGCGCAGCGGCGGCACCGTCAGCGTGACGCGGCTAAGCCCTTGGTACAGATGGAGATCGAACGCGCCGCTTTCCACGGCTTGCGGCAAAGCCTTGGATGTCGCGCAAATCAGCCGGGCGGCGCTTTTTTCCAATTTACCCAGCAGCAGCAGCAGACCTTTTTGCTCCAGCCGCGCCAACTCCGCGATGTCGTGCAAATACAGGACGCCATCGCGGGCGCGTTCCAGCACTTCCAGCGGCCGCTCGGCCAGTTCCGAAAAATCCTCCAGTTCTATCCACGGGGTATCCGCCCGGTGAAAAAAACGGGCGCAGACTTCCAGCGAGGCGGCGTCTTCACCGTTCAGGATCAAGGGGACGCGGCTGCGAGAAATCAGCTCCAGGCGCTTTTTCAGCTCGCCGACCAGGGGGCTGCGCCCCAAACCTTCGAGCGTACCCTGGCAATGCGGGTGCTGGCCGTTCCTTTTCAGCGCGCGTTCGACGGTCCCCAGCAGCTTTTGCAGCGCGATGGGCTTTTCCAGAAAATCGAACGCGCCGATCTTGGTCGCCTCCACCGCGGTGTCGATGGTGCCGTGGCCGGACATCATGATTACCGGCATGGTCAACAGCCCGCCGCTCGCCCATTCGCGCAACAAGGTCACGCCGTCGGTATCCGGCATCCAGATGTCGAGCAGAACCAGATCGGGGCTTTTCTGGTTGCGAAACTCCCGCGCCTCCTCGGCATTCTCCGCCAGCTTTACCTGGTAGCCTTCGTCGTGAAGAATTTCCAGCAGCAATTCGCGGATGCCGACTTCATCGTCCACCACCAGGATTTGCGTCATGTTAGCCATGGCGCGCCTCCGCGCAGGGAAGCAGCACGCCGATGCAAGCGCCTGCCGCTAGGTTTTCTATATGCATTTTTCCATTGTGCTCTTCTACGATTTTCTTCACAATCGCCAGCCCCAATCCGGTTCCCTTCGATTTGGTGGTGACGTAGGGTTCGAACAGGCGCGGCATCAGGTGCTCGGGAAAGCCGCAGCCGTTATCGCAAATCGACAACCGCACCCAGCCGTCTTCGAGGCCGGTTTGCAGGGCGATCTCCGGTCGCGCCGCATCGGCCACGGCATCCTGGGCATTACGCAGCAAATTATGGATGACCTGGCGCAACAGGGTGGTATCCCCCTCGATTTCCGGCAAGTCCGGCGCCAACTGCGTGGTGATGCGGCAAGCGGAATTCTCGTACAAGGCCAGCACTTCCTGCACCAGCTCATTCAGCTTCAGTTGTTGCAAATTCAGTTTCGGGGTGCGCGCATATTCGCTGAAGGCATCCACCATGTTCTTCAATGCCGCGACCTGGTTGACGATGGTGCCGGTCGCGCGGCGCAGCATGTCGGCATCGGCATTATCCAGCTTTTCCGCCAGCTTGTGTTCCAGGCGTTCGGCGGAAAGCTGGATCGGCGTCAGCGGATTCTTGATTTCATGGGCAAGGCGCCGCGCCACCTCGCCCCATGCGGCGTCGCGCTGGGCTTGCAGCAGATGGGTGATGTCGTCGAACACCACGATGTAGCCGCTGCCCACCGCTACCGGCAGGCGAGTGCCACGCACCAGCAGAACCTGCTTGCCGGATTTGCCGGGGAACTCGATCTGCCGCTGCCACTCGCGGTCGTCATGTTCCTGGAACCGACGCAGGATTTCCTCGGCAAAGGCGCGAACCGCCGGTTCCTGGCCTTCTCCCTCGACCAGGCCGCGACGGCGGAAGGAAGGAAAATCCACCCCGAGTATCTGCGCGGCGGCCGGGTTGACGGTGCGCAGGGTGAATTTGTCGTCGAAGGCCAGCACCCCGCTGGAAAGATGCGCCAGAATGCTTTCGAGGTAGACCTTGGCGGTTTCCAGCTGCTGCTGGTTGAATTCCACCACGGCGCGGGCGTCGGCGAGCTGGCGAGTCATGCTGTTGAAGGATTGCATCAGGATGCCCAGCTCATCGCGGCTGCGCACCTCGGGCATTTCGCTGAAATCGCCGGAAGCCACCGCGCGGGTGCCCTTGGCCAGAATGCCCAGCGGCGCGGAAAGCCGCGCGGAAAGCAAGAACGCCAAGGCGATCGCCGACAACAGCGACAGCAGCAGGGTCAGGGTCAAGGTCAGGCCGTAGATGCGCTTCAGCCCCAGGCGCGACAGGGACAACTCCTGGTAATCGCGGTAAATTTCCTGCACCGTTTCCGCGTCCCTGGCCAACTGCCCCGGAACCGGTTGCAGCAATTGCAGAATGCGCACGTCCTCGCTCAGGGTGAGCACGTTGACCGGCACGATCACGCGCAGGAACAAGCCCTTGCCCGGCACCGTTTCGATGGCGGCGAACGCCTGTTGCTGGCGCACCTGGCGCAACAAGGCGGAGGAGGGCTTTTCGGTCAGCAGGCTGGCGCGCTCGTTGCCGGCATAGGCCATCAGCGAACCGCGCGAGTTGTATAGCGTCACTTCCTGCACCCCGGCTTGCTCGCGCAAGGCGTTGAGCGAAGTGAGGTGGGCGCTGGCCGGCTGGTCGGAGAGCGTCAGCGCCATGATTTCGCCTTTTTTGGTCAAGTCGCGCAACAGGTTGTCGAGGGCGCTGCGCCCCAGGCTCAAGCCGCCTTCCAGGGCATTATCGACGCGCACGTCGAACCACGATTCGATGCTTTTGGTCAGGAATTGCACCGACACGCCGTAAACCAGCATCCCCGGCAGCACCGCCATCAGGGCGAAGTACATCACCAGGCGCAGGGTCAGCTTGGAGCCGAACATCCTGGCTTTCAGCTTGCGCCGCAAGATCCACAACTGGTAGCCGATCAACCCCGCCAGAAAAACCACCAGAATGCCGTTGAGCGCCAACAGCAGGGTGTAGTTCTCGGTAAAGGCGGTGCTGTTGGCGCTCGCCTTGGACAGCAGATACAGCAGCACGCCGCCCAGGCTGATGCACAGGATGATGACGTATTGCAGCAGCTTCATTTCGGAGCGTGCGCCAAATGCCCGTCAATCAGGAGGGATAATTCCAGCGGTGCCATTCGGAATCGAGATTCCATTCCTTGGAAGCCAGCGCGTTGACTTGCAGCGGTTTGGGAAGTTGGGTCAGGTCGAGGCGAAAGCGCAGGGCCGCGATATAGTTCTGTTTGTCCTTGATCTGGCCGCGTTTGCCTACCGGCCAGTCGCGCAGGCGTCCCAGCTCGCGGCGCGCTTCGCTGAGCACGGAAAAATTGCGCTGCTGGTTGTTGACATTGAGCTGGTACTGGCGCGTCAATGCATGATAGCTCAGGCGGATGTGCTGCTGGGCGGCGGAAACGGTTTCGTCGAGCCAGTACCAGCGCGGCCGCTTCAACTCGAACTCCGCCACGAAGTTGAGCGGTACGCCTTTGTTCAGGGCGTCTTCCAGAGTGGCGTTGAGATTGATGTCGAATTCGGCGTTGAGAATCAGGGCTTCCTCCGCCCACTCCAGTTCGGCGCTCCGGGTTTCGGCGTTCTCGGCGTGGGCGAGCGGCGCCGCCGCCAGCCAAAGCGCCATCCCCATTATTCCGCTAACTTTTTGCCAGTAGCGCATAGAAAAACCCATCGTGATCGTCAGTTGGAATCCGTTGCCCGTCGATTGTATCCCCATCCGCCAACGGCAAGCGGCGGGCATCCGGGTGTTTCTCCAGAAAACTCTCGATTTGCCGTTGATTTTCCTCGGCGAACACCGAGCATGTGACGTACAGCAATTTACCACCTCTTGCCAGCAGGTGCCACAGCGCATCCAGGATTTCGCTCTGTTGTCCGGCAAAAGCGGCGATGTCGCTGGCGCGGCGCAGCCACTTGATGTCCGGGTGGCGGCGCACCACGCCCGAAGCGCTGCACGGCACGTCCGCCAGGATGCGCTGGAACGGCTCGCCGTCCCACCATTCTGCCGGCGCTGCGGCATCGCCGCAGCGGCAATCGGCATGCAGGCCGAGGCGGCGCAGGTTCTCGCCGACTTTCTCCAGGCGGGCGGGGTCGCTGTCCAGCGCGGTAAGCTCGACATCGGCCAATTCGAGCAGGTGGGCGGCCTTGCCGCCGGGCGCGGCGCAGGCGTCCAGCACCCGCATGCCGTCTTCGACATCAAGCAGTCGCGCCGCCCATTGCGCACCGGCATCTTGCACCGAGACCACGCCCTCGGCAAACCCCGGCAGCCTGGCCACCGCTACCGGCTGGCGCAGGCGCAATGCGGTTTCGCCCACGCAATCGGCTTCCATGCCGTGCTGCCGCAGCAATTCGGCGTAAGCGCCCGCTTCAGATTTGCGGCGGTTGACCCGCAGTGTCATGGGGGGATGGGCGTTGTTGGCGGCGAGCATGGCTTGCCAATCGGAGGGATACTGGCCGCGCAGTTTGTCTATCCACCATTGCGGATGGGAATAGCGGGACATTTCGCCCGCCTGGTCGGCACGCTCCAGCAGGGATTCGCGCTGGCGCAGGAAGTTGCGCAGCACGGCATTGACCAGCCCCTTGGCCCACGGTTTGCGCAGCGCCTGGACGGCCTGCACGGCTTGATCGACCACCGCATGTTCCGGCGCCTTGCGGTTTTCCAGTTGATGCAGGGACGCCAGCAGCACGCCCTTGACCGTTTCGTCGGCAAGCGGCTTTTCCATCAACAGGTCGAGGATGGCGGCATAGCGCCCGTAAAAGCGCAGCGCGCCGTAGCTCAAGTCCTGGATGGCGGCGCGCTGCTGGGGGGTAAGCGAAGGATGGCGCGCATGCAGCGCGTGCAGGACTTCGTTGAGATTACGCCCGGCCAGCGTCTGGGTCAGCGCCTGGCCGGCGAGGCGCAGGGTATCAAGCAAAGCCGCGTCCCATCGCGAGCAGGCGGGCGATGCGCTCCTCCGTCGCCGGATGGGTGCTGAACAGGGTTTGCAGCCCCTCGCCGGAAAGGGGATTGACGATCATCATTTGCGCGGTTTCGGGGTGGGCTTGCGCCGGCGCCAGCGGCAGCCCCCGGGCATAGCGCTGGATCTTATCCAGGGCGGACGCCAGCGCCTGGGGATCGCCGCTGATCTCGGCGCCGCCGCGGTCGGCTTCGAACTCGCGGGCGCGGGAAATCGCCATCTGGATCAGGGTCGCCGCCAGCGGCGCCAAGATGGCGACCAAAATGCCCGCCAGCGGGTTGACGGGACGACCGTCGCCATCGCGCCCACCGAAAAACATGGCGAAATTGGCAAGCATGGAAATGGCGCCGGCCATGGTCGCCGAAACGGTCGAAGTCAGAATGTCGCGGTGCTTGACGTGCGCCAGTTCGTGCGCCATCACGCCGCGCAGCTCGCGCTCGGAGAGCATTCGCAGGATGCCGGTGGTCGCCGCTACCGCCGCGTGTTCGGGGTTGCGCCCGGTGGCGAAGGCATTGGGCTGCGCTTCGTCGATGATGTAGACGCGCGGCATGGGCAAGCCGGCCCGCCCGGCCAATTCACGGATCATCCGGTAAAAATGCGGGGCGCTGGATTCGTCGGCTTCCTGCGCGTTGTACATGCGCAGCACCATGTCGGCGGAATTCCAGTAGGCCCAGACGTTCATCGCGCCGCCGACCAGCAAGGCGATCAACATGCCGGTTACGCCGCCCAGCGCGGCGCCGATGACGCCGAACAGCGCGACGATCACCGCCATCAGGATGCTGGTTTTCACCCAATTGCCGAACATTTCCATCCTCCGATCAATTTGTTCCGATACCGGAGTAATTGGGGATATTGCCAAAAAAATCAAGCATCGAAACGCTCTCCCGCCCGCACCGGGTTGCCGGCGAGAAAGCTGGCGGCCGGCATTCTTTTCCCGCCGGCCTTCTGGATTTCCGTGAGAAGCAGGGCGCCGTTTCCGCAGGCGACCAGTATTCCGCCCTTGTCCGCCCGCAGGATTTCTCCGGGATTCCCCTGTCCCATTGCGGGGCTGGCTTGCCAGATACGCCAGATATCCCCCTTGAATTGCGCCTGCGCCACCGGATACGGATTGTAAGCGCGTACTGACAGGGAGAGTTGCTCGACGCTTTGCTTCCAGTCGATCCAGCCTTCTTCCTTGGTCAGCTTTGCCGCGTAGGTGGCGCGCGCATTGTCCTGCGGCCGGGGAAGCAGCGCCCCCTGCTGCAATTGCTCCAGCGCCGCAACGATGGCGTGGGCACCTAGTTCCGCCAGCTTGTCGTGCAGGGTTTGCGCGGTATCGCCGGAGGCGATGGGCAATCTCTCTTCGAGCAGCATGGCGCCGGTGTCCAGCCCGGCGTCCATCTGCATGATGGTGATCCCGGTTTCGCGGTCGCCGGCCAGCAAGGCGCGCTGGATGGGCGCCGCGCCGCGCCAGCGGGGCAGCAGGGAGGCATGTATGTTCAGGCAGCCGAAGCGCGGAATGGCGAGCACCGCCGGCGGCAGAATCAGGCCATAGGCCGCCACGACCATCACGTCGGCGCCGGTGGCGGCGATGGCCTGCTGCGCCGCGCCGCCCTTGAGGCTCGGCGGCTGCTCCACCCGCAGGCCGTGCTTGAGGGCAAGCGCCTTGACCGGGCTGGGCGTCAACTTCATTCCCCGCCCCGCAGGGCGATCCGGCTGAGTAAGCACTAGCGGCAGTTGATGGCCGGCCTCGATCAGCGCGGCCAGCGCCTGGGCGGCGAATTCCGGGGTTCCGGCAAAGATGACTTTCATTACATGGTTTCGCGCTGTTGTTTTTTCAGTTTGTGCTTGATGCGCGATTGCTTGAGTTGCGACAGATATTCGACGAATACCCGCCCCTTCAGATGATCCATTTCGTGTTGTATGCAGACGGCCAGCAAGCCGTCGGCGTCGAGGGTGACGCTTTCTCCGGCGAGATTCAAGGCCTGGACGGTCACCCGTTCGGCGCGCCGCACCGTTTCATAAATGCCCGGCACCGACAGGCAGCCTTCTTCCCGTTCCTCGGTTCCCGAACTCGCCAGAAGCGTGGGATTGACCAGGACAATGAGGTTGTCGTGGTTTTCCGATATGTCCATCACGATCACTTGTTTGTGGATATTCACTTGTGTCGCCGCCAACCCCACGCCCGGAGCCGCGTACATGGTTTCGGCCATGTCGCGGGCGAGCGCGCGGATTTCGTCGTCGATTCGCGCGACCGGGGCGGCAACCGTATGCAGCCGTGGATCGGGGTAATGCAGTATGCTTAGAATCGCCATAAATGCTTGCTTGTTTAAAGAATTACATGCAGAATTTAAACCGTCTTATGAACCGGAATGGCACCGGTTTCGCTTCCTTACGCTACGGTGGGGCTATCATGAAAAGCTTAATTATATCCCTGATTCTCCTATTCGGCCTAAGTCCGCTCGCCCGTGCGGCGGACTTGGAACTGCAAGATAGCCCGCCGTCCAAGCATGTCGTCGTCAAGGGCGACACCCTGTGGGGAATCGCCGGGCGCTTTCTCAAAGACCCGTGGCGCTGGCCCGAGTTGTGGAATCTCAACCGCGAGCAAGTCAAAAACCCTCATCTGGTCTATCCCGGCGATGTCATTCTGCTGCTGACGGTAGACGGCCAGCCGCGCCTGCAAATCGCCGAAAAACAAGCCTCCGATCTGGAAACGGTGCGGCTCAGCCCCCGCTTGCGCAGTGAGGCGCTCGAAGCCCGCGCCATACCCAGCATCTCCCCCTCCATCATCGCCCCATTTCTGGCGCAGCCTCTGCTGATCGAGGAATCCGCGCTCGAAAGCGCGCCGTATATTCTCCGCACCGAGGAAGGCCGGGTGCTGGTCGGCTCCGGTGAAAAGGCCTACGTCCGCGGCATGAAGGCCGAAAACGGGCTTTACTGGAATGTCTACCGTCCCGGAAAAATGCTGGTGGACCCGGAAACCAAGGAAACGCTGGGGCAGGAGGCCGAATACCTGGGTAAGGCGAAAGTCGTCAAGTTCGGCGAACCGACGACCATCGAGGTTACCCAGTCGGTACTGGAAATATATGCCTCGGATCGCCTTATTCCGGTAACCGCTGCGCCGATCAATGCCTATGTGCCCCACGCCCCCGACAAGGCCGTTTCCGGCCGGGTCATGTCGATATACGGCGGCGCCGCCGAAGCCGGCCAAAACGCCGTGGTCACGGTCAACAAGGGTACCCGCGACGGTATTGAAATCGGCCATGTGCTGGCCATTTACCGCCGCGGTTCGAGCGTTTCCGTCCTTGACGCCAAGGGCGACAAGGCGGAACTGAAGCTCCCTGACGAAAGATCGGGGCTGCTTTTCGTTTTCCGCACCTTCGACAAACTTTCCTACGCGCTGGTCGTCCAATCCAGCCGGCCTATCCATACGCTCGACTTGATTCAGAAGCCTTGAAGTAACCCATCATGCCGGTCGAGCGCGATCATTCCGCCTGGATCGGGCTTAGCCTGATCCACGGACTGGGCGGCGAAAGCTACCGGCGTCTGCTCTCCGCCTTCGGCGGGCCGGACAATATTTATGCGGCCGGCTACTCCGCCTTGTGCGCCATAGTCAAGCCGGCGATAGCCCGACAGATCTGCAATGGCGCCGACTCGGAGTTGGCGCGCGCCACCTTGGAGTGGCTGGAACAGCCATCGAACCATCTGGTAACCCTTGCCGACCCCGATTATCCCCGCTTGTTGCTGCAATCCGCCGATCCCCCGCCGCTGTTTTACCTAAAGGGGCGCCGCGAACTTCTCGGCGCAAACTTTTTCGCCATCGTCGGCAGCCGCAACGCTTCTCCCCAGGGACTTTCGAATGCCGAGGCATTCGCCCGCAGCCTCAGCGACAGCGGCCTTTGCATCGCCAGCGGCATGGCCGCCGGCATCGACGCAGCGGCCCACCGCGGCGGCCTGAGTGGCGCGTCTTCGAGCGTGGCGGTAGTCGGCACCGGTCTGGATAGTGTCTATCCCGCCAGCAACCATGCGTTGGCGCACGCTTTGGCGGAAAACGGCGCCATGATTTCCGAATATCCTCTCGGCACGCCCGCCAAGGCCGCCAATTTTCCGCGGCGCAACCGCATCATCTGCGGGCTTTCCCTGGGTTGCCTGGTCGTCGAAGCCGCGTTGCGCAGTGGATCGCTGATTACGGCGCGCCTGGCCGCCGAGCAGGGCAGGGAAGTTTTCGCGGTTCCCGGCTCGATCCATTCCCCGCTTTCCAAGGGGTGTCATTCCCTGATTAAACAGGGCGCCAAACTGGCCGAATGCGCCGACGACATCCTCGGCGAGCTACGTTGGCCCGTCTCCGCCGCCGCGGGTTTCACGCCGCCCCAGCCGGATTTGTCTTGCATGGCCGAAACGTATCAGCCGTTGCTCGCCAGCATGGGTTTCGAGCCGGTGAACATCGACGATCTGGCGGCGCGGAGCGGCTTGACGAGCAACAGCGTTTGCGCCATGCTGTTGCGCATGGAGCTTGATGGCCGCATCGCCTCGCTGCCTGGCGGTATGTACCAGCGCCTTTGCTGAGTTGAGAAATTACATGTTCGATATCCTGGTTTATCTGTTTGAAAATTACTTCGAGATGAATGCCTATCCCGACGATTCGACCTTGACGCGCGAACTTAGCGCGGCGGGCTTCGACCGCAACGAGATTTCGCAAGCCATTTCCTGGTTTCATGGGCTGGAAAACCTGGCCAATGCCAGCTATTCGGATTCTCTGCCGGTTTCGCGCGCTTCCCGTTGTTATACCGATCAGGAAACTCAGCGTATCGGCACGCAAGGCGTCGGGTTGTTGGTGTTTCTCGAAAGTTCCGGGGTGCTCGACCCTCTTCAGCGCGAATGGGTCATGGATCGCGTTTTCGCGGTCGAGGAAAGCGAGCTTACCCTCGAGCAGGTCAAGTGGATAATCCTGTTCGTCCTGTGGAATCATAACGAACCTCAGCAATTCTTCTTCATCGAGGATTTATTGTTCGGCGACGGTCAACCCACGCTTCATTGAGTTTGACGCGCTTGCCTTCCTCCCCCTTTGTTTTTATTATCCTGACCCTTCGCTTACCCTTATTAAGGCGCGCATGTCTTCCAGCCTTCTGATCGTCGAGTCGCCGTCAAAAGCGAAAACCCTGAAAAAATATCTTGGCGAGGATTTCGAAATCCTCGCTTCCTACGGGCATGTGCGTGACCTGGTTCCCAAACAGGGCGCGGTGGATACCGAGAATCAATTCAGTATGAAGTATCAACTGATTGAGCGGAACGCCAAGCATGTCGAGGCGATTGCCAAGGCCGTCAAGCATGCGGATAACATCTTTCTGGCAACCGACCCGGACCGCGAAGGCGAGGCGATTGCCTGGCATCTGGCGGAAATTCTCAAATCCAGGAAGCTGATCGGCAAAAAACCGCTCAAACGGGTAGTGTTTCACGAAATCACCAAATCCGCCGTTCAGGACGCCATCCAGAATCCCCGCGATATTTCCATGGAAATGGTCAACGCCCAGCAAGCGCGGCGCGCCCTGGATTACCTGGTTGGTTTTAATCTCTCCCCGCTGCTGTGGCGCAAGATCCGCCGCGGCTTGTCCGCCGGACGGGTGCAAAGTCCGGCGTTGCGGATGATCGTCGAACGGGAAGCGGAAATCCTGGCTTTCAAAACCCAGGAATATTGGAGCATCCATCTCGACAGCCACAAGAGCAAGGCGAAGTTCGGCGCCAAGCTTTTCCAATTCGCCGGTGAAAAACTCAATCAATTCAGCATCGGCTCCGCCGAGCGTCAGACGGAAGTGCTCGAAGGTCTGAAAAAGGGCGGCGACCAGGCCACCGTTGCGCAAGTCGATAAGAAACGCAAGCAACGCTCGCCGGCAGCGCCTTTCACGACATCGACGCTGCAACAGGAGGCGGTGCGTAAGCTCGGTTTCACCACCGATCGCGCCATGAAGGTGGCCCAGCAGCTTTACGAAGGCATCGACATCGGCGGCGGCGCGGTGGGTTTGATTACCTACATGCGTACCGACGCCGTCAACCTGGCCAACGAGGCCGTGGCGGAAATCCGGGATTATATCGGCGCGAATTTTTCCGCCGATTATTTGCCCAAGACCCCCGTCCAATATAAGAACAAATCCAAGAACGCGCAGGAGGCTCACGAAGCCATTCGCCCCACCGCCATTGCGAGGACGCCGGACAGCGTGCGCGGCTTTTTGACCGCGGATCAGGCCAAACTCTACGAAATGATCTGGAAGCGCGCCCTGGCTTGCCAGATGAATCCCGCCAAATATGATACCGTCAGCCTGGATTTAAGCGTCGGCGAAGGCAACCTTTTCCGCGCAAGCGGGCAAACCCTGGTATTTCCTGGATTTATCGCGGTTTACCGCGAGGATGAGGACGACCAGGAAGAAGAAGGCGAAGTGAAGCTGCCTCCCATGGAGGTTGGCGAGTGCGTGCCTATCGACCGGCTGTATGGCGAACAGCATTTCACCCAGCCGCCGCCCCGATATACCGAGGCAAGTTTGGTCAAGGCCTTGGAAGAGCATGGAATCGGCCGCCCTTCCACGTATGCCAGCATTATTTCGACCTTGCAGGCGCGCGAATATGTGGTGATGGACAAGAAGCGCTTTATGCCCACCGACGTGGGACAGGTTGTCAGCAAATTCCTGACCGAACATTTTACCCGTTACGTCGATTACGATTTTACCGCCAAGCTCGAGGATCAACTCGACTTCATTTCCACCGGCAAACAGGAGTGGGTGCCGGTGCTCGACGAATTCTGGAAAACCTTCAGCAAACAGATCGAAGAGAAGAAAAACGTCGATCGCAAGGACGTCACCCAAGAACAACTCGACGAAAACTGCCCAAAATGCGGCAAGCCCCTGACCGTGCGGCTCGGCAAGCGCGGCAAGTTCGTCGGATGCTCCGGTTATCCTGAATGCGATTACACGCGAAGCATGGATGGCGAAGTCAAACCCGACGAACCCGTGGTCGTCGAAGACCGGTTATGCCCTAAATGCAGCAGCCCGTTGCATATCAAATCCGGCCCATATGGAAAGTTTATTGGCTGCTCCGCTTACCCAAAATGCAAGTTTATCGAGCCGCTGGAAAAACCCAAGGATACCGGGGTGGTCTGCCCCGAGTGCAAGAAGGGAAGCCTGATCGAGCGCAAGAGCCGCTATGGAAAGCTGTTTTATTCCTGCAATACTTACCCGGATTGCAAGTATGCAACCTGGAATCCCCCGGTTAACGAGCCTTGCCCCAAATGCGGCTGGCCTATCCTGACAATCAAAACCACCAAACGGCGCGGCGTCGAAAAAGTTTGCCCGCAGAAGGAATGTGGTTTTACCGAACAAATCGAACCGCCGCAGTGAATCTTGTAGAAAAAGCAAAGGCACCATATGGTGCCTTTGCTTTTTCATTGCTTCCTTATCCTACACGTCGATATTCCTTGCACCCAAGGCATTGGTTTCGATGAATTCGCGGCGGGGTTCCACTTGGTCCCCCATCAGGGTCGTAAATATCTCGTCGGCGACGATGGCGTCCTCGATCTGAACGCGGAGCAATCGTCGCACCTGGGGATCCATGGTGGTTTCCCATAGTTGCCCCGGATTCATTTCCCCCAATCCTTTATAGCGCTGGATGGCCAAACCGCGCTTGACTTCTTCCAACAGCCAATCCATCGCTTCCTTGAATTCGTTCACCGCTTGGGTGCGCTCGCCACGCTTTACCAAGGCGCCTTCGGCCAGGAGTCCCTGCAATACCTGCGCGGTTTTCAGCAACTGGGCATAGTCTCCACCTTCAATGAAATCGTTGTCGATATATTGGAATTGGATATTGCCGTGATTGTTGCGCTGAATCGCGAGCCGGTATGTTTCATTGTTTTCGTCGTATTGCGCCGCTATTTCGTAATTTTCGCCCGACAGCAGATCCCTCAATTGCGCGGCGGCGTTTTCGGCCATTTCCTTATCGGATAACCATACTTGAGGCATTTTCAATAATGCGTGCAGGATCGGCGCGGCGAGCACCCGACCAAGCCGGTCGATGACGGCTTCCGCCAGCAGGTAGCTCTTTGCGATGTCCTCGAGCGCACTGCCCGTCAAGACAGGCTTTCCTTCCGCCGGTAATAATTCCGCTTCACCAAGTGCTTGTTGCAGAAGAAATTGTTTCAGCTCGTGGTCGTCTTTAAGGTAGCGTTCCTGTTTGCCGTGCTTGACTTTATATAGCGGGGGCTGAGCGATGTATATATGGCCGCGCTCGACCAGCTCGGGCATTTGCCGGTAAAAAAATGTCAGAAGCAAGGTGCGGATGTGAGAGCCGTCAACATCCGCGTCGGTCATGATGATGATGCGGTGGTAACGAAGTTTTTCCGGTGTGTATTCATCCTTGCCGATGCCGGTTCCCAGCGCCGTGATGAGCGTTGCAATTTCCTGCGACGACACCAGCTTGTCAAAACGCGCTTTTTCGACGTTGAGGATTTTTCCCTTGAGCGGCAGGATTGCCTGGAATTTCCGATCTCGTCCCTGTTTTGCCGACCCTCCCGCGGAATCTCCCTCGACCAAGTAGATTTCCGACAAGGCCGGATCTTTTTCCTGACAATCCGCCAGCTTCCCGGGCAGCCCCATTCCATCCAGTACCCCCTTGCGCCGCGTCATTTCCCGCGCCTTGCGCGCGGCCTCCCGGGCACGGGCGGCCTCGATGATTTTTCCGGTAATGATTTTAGCGTCGCTGGGTTTTTCCATCAGAAAATCCGCCAGCTTTTGCGCCACGATTTCCTCCACGACAGGCCGAACTTCAGAGGAAACCAATTTATCCTTGGTCTGAGACGAGAATTTCGGATCGGGAACCTTGACCGACAATACCGAGCATAATCCTTCCCTCATGTCGTCGCCGGAGGTTTCCACCTTGGCTTTCTTTGCCAGTTCATTACTTTCGATATACTGGTTGAGAGTGCGCGTCATGGCCGCCCTAAGGCCGGTCAAGTGGGTTCCGCCGTCGCGTTGCGGGATATTGTTGGTAAAACACAGTACGGATTCCTGATAGGAATCGTTCCATTGCATCGAAATTTCCACCGTAATGCCGTCTTTTTCTCCCGAAGCGTGAAAGATATTCGGATGCAGGGTGGATTTTGTCCGGTTCATGTATTCGACAAAACCTTTCACCCCCCCCGAAAATGCAAAGCTTTCTTCCTTCCCATTGCGCTGGTCTATCAGAACAATCGAAATACCATTATTGAGGAAAGACAACTCTCTCAATCGCTTGGCCAGAATGTCGAAATGGAATTCGATGTTGCCAAATATTTCGATACTTGGCATGAAGTGAACCTCGGTTCCGCGACGTTCGGTTTGTCCTATGATTTTCAAGGGTTCTACGGGTTCCCCCATTCGGAACTCCATGGCGTGAACCTTGCCCTCGCGGCGTATCGTTAGTTTCAGCCATTCCGACAGCGCATTCACGACGGAAACGCCGACGCCATGCAGTCCGCCCGATATTTTGTAGGAATTGCTGTCGAATTTACCGCCGGCATGAAGTACCGTCATGATGACTTCGGCAGCCGACCGGTTTTCCTCGCTGTGTATATCCGTAGGTATCCCGCGGCCATTGTCGGAGACGCTTACCGAATTGTCGCTGTGGATAATGACTTTTATTTCATTGCAGTGTCCGGCCAGGGCTTCGTCGATGGCGTTGTCCAGCACCTCGAACACCATGTGGTGTAATCCGGTGCCGTCGCTGGTATCTCCGATATACATGCCGGGACGTTTACGGACGGCTTCCAGCCCTTTTAATACCTTGATGTTTTCTGAGGTGTAATCAGTCATATGGTTATCTTTGTTTCACGTGAAACGTAGTTTTAAATTCGCATCGGCATAACGACGTATTTAAAGTCGTCGTTATTTGGAGTCGTAATCAGGGCGCTGCTGTTGACATCCCCGAACGAGCAAACGATTTCCTCGTTGTCGAGATTGTTTAGTACGTCCAATAAATAACGAACATTGAATCCGATGTCCAACGGGATGCCGTCGTAATTTATTTCCAGCTCTTCCTGAGCTTCTTCGAGTTCATTGTTGCTGCAAATTATGCGCAGACTGTTCTGGGTCAGAACGATGCGCACGCCACTGAATTTTTCATTGGAGAGGATCGCAACGCGCTGCAGGGCGTGCAAGAGTTGAAGTCTGTTTATAACTATGTGATTTTGATAATTATTTGGGACGACTTTGGTGTAATCGGGAAATTTTCCTTCCACGATTTTCGAAATCATGACAATGTTCGAGAAGGAGAATTTAACCTGGTTTTGCCCGATTTCTATGGTAATTTCTTCATCGCCATCACTCAGCAGCTTGCTCAATTCGATAACGGATTTACGGGGTAGTATCACTTCCTGTCCCTTGACGGGGTCGGGCTGTTGTTCTATCGAATGATTGATTAACGCCAGTCTGTGTCCATCCGTTGCCACCACTTTGATGTTGGCCGGTTCGCTGATAAACAAAAGCCCATTCAAGTAATAACGGATGTCTTGTTGAGCCATCGCGTATTGAACCCGATCCAGCAGCAGTTTCAAGGTGCTCTGGGAAAGTTTGATGGTGCTCTGGTTATCTCCCATGGCGGCTATCTTGGGAAAATCCTCCGCCGGTAGCGTTTGCAGGTTAAAACGGCTTTTTTCCGCTTTGACCTGGATTCGGGAATCTTCCTTATCTACGGTCAGCAATGTGTCTTCATTGAAGGCACGGCATATGTCCTGAAGCTTTTTAGCCGATACCGTGATGGCGAATTCCTGTCCCGAATCTTCATAATGAATTTTTGTGGAAATCTGAATTTCAAGATCGGTCGCCATCAAGGTCAGTTGATCCTGCTTTTTTTCTATCAAAACATTTGAGAGTATCGGTAGCGTGTGGCGGCGCTCCACTATGCCGATCACGGATTGCAGGGGTTTCAGTAAAGCTTCTCTACTGATTTCTATTATCTTCATATATAAACCTTAATAATAGTTAATAGATGTTTGTTAAGTTTGTGGATAATTAATTTATTAAAATTAAATTCAATTAGTTATGTTAATTTTTTGGGTGTTGGTAAGTATACTCGCGCTGTCTGTATAGTTTGTGCATATATTTTTTCGATGGCTGTAAATCCATCATATCCCCAATCTATACATTAATTTTTCAGCATTTGCATCAATAGGCTGAAATCCCGGTTCAATTGCATATCGCTCATTTTCAATTCCGTAATGGTGCGGACCGCATGGATGACGGTTGTATGATCTCTTCCGCCGAAGGCCTCGCCGATGTCGGGATAGCTGAGCTGGGTAAGTTCCTTGGTCAGCATCATTGCAATTTGGCGTGGTCTGGCTATGTTGCGCGTGCGTTTTTTAGAAAACATGTCGGCTACTTTTATTTTGTAGTAATCGGCAACCGTTTTTTGAATATTTTCAAGGGAAATCTGACGATTTTGAACGGCCAGGATATCTTTCAATGCGTCCTTGGCCAAGTCTATAGTGATGGGATTTCCGGTAAACAGGGAGTAGGCAATAACCCTTTTTAGGGCGCCCTCGAGTTCGCGGACGTTGGAGCGAATTTGTTTGGCGATGAAAAAGGCGACTTCCGAACTTAAGTTGATTTTTTCGGCAGCAGCTTTTTTCAAGAGAATGGCTACGCGCATTTCAAGTTCAGGGGGTTCTATTTCGACGGTCAAGCCCCAGCCGAATCGGGAAGTCAGCCGATCCTCCATGCCGGAGATTTTCTTGGGTACCGTGTCGCAGGTAATAATCACCTGTTTGTGGGATTCGATCAGTGCATTGAACGCATAGAAAAATTCTTCCTGCGTCCGGGTTTTGCCGGAAAAAAACTGGATGTCGTCGATCAGCAACAAATCCAATGAATGATAATAACGTTTAAATTCATCGAATGACTTATGCCGGTAAGCGTGCACGACATCCGAAACATAACGCTCGGCATGTAAGTAACTGATTTTCGCCTTATGGTCCTGCTCTTTGACTAGATTGCCAATAGCTTGAATCATATGTGTTTTTCCTAGCCCAACGCCGCCGTAAATAAATAATGGGTTGTAAGCGGTGCCAGGGTTTTCGGCAATTTGCAATGCGGCCGCGCGGGCGAGTTGATTTGCCTTGCCCGCGACGAAATTCTCGAATGTAAATAAGGGATTCAGCCTTGAGCTATCGGTAGCGGGTTTTTTTCTTTTGGCGGATTCGATTAAGGGTTGAGATTCATCGACAGGGTTCGATACTTTTGCCGGTGTCGTTGGCCCGGGAATTTCGAGAGTGATTTTTACCGGGACGGGGAAATATTTTTCGGCCAATTGTTCGATGCGAGCTAGAAATTTTTCTTTTACCCACTGCTGGACAAAACGATTGGGGGCTATCAATCGTATGGAGTCATTCGTCGATTCAAATTGGATAGGGCGTATCCAGGTATTGAATTGCTGGGATGAAAGTTCTTGCTTGAATTGATCTAGGCAATCTTGCCAAAAGAGTTTCATTAGGTGATGTTTACGGTAATTGGTTATTTTATAATGATTATTAATGGTTGTAGCAGGTTTTCGATGGCTTTAAGTGTAACGGTTTTGCATAAACTTATCCACAGGATTTAGAGGTTTGTTTATTCAGTACCTATTGACAGTTCTGATAGTGTTGAAGTCTAATAGTAGGTTTTATAGATCAATTCTGCTCTTGGAGTAACTAATGAAAAGGACATATCAACCTTCCGTGGTCAAACGCAAGCGGACTCATGGGTTTCTCGTCAGAATGCGCAGCCGTAGCGGCCGCAGTATTTTGAATGCGAAACGGGCCAAGGGTCGTGCCAAACTGAGTGTTTGAAGATCATAGAACCAATGCAATAGCATTGTTCAATGCCAACGCATTTCCAAAAAACCGGAAATTGAAAACGGATGAGATTTCATCCGTTTTCAATTTTAAGCACAGGATTAACGCGGAATATTTAAGCTTTCTCGTTAAGGCCAATACGTCACAGACCGCCAGGTTGGCGGTAATCGTCAGTAAAAAAATTATTCGAGATGCCGTAAGGCGGAATTATTGCAAGCGGGTGATCCGGGAATTGTTTCGGGTCAGGCAGAAACAGCTTTCAGGTATGGATTTGGTGGTTCAGGTCAGGAAAGGTTTTTCCTCCGCGCAATTTGAAAACGCGGTTGCCGAATTCGATACACTATTATCAAGGCTGCCCCGGTCATCCTGAACGGAAAAGGCAAATGTCCCGCATTTTGATTTGGATTATCAATGGATACCGTTACGCGGTTAGCCCCATGCTCGGGACGAACTGCCGGTTTACGCCATCGTGCTCCGAGTATGCTGCCGAAGCAGTTTCCAGATATGGCGCCGTGAAGGGGCTTTGGCTGGGCGTTAAAAGGGTCTGCCGTTGCCATCCGTGGCATCGTGGCGGTTATGATCCGCTTCCCTAAAATTATTTGAGGCATTAATGGATAATCAACGTCTGATATTTTTTGTAATACTTTCATTTTCCATTTTGCTTCTCTGGGATTCCTGGCAAAAAGAACAGTATCCCACCAAGCCGGATCAGCAATCCAGCGCCCCGGCCGCGCAATCCGTTTCACCGACTCCGCTGCCTTCGCCGGGATTGGATGGCGGTTCGGTTACCGTCGCCGAAAGCCAGGCGGAAACCATACAAAGTGGCACCAAGATCAATGTCCGCACGGATGTTTACCGGGCGGAAATTGATACCATGGGCGGCGACATTCGTTCGTTGGAGATGGTGAAACACCATGATGCGGAAGATAAAACCAAGCCATTTATTTTGTACGAGGATAAAGGGCAGCGCATGTACATCGCCCAATCCGGCTTGATCGGAAGCGGCTTGCCCAACCACAAATCCTCCTATAACGCGCAAGCGGCGTCTTACCAGATCGGGGAAAATGAAAAACAGGTTCAGGTTAAGTTGGTCTGGGCCGGCGAGAACGGCCTCTCCGTGGAAAAAAGTTATATTTTTCATAAGGGCAGTTATTTAATCGAGATCGCCCATGAAATCATCAACAATACGCCCGCCCCGATAACGCCGCACGCCTATTACCAGTGGCTGCGCGACGACAAGGCGCCCGCGGGCGATCCGGCATTCGTCAGCACTTATACGGGGCCGGCGGTATACACCGATAAGGAAAAGTTTCAGAAAGTGGATTTTTCCGATATCGAAAAAGGCAAGGAAAAATATCCCAAGCAAAGCAACGATGGCTGGATTGCCATTCTCCAGCATTATTTTTTCAGCGCTTGGTTGCCGGCGGAGAACGAGGCGCGTGAGTTCTACACAAAAAAGGTCGGTAAATTTTTCGCGGCCGGCGTTATTGTTCCCGTGGGCACGGTTGAACCCGGCGCCAAGAAAAACACGAAAATGTCACTGTATGCCGGTCCGCAAGAACAGGACACCATCAGCAAACTGGCGCCCGGGCTGGATCTGGTTGTCGATTACGGCATGCTGACGGTGATTGCCGCTCCGTTGTTCTGGATCATTCAGTTGATCTATAAAGTGGTGCAGAATTGGGGGGTCGCCATTATTCTGCTGACCATTCTTATCAAGCTGGGTTTTTATCCCCTGTCGGCGAAAAGTTACCGTTCCATGGCCGCGATGCGGGTGGTTTCGCCCAAGCTGCAAAAGCTCAAGGAGCAATACGGCAACGACCGGCAACGCCTGCACCAAGCCATGATGGAGCTATACAAAACCGAAAAAATCAATCCATTGGGAGGCTGTTTGCCGGTAATCGTCCAGATGCCGGTATTCATCGCGCTATACTGGGTGCTGCTCTATAGCGTGGAAATGCGCCAAGCGCCTTTCGTGGCGTGGATTCAAGACTTGTCGGCGCCGGATCCCTACTTTGTCTTGCCTATCATCATGGGCATTACCATGATCGTTCAGACCAAGCTCAATCCGACGCCGCCGGACCCCATCCAGGCCAAGGTCATGGCGATGATGCCCATCGTATTCAGTATTTTCTTTTTCTTCTTTCCTGCCGGCTTGGTGCTTTACTGGGTCGTAAACAACGTGCTTTCCATTGCTCAGCAATGGCAGATCACGCGCAGCTTCGAACTCGCAAAATCGGCCAAGGGGCATGGCTGACGCGATTGCGGCAATTGCTACGGCTTCCGGCCGGGGCGGCATCGGGGTCGTTCGCCTTTCCGGGGATAACTTGCTGCCATGGATACAAGCGCTAACCGGGGCGGCGGCGCTAGTACCGCGGCGGGCGACTTTGAGCGATTTTCTGGATGAACGCGGAGAGTTGATAGACCGGGGAATTGCCCTGTTCTATCCAGCGCCACATTCCTTTACTGGCGAGGATGTCGTCGAGCTTCAGGGGCACGGCGGGCCGGTCGTCATGCAATTGCTTCTGCGGCGTTGCCTTGACCTGGGCGCGCGGCTGGCCGATCCGGGGGAATTTACGCGGCGCGCCTTTCTCAATGACAAAATCGACTTGGCGCAAGCCGAGAGCGTGGCCGATTTAATCGAAGCGTCCTCCAGCGAGGCCGCGAAAAGTGCGGCCAGATCGCTCAGAGGGGATTTTTCCAAGGCGATCCATCAACTAGTCGACCAATTAATCGACCTGCGCATGCTGGTTGAAGCCTCTCTGGATTTTCCCGACGAAGAAGTCGATTTTCTCGAAAGCAGCGATGCCCATGGAAGATTGGATCTCATCAGCGGCCAACTGGATCGGGTTTTCGACAACGCCCGCCAGGGAAGCCTGTTGCGCGACGGGATGCACATTGTATTGATCGGCCAGCCGAATGTGGGCAAATCCAGCTTGCTGAACCGGCTGGCCGGCGAGGAGGTGGCGATTGTCACCCCGATTGCGGGCACCACGCGCGATGCCATACGCCAACATATCGAAATCGAGGGAGTGGCCGTCCATGTCATCGACACCGCCGGCTTGCGCGAAACGCAAGACGAAGTTGAGCGGATCGGGATAACACGCACCTGGGCGGCGGTCGCTCAAGCCAATGTGGCGATTCTGATTATCGACGCGCTTCAGGGAGTAACCGAGGAAGATCGAAAAATCATTGCGCAATTGCCGGAATCACTGCCGCTTATCCGGGTCTTCAACAAAATCGACCAGTATCGGCAATTGCCGCGAATCGGAAAGCATGCCGCCGGCGCAGACATATATCTTTCCGCAAAAACGGGGGAAGGGCTTGATTTGCTGCGCCGGCACCTGCTTGACGTCGTCGGCTGGCATCATGTCGGCGAGGGTGTTTTCCTGGCGCGCGAAAGGCATCTCGGCGCTTTGCGGGCTGCCCAGACTTGTTTGGCGGCGGCCAAGGAAAGCCTTGGCCAGGCCGAGCTATTTGCCGAGGAGCTGCGCCAGGCGCAGGAGGCGCTTTCCACAATAACCGGCGAATTTACGCCGGACGATCTGCTCGGGGAAATTTTTTCACGTTTCTGCATCGGCAAGTAGCGGTTGTGGCAGGAAAGCCGTGGACGTTTCACGTGAAACAATTTCCCCCGTTGTTTGGCTTTGATGCCGCATAAGGTATCATTGCCGCTCTATTCTCAGTCCGAACCTTCATGCTTCATCCTGTGCAATTCGACGTAATCGTGGTCGGTGGGGGTCATGCGGGCACCGAGGCGGCGCTGGCCGCGGTGCGCATGGGCAGAAAAACGCTGCTCCTGACCCATAATATCGAGACTCTCGGACAAATGTCCTGCAATCCCGCAATCGGGGGTATCGGCAAGGGCCATCTGGTGAAAGAAGTCGACGCCATGGACGGAGCCATGGCGGCCGCCACCGATGAAGGGGGCATCCAATTCAGGACGCTGAACGCCAGCAAGGGACCAGCGGTGCGCGCCACCCGCGCCCAGGCGGATCGCGCGCTTTACAAACAAGCCATCCGGCGGCGCCTGGAAACGCAGGAAAACCTTACTCTTTTCCAGCAGGCGGTCGACGACGTCATCGTCGAAAACGGCCGCGCCACCGGTGTGCAGACCCAACTGGGGTTAAAATTCTCGGGGCGCGCCATCGTATTGACGGCCGGGACGTTTCTGAGCGGCTTGGTGCATGTCGGGCAATCCAGCTATCAGGCCGGCCGGATGGGAGATCCGCCGTCCATCAGGTTGGCGCAACGGCTACGCGAACTCGGCTTGCCGGCGGGCCGGCTGAAAACCGGGACGCCGCCAAGAATCGACGGGCGCACCCTGGATTATTCGGTCATGACCGAACAGCCTGGAGACGACCCCGCCCCAGTGTTTTCCTACATGGGCAGCGCGGAACAGCACCCCCGCCAAGTCTCGTGCTGGATTACCTCGACCAACGTCCTGACGCACGACATCATTCGCGGCGGTCTGGATCGTTCTCCCCTATATACTGGGGTGATCGAAGGGGTGGGGCCGCGCTATTGCCCTTCCATCGAGGACAAAATTACCCGTTTCGCGGCGAAGGATTCGCATCAGATTTTCGTCGAGCCGGAAGGATTGTCCACCCATGAAATCTATCCGAACGGGATATCCACCAGCTTGCCGTTCGATGTTCAGTTGGCGCTGGTTCGCTCCATCAAGGGCTTCGAGCATGCGCACATTACCCGCCCCGGATATGCCATCGAGTATGATTATTATGATCCGCGCGGCTTGAAAAACTCGTTTGAAACCAAGGCGATTGACGCCTTGTTCTTTGCCGGGCAAATCAATGGCACGACCGGTTACGAAGAGGCGGCGGCGCAGGGGTTGCTGGCGGGCATCAACGCCGCTCTCGCTTCGGCGGAGAAAGGCGCATGGTGCCCATCGCGGTCGGAAGCCTATCTCGGGGTGATGGTCGATGATCTGATTACGCGCGGGGTGACCGAACCTTACCGGATGTTTACCAGCCGCGCCGAATATCGTCTGCAACTGCGCGAAGACAACGCCGATTTGCGGTTGACGGAAGAAGGCTGGAAACTCGGGGTGGTCGGCGGCGCCCGCTGGCGGCTATTCTCCGAGAAGCGCGAAGCGGTGGCGCGGGAACAGGAAAGACTGAAAAGCACTTGGGTCAACCCCAAACTGCTGGCGGCGGAAGAGGCGATAAGAGTGCTGGGAAAAAATATCGAGCGCGAGCATACGCTACTCGATTTGTTGCGGCGCCCGGAGGTGACATACCGAAGTTTGATGACGCTCCCTGGCGCGGGAGAGGGGGTAAGCGACGGCCAGGTGGCCGAACAGGTCGAGATACAGGCGAAATACCAAGGGTACATAAGCCGGCAGCGGGATGAAATCGAGCGCCACCAGCATCATGAAACGCTGCCGATGCCGGAAGATATCGACTACCGCGATGTTAAAGGCTTGTCGATCGAGGTTCAGCAACGATTGAACCAGCACAGGCCGCAAACATTAGGCCAGGCGGCGCGGATGACGGGCATTACGCCGGCGGCAATCTCAGTGCTGCTGGTGCATCTGAAGCGGGCGGGCAAGCTTGCCCGGGGGGCGCACGATGCTGGCCGCTGAATTGTCCGCCGGGCTGGCCGGGCTGGGACTGGAATTAACGGAAGGGCGGGAAGCAATGCTGCTCGGATATTTGGCGCTGCTGGTGAAATGGAACAAGGTTTACAACCTTACCGCGATCCGGGAACGGGAGAAAATGTTATCTCAGCACCTGCTCGACAGTCTGGCGGTGCTGCCATACCTGCAAGGGGGAAACATTTTGGATGTCGGAAGCGGCGGGGGGCTGCCGGGCATGCCGCTGGCCATTGCCTTGCCGGAGAAAGATATTACCTTGCTGGACAGCAATCAAAAGAAAACGACGTTTTTGAAGCAGGCCGCAATAGAATTGAAGCTCGCCAATGTTAAGGTAGTCTGCGAGCGTGTGGAAAACTACCGGACGGAACACAAATTCGACACCATCATCTCCCGGGCATTTTCCGACTTGGCGTCGTTCGTCCGGCTGGCAAGCCATCTGTGCGCGCCGGGCGGCGTCATGCTGGCGATGAAAGGGGTCTTTCCGCACGAAGAGGCAGCCCAACTGCCGGCAGACGCCAGGATAGAAAAAGTCATCCCGTTAAACGTCCCGATGCTGGAAGCTGAACGGCATCTCGTGGTTATGAGGGCCACATAATATGGCAAGAATTCTCGCGGTAACCAACCAAAAAGGCGGAGTCGGCAAGACCACCACCAGCGTCAATCTGGCCGCCAGTCTGGCGGCGACCAAGCGGCGGGTGCTGCTCGTCGACCTGGACCCGCAGGGAAACGCCACGATGGGCAGCGGCGTCGATAAGATGCAGTTGGCGCACACGGTCTATCATTTGCTGCTTGGGCAAAAAACCCTGGGGGAAACCGTCGTGACCAATACGACTGGTAACTACCACCTGGTTCCCGCCAACCGCGAATTGGCCGGGGCGGAAGTCGAGCTGGTGCAGGAACTGGCGCGAGAATGGCGCCTGAAAACCGCGCTTGCCGAGGTGGAGCGGGACTACGATTTCATATTGATAGACTGCCCGCCCGCCCTGAATCTGCTGACCGTCAATGCGCTATGCGCCGCCCACGCGGTAATGATACCCATGCAGTGCGAATATTACGCCCTGGAAGGATTGAGCGACCTGGTGCAAACCATCAAGAAGATTCGCGCCGCGCTGAACCCCAAGCTGGAAATCGAGGGATTGCTGCGCACCATGTTCGACACGCGCAATACCTTGGCGCAGCAGGTGTCGGAGCAGCTCCAGCAGCATTTCGGCGACAAGGTGTATCGCACGGTCATCCCGCGCAATGTGCGTCTCGCGGAAGCGCCCAGCTATGGCTACCCGATCATCCACTACGATAAAGGATCGCGCGGCGCACAGGCCTACTTGGCGCTGGCGGGAGAAATTCTGAGAAAACACCAGACGGCAGCCGCCGCATAGAGGGAAAACAAATGGTCAAAATGAAGGGATTGGGGCGAGGGCTGGATGCGCTGCTGTCGGGCGCCGACGAAAGTGCGAGCGGCGACAGCCTGCAAACATTGCGCCTGGATCAGTTGCAGCCCGGCAAGTATCAGCCGCGCACCCAGATGGATCAGGAATCCCTCACGGAATTGTCGGAGTCCATCCGCTCGCAAGGCATCATGCAGCCCATTCTGGTGCGTCGGCTGGCGACGGAAGGCTATGAAATCATCGCCGGCGAACGGCGCTGGCGCGCGGCGCGCATGGCGGGACTGAGCGAAGTGCCGGTGCTGATCCGGGATGTTCCCGATGAAGCGGCCTTGGCCATGTCGCTGATTGAAAATATTCAGCGCGAAAATCTAAATCCCCTTGAGGAAGCGCATGGAATCCAACGGCTGGTGGACGAATTCGGCATGACTCACGAAAAGGCGGCTTCGGCGGTGGGACGTTCGCGTAGCGCGGTAACGAATTTGCTGCGCTTGCTGAATTTGACCCCTCCGGTGCAGGAACTCTTGGCGCAAAACCGCCTGGAGATGGGGCATGCCCGCGCGCTTTTGCCGCTGCCGGGCGCGGCGCAGATCCAGGCGGGGCAGGAAATCTCCGCCAAACAACTCTCGGTTCGTGAAGCGGAGCGGCTGGTAAAGCGTCTCTTGACCCCGGCGGCGCCAGCTAAAAAAACGCTGGATCGTGATGTCCTGCATTTGCAGGAAAATCTCGCCGAAAAACTCGGAGCCAAAGTCACCCTAAAAACAAATAAAAAAGGGAAAGGGAAGCTGATAATCGACTATGACAATCTGGAACAGCTTGACAGCATAATCTGTAAATTTATCTAGAATCATGGAGGATAATGTCGGCATAAATTCTTTCTATATCAACAGTATAATGTATGCCCCCGTCATATTTAGGACAATTCAATCCTGAAAACCAACCTATTGATAATACGGATAAATTGACGAGGCTATGAGAGTATATTAGAATTGCGGGGTTTGATTTAGAGCCGGTATCAATGGAAGACACAGCCTACCGCACGGTGACGCTACAAGTAGGCATTGCGTTGGTAAGCGGTGCCCTGTTCTATTGGCTGCAAGGCATCGAAGCCGGCAAGGCGGGGTTTTACGGCGGCATGGTGGCGACCATCAACGGGTTGTCGCTGCTTCGAAAGGTCAAGGCGGCCGAGAAGGCGGTAGCCTATCCGGCGCGTGCTTTGAGTATCCTGATTTCAGGCGCGATAAACCGGTTCGTGCTGGTTTTGCTCTTGTTCGGATTGGCATTCGGCGCATTGCATTTGAGCGTGGTGCCGGCGCTGGCCACGTTTGCGTTTTCCCAGTTGGCATACGGCTGGGGTCTTAGGGAAAGTTACAAGGATTTATTGTGAGCGAATCTCATAGCGCGCTTGGCGCAATGGTGCCATCCGACAACCCGGTCATGTACATTCAGCACCATCTGGCCAACTGGAAGGTGGGTGAGGGTTTTTGGACTTGGCATTTGGATACCATCCTGTTCGGGGTGCTGACCGCCCTGATTCTGGCCTACTATGGAAGGAAGGTGGCGGCCAACCTGGCGGCCGAAGCTCCCACCGGATTACAGAATTTCATGGAAATGCTGGTCGAATTCGTCGATGGCCAGGTGCGTGAAAGCTTCCACGGCCACAGCAAGCTGGTGGCGCCGCTCGCCCTGACCATCTTTGCCTGGGTGTTCCTGATGAACGCCATGGATTTGCTGCCGGTCGACCTGCTGGCCTTTATCGGCGGCGTGCTGGGGCTGGAACTCCACGCCAAGGTGGTGCCGACGACCGACCTCAATACCACCTTTGCCATGGCGATCTCGGTGTTCGCCCTCATCGTCTACTTCAGCATCAAATCCAAGGGCGTGATCGGCTTCGGCAAGGAATTCCTCTATATCCCCTTCGGCAAGTACCTGATGCCGGTGAACATCATCATGAAGGTGGTGGAGGAGTTGGCGAAGCCGGTTTCGCTGGGCATGCGTCTGTTCGGCAACATGTACGCCGGCGAACTGATCTTCCTGCTGATCGCCCTGCTGCCCTTCTGGGTGCAGCCGCTGCTGTCGGCCCCGTGGGCGATCTTCCACATCCTGATCATCACGCTGCAAGCATTCATCTTCATGATCCTGACGATCGTCTATCTGTCGCTGGCGCACGAAGAGCACTAAGGTTTCAATCATCATCTTTAACTTTAACTACTGAAAATAGGAGCAATCATGGAAATCTACGGTATGACCGCATTGGCAGTCGGTATTATTCTCGCCGCAGCAGGCTTGGGTTCCGCTCTGGGCTGGGGCCTCATCTGCGCCAAGACCTTGGAAGGCATCGCCCGCCAGCCGGAAATGAAGCCCGAACTGATGAAGAACATGTTCTTCTTCGGCGGCCTGATGGAAGCGTTCCCGATGATCGTGCTGGGTTTGTCCATGTGGTTCGTGTTCGCCAACCCGTTCGTGCACTAAATCGACAGGCTAACAATAACCGGGGCTAACAAGTGAACGTTAACGCAACCATAATCGGCCAGTTGATTACCTTTTGGATACTCATCTGGTTCGTGATGAAGTACGTTTGGGGGCCGATTACCTCCATGATGGAAGCGCGCACCAAGCGCATCGCCGACGGCTTGGCCGCCGGCGAGCGCGGCAAGCACGAACTGGAGCTGGCGGCCAAGCGCGGCTCGGAGGTTCTGGTCGAAGCCAAGCACAAGGCGGCGGAAATCATCGCCCAAGCTGAAAAGCGCGCCAGCGAGATCGTCGAGGAAGCCAAGGGTAACGCCAAGGCGGAAGGTGAGCGCCTGCTCACGGGCGCCAAGGCGGAAATCGAGCAGGAGGTGTACCGCGCCAAGGAAGGTCTGCGCCAGCAAGTCGCCGATCTGGCGGTGGCCGGCGCGGAAAAAATCCTGCGCCGCGAAATCGACGCCAAGGCTCATGCGGAACTCCTGTCTTCCATCAAGAGCGAGCTGTAATCCATCATGGCTGAAGAAATTACCGTCGCCAGACCCTACGCCGAAGCGGTCTACGAGCTTGCCCAGCAGGACAAGGCTCTGGACCGCTGGTCGGAAATCCTCGGGTTTGCCGCAAACGTCGCGGCCGATCCGCAGATGGACAAAATCATCGGCAACCCGAAATTGACGCAGACAGAGCAGGAACAATTTTTCCTGGCCGTTTGTGAAGGCCGCCTGGATGGGCAGGGAAAAAACCTGATGCATCTTTTGCTGGAAAATCACCGTATTCACTTGCTGCCGGCAATCGCCAAACTCTTCGAGGAGTTCAAGGCGGCGCACGACGGCAAGGTCGAAGCCAGCATCGCTTCGGCCTTTCCCTTGGATGAAACGGAAATCAAGGATCTGGTGGATCGCCTCGTTGCCAAATACCAGCGCCAAATACAGCCTTCCTTCTCCGTCGATCCCGAATTGATCGGCGGCGTCCGCATCGTGGTCGGAGATGCCGTGTTTGACGCTTCCGTGCGCGGCCAGTTGGAAAAAATGGCGTTCGCGCTCAAACGTTAGGAGTTATCATGCAGTTGAACCCCTCAGAAATCAGCGATCTGATCAAAAGCAAGATCGAGAATCTTGCTACCGCCGCGGAAGCCCGCACGCAAGGCACGGTGGTGACCGTCACCGACGGCATCGTGCGCGTTCACGGCCTGTCCGATGTCATGCAAGGTGAAATGCTGGAATTCCCCGGCAACACCTTCGGCCTGGCGCTCAACCTGGAGCGCGACTCGGTCGGCGCGGTGGTGTTGGGCGAATACGAGCACATCACCGAAGGCGACACCGTCAAGTGCACCAGCAAGATTCTCGAAGTGCCGGTCGGCGAGGCGCTGATCGGCCGCGTGGTGAACGCGCTGGGTCAGCCCATCGACGGCAAGGGACCTGTCAGTGCCACGGAAACCTCCCCCATCGAAAAGATCGCTCCCGGCGTTATCGCGCGTCAGTCGGTTTCCCAGCCGGTGCAAACCGGTCTCAAGTCGATCGACTCGATGGTGCCGATCGGCCGCGGCCAGCGCGAGCTGATTATCGGCGACCGCCAGACCGGCAAGACCGCCGTGGCCATCGACGCCATCATCAACCAGAAGGGCACCGGCGTCGTCTGCATTTACGTGGCGATCGGGCAAAAAGCCTCCTCCATCGCCAACGTCGTGCGCAAGCTCGAAGAGCATGGTGCGATGGGGCATACCATCGTGGTGGCGGCGACTTCTTCCGATTCCGCCGCGATGCAGTACATCGCGCCCTACTCCGGCTGTTCGATGGGCGAGTATTTCCGCGACCGCGGCCAGGATGCACTGATTATTTACGACGATCTGACCAAGCAGGCTTGGGCCTACCGCCAAATCTCCCTGCTGCTGCGCCGCCCGCCGGGCCGCGAAGCCTACCCCGGCGACGTGTTCTACCTGCACTCCCGCCTGCTGGAGCGTGCCTCGCGCATTAGCGCCCACGAAGTGGAAAGGCGCACCAACGGCGCCGTCAAGGGGCAGACCGGCTCGCTGACCGCGCTGCCGATCATCGAAACCCAGGCCGGCGACGTATCCGCCTTCGTGCCGACCAACGTGATTTCGATTACCGACGGCCAGATATTCCTGGAAACCGACCTGTTCAACGCCGGCATCCGCCCCGCCATCAACGCCGGCCTGTCGGTATCCCGCGTCGGCGGCGCCGCGCAGACCAAGGCGATCAAGAAGCTGGGCGGCGGCATCCGTCTGGCGCTGGCGCAGTACCGCGAACTGGCTGCGTTCGCCCAGTTCGCCTCGGACCTCGACGAAGCCACCCGCAAGCAGCTGGAGCGCGGCAAGATGGTCACCGAACTGATGAAGCAACCGCAATACTCGACCATGACCGTGGCCGAAATGGCGCTGACCCTGTTCGCGGTGAACAAAGGCTATTTGGACGACGTGGAAGTCAAGAAAGCGCTGTCCTTCGAGTCGGCATTGCAAGCGTTCATCAAGAGCAAGCATCGCGCCCTTCTCGAAAAGATCGAAACCACCAACGAGCTTGACGCCGACGGCGAAAAGGCTCTGGCCGCCGCCATCGAGGAATTCAAGTCGAGTTCCGTTTACTGATGCCGCGCGCTAACCACGGGAGTTAATGAGTTATGGCTGGCGGTAAGGAAATTCGGACGAAGATCAAGAGCGTCCAGAATACCCAGAAGATCACCCGCGCCATGGAAATGGTGGCCGCATCGAAGATGCGCAAGGCACAGGATCGCATGCGCGCCGCGCGTCCCTATGCGGAGAAGATTCGCAACGTGGCGTCGCACTTGAGCCATGCCCATCCCGAGTATCGCCACCCCTTCGTGGTGGCCCGTGCCGAACCGAAACGTGTCGGCGTGGTGGTGGTGACCTCGGACAAGGGGCTGTGCGGCGGTTTGAATACCAACGTGCTGCGCATGATTCTGCACAAGATGAAGGAATGGGAAGCGGCCGGCGTCGGCGTGAACGTCTGCGCACTCGGCGGCAAGGGCTTCGGCTTCATGCAGCGCGCAGGCGCATCGGTGCTCGCGCACCAGACGGGGCTGGGCGACACCCCCCACCTGGAAAAGCTGATCGGCCCGGTCAAGGTGATGCTCGATGCCTACATCGACGGCAAAATCGACGCCCTGCATATCTGCTACACGCGCTTCATCAACACCATGAAGCAGGAGCCGGTGATGGAGCAATTGCTGCCGATCTCTGGGGAAAGCCTGGGCAGCGCCAAAGGACACTGGGACTATATTTACGAACCCGACGCCAAGGAAGTGATTGACGAATTGCTGGTGCGCTACATCGAAACCCTGATCTACCAGGCGGTTGCGGAAAACATGGCGTCCGAGCAAAGCTCGCGGATGGTGGCGATGAAAGCGGCGTCGGATAACGCCGGCAACGTCATTGATGAGCTTAAGCTGATCTACAACAAAACGCGTCAGGCGGCGATCACCAAGGAACTCTCCGAGATCGTGGCGGGTGCGGCGGCGGTTTAACAAATTGTATTTATTGAGGAAGTGACGATGAACGAATACCCTGAGGGGCATAAAGGAAAAATCGTACAGATCATCGGTGCGGTGGTGGACGTGGAGTTTCCGCGCGAAGCCTTGCCCAAGGTCTATGACGCACTGAAAATGACCGACCCCGACCTGACCCTGGAAGTTCAGCAGCAGCTCGGCGACGGCGTGGTGCGCACCATCGCGATGGGTTCCACCGACGGTCTGCGCCGCGGCATGGCGGTTGCCGGTACCGGCGCGGCGATCCAGGTGCCGGTCGGCACCAAGACGCTGGGGCGCATCATGGACGTGCTGGGTAACCCGGTGGACGAAAAAGGCCCGATCGGCAACGAACACAGCTGGGGAATCCATCGCAAGGCGCCGACCTTCGAAGAATTGGCGGCCTCCAACGAACTCCTGGAAACCGGCATCAAGGTGATCGACTTGATGTGCCCGTTCGCCAAGGGCGGCAAGGTCGGCCTGTTCGGCGGCGCCGGCGTGGGCAAGACCGTGAACATGATGGAGTTGATCCGCAACATCGCTATCGAGCACAGCGGCTACTCGGTATTCGCCGGCGTCGGCGAGCGTACCCGCGAAGGCAACGACTTCTACCATGAAATGAAGGAAGGCGGCGTTCTCGACAAGGTTTCCCTGGTTTACGGCCAGATGAACGAGCCGCCGGGCAACCGTCTGCGCGTAGCGCTGACCGGCCTGACCATGGCGGAATTCTTCCGCGACGAAGGCCGCGACGTGCTGCTGTTCGTCGATAACATCTACCGCTACACCCTGGCCGGCACCGAAGTGTCCGCGCTGCTCGGACGCATGCCTTCCGCCGTGGGCTACCAACCCACCCTGGCCGAGGAAATGGGGCGCTTGCAGGAGCGCATTACTTCCACCAAGAAGGGTTCGATTACCTCCATCCAGGCCGTGTACGTGCCGGCGGACGATTTGACCGACCCCTCCCCGGCAACCACCTTTGCCCACTTGGACGCCACCGTGGTGCTGTCGCGCCAGGTGGCCGAGCTGGGCATCTACCCCGCCGTGGATCCGCTCGACTCCACCTCGCGCCAGCTCGACCCGCTGGTGGTGGGCGAGGATCACTACAATACCGCGCGCGCCGTGCAGAACACCCTGCAACGCTACAAGGAACTGCGCGACATCATCGCGATTCTCGGGATGGACGAACTGTCGCCGGAAGACAAGCTGGTGGTGGCGCGCGCCCGTAAAATCCAGCGCTTCCTGTCCCAGCCGTTCTTCGTGGCCGAAGTGTTCACCGGTTCCCCCGGCAAGTACGTGTCTCTCAAGGACACCATCTCCGGCTTCAAGGGCATCGTCAACGGCGAATACGACCATCTGCCGGAGCAGGCGTTCTACATGGTGGGCTCCATCGACGAAGCCGTCGAAAAGGCCAAGACCATTTAAGCAGGCAACTCCGGGACTGGGCGCAGCCCAGTCCCGGATCATAGAACGGAACATATTATGGCAATGACCATCCACGTAGACGTGGTGAGCGCCGAGCAGTCCATATTCTCGGGTGTCGCGGAATTCATCGCGGTACCGGCGGAAATGGGCGAACTTGGCATCTATCCGCGCCATACCCCGTTGATTACCCGCCTCAAACCGGGTTCGGTGCGCATGAAAATCCCGGATAGGGAGGAGGAAGAACTGGTATACGTTTCCGGCGGCATCCTGGAAGTCCAGCCGAACGTCGTGACCATCCTCTCGGATACCGCCATCCGCGGCCACGACCTGGATGAAACCAAGGCGCTGGAAGCCAAGCAGCGTGCCGAGGAGGCGATGAAGAACCGCGCCGCCGCAATGGACTACGCCAAGGCGCAGTCGGAACTGGCGGAAGCCGTCGCGCAACTGCACGCAATCCAGAAAATCCGCAAGCTTCGCGGCTGATTAAGAGCCTATTTCAGTAGTATCCATACCCCGCGTTGCGTCCAGAAAGTGATGGCTGCTAGTGTAGTGTTGCATTCTGTTTGGAACTTAATCGGCTGTTGGCGCGGATTAC
>CAZDIJ010000009.1:0-63607 GCA_964505475.1 uncultured Sulfuricella sp. | reverse complement strand
GTTATGCTTGGCGGCCATAGCAAGTTGGACCCACCTGATCCCTTCCCGAACTCAGCAGTGAAACGACTCCGCGCCGATGATAGTGTGCACCTCGCATGTGAAAGTAGGTCACCGCCAGGCTCCTATAAAGTAAACCCCCTCAGCATTCGCTGCAGGGGGTTTTGCTTTTTTGGGGGTTTGTCCGCACACTTGATACTATTTCGTCATCCAGACAGCCTGCGTAGACCTTGAACCCCCTTTCCTTTGCCATCCTGCGCCGCCTCGGCGACGGTGAATTCCATTCCGGCGAGAAAATCGCCGCCCATTTCGGGATTACGCGCGCCTCGGTCTGGCATGCATTGAAACCGCTCAACGAGTTGGGTGTGGAAATTTTCAGGGTGCCGGGACGCGGCTACCGTTTGCGCAATCCGGTCGAGTGGCTGGAGAGCCGGCGTATCGCCGACGCGCTGGGGGGCAAATCCGTATTGTTCAATCTGGAAATCCTCGATCTTGCCGATTCCACCAACCGTGTTTTGATGCAGAAAGCCGCCTTGGGGGCAGTTGCAGGCAGTTGTGTGCTCGCGGAAATGCAAACCGCCGGGCGCGGGCGCAGGGGGCGAAACTGGCTGGCGGGATTGGGGGGGGGGTTGACCTTCTCCCTGCTTTGGCGCTTCGAGCAGGGGGCAGCTTTCGTTTCCGGCCTGAGTTTGGTCGTCGGCGTGGCCGTGGTGCGCGTCTTGCGCGCCGCCGGGTTGCGCGATGCCGTGCTTAAATGGCCGAACGACGTTCTATGCCAGAATCGCAAGCTTGCCGGTATCTTGATCGAGATGCAGGGCGACTTGACGGGGCCGTGCGCGGTGGTGATCGGGATAGGATTGAACCTCAGGCTGGAGCCAGCGTTGCTGGAACAAATCGACCAGCCGGTGGCGGATATGTACACCTTCACCCAGCGGATGCCTGGGCGAAACGCCCTGATGGCGGCTATTCTGCTTCAGTTGGCCGATGTTTTGGCGGAGTTCGGGCAATCTGGTTTCAGTGTATTGCGGGACGAATGGAGAAATTACCACTGTCATCACGGCGAACGGGTACGGTTAATGATGCCAAACGGCATGCAGGTGGAAGGCAAGGTGCTGGATGTGGCCGAGGACGGAGCGCTGCTCCTGGAAACCGGAGAAGGGCGGATGCGCTACACCTCTGGTGAAGTGAGCTTGCGGGGGATTTCATGATCCTGGCGGTGGATGCCGGCAATAGCCGGGTTAAGTGGGGGCTGCACGATGGCCAGGATTGGCTGCGCAAGGGTTGGGCGGCGGTTGCGGATGCCGAATCGCTGGGCGCCGCGTGGTCTGGCGTAGTGGCGCCGGAGCGTATCGTGGTGTCGAATGTGGCCGGCGGCGCCATGCGCACGGAGTTGGAACGCTGCTTATCCCCCTGGGGCTGCAAGACAAGCTGGATCACCGCGCTGAGCGAGCAATGCGGGGTACGCAACGGCTACCGCCATCCCGGGCAATTGGGCAGCGACCGCTGGGCTGCGCTGATCGCCGCGTGGAAGCGCTGTGGGCGGGCTTGTGTCGTAGTGAATGCTGGCACGGCGATGACCGCCGACGCGCTGAATGACAGCGGAAAATTTCTCGGCGGGCTGATCGTACCCGGTTTGACAACTATGCGGCGCGCACTGGCCTCGAATACGGCGGCGCTGGAGATGTCGCCGGGGCAATTCGCCGATTTCCCGGTTTGCAGCGCCGACGCTGTTTATAGCGGCGCCTTGTCGGCGATGGCGGGCGCCGTGGAAAGAATGATGCAAGCCTTGGGCAAGGAAACGGGAAGGACGCCGCTGTGCCTGCTCAGCGGCGGAGATGCTACGGCCTTGTGCGAGCGGCTATCCGCGGAAGCGGCAATTGTGGATAATCTGGTGCTGGACGGATTGATCGAGATAGCCAAACAATGAAAGCGCTTTTCTTCATATTGCTGGCGGCGAACCTCATAGCCCTGGTGTTGTTCCAGACGGCGGGCGGGCGCGGCGGCGAGCCGGCGAAAGGCCATGAGCCGTACTTGGCGGAAAACATCAAGCTGGTCAGCGAGGCCGAATTGGCCGGCGAGGCTCCCACGCCGCAACCGGATAAGAGTCCGGCGACGGAGCCGCCCGTGGTGCAGGCGCAATGCCAGGAATGGGGACCCATTGCCGAAGCCGATGCCGAGCGCGCTAAATCGGCTCTGCAAAAACTGCAAGCCTGGGACAAGGCCACGCCGCGCAAGCTGGAAAAGTCTAGCGGCTTCTGGGTATACATGCCGCCGCGCAAGACGCTGGGGGAAGCGCAAAAGAAAGTGGAGGAATTGAAAAGCCTCGGCGTGCAGGATTCCTTTATTTTGCAGGAAAACGGCAGTTGGCGTTATGCGGTTTCCCTGGGGGTATTTTCCAGCAGCGAGGCCGCCGCGAAATACCTCGCGCAACTGCGGGAAAAGGGAGTGCGTTCGGCGGTATCCGGTCCGCGCACCCGTGAAACGGCCAACATGCTTTATTTGTTCAAGGGACTCGATCCGCCGCTGGCCGCGGAAGTGGCCAAACTCAAACAAGGCTTTCCCGGCAGCGACATCAAGGATGTCGACTGCCGCCAGGAGACTAATAATTCACGATCAGGGTAAACCTGAAAGAACGCGGCTCCGCGGGATGGGTATGGATATCCGCGACCCCGGCGGCCTCGCCCTTGAGGCGCGAGACATAATAGTAATCAATGTCGCTGACCTTGCGGTCGAACAGATTGTACACATCCAGCGCGGCGCGCCATTGTTTGCCGAACTTATAACCCAGCCGCGCGTTGGCCAGGGTCGAGGCGGGCGACCATGCGCTCCCATCCTCGATCAGCGGGCGCGAACCGAAATGGCGCAGCCGCGCGCCACCGTACCAGCCCCCCGGCTGGTCGAACACCACCCCGACGGATAAAGTTTTTTCCAGCGCTCCGGGCACGCGGCTGCCGTCCGCGCCGCCGTCGTTGAAGCGTGCGCGCGACAGCGCCAGGTCGGCATCGAGCACCAGCCCCTCCAACGGATTCCAGTGGTTGGCCCATTCCACGCCCTCGCGCCGCGTGGGGCGGCTCGGCTCGGTCGTGCCGGCATCGCCGACGAACAACAGTTCCGAGGCGACATCCAGCCGCCATAGCGATAGCGCGCTTTGCCAGCCGGGCAAAAGCACCGTCCGCACCCCAACTTCCCTTCCTCTGGCGCGTACCAGCGGGGAAACCCGTTCCGCCTCGGCCAGGGTTTTCGGATCCACGCGGATGACCGCGCCGCGTGCGTCGTTGCTGTGAAAGCCGTAGCCCAGGTTCAGGTAATACTCGGTGCGGCGCCATGGGCCGAAGACCAGGCTCAACTTGGGACTCAGGATGTGATCCGAGGTGTCGCCGGAATTCGCCGCCAGACTGCTGTTTACCCGATATTGCTGAAAGTCGCCGCGCACCCCGGCGATGGAGCGGAATTTTTCCGACCATTGCCAGGAATTCTGATAGTAGGCCGACCCGCTCGCCAGCTCCACATGGTCGGCGCGCGTGGTCGCCAGCCGCTGCCGGTTTGCCGTGGCGTACAGTCCAACGTTGCGGATGCGGTCATTGCGCCATTGCAGCCCGAGCAGGTGCTCGATGTCTTTTCCCCCGGCTTTTCCCAGCCAGGAGCGGCTGATTTCGCCGCCGGCGGTCAGGCGCCGGTCGGCCTGTTCAAATTGATCGCCATGGAGCGGATCGTCGAGGAAATAGGTGAAATTCGAATACAGGTTGAGGGCGGAATCCATCAAGTAGGCATTGGCCTTGGTGATCGTATCACCCACGTTTTTCCGCCAGGAAGCCGACAAGCTGTAACGGTGGGTTTTGCCGCCATCGCTCGCATCCATCGCCCCGTAACGGTCGAGCGAACCGCTGTCGAGGGCGCGTTGCGGCGCCTGGTCGGTGGCATTCCAGTCCGCCTGGTAAACCATGGCGGAAAGATGGAAAGCTTCGCCCGCAGCTCCCTGGGCGTAGCGCAGCACCGCGTTGAGCTTGCGGTAATGCTCCGGCGTCGTCCAGGGGCCGTCGTGATGGAAAGCCTCCACGGCGGCGAGCAGGTTTCCTTTTCCCAATTGGGGCGAGGCGGCGGCCAGCACCCGCCGGTAGCCGAAGCTGCCGGCGCCGGCGGAAGCGATGCCTTGAGGGAGCGTGTCGGCATAGCGGATCTGCGCGCTGCCGGCGGTGGAAAAATCGCCGGAGTCGGCGTAATAGGGGCCTTTCCTGTAACGGATGCCATCGACCAGTTCGGGGATCACGAAATTCATATCGGCCCAGCCTTGGCCGTGGGCGTGGGTCGGCATGTTAACCGGCATGCCGTCCAGCGCCACGGCAAAATCGGTGCCGTGGTCGAGGTTGAAACCGCGCAGGAAATATTGGTTGGCCTTACCATCGCCGCTGTGCTGGGTAACGATCAGCCCGGGAATGGTTTCCAGCAGTTCGCCGGGGCGCAACAGCGGACGATTTTCCAATTGCTGGCGGGTAACCGTACCCTGATTGGCGGAATCGGCGATGCCGGCGAGATTTTGTAGCGAATCGCGGACGACGATTTCATCCAGTGTTTGAATGCCACCGGCCAGAATGCCGGGCGAATGGATGGTCAGGAGAGAAAGTAAGATGATTTTTGGATTCTTCATAACCATGGGCGGGTGATGTCCATGGGGGGGCTGGCTAAATCAACTTCTATCGGGAAGCGTGGCGCGGGAGTATTGGCCGCGCGCCAGTTGCAGGGCGAGCAGGAAGCTCAGGGCGACGGATGCGACCAAGGCGAAACCCAGGAGGGTTTCCTTGCCATCGCTCCATGCGTCGAGCGGCGGCGAAAAATATTTGACGATGCCGAAACCGGCCACCAGCAGGCTGAGGGAGGCGACCGTCAACCCCATTACGCGCGATGCGATGCAGGCGGCTTGATCGCTACGGCGCAGCAGGCGGGAAATCCATAGGCCATTGACGCCGTCGGTGACCATCATCCCGGCCATGAAGGCGAATCCCAGCAGCATGGCGTATTGCCAGCCGCCGATGCCCCGCGCGGTGAGGGAGAACAGGGCGGCTTGGCTCATGGTATCGAAGGACAGCGCGAACAGCGCGCCCACCAGGGCGATCAACGCGGGGTGGCTGGTGCGCTGCAAGCGGCCGAGCAGTCTTCCCTTCAGCCCGGCCGGGCGAACCACTTGGCCTGGCGCGGTTTTCAAAACCGCAGCCAGATTCAGCAGACCGAGCAACAGCAGGAACAGAATCGAAATCCAAGCCCCGACATCCTCCAGCCACGAGGGGGCAGACCACTGCGACGCCAGCAGCCCGACGGCGATCGCCACGGCGATAACGACCAGTCCATGGCCGAGAGAAAAAAGAAAGCCGCACCAGCGCGCCAGGCGGCAATTGGCGGCATTGTGGCGGGTCAGGCCGTCGATGGTGGCGAGATGGTCCGGGTCGAATCCGTGTTTCATTCCCAGCGCGAAAACCAGGCCGAGCAGGGGAAGCCAGTCGTGAGGTAGGTTTTCCATTTGCGGCTGCCTCGGTAAGAAATATTTTTGTTGATTTTAGGACAAATTAAAAAAAGTTCATACCGTTCTGCGTGAAAAATTCATGCGATTGCCGGCCATTTCGATGCGCTGAATTAGCTACATGATATTTGCATGTTTATGCCCATGTTTGATAGACTTCCATCAGGACAGGTCAATAAAAAACGACAAAAATCAATAGATTATAGGTGATTCCCCTATGCCGAAACCGGAGACTTTTTACGACATTTTCCGTCAAAGAGGCGTGACGCGCCGCGATTTCCTGGGGTTCTGCGCCGTCACGGCGACCATGCTGGGGCTAGGGGCGAAAGGGGTGGCCACGGTTGCCCACGCCATGGAAACCAAGCCGCGCATCCCCGTCCTGTGGCTGCACGGACTCGAATGCACTTGCTGCTCGGAAAGTTTTCTGCGTTCCGGCCATCCGCTGGCGAGCGAGATCGTCACCAGCATGATTTCACTGGATTACGACGATACCATCATGGCCGCCGCCGGGGATCAGGCGGAGGAAATCATCCACGACATCATGCGCGATTACCGCGGCGCCTACATTCTCGCGGTCGAGGGCAATATCCCGCTGGCCAACGACGGCATGGCCTGCATCGTCGGCGGCCGCCCCTTCCGCCAGCAGTTCGACGAGGCCGCCAAGCACGCCAGGGCGATCATCGCCTGGGGAACTTGCGCCTCTTCCGGCTGCGTGCAGGCGGCGCGCCCCAATCCCACCAGGGCCACTCCCGTGCACAAGCTGGTGAGCCACGTGCCGGTGATCAACGTGCCGGGCTGCCCGCCCATCGCCGAGGTGATGACCGGGGTGTTGTCCTACATCCTCACCTACGAGCGCCTGCCGGAGCTGGACAACCAGCGCCGCCCCAAGATGTTCTATTCCCAGCGGGTGCACGACAAATGCTACCGCCGCGCCCATTTCGACGCCGGCCAGTTCGTCGAAAGCTGGGACGACGAGGGGGCGCGCCAGGGCTGGTGCCTGTACAAGATGGGGTGCCGCGGCCCGACCACCTACAATGCGTGCGCCTCGATGGGATGGAACGAGGGGGTGAGCTTTCCCATCAAATCCGGCCACGGCTGCATCGGTTGTTCGGAAGAAGGCTATTTCGACCGCGGGCCGTTCTACGAACGGCTGCCCGGCATGCAGCAATGGGGAATCGAATCCAACGCCGACAAGGTGGCGCTGGCGGGCGCGGCCGCGCTGGGCGGCGCCATCGCCGTCCAGTCGGCGGCAACGCTGGTCAAGCGCGTGCTGACCGGCAAGCGCTCCAAGGATGCCGGCATGGAGCACGGCGAAGGCACATCGGAAGACAACAACTCATGAGTCAGATCACCACACCCAACGGTTTCACCCTGGACAACTCCGGGCGGCGCGTCGCCATCGACCCGGTCACGCGCATCGAGGGACACTTGCGCATCGAGGTCAACGTCGATGCCCACAACGTCATCCGCAACGCGGTTTCCGTCGGCACCATGTGGCGCGGCCTGGAACCGATCCTGCAAGGGCGCGATCCGCGCGACGCCTGGGCTTTCGTGCAGCGCATCTGCGGCGTGTGCACCGGCGTCCACGCCTTGGCTTCGGTGCGTGCGGTGGAGGACGCGCTGGGCATACCGATCCCGAAGAACGCCAACACCATACGCAACATCATGCACCTCGCGCTCTATGCACACGACCACCTGGTGCATTTCTACCACCTGCACGCGCTCGACTGGGTGGACGTGGTGTCGGCGCTTTCCGCCTCGCCCAAGGCCACTTCCGAGCTGGCGCAGTCGATTTCGTCGTGGCCGAAATCCTCCCCCGGCTACTTCAGCGAGGTGCAGCAGAAGATCAAGCGGCTGGTCGGTTCCGGCCAGCTCGGCCCGTTCCGCAACGGCTATTGGGGGCATCCGGCCTACAAGCTGCCGCCGGAAGCCAATCTGATGGCGGTGGCGCACTATATCGAGGCGCTCGATTTCCAGCGTGAGATCGTCAAGATCCAGGCGGTGTTCGGCGGCAAGAACCCGCACCCGATGTGGCTGGTGGGTGGCGTGCCGTCGGCGATCAACGTCCACGACGCCGGAGCGATCGGCGCGGTGAACGCCGAGCGCCTCAACCTGGTGGCGAAAATCGCCGACCAGACGCTGGCTTTCATGTCGCAGGTGTATGTTCCCGACCTGCTCGCCATCGCTTCGTATTACAAGGAATGGTTCAAGCTGGGCGACGGGCTGGCGAGCAAGAACCTGATGTCCTACGGTGAATTCCCCATGCTGGCCAACGACACCTCGAACGCCAGCTTCATGTTGCCGCGCGGGGTCATTCTCAACGGCGATCTCAAGCAGTTGCACGAGGTCGATCTGAAAGACCTTGGCCAAGTGCATGAATTCGTCGAGCATTCCTGGTACCGCTATCCCGACGAAAAAGCCGGACTGCATCCGTGGGACGGCAAGACCGACATGGAATTCCGCCTCGGGCCGAAGAGCCGTGGCGGCAAGGACGGCGCGCGCATCGAGGAGATCGACGAGAACGACAAATACAGCTACATCAAGGCGCCGCGCTGGAAAGGCCACGCCATGGAAGTCGGTCCTCTGGCGCGGATGGTGATCGCCTACGCCGCCGGCGACAAACGGGTGCAAGAACTGGTGGACGGCACCCTGAAAAAGCTCGATCTGCCCCTCGCGGCGCTGTTCTCGACCCTAGGGCGCACTGCCGCGCGCGGGCTGGAAGGCTTGTGGGCGGCGGAAAAGCTCAAGGAGCAGGTGGCGCTGCTGCAATCCGACATCCGCTCCGGCAATTCCGCCACCGCCAATACCGAAAAATGGCAGCCCGACACCTGGCCTGCCGAGGCCAAGGGCGTGGGCTACTGCGAGGCGCCGCGCGGCGCGCTGGGGCATTGGCTGCACATCAAGGGCGGCAAGATCGACAACTACCAGTGCGTGGTGCCCACCACCTGGAACGCCAGCCCGCGCGATCCCGCCGGCAATATCGGCGCCTACGAGGCCTCGCTGCTGGGGGTGCCGATGGCCAACCCGGCCAAACCGCTGGAAATCCTGCGCGTGATCCACAGCTTCGATCCCTGTCTGGCCTGCGCCACCCACGTCATCGGCCCGGACGGCGGACTGCTGACCGAAGTGAAAATCCAGTAAATATAAAGCCATGGCCAAACACATCCCCTACCAGCGCGTTCCAGACAGCGGCCTGCTGCCGGCGGTGATGCTCTATGGGCCGGGGGTGCGCATCTGGCACTGGCTCAATGCCCTCGCCGTGCTGGTGTTGGCGATTACCGGCTATTTCATCGGCGTCCCGCCGCCCTCGGCGATCGGCGATACCTCGACGTTGTACGTGATGGGCTGGATACGTTTCTTTCATCTCGCATTCGGCTACATCTTCGCCTTGCTGGCCGTGATGCGGCTGTGGCTGGTATTCGCCGAAGGCGGCATCAGCTACCAGCTTTTCATGCCCGAAATCTGGCGCAAGGTGTGGCTGGAAGGCTTTATCCGCCAGATTCAGTGGAACCTGCTGCTGAAAGGTCCATTGCGCTATATCGGTCTGAATCCGCTGGCCAATATCGCCATGATCGTCATGTTCGTCATTCCCGGCGCGGTCATCATCGCCACCGGCTTCGCCATGTATGCCGAAGTGACCGGGCACGACAGTTGGCAATATTTCCTGTTCGGCTGGATTACCCTGCTATTCGGCAATTCGCTCGATCTGCACGTGATTCACCGCCTGGCCATGTGGGTAATGGTGTGGTTCGTCATGGTGCATTTGTACATCGCCGTGCGCGAGGACATCCTGTCGCGCCAGACCACCATCAGCACCATGCTCTCGGGCGAAAGGCAGTTCCGCGATTGAGTTCCATGGCTTCGGAAACCGTGGTGCTGGGGGTCGGCAACGTGTTGTGGGCGGACGAAGGGTTCGGCCCCAGGGCGGTTGAGAGGATGGTGAAGGAAGGAAGCGTGCCGGATGGAATTGACGCGGTCGACGGCGGCACCCAAGGCATTTACCTGCTGCCGCTAGTGCAGGGGGCGCGCCGCCTGTTGGTATTCGACGCCGTCGATTTCGGGCGCAAGCCGGGGCAAATCGTGGTGCTGCGCGACGGGGAGATTCCGGTTTTCTTCGGCCAGCGTCCCTTGAGCCTGCACCAGAGCGCCTTTACCGACGTGCTGGCGGCGGCCGAGCTGACCGGAAAGATGCCGGAGAAAGTGACGCTGGTGGGCGTGCAACTGGAAAACATCGACGACTGGGGTGGCGGCTTGACGCCGAAGGTCGCCGCAACGATGGACGAAGCCATCCGTATCGGACTGGACGAGCTGGCCGCATGGGCGGCGGAAGGATAGGAAAAATGGGCAATCACAACCCGGCCATGGAAGACGATGACCTGAACGCGCTGGGGCGTTTCGTCGTGGGATTGTTTCGCGTCGTCGATAACGTGCGCATGTTCCGCGTGGCGCACCTCGTCACGTTTTTCACTTTCCTGCTGCTGCTGGCAGGAGTGGGCGCCACGCTGCTGACCTTCAAGTCGGTGGCGGAGATCGGCAGCGTGTGGCGCGGTTACGATTCTGGACTGGCGCGGCGCATCGACCTGCTCGGACATTTTCAGGATCATCTCGGCTATGGCGGCCTCGCCCAGTATTGGCCGGCGGCGCTGGCGGGCGACGGGACGGCGCGCCAGAATGTAACCGGGAGCATCGCCAAGGTGCGCGAGGGTATTCCGGCCTTTTTGTCGGCCAATCCGAGCGAGGCGGAAAAGGCCGATCTCGCCATCCTGGAAAAGACCCTGGCGGCCTACGAACAGGCGCTTTCCGGCGGAACGGCAGGCGTCGATGACGCCGCCGCGGTGGCGGCGCTGAAACGCATCAAGCTGGCGCTTCAGGAGCAACGCAAGCACGGCGCGGACGCGGTCGAGGACGCCATCTGGACGCTTTCCGGCACGGTCGGCGGCGTCATGTTCATCGCCTGTCTTTTTCTCATCGTCTTCGGCCTGTTTTCCTTCTGGTTCACCCGCTTCCGCGTGGCGCAGCCGCTCAAGGCCATCAACTCGACCATGGGTGGACTGGCGCAGGGCGATACCAGCGTGGCGGTGCCGTTTACCCGCAAACTCGACGAAATCGGCGAGATGGCGCGCGCCGTCCAGGTGTTCAAGGACAACGCCATCGCCAAGGGGCGCATGGAAAGGCAAAAGCGGCAAGTCACCGAGGAAGTGAACCGGATTACCAGGGAGTTGGCGGGACTCACCAATACGGTGCGCAAGCTGATGAACGAGCAGTCCTCGGCGACCGCCAGCATGTCGGCCGCGACCGAGCAGCTTTCGGTCAGTATCGACCAGGTTTCCCAGAATGCCGACAGCGCGCTGACGCTGACCCGGGAAACCGTGGATGCCGTCGCTCAAGGGAGCCTGGCGGTAAACGAAACCATCGCGGCGATGGAGGAAACCTCGCACGTGGTTGGCCAGGCCGAGGAAAAAGTGCGTGAGCTGGGACGCCAAAGCGAGCAGATACAGACCATAGTCGGCGCTATCCAGGCCATAGCGGAACAGACCAACCTGCTGGCGCTGAACGCCTCCATCGAGGCGGCGCGCGCCGGCGAGGCAGGACGCGGTTTTGCCGTGGTGGCGGACGAAGTGCGCAAGCTGGCTGAAAAATCGACCCAGTCCGCCATGGAAATCGGCAGTATATTGACCGCCGTCCAGGAACACGTCGGGGTGGTGTCGTCCGATATACTGGCCGCTTCCGAAAAGGCGCAGGACAGCGTCTCTCAGTCGCGCGTGGTCGAGGCGGCATTGAAGCAGATTGAAAACCGTTCTACCCAGGTCGCGCACGCCGTGGAAGATATTGCCAACGCCGCCAAGGAACAGAGCAGCGCGGGTTACGACATCGCGCACAAGGTGGAAACCGTTGCCGCCTCGTCGGAACATACCAGCCAATTGGCTGGCGATGTCGATAGGCTGGCCAACGAACTGAATCAGAACGTGACGAAATTGTAGCCCGGCGCCGCCCTCCTTTCCCCCTTCGCATTTTCCGGCTTGCGGGCGCGCCCCGGCTTGATGTTACTATCCGGGAAAATTTCAACCGAGACCATGGGGAAGGGGAAACGACAGGATGGAACGCTTTACCATTTCGCTCGACGAAAGGCTGGCGCGGCAATTCGACGAACTTATCAAACGCCAGGGCTACCGGAACCGCTCCGAGGCGGTGCGCGACATGTTGCGCCAGCGTCTGGAAAGCGAACGGATCGAAAAATCGGAGGCGCCTTGGTGCATCGCCAGCCTAAGCTACGTCTACAACCACCACGAGCGCGACCTGGCGTCACGCCTGACGGCGCTTCAGCACGATCATCACGATCTCAACCTTTCCACCATGCACGTCCATCTCGACCACGACAACTGTCTGGAGACCGCCATCCTGCGCGGCCCGACCGGGGAAGTGCGGCGTTTCGCCGAGAGTGTGATCGCCGAGCGCGGCGTGCGCCATGGGCAGTTGAATCTGGTGCCGGTGGACATGGATGTCCAGCATCACCGCCATGGCGAGCATGTGCACAGCCATCCTAAGACCTGAAATAGGCGTTTAACCCAAACCCTTTGTTTGAACCCCGGAGAGCACGGGGAAAACCACGGAAGCCAAAAGTTGAAAGAGACTTCCTGATCACCCGCCAGGTGAGCGAGGTTTCCCCGTGTTCCCCGTGGTTAAGCTAATTTAGTCGGGATTCTGTGGGGCGACAAAGCTCGAACCTTCCTCAAGTTCCGGCTTGAACCATGCCAGTTTTTCCTGGAGCTTGACCACTTCGCCGACGATGATCAGTGTCGGTGGCTTGAGCTGGGCATCCACCGCCAGCGTCGGCAAGGTTTCCAGGGTGCCGGTGACGACCTTCTGTTTGACGGTGGTGCCTTGCTGCACGATGGCGGCCGGCGTGGTGACCGGCAGACCGTGCTTGACCAGTTCCTGGCAGAGTTGCGGCAGGCCGAGCAGCCCCATGTAGATGACGATGGTCTGGTTGGTCTTGGCGATGCCGGACAGATCAAGGTTGACGTTGCCGTCTTTGAGGTGCCCGGTGACGAACACGCAGGACTGGGCATAGTCGCGGTGGGTCAGGGGGATGCCGGAATACGACGAGACGCCTGATGCGGCGGTGATGCCCGGCACCACCTGGAAGGGGATGTGGTTGGCCGCCAGGGTTTCGATTTCCTCGCCGCCGCGCCCGAAAATGAACGGGTCGCCGCCCTTGAGGCGCAGTACGCGCTTGCCTTCCTTGGCCAGTTGCACCAGCAGTTCGTTGATGTTTTCCTGGCGCATGGTGTGGTTGTTGCGTTCCTTGCCGACATAGACGCGCTCGGCATCGCGGCGCGCCAGTTCGAGGATGGCGGGGGCGACCAGGTGGTCGTACACCACCACGTCGGCCTGCTGCATCAGGCGTAGCGCCCGGAAGGTGAGCAGGTCGGGATTGCCGGGGCCGCCGCCGACCAGATACACCTCGCCGCGTGGCGGCACGTCGCCGGAATCGGCCGCCAGGGCGTTTTCCAACGCCTTGCGGGCGGCATCGTCCTGGCCGGCGAAGACCATCTCGGCAACCGGTCCCTGGATGATTTTCTCCCAGAACAGGCGGCGGTCGGCAGGGCGTTTGAAATGGGACTTGACCTTGTCGCGGAAGGCGCCGGCGAGCGCGCCGAGCCGTCCGTAGCTGGCCGGGATCAGGGTTTCCAGGCGTGCCCGCAAGGTGCGCGCCAGCACCGGCGCCATGCCGCCGCTGGAAATGGCGACCACGATCGGCGTGCGGTCGATCACCGAAGGCATGATGAAGGAGCACAGGTCGGGGTTGTCGACCACGTTGACCGGGATGCGCAGGCGCTGCGCCGCGGCGGAAACCTCGGCGTTGACCGTGCGGTCATCGGTGGCGGCGATCACCAGCACCGCCTCGTCGAGAAATTCGGGGATGAAGCGGGTGCGGTGAAACTCGATCTGACCCAGATCGGCCTGCTCCTGCAAGGTGGCGCAAAGTTCCGGGGAGACCACGGTCACCTTGGCGTGCGCCTGCTGCAACATGCCGATCTTGCGCGCCGCCACTTCGCCGCCGCCGACCACCAGGCAGGGCTTGTTCTTGATGTCGAGAAAAACGGGAAAAAAGTCCATAAATAAAACCTCGGTTGGAGAGTCGGGAGTCGAGGGTCGAGAGTCATTATTGGCTCTCCGCTCATCCCTCTCAATGCTCGACTCAAATATATATATGTTTCACTTGGTAATGGGGGCGGAGACGGGTGAATTCAACTTGTGTTCAACCGCGAACACCGCCGCTTCGACGCGCGAGGACAGGTTGAGCTTCGACAGAATGTGGCGCACGTGGAGCTTGACGGTGTCGTGGCTGATTTCCAGCGCCCGCGCGATGACCTTGTTGCTTTCACCCTGCGCCAGATGGGTAAGGATTTCACGCTCGCGCTGGGTCAGCAACTCCAGCAGCGTGGCGGGGTTGGAGGCCGGCTGTTCCTGTTGCAGAAGCTTCACCAGCTTCATGGTCATGGTCGGCGCGACCACGGTTTCGCCGCGCGAGGCGCGCTGGATGGCGTCCACCACGTCGTCCGGCTCCATGTCCTTGAGCAGGTAGCCGCGCGCTCCGGCGCGCAGCACGTTGGTGAGATCCTCCTCGGCGTTGCTCACGGTGAGCATCAGGGTCGGTGTGGTGAAACCCTCCTGGCGCAACTGGCGGAACAGGGTCAGGCCATCCAGGGGCGGCATGTGCAAATCCATGATAATTACGTCGGGCTTTTCCTCGCGCAGGATGCGCCGCGCTTCTTCGGGGCTGCCGGTGGCGCCCACCACCTTGATGGTGCCGCGCTGTTCGAGCAGTTCGGAAAGCCCCATGCGGAACAGGGTGTGATCGTCCACCAGCAATACGCGGATGGGGTCGCTCATTTGGCTTTTTCCTTGGCGGGAAAGGTCAGACAGACCCGGGTGCCGCCTTCCGGGCGGGTTTCCACGGTAATGCCGCCGCCCAGGCGCTGGGAGCGCTCGCGCATGATGTTGAGTCCCAGGTGCATGCCGTCGCCGGTTTTAACCGGCTGGGTGATGCCGATGCCGTCGTCCTCCACGGTGAAAATGTATTGCTCGTTTTCCAGCGCGATGGTGATCTTGGCGTTTTTGGCGTGCGAGTGCTTGCTCGCGTTGGTCAATGCTTCCTGGACGATGTGGTAGACCTGCACTTCCTGATCCGGCGGCAGGTTCATGTCGGGGGCGCGGTTGTCGAGGTCCAGGTTGATGCCGGTGCGGTCCTGGTAGCTGCTGGCGATGTCCCACAGCGCCGGCAGCAGGCCGCGCGGATCCATGCGATTGCGGAATTGCGCCAGTAGTTCGCGCAGTTCGGCATAGGCCGAATCCAATGCGCGTCCGAGATCGTTGAGGTAGCGGTCGGACTTCTCCTGGTTGCGGTTGTCCATGGCGTCGCGCAGCAGGGACAGGCGCATGTTCATGTAGGCCATGGTCTGCGCCAGCGAATCGTGCAGTTCGTTGGCCAGCATCTGGCGCTCGTTGGTCAGCGTGATGCGCAGGTTTTCCCGCGTCAGGCGGGCGTTTTCCAGCGCCATGCCGAGGTGCTCGCTGATCGAGTGGAACAGCAGGGCGACGTCTTCCGGCACCGGGTCGTCGGTGGCCATGAACAGATTGTAGACGCCAAGGATCTTGCCCTGGTAACGCAACGGCACGGCGATGATGCGCTGGCAGCGCTCGCCGAAATAGGACAGTGAGGTGCGCTCCGAGCAGAAGCGCAGTTGGTGGCTGTCGCCGTGCTGCACGCCGTGCTCGCCGCGCGCCGCCTCGCCGCAGACGCCGCATTCCAGGGGGATGTAGCGCTCGCAATCGACCACCTCCGGCGGCAGGCCGATGGCGCCGACCAGGCGCAGGTGCTCGCCGTCCGCCGCCAGCACGCGCACCGCGCCGGCATCGGCGCCGGCGAGCTTAATCATGGTGCCGAGGAAACGCTCCAGCAGCGAATCGAGATTGTCCTCGCTGGACAGGCTGGAGGTGATTTCAGTGAGCACGCGCAGAGCCGGGACTTTATAAGCGCCCAGCCCTTCGTCGTGGATCAGGTTGAGTTGAACAGCCTGGGGCATTTGCGTTTCCACAAAACTTTTGTGAGTCGGTTTCGATTGGGGGTAATCCGCCAGACTCTAGTCTCTAGCTTCTGGCGGGTTAAGTCAAATTCTGAACCGGCTGACGGCGGTTCGCATGGCGTTGGCCAATTGTTCGAGGTGGGTGGCGGCGCTGGCGGTTTCCTTCGCCGCCGCGCTGTTTTCCTCGCTCATTTGCGCCACTCTTTCGACATGGGCGGCGATGTCGTTGCTGGCGTCGCTTTGCGCCGCCAGGGCGGTGGAAATGTCATCGACCACGGCTATGACTTGGCCAGAGCCGTCCTTGATCTGGTTGATCGCCTCCCCGGCCTGTTCGGCCAGCGCCACGCCGCCGCCGACCTGCTCGACCGCTTCGCTCATGCTGGCAACCGCCGCTTGTGCGCTGTTTTGGATGGAAACGATCATCTGGGTGATTTCCTCGGTGGCTTTGGTGGTGCGTTCGGCCAGTTTGCGCACCTCATCGGCCACCACGGCGAAGCCGCGCCCCTGTTCGCCGGCGCGCGCCGCTTCGATGGCGGCGTTGAGCGCGAGCAGGTTGGTTTGGTCGGCGACATCCTTGATGACCTGGACGACGGAAGAAATCTGGTTCGACTGTTGCCCGAGGTTTTCGATGGTGGCGGAGGTTTGCCGCACGGTGTCGGCGATTTGCTTCATCTCCGTGGCGGCGTTGTGGATGATGTTGCCGCCCTGGCTGGAAAGGTCGCCGGATTGGCGGGAAATGGCCAGTGCTTTGCAGGCGTTTTCCGAAACGTGGTTGATGCTCACCGTGACCTGTTCCACCGTGGACGCCATGGAGGAAGCTGCCTCGCTTTGATGCGCCGAGCTGGAGGCTACCTGGCTGGACGACGACGACAGGGTGTGCACGGCGTCGGATACCTGGCCGACGCTGTCCAGGATTTGACGCAATGCGGATTGCAGGGTGGCCATCAATTCGTTGAAGGAATTGGCCGCCTGGCCGGCTTCGTCATGGCCGCCGACCGGGATGCGGTGGGTGAAATCACCGCTTTTCTCGACTGCGCCGATGGTTGCGCGCATCTGGTTGAGCGGGGTGGTGATCGAACGGATAATCAGCCAGGCGACGATGAAACCCAACACCAAGCCGCCGCCGATGGAACCGAGGGCGAGCGCGTGCGTGATTTTGTAGTTGGCCACGGCGCGGCCGTGTTCTTCCTTGGCGGCGTGATCCTGGTATTTGATGAGGTCTTCCAGCGCCTTGTTCATCGGCCCGGCGAGCTTGCGGTTGGTCTTGAGGAAAACTCCGATAATCTCGGTGGAATAATTACCGGCTTTTAACTCCGCCAGGGTCGGCAGCAAAACCGTTTCGACATATTCGCTGCGCTTCTTGGTGAATGTTTCGGCCAATTGGCTTTCTTCCGGCGTCAGGCGGGTCGCCATGAATTTTTTCCAGAGCGCGTCGATGACTTTGATGTTGGTTTCGACGCGCTCGGCGTGCTCGCTGACCGGGTGGTCGTGCAGCACCGCCAGCTTGCCGCCGGGGTCATGCTGGAAGGCGCGCAGGACTTCGGTGAAATTGCTGTTCAGCAGGTGCTGGATTTGCGCCAGGTCTATCACCGGCACGGTACGGTCCTCGTAAACCGATTGCAGTCCGCCGACCGCGCCGGACATGCCGCGCAGCCCGATGACGCCGATGGCGACCATGAAGATGGATAGGGCGCCGACAAGAATATAAAGCCGGGCGCCGACTTTCAGATTGTTTAACATGGCGATGCTGCTCCGGTGTTGGCGAATGATGAATTTAACCCGGATTATCCATTAGGAGGCTCTTCGAGGCTGCGCGAGCGCTGGCGGACAGTTTGCGGTCATTTCCGCCGCTTGTTCGTCGTCCATGGAATAGCCATGAACGCCTCGCAAGCGACGAAACAGCCTCACAAACCGTCTCGCCATCATCTCGCGCCCTAATGGATAATCTGGGTTGATTGCTTAACCGAGTAATTTTATTGGGTAATTTGGGGTGATGCAACATAAATGTCACATGCCGCGCCGGCCGGTTTGAGAAAAACGATGCCGCCGAATATACTGTGCGCCTTCCTAAATAGCGTGAAATCAGATAAATGGACTGGAAAGCAGGCGGTGAATTCAGCGATATTCTTTATCATCGCGCCGAAGGCATCGCCAAAATCACCATCAATCGTCCCGAGGTGCGCAACGCCTTCCGCCCCCAGACCGTGAAGGAGTTGATGCAGGCCTTCCAGATGGCGCATCTCGACGACGCGGTGGGCGCCATCATCCTGACCGGCGCGGGTGGGCTGGCCTTCTGTTCGGGCGGCGACCAGAAGGTGCGCGGCGACGATGGCGGTTACCATGACGAAGGCGGCACGCCGCATCTCAACGTGCTCGACTTGCAAATGCAAATCCGCCGCCTGCCCAAGCCGGTGGTGGCGATGGTGGCGGGCTACGCCATCGGCGGCGGCCATGTCCTGCACCTGGTGTGCGACCTGACCATCGCCGCCGACAACGCCCGTTTCGGCCAGACCGGGCCGCGCGTCGGCAGTTTCGACGCGGGATTCGGTGCGGGATTGCTGGCGCGTGCGGTAGGGCTGAAAAAAGCCAAGGAAATCTGGCTGTTGTGCCGCCAATACGATGCGCGGCAAGCGCTGGAGATGGGGCTGGTCAACGCCGTGGTGCCGCTCGCCGAGCTGGAGGCGGAAGCGGTGAAATGGTGCCGGGAGATGCTGCAATTGTCGCCTACCGCCCTGCGCGTGCTGAAGGCCGCGTTCAATGCCGACACCGACGGCCTGGCCGGCATCCAGGAGCTGGCCGGCAATGCCACCGCGCTTTATTACATGACTCCGGAAGGTCAGGAAGGCCGCGATGCCTGGCTGGAAAAGCGCCCGCCGGATTTTTCCAAGTTTCCCCGGCGCCCCTAGCCTCTTTCTTCAAACGGTTAACGCGCAACCGTTTGAAAAAAGAACCAAAAGTATTTCGTAGCCCCATGGCATGAACAACTCGACATTGAAGTTATGGTGGCTGGCCATCCGCCCCAAAACCTTGAGCGTTTCCCTGGCGCCGGTTATGGTCGGCTGCGCCCTGGCATGGCGCGAGGAGCGGGTATTCCTGTGGCTGCCCGCCTTGGTCGCGGCGTTGGCGGCGATGCTGATCCAGATCGGCACCAACCTGCATAACGATGTGAAGGATTGCGAGCGCGGCGCCGATACCCCCGAACGCCTGGGGCCTTCGCGCGCCACCGCATCCGGCTGGTTCAGCGCCGCCCAGGTGAAGCGCGCCGTGGCGTTGTGTTTCGGCGTCGCGCTGGCGCTCGGCGTCTATCTGGTCTGGCATGGCGGCTGGCCGATCCTTCTCGCCGGGCTGTTTTCCCTTGCAGCCGGGCTGGCCTATACCGGCGGGCCGCGGCCGATAGCCTACAGCGCCGCCGGTGAACTGTTCGTGTGGCTGTTTTTCGGGGTGGTGGCCGTGATGGGCAGTTACTATCTGCAAACCTTGCACTTCGGCTGGCCGGCCTGGGTCGCCGCCAACATGGTCGGGTTGCTGGCGGCGGCGGTGATAGTCGTCAATAATGCCCGCGATCTCGAAAATGACCGCAAGGTCGGCAAGAACACCCTGGCGGTATGCATCGGGCTGGCGTGGAGCCGGAACGAGTACGCGGCATTGCTGGCGCTGCCGTTTTTCCTGTTGCCGCTGCTGGGCGCCTTGCTGCCGGCGGGCGCCGTCGTCTGGTTGCCGTTGCTGGCGGCGCCGTGGGCGGCGGCGCTGATTCGGGGTATCCGGCGTGAAGCGCCGGGGGCGGGTTACAACCGGTTGCTGGCGCAGACGGCGCAGCTGCAACTGGCATTCACGATTTTGTTGAGTTTGGGGTTGGTGCTATGAAGAGATGGCTGGCGGGGTTGCTGTTTATTTGGACGTGCGGTGCGATGGCAGGGGATTATCCTTCCAGCGAGGCGGTATTCGCCGCGGTTTTCGACGATCTCGACGGCAAGCCGGTGGCGCTGGCGGACTTCAAGGGTAAGCCGCTGGTGCTGAATTTCTGGGCAACCTGGTGCCCGCCGTGTCGCAAGGAGATTCCCGATCTGGTGGAGATTCATGACCGCTACGGCGGGCGCGGCGTAATCCTGATCGGGCTGGCGGTCGAGGAAAAGACCCGCATCCCGGAATTCGTCCAGGCCAACAAGGTGAATTACCCCATTCTGGTGGGCAAGGACAAGGGCATCGAGTTGCTGCAAGCGTTGGGCAACCGCTCGGCCGGTCTGCCCTACACCCTGGTGATCGACCGCCAGGGCAAGGTGGTTTTTTCCAAGCGTGGCGCGGTGACGCGCGAGCGTCTCGAGCAGGTTCTCCAACCCTTGTTGTAACCGTGATCCTTTGCGAATCAGCGCAAGCCGGATAATTCCCTATCGCTTGCCGTTGCGCCTGCCCTGGCGGAGCGCGCGCGGCGTATTGACGCATCGCGCCGGCTGGCTGGTGCGTCTCGAAACCGAGGCGGGGCTTGCCGGGCATGGCGATTGCGCGCCGCTGCCCGAGGCGGGCAGCGAAACGGCGGAGGCGGCGCTGGCCTGCCTCGAAAGGGCGGCGCCGCTGTTGTGCGGGAGCGCGCCGGACGAGGCTCTGGGACGGTTCGGCGAAGCCGCCGAGCGGGCGCCGGCAGCCCGTTGCGCGCTGGAAACCGCGCTGCTGGATTTGCTGGCGCAGCAAGCCGGCCTGCCGCTGGCGCGCTGGCTGAATCCGCGGGCGCCGCTGACATTCGAGGCCAACGCCATGTTGGGCGGGCTGGAGGGGGATGTCGCGGGGCTGGCCGCCGCCGCTCTGGCGGAGGGATTTTCCATACTCAAGCTGAAAGTCGGCCTGGCTGCGCCGGAAATCGAATTGGAGCGTCTGCGCCGCCTCGCCGCGGGATTGCCGCCGGGAGCGCGGCTGCGATTGGATGCCAACGGCGCCTGGAACATGGAGCAGGCGAAGCGTTTTATCGGTGGGCTGGCGGGGCTGCCCGTCGAATCGCTGGAAGAGCCGCTTGCCCACCCTGAAATCGCCCTGTTGCGGCAACTCCAGGCGCTGGCGCCGTTCCCTCTGGCGATCGACGAATCGCTGCGGAATCTGGGCGCGGAAGGCGTGCTGGCGGAAGCCGCGGCGCGCCGTCTCGTGCTCAAGCCGATGGCGTTGGGCGGCGTCCGCCCATCCTTCGCGCTGGCGAAGAGCGCGGAGCGGGCAGGAATCGAGTGCGTGGTGACCAGCGCCGTGGACAGCGCGGTCGGGGTGCTGGCGGCGGCGCATTTGGCGGCGGCGCTGGGAAACGGGCTGGCGCATGGCGTGGCGACTTCCTCCTGGCTGCTGTCAAATGTTGGTAACGCGCCACAATTAGAATTCTCCCGGATAGACTTGGATAACGGCATGAATGGGCTGGGATTCGATGGAGGATTGGCATAAACGGCAAGCCGTTCATTCGATGCGGGCAGGATTTTTTTTAAGTTGATATGGATCAGTTATGATTGTGGTGCTATATTGCTTACTGAAATTCGAGTAAGGGTGAATATTCTTGTCGTAAGAAGCAGCGAGTCGTAATGCCGCTTGATTTACGTCAAGGATATTGAGTGTGTTTTTACGCACACTGCTGTGCCATATCGCACGGCAGTGTGCGTAAAGCTTTTGATTTACATCTGTGAAAGGGAGGCGTTATGAAGCTAATCAGTAAAAAATCGACCTCGCTGCTGATCGCGGCGGGACTTGGTTTTGCCGCTGCAAGCAGTGCCTGGTCGTCGGAGTCCCTGCAAGACGTGATGAAGCGTCGCGGGCTTTCGCAACAGGATTTGCTGGCTGCCGCCAAGACCTACGTGCCGACCGGCAAGCGCGACGAATTCGTGGCGTTCAGCTCCGGCGGGCAAAGCGGCCAAGTGATCGTGTATGGCATCCCGTCCATGCGCATCCTCAAGTACATCGGCGTGTTCACGCCGGAACCCTGGCAGGGCTACGGCTTCGACGAGAGTTCCAAGGCCGTGCTGGCTCAGGGCAAGATCGACGGCAAGGACATCACCTGGGGCGACACCCACCATCCCGCGATCTCCGAAACCGACGGCAAATACGATGGTCAATTCCTGTTCATCAACGACAAGGCCAATCCCCGTCTGGCGGTGATCGACCTGCGCGACTTTGAAACCAAGCAGATCGTGGTCAACCCGATTTACAAGTCGGAGCACGGCGGCGCGTTCGTCACCCCGAACACCGACTACGTGATCGAGGCTGCCCAGTATGCCGCTCCTTTGGCGAACAAGAAGTACGTTCCGCTGGAGCGTTTCAATGAGGAATATCGCGGTGGCGTGACCTATTGGAAGTTCGACCGCAAGGAAGGCCGCATCGACGCCAAGAAGTCCTTCTCCCTGGAACTGCCGCCGTATAGCCAGGATTTGTCCGACGCGGGTAAAGGTCCGTCCGACGGCTGGTCGTTCACCAACTCCTTCTGTTCCGAGCGTTACGTCGGCGGTATCGAAAAAGGCCGCCCACCGTATGAGGCCGGTTGCTCCGCCAAAGACACCGACTATCTGCACGTAATCAACTGGAAGAAGGCTGCCGAACTGGTCGCCGCCGGCAAGGCCAAGAAGATCAACGGCCATGACGTGCTGATGATGGAAACCTCGATCAAGGAAGGCATCCTGTTCCTGGTGCCGGAACCCAAAAGCCCGCACGGTGTTGATGTGACGCCCGATGGCAAATTCATGACGGTGTCCGGCAAGCTCGATACGCACGTTTCCGTGTACAGCTTCGAGAAGATCCAGGCCGCCATCAAGGCCGGCAAGTTCGAAGGCAAGGATCCCTACGGCATTCCCGTGATCGCCATGCAGGACGCGCTGCACAAGCAAGTCCAGTTGGGTCTGGGGCCGTTGCATACCCAGTACGACTCCAAGAAGTGCGTGGCCTATACCTCGCTGTACGTGGATTCCCAGGTCGCCAAGTGGGACTACTGCGAAGGCAAGGTGCTGGACAAGGTTTCCGTGCACTACAACATCGGCCACTTGAATACCATGGAAGGCGACTCGGCCGATCCGAAGGGGCGTTACCTGGTGGCGCTGAACAAGCTGGCCATCGACCGTTTCGTGCCGGTTGGTCCGCTGCATCCGCAAAACCATCAGTTGATCGACATCGCCAACGACAAGATGCAGTTGCTGTATGACATGCCTCTGCCGCTGGGCGAGCCGCACTACATGGTGTCCATCGAGGCGACCAAGCTGAAGCCCGCCGTGCGCTACAAGGTCGGCACCGACAGCCGCACCGACAAGCCGCATCCTGGCAAGGTTCGCGCCGGTGAAGAGAAGACCGTGAAGAAGGGCAACAAGGTCGAGGTGTTCGGTACTCTGATCCGTTCGCACATCACCCCGGAAACCATCGAGGTGGAAGTGGGTGACGAGGTCACGATCCACCTGACCAACCTCGAGCGCGCCCAGGACGAAACCCACGGCTTTACGGTGAGCACCTACAACGTGCATGCCTCCATCGAGCCGGGCAAGACCGTGACGGTGAAGTTCAAAGCCGACAAGGAAGGCGTGTATCCGTACTACTGCACCGAGTTCTGCTCCGCGCTGCACCTGGAAATGCAGGGTTACTTCCTGGTCAAGCCGAAGGGCTACAAGGAAGTCAAGCATGCCGAGCAGAAGGCGATCTACACCAAGGCCGACTATGAAAAGCAGGTGAAGAAGATTGCCGATACCCAGGCGGTCATCGACTCGGTGGTCAAGTACATCACCAGCGTCAACTACAAGGATTTTGCCGACGTGGTGGCGATGGTCGAAGACGCGACCGACCAGCTCAACAAGATGCCGGATGCCAAGGCCAAGCACGAGGAAGCGGCCAAGAAGAACGATTGGCAGAACGCTACCCTGTGGGCTGAGCAGGTTTGGCAGTACCAGGTGAAGGCGGCCGACATCGGTCTGCGCGCCAAGACCTACCTGGAGCAAAAAGGCGCCAAGCCGACCGGTAAGTAATACGGGAAGCTAGGTGGCAATATCAAGCGGGGAGCTGATTTAGCTCCCCGTTTTTTTCGGGAGCGAGAACGAGATAACAAGACCTCTTGATCTTGTTTTCTTGATCTAGATCAAGTTTCATTGTAATATTTGCCGCATCGCCATTCGAGGGCGATTTATTAGGAGAAAATGTATGAAAGTTTCAACTGTATTGGCGATGCTTGCCTTGGCCGGGTTGTCCGCTAGCGGGATGGCGAATGCCGCCGACGGCGCCAAGCTGTACGTCGATAAGACCTGTACCGCCTGTCATGGCAAGGACGGCAAGACGCCGCTGATGCCCGATTATCCGAAGATTGCCGGTCAGAACAAGGCTTATGCCGAAAAGCAGATGATCGACATCAAGAGTGGTGCGCGCGCCAATGGCAACAGCGCCGCTATGAAGGGCGTGATGGTGCTGGTCAGCGACGCCGAAATGAAAGTGCTGGCTGAGTATATTTCCAAGCTGAAGCCCTGATTGCTGCCGGGGAAAGCTGGAATAATTTTGTAGGAATTGATGTATGTCAATGCGATTGCGCAGTGTCGTCCCCTAGAATAAACGCACTGTATCGGATGCGCGCTGTACGGAAAATGGGCGAGGAAGCTAGGTCATGAAGCCCGCATCAATTTTGAGCATATCGTTTAATTTGCGAAAAGAGGTAATGTTTATGAAGAATAGTTTGATTGCTGCGTTTTCCCTGTTCGCGCTGGTTTCCGCTCCGGTGCTGGCCGGCGCGCCCGCTCCGAAAAAGGAAGGGATCGAATCGGGGAGCTACAAATGGAACGCCCAGGAAGGCGAAAAAGTCGAGGCCTTGAAGCTGAAGGGCGATGTCAAGCGTGGCGAGGAAGCCTATGAAGTGTGCGGCGCTTGCCACTTGCCGTCCGGCGCCGGGCGTCCCGACGGCACATTCCCGCAGCTTGCCGGCCAGCACACCACTGTGCTGATCAAGCAGATGGCGGACATCCGCGCAGGTCTGCGCGACAACCCGACCATGTACCCGTTTGCCGCCACCCTGACCGATCCGCAGGAACTGGCTGACGCGGCGGCCTATATCGAAAAGCTGTGTATCCCCGTGGATCATGGCAAATACGAAGGCGCGGATGCGGCAGTCCAAATTTCCAAGGGCAAAGTGCTCTACGAGAAGCAGTGCAAGGAATGCCATGGTGTCAACGGCGAAGGCAACAAGGAGAAGTTCTATCCGGTTATCGCTGGTCAGCACTACAAGTACCTGCTGCGCCAAATGACGGAAATCCGCGACGGCCATCGCCGCAACGCCAACCCGGACATGGTGAAGGTGATTAAGCCCTATACCAATGACCAGTTGGTGGCGATTTCCGCTTACCAGTCCAGCTTGAAGATGCCCGGCTCGATGTGCAAGCCGAAAGCCGGCAAGAAGTAACAACCCCGTTCACACGTTCGCATGGGAGTCGCGGCGCAGCGTCGGCCGCGACCCTTTTGCCTGACACTGTATCAGTACTTGGTAAAGTAGTGATATTCCATTGAATCCGTGAACTCCGACCGGTGCATGAACTCGAATGTGAGTGCCGCCTGGCGGTGTGAAATCAGGAACGATCAAAAATGGATACACAAAAGCAAAGCATGAAGATCCGCGGGCTGACGCTGTTGGCGTTGGTGCTGATGGTTGCGGCGTATTTCACCCCGATCTGGTGGGTGTCGCTGACGGCCCCCAACTATCCTGCGGATGCCTTTCCCGACGGCATTCGCATCCACTTTCATTTCAATGGCGTGTTCAACGGCTGCAAGGCCGTGGGCAAACATAGCCGCATGGGCAGCGAGACCTTGCAAGCCGATTTGGGCGAGGATACCGAGCGCTACAACCCGATCCTGGATGCCAAGAAGGATGTGAACAAGGACGCGGAGGCGCTCGACTGTGTTCATGAAATGAACACCATCAATCATTACGTCGGCATGTACCCGATCGAAACCGGCGCGCCGGTGGAGCGTCCGCTGGGCAAGTTCTTCGTCGCGTTCTTTGCCGTGATGCTGCTCGGCTTCATGCCTGCCGGGCGCAAAAGCCAAGTGCTGGTGCTGGGGGCGGGCTTCGCCGCCGTTACGGCCTGGATGCTGGTCGATCAATATGCCATGGGGAATCTGAATGCCTTTGCCGCGCATTACCGCGAGGTGGCGGGCACCTTCTTCAAGGAGCCGGAAGTTCTGGAACGCTGGGAAAGCACCTTGAAAACCGTAACTGGCGCGGTGATGGCCGGCTTGGTGGCCGCCATGCTCTTCATCATGTTCGGCGTGTGGAAATGGCGCAAGTTCAGCTTGCTGCTGGTGTTGGTGCCCGCCCTGTTGCCGGTGTTTTTCGTGTTGGATTATGCCGGCTGGCTGTGGTACTTCGGCCACAACATGCACCCGTGGGGGGCGTTCACCGTCAAGCCCTTCATGCCGACCGTGTTCGGCGAGGGCAAGGTGGCGCAGTTCAGCACCTACTCCTACCCCTACTATGGCTATGCCCTGTTGCTGGGGGTAATGGTGTGCGGTTTCCTGGCGCTGTTGCTGCGCCGCAAGCAGATGCGTGAACAGGGCGAGTTGTGAGATGACCGGCATTTGCGGGCGGCTGGCTGCCGCCTTGCTGTGTGTGTGGGCGGCGTCCGCTTCGGCTTTCGAGGCGGGCGCCGGCGGCCCGCCCGATATGGGGACGGCGCCGCGCGTCAATGTCGATACGCCGATGCGCTTCATCCCGCTATACGAAAGGGATAAGCGCATACACGGCCTGCCGTCCTTCCAGGCTCTGGTGGATGCCGCGCCCGCCGGTTCCATCCTGCGGCCCAAACCCGGCAGCTACGCCGGTCCGGTGCATGTGACCAAGCCCCTGATGATTGATGGCGGCGGCAAGGTGGTTATCGACGGGGGGGGCAAGGGCACGGTATTCATTCTGGAAACCAGCGGCGCCACCTTGCGCGGCTTGCGTCTGACCGGTTCCGGCTCCTCGCACGATACCGACGACGCCTGCCTCAACGTGCGCGGCCACAACAACACCGTTGACAAGCTGGTGATCGACGATTGCCTGTTCGGCATCGACCTCAAGCAATCCAACAACAATCTGTTGCGCGGCAACCAGGTGCGCTCCAAGAATGCCGACCTCGGCGTGCGCGGCGACGGCCTGCGCCTGTGGTACAGCATGAACAACCGCATCGAGGCGAATGCCGTGGTCGATTCGCGCGACATGGTGGTGTGGTATTCCAGCGGCAACCTGTTCCTCAACAACCTCGGCGCGCGCAGCCGCTATTCCATCCATTTCATGTTCGCGCACGACAACGTGGTGGATGGCAACCGTTTCTACGACAATTCGGTAGGCGTCTACCTGATGTACACCGACAACACCACGGTGCGCAACAATGTGATTTCCCACTCCAATGGACCCACCGGGATGGGGATCGGTTTCAAGGAAGCCAGCGCGGCGCTGATCGAGAACAATGAAATTATTTACAACGCCCTGGGGCTGTCCGCCGACCTGTCGCCGTTTCAGCCGGATACCAAGATTATCCTGAAGAACAACCGCATCGCCTACAGCGGCATTGCCATCCGCTTCAACAGCGATCTGGACGGTTATGAGGTGACCGGCAATGTTTTCGACGGCAACATCACCAACCTGGCGGTGGGCGCGGGCGGAAGCGCTAAGCGGAATGTCTGGCGCGGCAATTTCTGGGACGATTATCAAGGTTTCGACCGCAACAACGACGGCATCGGCGACACGCCTTACGATCTCTATGCCTATGCTGACCGCATCTGGATGGAAATGCCCCCGGCGCTTTTTTTCAAGAATGCGCCGACGATGGAGATGCTGGATTTTCTGGAGCGCCTCGCGCCTTTTTCCGCCCCCGACCTGATTCTGCGTGATGAAAAACCCTTGTTTCACCGACCCGCTCGCGCTTCCTACATAAAGAGGGCAGATAAGTGACCAGCGAAAACAAAGCGCCGGCTCATCCGGCAATCAATCGCAAGCGGCTGGAAGAGCGCCGCCGCTTCCTGCGCACCGCGGTGCTTGCCACCGCCGCGCTGGGCGTGCCTCTGCTGGGTTTTACCCCCGTGGCGCGCGGCTGGGAAAACCGTCTGCGCCCGCCTGGCGCGCTGGACGAGCACGATTTTCTCGCCTCCTGCATCAAGTGCGGGCAGTGCGTGCAGGTGTGTCCGGTGCTGGCGATCAAGCTGGACGACATCGACCACGGCTTCGGCATCGGCGTGCCCTACATCGACTCGCGCCAGCAGGCATGCGATTTTTCCTGCGATGCGGTGCAATGCATCCTGGCCTGCCCGACCGGCGCGCTGACCTATAAGAAACCGGTATTCCTGCCGGTGCGCAAGGGCGCGGAGATGGCGGCTCCGCCCATCCTGCTGGCCAAGGAAAACGATCCCGAACCCACGCTCAATCTCCACGAACGCTGCGGCTTGGCCGTCCTGGCGCGTCCCGATGCCTGTCTGGCGCGGCAAGGCAAGGGCGTCAAGGGCGCCGCGCGCGAAAAAGGGTTCACGGGGATGATGCGCTTCACCTCGGTGGACCGCTGGAAACCCATCCGGCTCAACGATCATCCCTTCGATGTGGAATTGTGCGATTTGTGCGTGCGCACCTGCCCCATCAAGGGGGCGATTTCCCTGGAGGAAGTTATCGGGACGGATGGCGTCAAACGCATGACGCCGACCGTGCACGAGCCTTGCGTCGGCTGCGGCGTCTGTGAAATGGTATGCCCGCCCGAGCCGGCGGCCATCGTCATCGAAGCGCGTAAAACCTGGGGGACGGAGGCAGCGACATGAGCAAGTACACGGAATCGGTCGCGGTATTGCTGGGGCGCGAGCCGCTCAAGCCCAGCGCCGAACAGATCACCCCGGCGGCGCAGCAGATTCACGAACTCAAGCGCGTCGAAAAAGTGGATTGGGAAGCGCTCAAGCAGCACGCCCGCGAACACCGTAGCCAGGGGCAGCCGTGGCGCAACCGCCGCTGGGTGTTCCTGATCGCCATCAACCTGCTGTTCGTCGTCTCGTTCTGGCTCGACATCCAGATACTCGAAGGCGCGCTGACCGCCTCGCGCCTGCTCGGCTTCCATCTTATCGACGTGAATTCGGCATTGCAGGTGATGCTGGCGCACAAGCACATCATCAACAATCTCATCATCGGCACCGGCACCGTGGTGGTGCTGTGGCTGATCTTCGGCGGGCGCTCCTTCTGCTCGTGGGTGTGCCCCTACCATCTGGTGGCGGAGTGGGCGGAAAAACTGCATCTCTACCTGGTGGAAAAAAAGCTGGTTACCGACCATACCTTCCATCGCGGCGTCAGGACGCTGTTGTGGGTCATCTTCGCGGCAATGGCCTGGATCACCGGCTACACCATATTCGAAACCATATCGCCCACCGGCATCCTGTCGCGCGCCATGATCTATGGGCCAGGGCTGGCGTTGGGATGGGTGGCGCTGCTGCTGGCATTTGAGATATTCTATTCGCGCCGCGGCTGGTGCCGCTACGTTTGCCCGATCGGGCTGACTTACGGTATCGTCGGGGTGTATTCGCCGCTGCGGATCAAGTACGATCTCAACCACTGCTTCCACGAAGGCGACTGCCGCAAGGTGTGCGAAGTGCCGCATGTGCTGGACATCGTCAAGAAAGGCCGGGCTTCCGACGTTATCCTGGATACCGGCGCCGATTGCACGCGCTGCGGGGCGTGCGTCGATGTGTGTCCGAGCGGCGCCCTGAAGTTCGACGTGAAAGGCTTGAGCAAGCTGATGTAAAGAAAAGCAGTTTTTAGTTTTGAGTGTTTAGTGGTGAGTTGAGGAATGCGCTACGCGCGTGATCCAAGACGCCGGCGCGCTTGGCGCGGCGACCGCAACTAAACACTAAAAACTCAACACTCAACACTGAACTTAATAATGATCCGATTTCAGAACGTATCCAAGGTCTTCAAGAAAAACCGCGTCCTCGATCACACCGATCTGGAAATCCAGCTAGGGGAGCGCATCGCGCTGGTCGGCTCCAACGGCGCCGGTAAAACCACGCTGATACGCTGTTTGCTCGGCGAATATACTCACGACGGCCAGGTGACGGTGGAAGGCGCTCAGCCGCGTCAGGCGCGCACGCAAGTGTTGCAGAAGATCGGCTTCGTGCCGCAGTTGCCGCCACCCCTGAAAATGCCGGTCGGGCAACTGATCAATTTTGCCGCCTCGGTGTGCAACAGCGACCGAGGCCGCATGGCCGGCATCGCCGCGCGCCTCGGCCTGGACGTTGAATCGGTGCGCCATCTGCCGTTCAACAAACTGTCCGGCGGGATGAAGCAGAAGCTGCTGATCGCCGTCGCCATGGGGCGCGACAGTAATGTTCTGGTAATGGACGAACCGGCCGCCAACCTCGACCCGGAAGCGCGTCATATCTTCTTTCAAATCCTCGCGGAGCGCCAGGACAACACCACCATGCTGATCTCCAGCCACCGCCTCGACGAAGTGGCGGCGCTGGTCAACCGCGTGCTGGAATTGGATCGCGGCAAGGTCGTGCTGGATGACAAGGTGGCCGACGACGTTTCGTTGTCCGGCCTGCTGGCCTGTCGTCTGACGTTGCGTCGTCCCGAAGAGGCCATCGCCAGGGCGCTGGCCAACTGGAAATTCACCGACATGGGCAATGGCGCCGAATGGCAGGGCATGGTGTCCGGCGCCGACCGGCTGCGCTTCCTCGGCATGCTGTCGCGCTATGTGGGGTTGCTGACCCGGATCAGTCTCGACGAAACCGAGGGTGACGGAGGGCGGGCGTGAACTTTTGGCGCGCCGCCTGGGTGGCGTTCGCCGTGCTGCTGCTGGCGGCCTGCTCCGGCGACCCCAAGACCGGGCCGGTGGAGATCAAGTGGGATCGCGACGGCTGCGCCCATTGTGGCATGGCGTTGAGCGACCGTCATTTCGCCGCCCAGGTGCGCGGCGGACCCAAGCACCAGGCGTTCAAGTTCGACGATATCGGCTGCGCGGTGGAATGGCTGAAAAAACAACCCTGGGGTGGCGATGCAAGCACCGAAATGTGGGTGATGGGCTACCGCAGCGGCAAGTGGATGGACGCGCGCCAGGCACGCTACATCGGCGGCAAGACCTCGCCGATGGCCTACGGCTACGCGGCGATTGAGGACGATGCGCCGGGCAGCATCGATTACAGCGAATTGGCGAGACGGGTTCTCGCCAAGGATTTAAGACAAGGCATAGCGCAATGAAACATCTCTGGCTCACCGCCAAACTGGACATCGTCGAATCCCTGCGCTCGCGCTGGTTCATGATTTATAGCCTGGTATTCGGCGGCATCGTCGCGCTGCTGTTCGCCTTCGGTCTTACCGAATCGCGCGTGCTGGGCTTCATCGGGCTGTCGCGCCTGCTGGTGACCTATATCCAGCTTTCCATGGCGATCCTGCCGATTTTCGTGCTGATTACCACCGTGCGCTCGGTGGCCGGCGACCGCGAGGCGGGCGTGTTCGAATACCTGTTGTCGCTGCCGGTTTCGCTGTCGGCATGGTTTTGGGGCAAGATCGTCGGCCGCTATCTGGTGGTGTTCACCCCGGTGTTCGTCGCCATGCTGGGTGCGGCCTTGTGGGCGCTGGTGGTGGATGTCGAGGTGCCATGGGGCATGTTCCTGTTTTATACCGGACTGCTGGCGGCGATGGCCTGGTGCTTTCTCGGCATCGGCATGCTGGTTTCCTCGATGGCGCGCTCCACCGACGTGGCGCAGGGCGCGGCTTTCATGATCTGGCTGACCATGTTGCTGTTTCTCGATCTGATCCTGCTCGGCGTGATGATCCAGGGGCATGTTTCGCCCGATACCGTGGTCGGCATGGCATTGGCCAATCCCCTGCAAGTATTCCGCACCGCCGCGCTGATGCTGTTCGATCCGCAACTGGTGGTGCTCGGCCCCTCGGCATTCGTGATCTTCGACCATTTCGGCATGGGCGGCTTCATGGCCTACGGCTTGATCTATCCGACCCTGCTCGGTTCGATCTGCGCCTTTGCCGGCTACCAGTTGTTCAAGCGCGGCGACCTGCCGTAACGGATTCGTCATGGGCGACCTGTCGCGCACTTTCGGTTTCCAGTCCGTCGACGAGCGCGAACGCGAGAGCCGCATCCGCCGGGTATTTCAGGGCGTGGCGCCGCGCTACGATCTGATGAACGATGCCATGAGCTTCGGCATCCACCGCTTGTGGAAACGCAGCTTCGCCCGCCAGGCGCAGCCCCGCGCCGGGCAGGTGATCGTCGATCTGGCCGGCGGCACTGGCGACGTGGCGGCATTGCTGGCGGGAGCCGACCGCAGCGTGCTGATCTGCGATCCCAGCCTGGCGATGATGCGCCAGGGGCAGGCGCGCGGCCTGCGCCACGTCGAGTGGCTGTCCGGCGCCGGTGAGGCGATTCCGCTCGCCGACGAGTCGGTGGATACCCTGACCATCGCCTTCGGCATCCGCAACGTGACGCGCATGGATCAGGCGCTGGCGGAAATCCGCCGGGTGTTGAAACCGGGCGGGCGTTTCCTGTGCCTGGAGTTTTCCCGTCCCTGGGCGCCGCTACGCCCCTTCTACAACCTCTTTTCGTTCACCGTGATTCCGCGCCTGGGCGCGTGGATCGCGCGCGAACCTGAGGCCTACGCCTATCTGGTGGAATCCATCCGGCGTTTTCCCCATCAGCGGGAAATGGCCGGAATCATCCAAGCCGCGGGCTTCCGCGAGGTGCGTTACCGCAACCTGTCATTCGGCATCGCCTGCATCCACTCGGCGATCAAATAGCATCTTGAACCAGCTCGGCGCATGGATTTCGCAAGCCGCTACGCTTGTGCCGCAAGCGGCGGCGCTGCTTGCCGGCGGCGAAACATTTTCCTACGGCGCCCTGGCGCAACATTGCCAGCAGGGTGTCGCGGACTGTCCCGCCACCGCCGGGATCATGCCGTTATCCGCCGCCACGAGCCTGGAGCTGGCGCTTTCCGCCCATGCTTGTTCATTTTCCTCCGTCCCCTTCCTGCCCTTGAATCCGGCGCTGTCACCGGCGCGCCGTGCCGCGCTGCTGGCGCAAGTTTCCGGCGACGCCCCGGCTCCGCTCGAATTGGCGATCGCCACCAGCGGCAGCAGCGGCGAACCCAAATGCGTGCTGTTGAGCGGCGCCAATCTGGCCGCCTCGGTGGCCGCCTCGCAGCAAACGCTGCCGCTGCGGGAAGGGGATGTATGGCTGGCCTGCTTGCCGCTCTATCACATCGGCGGCATGGCGATCCTCTATCGCTGCGCCGCGGCGCGCGCCACGGTGCTGCTGCACGGGGGCTTCGACGCCCGGCGGGTATGGGAAGACCTCGGTCGGCGCGGCGTTACCCATATTTCCCTGGTGCCGGCGATGCTGGCGCGCCTGCTTGACATAACGCATGGCGCGCCGCCGCCGGATACGCTGAAATACGTCCTGACCGGCGGCGGCGCGCTGTCCGCCGCGCTCGCCGCGCGCGCCCGCGCGGCGGGATGGCCGCTGGCCGTGACCTACGGCATGAGCGAAACGGCATCGCAGTTGGCGACATTGTTTCCCCTGCCGCGCGACTGGACGCCAGGGCGCGTAGGGCGTCCGCTGCCGGGTTTCGAGGTGCGCATCGCCGAGGCGGACGGCGACGGACGCGGCGTCGTCGAGGTGCGCGGCGCCGCGGTGATGACGGGTTATGCCAATCCCGGAATGCGTCTGGGCGTCGGGCTGGCCGGCGGATGGTTCGCCAGTGGCGACCGGGGGCATCTCGGTGGGGATGGGGAATTGCATATATTGGGGCGGCGCGACGAAATGCTGGTCAGCGGCGGCGTCAACGTCGCCCCCGCCGAAATCGAAGAGCGGCTGCGGGATTTTCCGGGGGTGCGCGATGTGGCACTAACCGGCGTACCCGACGAGGCATGGGGCGAGAGGCTGGTGGCGCTGGTGGTCGGCGATGCCGACCTGGCGCGGCTGGAAGCATGGTGCCGCGCGCACCTGGCGAGCGCCGTTCGCCCGCGCATGCTGGGGAACGTCGCCGGGTTGCCGCGCAATGCGCTGGGTAAGCTGGATCGGGTGAAATTGAAGGAAATGGCGCAGGAATGGGTGAGCGATGGCGCATAGCATCCGCATGAATCCCGCGGCGCCGGGGCTGGAAACGCGCCTGGCGGAATTGCTGCGCCGTCACGGCGGCGGGCGCGGCGAAGGGTTGCTGAGTTTGACCGTGGCCGTACCGGAACGCTTGCTGGACAACCCGCCGTTCGCTCTGGAAGAGCACCACTACTGGACGAATCCGGCGGAAAGGCTGGCGTTGTTCGGGGTGGGGCGCGCCGCCAATGTCGAAACCCAGGGAGAAGGGCGCTTTCGCGCCATGGATGCCGCTTTCGCCGCATACCGCCGCCACTGGCAGGCGGTGGATGCGGATGGCGTCGGCTTGGCGCCGGTGGCGCTGGCCGGATTCGCCTTCGACCAGAATTGCCGCGATCCGGTATTGCCGAACGCTCGGCTGACGGTGCCGGCGTTGCTGTTGCAGCGGCGTGGGGATGGCTGCGCCGCGACGTTCACTTGCGACCGGGAAAGCGCGCCGGAAAGCGTTCTCGCCTCCTGGATGGCGCGTTGGCATGGCCTGGAAGCCGCTTCCGTCTTGCCGCCGCCGGGCGCCAACGATCTCGCCAGAACGGCGGCCGAGCCGCCGGATCAAGGCTGGCTGGCGCTGGCGCAACAGGCGGTCGCCGCCATCGGCGCCGGACAATTGGACAAGGTGGTGCTGTCGCGCCGCCTGCGGGTGCGCGGCGCCCGGCCATTCGTTCCGGCGGCCGTCATGGCGGCGCTGGCGGCGCGCTATGCCGATTGCTACCTGTTTTCCCACGCCGAAGGCGGCCGCGGCGTGTTCCTCGGCGCGACCCCGGAACGCCTGGTGACACTGCGCGGCGGCCAAGTAACCAGCGAGGCGCTGGCGGGAACGGCATGGGACGCGGCCTCACTGGCCAGTCTCGGCGGCGCCAAGAGTTTACGCGAGCATCGTCTGGTGCTCAATGCCATCGTGCAGGCACTCGAAGCGGCGTGCAGTTTCCAGGAAATTCCTTCGCGCCCGGCCGTGCGCGAACTCCGCGATTTGCGCCACTTGCGCAGCGTGGTCAGGGGCGTGGCCAAGCCGGGAGTGACGCTGCTCGGCCTGGCCGAACGCCTGCATCCCACCCCGGCGGTGGGCGGCTATCCTACCCGCCGCGCCCAGGAATGGCTGGCGAGCCACGGCGAGGCGAGGGCGGCCTGGTACAGCGGGGCGACCGGCTGGCTGGGGATGGACGGTGACGGCGACCTCGCCGTGGCACTGCGTTGTGCCTGGCTTGCCGGAAACCAGGCGGATATTTACGCCGGCGCCGGGATTGTCGCCGGCTCCGACCCGGCCACCGAACTGGTGGAAATCGAGGCCAAACTCGGGGTGATGCTGGCGGCGCTGAAGGGATGAAGCGGAGTTTCCCAGGGTACGCCGCTCCCGGCGGTTTGAGCATCCGCCGGGGCGAGGTAAGATTGCGTCCCTTGAGCGAGCGGTTGCCTTCAGTATGAACACATCGGATATTGCCGCCATCAACTTGCGTTGGGCGCTGGCGCTGATCGACGGCCTGGCCGCGGCGGGCGTCGCCCACGCGGTGATTTCACCGGGTTCGCGCTCCACGCCGCTGGCGCTGGCGTGCGAGCGTCACCCGGGCATCGAAACCCATGTCGTGCTGGATGAACGCAGCGCGGCCTTTTTCGCGCTCGGCCTGGCCAAGGCGGAGGGGCGGCCGGCGGCCGTGATCGGCACTTCGGGCAGCGCGCCGGCGAACTGGTTTCCGGCGGTGATCGAAGCGGATTACGGCGCGGTGCCGCTGCTTCTGCTGTCCGCCGACCGGCCGCCGGAATTGCGCGAGTGCGGCGCCAATCAGGCCGTGGATCAGGCCGGTCTGTTCGGTTCTCATGTGCGCTTCGCCTTCGATCTCGGAGTCGCCGAGGCGTCGCCGGAGGCGCTGCGCCATGTCGCCGCGCGGGCGCGTCAGGCCGCCGCCATGAGCCGCTGGCCGTTGCCGGGGGCGGCGCATCTCAACGTGCCGCTGCGCGAACCCTTGGTGCCGGCGGTTATCCCGGAATTCGATTTTCCCCGGAAGCCGGATGCGGAGTTTTTTCCGGTCGCGGAACCGTCCGTCGCGGCGATTTCCCGCCTGGCCGGGGAACTGTCCGGCAGAGTGGGCGTGATCGTTTGTGGCGCGATGCCGGATTCCCCCGGTTTCGCCGCCGCCGTTGCGGCATTGGCCGCTCGCCTGGGTTGTCCGGTGCTGGCCGATCCGCTGTCCGGCTTGCGCTTCGGCGGCCACGACCGCAGCCGTGTCTTGACGCGCTACGATGCTTTTCTGCGCAACCGGCGTTTCACCGAAGCGCAGCGCCCGGCGTGGGTGCTGCGCTTCGGCGCGATGCCGGTATCCAAGGCGTTGCAGCAATACCTGGGCGGGCTGGACGGCGCCTGCCATATCCTGGCCGAGGCGCATGGCCGCCGCCTCGATCCGCTGCACCAAGCCGTCATCCTGCTGCATGCCGAGGCGGCGCCGGTGTGCGCGGCGCTTGCCCGGATGCCGCTGCAAGCGGCTCCGCCCGCCTGGCTGGCGGAATTCGTCAGGATGGAAAAATTGGCCGGGGAAAACGCAACGGCGCTGCCTGCCGAAGGGCGGGTGGTGCGCGCCATGGTCGAGCGGCTGCCGCCCGGCGCGACCCTGTTCAGCGGCAATTCCCTGCCTATCCGCGACATCGACGGTTTTTCCGGGAGCGGCGCGAAGCCGTTGCGCATCGCCGCCAACCGCGGCGCCAGCGGCATCGACGGCAATGTCTCGACGGCGCTGGGCATGGCGGCCGCAAGGCAGGGGAAGGTGGCGGCGCTGCTCGGCGACTTGACCTGCTGCCACGACATCGGCGGCCTGCTCGCGGCGCGCGGCCTGGATGCCGTGCTGGTGGTGTTGAACAACGGCGGCGGCGGCATTTTCGGTTATCTGCCGCAGGCCGGCCTGGAAAGTTTCGAGCGCTTATGGCTGACGCCCGCCGGCCTGGATTTCGAACAGGTGGCGAGGCTGTACGGGCTGGCGTACCGGCGCGCGGATACGCCGCAGGCATTCGCCGGTATCTTCGCGCAAGCGCTGGAGACTCCCGGCGTGAACCTGGTCGAGGTGACGGTCGGCCGCGAAGAAAGCATCGCTTGCCATCGCGCCTATTGGGCGGCGATGGAAGCGGCGGATTGATGGACTCTTTTTTGCCCTGGGTTCTGTTTTGGCGGGTTCAAATTTGAAAACAAAATCACGGGATTGCGAATAATTCTTGTAACCTTGGGAAGGCTGTCATGCTTGGTGTGTTTTATCGAAATATCCCGTTTCGGCGTATTGTTTTCACCCTGTTGTTTTGTGTCGCATTAATCCCCGGCGGCGTGGCGCGGGCGGCGCCGGACGAGATCCAGGTTTACGCCGACGACCTCAACGCGCCCGGCGAGGCGGAGTTGGAAATTCACACCAATTTTGTCACCAAGGGCAGAAAAACGCCGGACTATCCGGGCGAACGCCCGCCGCACCATGTGTTGCGGGTGACGCCCGAACTGTCTTTCGGCCTGGCGGAAAACTGGGACATGGGGTTCTATCTGCCGTTGGCCTATTCCCCGGAAGGCGCCTTTAGCGTGGATGGCGGCAAGCTGCGCCTGAAATATCTGCGCAATTCCGAAACGCTGTTTTACGGCGTCAACCTGGAAGTCGGCTACAGCCCGCGCCGGGCGGCGGAAAGTTACTGGAACAGCGAATTGCGCACTATTTTCGGAATCAAGCGCGGCGATTGGCTGCTGGCGGTGAACCCGGTGTTCGGCTGGGATATGTCGGGCGGCAGTTCGGCGACGCCGGATTTCGACTTGGCGTTCAAGGCGATGCGCGAAACCGGCGGCGGCATGGCGTTCGGGGTGGAACACTATGCCGAACTGGGCAAGGCCGACCATATCCATGCTGGCCGCGAATCCGGCCAAAGCACCTATGCCGTGATGGAGTACGAGGGCAAGGGCTGGGAATTGAACCTGGGCGTCGGCCACGGCTGGGCCGAGGTGGCCGACAAGACGGTGGTCAAGGCGATATTCACCGTGCCGTTCAAGTGAGGGGTTGCGAGTCGAAGCGGCCGCCGAAGCGGAAAACGTCCTTGGCGCACACGTCGATGCAGCGGCCGCAGTTGGTGCAGTTGGGCGAGAGGATGACGGGGCCGCGTCCGGCGTCTTCACCCTTGAGCGCGGGTTTGATGACCTGCGGTTCCGGGCAGACGGCGTAGCAGTCCATGCAGTCGTTGCAGTCGCGCCGCTTCACGGCGCTGACGCGCAGCGGACTCCATTTGCCGAGCAGGCTGTAAAAAGCGCCGACCGGGCAGACGTGGCCGCACCAGCCGTTCTGGCTGAACAGCAGGTCGAACAGGAATACCGCCAGAACAAACGCCCAGGCCATGCCGACGCCGAAAATCAGGCCGCGGTGCAGCATGGAAACCGGGTTGATGAGTTCCCAGGCGATGGTGCCGGTCGTCATCGCCAGAACGAAGGTCATCGCCAGAACCCAGTAGCGGGTCTTGCGCGAAACGTGGGCGCCGCCCTTGATGCCGAGCCGGTTGCGCAGCCAAGCCGCGCCATCGGTCACCAGGTTGACCGGGCAGACCCAGGAGCAATAGACTCGTCCGCCAACGAGAAAATAGAATGCCAGGACGATGGCCGCGCCGATGAATGCGAGTTTCTCCGGGACGTGGCCGGTCAGCAGCGATTGCAGCAGGACGTAGGGGTCGGTGAGGGGCAGGACATCAAGCGTCAGGCTGTATGACAGATTGCCCTTGACGATCCATATGCCGGCCAAGGGGCCGAGCAGGAACAGCGTCAGTATGCCGAGCTGGGAGGCGCGGCGCAGCAGCAGCCATTTGTGGGCGGACAGCCAGCCCTTTTGGGCGATGGCGTCGGCGCCGGTTTTCTTGGGCGCGCTCATAGCTTGTCTCCCTGCAGCGCCTTGGGCATTTCCGGTTGCGCGCCCGGCGCCATGGTCTCGCCGCCGCCCGGCGGCAGGCCGCTATCCGGGGTAAGACCGCGCCCGTGCTCGTATTTGAAGCCTTCCGGCAGGTTGTAGCGGTGTTCGATTTCGGGCGCCACCAGGCTTTTTCCGGCTTTTTTCTGCTCTTCCCAACCCAGACGGTAATGTTGCCCCAGTTCGCCCTTGGCGAGGCCGATGGGGTAGACCTTGATCGCCGCCACGTCGAGGACGCAGGCTTGTTCGCATTTGCCGCAGCCGGTGCAGGCGTCGGAATGCACCGTGGGGAGGAACAAGGCATGCTTGGTGGTGCGCTGGTTGCGTTGGACTTCCAGGGTGATTGCCTTGTCGATCAGCGGGCAGACCCGGTAGCATACGTCGCAACGCAGACCGAGAAAGTTGAGGCAGGTTTCCTGGTCGACCAGAACCGCCAGCCCCATCCTCGATTTGGCGATGTCGGTCAACTGATGGTTGAGCGCGCCGGTCGGACAAGCCTTGACGCAGGGAATGTCCACGCACATTTCGCAGGGCAGCTTGCGCGCCACGAAGAAGGGCGTGCCGGTGGCGACTTCGTGCTCGGGCTTGGCCAACTCCAGGATGTCGTAAGGGCAATCGCGCACGCACAGGCCGCAACGGATGCAGGCGCCCTGGAAATCCCCTTCATCCAGTGCGCCGGGCGGGCGGATGGCGAGAGGCGGCAGCGCGCGCGCCTGATTGCTGTACAGGCCGATGCCGGCGCCCAGCAAGCCGACGGCGCAGGCGGTTTTAAGTGTATCCGTCAGGAATTGGCGGCGGCTGACGGAGGCGCCGCCTGGATGGGGGGTATTGTCGCTGGCCATACGCTACCTGCATTCAGTGGGTCGATTCGGCGGCATTGGAGCCGTCCGGCTCGAAATGATGATAGACCATCGCCGTGGAGAGCACCTCTGGCATTTTGCTGATTTGCTCGAAGGTGTCCGCGGTTTCCTGTTCGCTGGATTTTTCCAGGGTGACGACCATTTTTCCCAACTCCGAGGCGGCATGGACTTCCACGCCGGGGATGCTTTCGAGCTGCGTGCGTACCGCCTCGGTGTTCTGGGGGGCGGCGTGAACGACGATACCGGAAATGTGGATGGTCATTTTCATGCCTTGCAAAAGTTGAAGTGGCATCAGGATGGAATCAAATGCGGCACAATGCATTGACATAAATCAAAGGACGTGAATTTCTACTTATTATGCAAGATCGCCATTGCCGGTGACGGGGCGAAATCAATGCCAAGCGAGGCGCTTGCCGAATTTCGTTTTGCTTGACGTAAATCAAGGTTGGTGTGGGTGGGATGTATGAATATGCAACCCACTGAGTGCATGAACCCATGCGCTCTTGCGCCGAATTTATTTTTTGTCCGCAATAACTAGAGGGGGTTTACATGAAGAGCAAGCATCTGGTCGTTTCCGCACTGGCTATGGCTGTTGCGGGGGCATTTAACGTGGCGGCGGCGGCGGATGAGCCGACCTTGTCGCCGGAAGCCAAGGCCGCCAGCGCCAAGGTGTATTTCGAGCGTTGCGCCGGCTGTCACGGCATTCTGCGCAAGGGTGCCACCGGTAAGAACATGGAGCCGGTCAACACCAAGAAACTGGGTACCGACCGTCTGAACAAGATCATCTCCTTCGGTACCGACGGCGGCATGGTGAACTTCGACGACATTCTGACCAAGCAGGAAATCGCCGACATGGCGACCTACGTCCAGATGACGCCGGACACCCCGCCCGAGTGGGGCATGAAGGAAATGATGGATAGCTGGAAGCTGGTCGTCAAGCCTGAAGACCGTCCCAAGAAGCAGATGAACAAGGTCAACCTGAACAACGTGTTCTCGGTGACCCTGCGCGATACCGGCGAAGTGGCGCTGATCGACGGCGACACCAAGCAGATCTGGGGTATCGTCAAGACCGGCTACGCCGTGCATATCTCCCGCGTGTCCGCTTCCGGCCGCTATGTGTACGTGATCGGCCGCGACGGCAAGCTCGACCTGATCGACATGTGGTTCGACAAGCCCACCGTGGTGGCGACCATCAAGGTGGGTATCGAAGCCCGCTCGGTGGACACCTCCAAGTTCAAGGGCTTTGAGGACAAGTACGCGATCGCCGGCTCTTACTGGCCGCCTCAGTGGGTGATCACCGAGGGCGATACGCTCAAGCCGCTGAAGATCATGTCCACCCGCGGCATGACCGTTGACGGCCAGTACCATCCCGAGCCGCGCGTAGCCTCCATCGTGGCCTCCCCGCACAAGCCGGAATGGGTGGTCAACCTGAAGGAAACCGGCATGATCCAGTTGGTGGATTATTCCGATCTGAAGAACCTGAAGATCACCACCATCGAGTCCGCCAAGTTCCTGCATGACGGCGGCTGGGATGCTTCCAAGCGCTACTTCCTGGTGGCCGCCAACGCTTCCGACAAGGTTGCTGTGGTCGACACCAAGACCGGCAAGCTGGCCGCCCTGGTGAACACCAAGGCCAAGCCGCATCCGGGCCGTGGAGCCAACTTTACTCATCCCAAGTATGGTCCTGTGTGGGCGACCTCCCACCTGGGTTCCGACGTGATCTCCCTGATCGGCACCGCGCCGGAAAATTCCAAGTACAAGCAGTACGCCTGGAAAGTGGTGGAAGAGCTGAAGAACCACGGCGCTGGCTCGCTGTTCGTCAAGACTCATCCGAAGTCCAGCAACCTGTGGGCCGACGCTCCGCTGAATCCGGAACGCGAGTTGGCCGAGTCGGTGACGGTGTATGACATCAAGAACCTGTCCAAGGCTCCTGAAATCATCAACATCGCCAAGCTGGCCGGTTTGCCGGAAAGCAAGGCGATCAAGCGCGCGGTGCATGCCGAGTACAACGAGAAGGGCGACGAAGTCTGGTTCTCGCTGTGGGCTGGCAAGACCGAGCCGTCCGCGATCGTGATCATGGATGACAAGACGCGCAAGCTGAAGCACGTCATCAAGGATCCGAAGCTGATTACGCCGACGGGTAAGTTCAACATCCTGAATACCCAGCACGACATTTATTGATCGTCGGGTAAAACGACGGGGGCATTCGCCCCCGTTGTTTTTTATGGAATATAAGAAAATCGCCAATTGCTGATGTTTTTCGGCAAAACAAGAGTCTTTGCCGAATGTTTGGAATTTGACGTTTTTTTTATATTTCCGATTCGGTTCGGGTAGGGGATGGTGTTGTTATCATCTTGTTATTAAATTATTTATTTTACCCAACCCAAGGTTGCAAGGAGGCGGCTTATGGCGCAATCTTGTCAACCGCATCGTGCAAGTGTAACCTTGGTTCGGGCTTTCCCGCAGATGGCGGCAAACTGTAGGTGAAAGATTTATTTTTTTTGAATTATGGAAAGGATGGCGTGGCCATGAAGCGAAAGAATAATGTTGGATATGCACTGTTGGCGGCTGGTGCCCTGTTTGGTTTTACCTTTGCGACCGGCGCGTTGGCCGCGGATGCGAGCAAGCTTGCCGAGAGTTGCGTGAATTGCCATGGCAAGGATGGCGCCAGCGCCGAGAGCGATGTGCCGAATATCGGCGGCTTTTCCGCCGCATATTTTAGCGATGCGATGAAGGCATACAAGAGCAAGGACCGTCCCTGCGTCGAGACCAAATTCCGCAGCGGCGACAAGAAAGGCACCAAGAGCGACATGTGTCAAGTCGTCAAGGACATGAGCGATGCCGACATCAAAGCCTTGGCACAATATTTTTCCGAAAAGAAATTCGTGCGTACTGCGCAGAAGTTCGATGCCGCCATGGCCAAGAAAGGCAAGGACGTGCATGACAAAAATTGCGAGAAGTGCCATTCCGAAGGCGGTTCCCTGGCCGGCGACGACGCGGGCATTCTGGCGGGACAGAAAATGGCTTACCTGAAGGAGCAGACCGAGTTTTTCCTGGGCGGCAAGCGCGCCATGCCCAAGAAAATGAAGCCCAAGCTGGAAGGTCTCGATAAATCCGAAGTCGAGGCGGTGCTGAATTATTACGGTAGCATCAAGTAAGCTTCGGGCGCCGTGCCAGGTTGATATTCAAAAATAATCATGCCTATGAACAACATTCAGGATGTTGCCTTGCATCCCATGCTCCCTCATCCCCGCCCCTTCTCCCGCCTGCGGGAGAAGGGAGAAAAGCCCCTCGCCCGCAGGCGCACCCTAAAGGGCATAAAGGAGAGGGGTTGGGGTGAGGGCGCCTGAAAATTATTCATAGGCATAAAAATAATTGCCTGCCCTGAAATACGCGCCGCCACCGACGCTGCCGGTGGCGGCGCAAATGCGGCTGGGATGTGGCAGCGGCCCCAGTACAAATAATGAGGAGAGAGAAACCGTGGCAAATGATAATTCCAAAAGTTTCTGGCAAAAGCTGCGTAGCCCAAGCGCCCGCTATTCATTGCTGACATTGCTGGGTGGCGGTTTCGTCGCCGGCATTATTTTCTGGGGCGGCTTCAATACCGCGATGGAGGCCACCAATACCCTGGAATTCTGTATTACCTGCCATGAGATGCGCGACAACGTCTATCAGGAATACAAGAAAACCATTCATTATTCCAACCGCACCGGGGTGCGCGCGGTGTGTTCGGACTGCCACGTGCCCAAGGACTGGACGCACAAGATCATTCGCAAGATCCAGGCGAGCAAGGAAGTGTGGGGCAAGATGACCGGCGTTATCGACACGCCTGAAAAATTCGAGGCGCACCGCAAGGAAATGGCGGAGCGGGAATGGGCGCGCATGCAGGGGTCAAATTCCCGCGAATGCCGCAACTGCCACAACTATGACGGCATGGACCCGGAAAAACAGGACAAGAGCGCGCAGAAGAAGCATGCCGCGGCGGCCAAGGGCGAGGGTAACAAGACCTGTATCGACTGCCATCAAGGGATTGCCCACAACATGCCGAAGGATGCTGACGGCGAAGACTGATCGCCGGCACGTATTAACTTGGTTTTTTTCAAAAGTAAACCCCTTAACCGGGGTTTACTTTTTTGCTGAAACAAATAGTATTGACGCAGCTTCGTTGTCTTGTCTCAATTGAAAAGGTGGATTGCCATGAACAGAAAGATGATTGCATCAATCGCATTGGGGGGCGTATCTTTGCTTGGCGGCGCCGGGCTGGCAAGTGCGGTCGACGTCGGTAAGGCGCCCGCGAAAAACATCGTGGTGTTCTATCCCGGCGCTTCCGGGATGGAGTGGATATTGACCGGCACCGAGCACGGTGGCGGACGCGGGGTGAAGAAAGGCGAGCCGTGCACCGGCTGCCATATCGACGTGAAGGCCAAGACCGATGAGTCCGCCGAGATCGGCGCCAAGATCATAGCCGGTGAAAAATCCAAGAGCACCGCTCTTGAGCCTAACCCCATCAAGGGCAAGCCGGGTAGCATTCCGGTCACGGTGCAGGCCGCGCATGACGGCGCCAACCTGTATCTGCGGTTGACCTGGAAGGACACCAAGTTCTCCAGCGGCGCCAAGGCGGACCCGGATCACCCCATCAAGGCGGCGTTCATGCTGCAAGTGCCGGGCACGGTGGAAATGGACAGCACCGGCGGCTGCTGGGCTACTTGCCACACCGACGTGCGCACCATGCCCAACGTCAAGGACGATAAAAAGACCAAATACGTCAAGGGCGGCAGCACGGCAAACGGAAAATTTTATGACTTGCTCCAATATCGCAGCGGCAAGGGCGGCGTGATGATCGACGGCCACATCGCCGACAAGCGCGTGATGGAAGGCGGCAAGGCGTTGACCGAGGCCAAGGGCGAGCTGAAGGGCGACACCTGGACGGTGACTTTTGTGCGCAAATTTGCTGGTGGCGAGGGTGACGTCAAGCTGGAGCCGGGCAAGTTGTACAACTTCGGCATCGCCATTCATGACGATTACACCGATGGGCGTTATCACTACGTCTCCTTCGACTACGCTTTGGGCATCGACAATGCCGATGCGGCGATCAACGCCACCAAGATGTAAGCGCGGGGGGGCAGGTTCGATAAAAAAGGGCAGGCTTCCTGCCCTTTTTTTCCGGTTTCGGGAATGTTTCAATGTCGGTTTGACTCTAATTTAAGTGCGATACGACGAGAGGAGGAAACATCATGCTGAAAAAAATCGTCTGGCTGGCAACCGGGGTCATGTTGATGAATGCCGCTCCGGCGCTGGCCGAAACAGTCGAGGTGGTGATCGACAAGATGCTTTTCCAGCCGGAGCGGGTTTCGATCAAGGTTGGCGACACCGTCAAATGGGTCAATCAGGAAAAGCGCAACAACCATTCCGTCCTGTTCAAAAATGAAAACCTGGAATCCGAGCGGTTTTTTCCGGGCGAATCCTGGTCAAGGACTTTCGATAAGGCTGGGGTTTACCCGTATATATGCGGACCCCATCCGAAAATGACCGGCCAAGTGGAAGTCACTGACCGGTAACGCAACGGCGCTGGAGAATTATGCTGAAACCACGACAGGTGGGCGCAATGCTGGTTTGCGCCATGGCGCCGCTGACGGCCCCGTTTTCCGCTCATGCGGCGGGTGCTCCCGCCCAGGAGCGCCGCGCCGAACTGCTCAATATGATCCGCCACGATTGCGGTTCGTGCCACGGCTTGACTCTGGCCGGGGGGCTGGGCTTGCCGTTGCTGCCGGAAACACTCAAGGACAAACCCCCGGAAGCCCTCAAGGAAACCATACTGCGCGGTCGCGGCGGTACGCCGATGCCGCCGTGGCAGGCATTTATTTCCGAAGAAGAAGCTGCCTGGATCGTCGATTTATTGTTGAAAGGATTACCCGATGCGCGTTAACCATTTATTGCCGCTATTCATGGCCGCGCTGCTGGCCGGTTGTGCCGGTGCGCCGTTGCGTGGCACCGGTGACATGGGGCTGGTGATCGAGCGCGCCATCGGGCGGGTGGCGGTGGTGGAAACCACGCAGCGCACCAAGCTGGGGCAGATCGACGGCTTGGGCGACTTGTCGCACGCCTCGGTGAATTTCTCGCGCGACGAGCGCTATGCCTATATATTCGGCCGCGACGGCGCGCTGACCCAGGTCGATATGCTGGAGATGCGCATCGTCAACCGGGTGGTGCAGTCGGGCAACAGCATCGGCGGGGCGATTTCCCAGGACGGCAAGCTGGTGGCGGTGGCCAACTATACGCCGGGCGGGGTGAAGATATTCGATGCCGCAACCCTCAAGCAGGTGGCCGACATTCCCGCCGTGGACGACAGCGGCAGATATTCCAAGGTGATCGGCTTGGTCGACGCGCCGGGGAACCGCTTCGTATTCAGCCTGTTCGAGGCGGGCGAGATCTGGCTGGTGGAGATGAAAGACCCGGCCAAGCCGCAGTTGCGCAAGTTCAAGAATATCGGCGAGGAACCTTACGACGCCATGATTACCGCCGATGGGCGCTACTACTTGGCGGGGTTGTTCGGCGAGGATGGTTTGTCCCTGCTCGATTTGTGGCATCCCGAAGCCGGGGTGAAACGGGTGCTCGATCATTACGGCAAGGGCGAGCAGAAACTGCCGGTATTCAAGATGCCGCATCTCGAAGGTTGGGCGGCGACCGGCAATGAACTGCTGGTGCCGGCGGTGGGGCGTCACGAAGTGCTGGTGATCGACCAGGGCAAGTGGACGGAGGCGGCGCGCATTCCGGTAGCCGGGCAGCCGGTGTTCGTGGTGGCGCGCCCGGATAACCGCCAGGTGTGGGTGAACTTCGCCTTTCCCGACAATGGCACGGTGCAGGTGATCGACGTGCCGAGCCGGCGTGTCGTGCAAACCCTCAAGCCCGGCAAGGGCGTGCTGCACATGGAATTCACTCCGCGCGGCGAACAGGTCTGGCTGTCGGTGCGCGACGAAGACCGGGTGGCGATCTACGACAGCGAAACTTTTCGCCAAGTCGGCCAATTGCCCGTAGATAAGCCCAGCGGGATTTTCTTCACCCCCCGCGCGCACCGCACCGGTTTGTAGATTCTTCATTCAGACTTGATTTAAAGCAAGGCTAAGCCCAGGCGCCGCATGCAAACTGGCAGCCATCAATGTCCGTGGGTTGAGCGAAATGACCGATCTCGAACTGCATCTGCTGAATGACTTTCAGCGTGATTTTCCGCTGGTATCCGCGCCGTTTGCGAAAATCGCCGCCAGCCTCGGCGCGAGCGAGGGCGAAGTGCTGGACGTTCTGGCCAATTTACGCCAAGGCGGCGCCGTCAGCAGGGTGGGGGCGGTCTTCCGTCCGCATACCATCGGCGCCAGCACTCTGGCGGCGCTGGCCGTGCCCGAAGAGAAACTGGCTGAAGTGGCGCGCCTGGTCAGCGCCTACCCCGAAGTCAACCATAATTACGAGCGCGAGCACCGTTACAACCTGTGGTTCGTCGCCGCCGCGCCGGATAGCGAGCAACTCAACGAGACGCTGCGGCGGATTGAAGAGGAAACCGGCTGTCCGGTGCTGGTATTGCCGATGCTGGAGGATTTCCACATCGACCTGGGCTTCGACCTGGGGCGCAAGGTGAGCGGCGTGCCGGGGCGTGTCCGCGGCGGCCATCGGCGCAAGGAGCCTGCCGAGAAGACGCTATCGGCCTATCAACCCCACCCCGCCGAGGCGGATTTGATCGCCGCGTTGCAAAACGGCATTCCGCTGATTCCCCGCCCTTATGCGCAACTCGGCGCCCAGTCCGGCATGGACGAGCAGGAAGTGCTGACTTGCCTGGCGCAGTTGATCGAGCAGGGCATCATCCGCCGTCTCGGGGTGGTGGTGCGCCACCATGAGTTGGGGTATCGCGCCAATGCCATGGTGGTGTGGGACGTGCCGGACAGCGAGGTCAGCGACGCCGGACATTGCCTCGGCCAGTTCGATTGCGTGACCTTGTGCTACCGGCGTCCGCGCCGTTTGCCGGAGTGGCGCTACAACCTGTTCAGCATGATCCATGGGCGCGACCGCGAGGAAGTGCTGGGGCTGGTCGCGCAACTACGCGCCACCTGCGGCCTGGAACATATTGCCCACGAAGTGTTGTTCAGCCGCCGCCGCTTCAAGCAATGCGGCGCGCGTTACGTGGCGCCGGCCGTGGTTGCTTGATGGACGAGTTGGATCGCGCCATCGTCAATACGCTGCAAGGCGGTTTTCCCGTCAGCGAACATCCCTACGCCGAGGTGGCGCAGCGTCTTGGCCTGTCCGAGGAGGCGCTGATCGGACGGGTCGGGCATTTGCTCGAAAGCGGCGTGCTGTCGCGCTTTGGGCCGATGTACCATGCCGAGCGCCTGGGTGGCGCGCTCAGCCTTGCGGCCATGAAAATCCCCCCTGATGATTTCGACCGGGTCGCGGCCATCGTCAATGCCATGCCGGAAGTGGCGCATAACTATGCGCGCAACCATGAATTCAGCATGTGGTTCGTGCTGGCGACGGAAACCCCGCGTCAGCAGGACGAAACCATCGCCAGGATCGAGCAGGCGACCGGCTATCGGGTGTACAACATGCCGAAGATCAAGGAATACTTCATTGGCCTGAGGTTCGAGGCATGAACGTCATCGACGACCTGGACCGCCGCATCATCCAGGCCACCCAGGAAGGCTTGCCGCTGGCGCCTCGTCCCTACCATCAGGTTGCCGAGCAACTCGGGGTGGCGCCGCGGGAGGTGATGGCGCGGATGGCGCGCATGCTGGAAAGCGGAGTCATCCGCCGTATCGGCGCGGTACCCAACCATTATGCGCTGGGCTACAAGGCCAACGGCATGACGGTGTGGGACGTGCCGGACGAACGCATCGACGAGTTGGGCGCCAAGGTCGGCGCCCTGGATTTCGTCAGCCACTGCTACCAGCGGCCGCGCTACCTGCCGGAGTGGCCGTACAATTTCTTCGCCATGGTGCATGGCCGCGACCATGCCGAGGTCGAAGAGAAAACCCGCCGCATCGCCGAATTGCTGGGCGATGCCGATCGCGGCCATGAAATCCTGTACAGTACGCGCATCCTCAAGAAAACCGGCTTGCGGATATCTGGATAAATTCCTCAAGGAGACGGCATGAAATCGTTATTTTTCAGGATGCGCCTGGTGCATTGGGTCGGTGTGGCGCTGCTGCTGCTCAATGCGACCTTTTTCACCGACAATCCGATCGGCATGGCGGTTCAATATGTCATCGCCCTGGTGGTTTTCGTGCACGACATCGACGAAAAGAAATGGGGAGTCAACGCGCTACGCGAGGTGACTGATTACATGGCCAACTTCACCGCCAAGGATCTGTCCCGCGAGTGTCAGGTCAACGCCAAGTTCAACGCGGAAATCCAGCACGTTCTGGAGGTGGTCGATACTTTCCGCCACAACATCCGGGCGGCGCTGGAGGATGTCAAATACGCCTCGTCCGAAAACGAGCGGGTGGCCGCCGGCCTGAGCGAGACCTCGCGCCAGATCGGGCTGCGCATCGAGGAAGAATCCCAGGTCGCGGAACAGACCAGCCTGAACGCGGAAGCGATCAGCGAAATGGTGGTGGATTTGGCGCGCGAAGCCGAGGCCACGCGCCAGGATATGGAACTGGCGACCGAGAAGCTTGAACAAACGCGCCGTGAAGTCCATCAAATGAGCGCGGCGGTGCAGCAGAGCGTCGAATCCGAAGCCGAGTTGGCCGCCAAGCTGGACGAATTGTCGAACAACGCCGAACAAATCCGCAAGGTGCTGACGGAGGTTGCCGGGATTGCCGACCAGACCAACCTGCTGGCGCTCAACGCCGCCATCGAGGCGGCGCGCGCCGGCGAACAGGGGCGCGGCTTCGCGGTGGTGGCGGACGAAGTGCGCGGCTTGGCGGAAAGAACCCAGCGCAGCCTGACGGAGATCAATGCCACCATCAATACCATGATCCAGTCGGTCGATGCCACCGGCAGGGAAATGGAACGCCAGTCGAGCGCGCTGAAGGAGCTGTCGCAGGCTTCCGCCAGCGTGGAAAGCATCATCAACGACACCGCCGGGTTGATCGTCAAGTCCGCCGGGCTGGCGGAAAAAACCGCCAGCGTGTCCTCCGGGGTGCAGGGCAATATTCAGGGCATCGTCGGCCAGATCCGCCAGATCAGCGATTTTTCCCATTCCAACGCCGGCAGCGTCGAGGAAATCGTCAGCATCGCCGGGCGCATGCTGGAGACGACGCAAAGCGTCAATCTCAAGCTCGGCCAGTTTAAAACCTAATAGACATTACCCCATGTTCCGAATTTCCCAGTTCATGCAGGAACTCGCCGCGCCGACGCCGCTCGGGCCGAAGCGCAACCCGCCCGGTCCGGTGGTGATCTGGAATCTGGTGCGGCGCTGCAACCTGACCTGCAAGCATTGCTATTCCATATCGGCGGACAAGGATTTTCCCGGCGAACTGTCCACCGAAGAAGTGTTCACGGTGATGGGCGATCTCAAACAGTTCCGGGTGCCGGTGCTGATCCTCTCGGGCGGCGAGCCGCTGCTGCGCCCGGATATTTTCGAGATTGCCGCGCGCGCCAAGTCCATGGGGTTTTATACCGCATTGTCGAGCAACGGCACGCTGATCGACGAAAGCAATATCGACAGGATCGCGGCGATCGGTTTCGATTATGTCGGGGTCAGCCTGGACGGCATCAGGGAAACCCATGACCGGTTCCGCCGCATGGAGGGGGCTTTCGACAAATCCATGCATGGCATCCGCCTGTGCAAGCAGCGCGGCATCAAGGTCGGCATCCGCTTCACCCTGACCCAGGACAACGCCCACGACTTGCCCGGTTTGCTGCAATTGATGGAGGGCGAGGAGATCGACAAGTTCTACCTGTCGCACCTCAACTACGCCGGGCGCGGCAACAAGAACCGCAAGGACGATGCGTTCCATCGCACCACCCGCCAGGCGATGGATTTGCTGTTCGACACCTGCTGGCGCTACCAGCAGGAAGGCAAACACAAGGAATTCGTCACCGGCAACAATGATGCCGACGGCGTTTACCTGCTGCACTGGGTGCGCCGCCATTTTCCCCAACGCGAGGCGCATATCCGCGCCAAGCTGGAGCAATGGGGCGGCAATGCCTCCGGGGTGAACGTCGCCAACATCGACAACCTCGGCAACGTCCATCCCGACACCATGTGGTGGAACTACAACCTGGGCGGCGTGCGCGAGCGGCGGTTCTCGGAAATCTGGTCGGATGTGTCCGATCCGATCATGGCCGGCCTGAAGGCGCATCCGCGCAAAATCGGCGGGCGCTGCGGCGGCTGCGCCTATTTCGCCATCTGCGGCGGCAATACCCGGGTGCGCGCCTGGCAGACCAGCGGCGATCCGTGGGCGGAAGATCCGGCCTGTTATTTGAACGACGAGGAAATCGAGAAGTGAAGACGAATGGAAAATTGTACGGTCTGGGAATTTCGCTGGCGCTGCTGATGGGCGCCGCAGCGGCATCGGCGGCGCAAACGGTTGAAAAAAACTACGGTGAACACTGCGCCTCGTGCCATGGCGCCGACCGCCTGGGCGGCGCCGGCCCGGCGCTGTTGCCCGGCAATCTGGAGCGTCTGCGTCGTCCCGAAGCGCTCAAAACCATCGCGCAAGGCCGGGCGGCCACCCAGATGGCGGGGTTTTCCGACAAGCTGAGCCAGGGGGAAATCCAGGCGCTGGCGGATTTCATCTATACGCCGCTGCCCAAGGAGCCGGTATGGGGGGCGGACGAAATCATCACCTCGCATATCCAGCATGTTTCCGGCGCGTTGCCGGACAAGCCGGTGTTCCAGGCCGATCTCCTCAATCTGTTCGTGGTCGTCGAAACCGGCGACCATCACGCCACCATCCTTGACGGCGACAAGCTGGAGCCGATCCACCGTTTTCCCACTCGCTATGCTCTGCACGGCGGGCCGAAGTTCACCCCGGATGGGCGCTACGTTTACTTCGCCTCGCGCGACGGTTGGGTCAGCAAGTTCGACATCTATAACCTGAAGACGGTCGCCGAGGTGCGCGCCGGTATCAACACCCGCAACGTCGCGGTTTCCGGCGACGGCAAGACCGTGCTGGTGGGCAATTATTTGCCGCATAGCCTGGTGTTGCTGGACGCCGAGGATTTGTCGCTGATTAAGGTGATTCCCACCGTGGACGGCAGCGGCAAGACCTCGCGGGTTTCCGCCGTTTACCAGGCGGAACCGCGCGGCAGTTTCGTGGCGGCGCTGAAGGATGCCAAGGAGGTTTGGGAAATCTCCACCACTTCCCGGGATTATCCGGTGCGCCGCATCGCCGTGGAGGATTATCTCGACGATTTCTTCTTCGACCAGTCCTACCGCCTTCTGATCGGCGCGGCGCGCGACGGCAAGAAGGGGCAGGTGCTGGACCTCGACAGCGGCAAGAAGGTCGCGGAAATCGAACTGCCGGGCATGCCGCATCTGGGATCGGGGATTACTTGGGAGTGGCAGGGGCATCCGGTGATGGCCACGCCCAACCTGAAGGAGTCCCTAATCAGCGTAATCGACATGAATACCTGGAAAACCGTCAAACAGATCAAGACGCTGGGGCCGGGATTCTTCATGCGCAGCCATGAAAACACGCCGTATGCCTGGACCGACGGCTTCGCCACCATGAATCCGCAAAGCCGCGATGTCATGCACATCATCGACAAGAGAACCCTCGAAGTCGTGCAAACCCTGCGGCCGATGCCGGGCAAGATCGCCGCCCACACCGAATTCACCCGCGACGGCAAATACGCGCTGGTCAGCGTGTGGGAAAAAGATGGAGCGCTGGTGATTTACGATGCGGCGACGTTGAAGGAAGTCAAACGCCTGCCGATGAACAAGCCTTCCGGCAAATACAACGTATTCAACAAGATCACCCGTTCGGCGGGAACCAGCCATTGACAGGTAGGAGCGGCCTCCCGGCCGCTCCTACTGCTGGCCGTACTGCGCCAGTTTTTCAATGTCGTGAACCTGCACATCCTTGCCCTTGACGCTAATCAAACCCGAGGCGGTGAGGTCATGCAGGACACGCGAGAAGGTTTCCGGCGAAATATTGAGGCGTGAGGCGATCACGGTTTTGCTGGCGGGCAGGTTCACCGTCATTTTCTTGCCGTCGTCGTCAGCGGCGGCGTCGTGCTGGAGCAGATAACCGATCACCCGCTGGGTGCAGGAGCGCAGGGAATAGGCCTCGACATCGGCGATCAGGCTGTGCAGGCGGCTGGATAGCCCGGCCAGCATCTTGCGGCAGAATCCCTGATGGCGGTCGATGCCGTCGAACACCACTGCCTTGGAAATATGCAGCAGCAATGAATCCGCCAAGGCCTGCGAATAAACCGGATAGGGCATGTTCATGAACATTACCGCTTCGCCGAAGGTTTTGCCCGCCCCCACCAGATTGACCACCTTTTCGATTCCCTGCGGCGAGGAAAACGCCAGCTTGACCTGTCCGTGCACCACCACGTAAAAGCCATGCGGCTGGTCGCCACGCTGGAACAGAATCTCGCCGCGCGATACGTGGATTTCCCGCGTGCCCTGGGCGATGCGCTCGATTTCTTCGGAGTCCATCTCCTTGAACAGAGGGAGGTTGGCCAATATCGTATGTATTTTGTTCGCGCCCATTTTTTGATCCGCCGGCATCATGCCGCGCGCTACTTGAGTCAAGGCCGGGAATATTACATGAACATGGGGAATTTTTAAATGTTTGATGTAAGTCAAGGAGTGTTGCGCCGAAGCCGCGCAATCTAAGACCTGAATTGTGGATGGCGCTGTCTTGTAAGGGATATGGTGGAATCGGTTAGCCGGGCCCGGTTGTTGAGCGGTGATTTCAGCGGTAAGCGCACGCCGCGCCGACCGCCGTGGGCGATAGGGGAAGCGGATTTCGTCGAGCGTTGTCAGCGTTCGGGCGCGTGCATTGCGGCGTGCCCGGAGAAAATTCTGGAAAAAGGCCGGGGCGGTTTCCCGCAGGTGAATTTTTCCCTGGGCGCCTGTACGTTTTGCGGAGCATGTCTCGAAGCATGCAAGAGTGAATCCTTCCGCAGGGATGCCCAAGGCAAGCCGGACGGCGCCGCCTGGAATTTGAGGGCGCGGGTCGGGGAAAATTGTCTGGCTTTTTCACAGGTCGTATGCCGTACTTGTGGGGAGGCTTGTCCGGTGGGCGCGATACGCTTCCCACCCATGCTGGGAGGGGTGGCCAGGCCGGTTGTGAGCGAGGCGGGTTGTACCGGGTGCGGCGCGTGTTTCTCGCCATGCCCTAACGGTTCGATCGAATTGGTGGCGGGTTAAGCCAATATTTTTTTAGTGTCCGTGAATAGCTTTTGAGGAGGCAGCAATGGAATTGACAAGACGCGAGTTTATTAAAAATAGCGCGGCAGCGGCTGCGGCAACGGCAGCCGGGGTAACACTGCCGGGTGTGGGGCAAGCGCTGGCGGCGGCAGATACCAGCATTCGATGGGATAAGGGCGCGTGCCGTTTCTGCGGCACCGGCTGCGGTGTGCTGGTCGGCACCAAGGACGGCCGTGTAGTGGCCACCCAAGGTGATCCCGATGCGCCGGTCAACAAAGGGCTGAATTGCATCAAGGGCTATTTCCTGTCCAAGATCATGTACGGCAAGGATCGCCTGACCATGCCGATGCTGCGCATGAAGGACGGCAAGTTCGACAAGAACGGCGAATTCACCCCGATCAGTTGGGACAAGGCCTTCGACATCATGGAAGAGAAAGTCAAGGCTTCCCTGAAGGCCAAAGGTCCCACCGCCATCGGCATGTTCGGTTCCGGGCAATGGACGGTCTGGGAAGGTTATGCCGCCGCCAAGCTGTTCAAGGCCGGCTTCCGCTCCAACAACATCGACCCCAATGCCCGCCATTGCATGGCTTCCGCCGTGGCCGGCTTCATGCGCACTTTTGGCATCGACGAGCCGATGGGCTGCTACGACGACGCCGAGCACGCCGACGCCTTCGTGCTGTGGGGTTCCAACATGGCCGAAATGCACCCCATCCTGTGGTCGCGCATCACCGACCGCCGCCTGACCGCTCAACACGTCAGGGTGAGCGTGCTTTCGACCTTTACCCACCGTTCCTGCGAATTGGCCGACAGCGAGCTGATTTTCAAGCCGCAAAGCGATCTGGCGATCCTCAACTACATCTGCAATTACATCATCCAGAACAACGCGGTGAATCAGGATTTCGTCAAGAAGCACGTCAACTTCGCCAAGGGCGTCACCGACATCGGCTACGGCTTGCGTCCCAACCATCCCCTGGAGCAGGCGGCCGGCAACAACGGCTATCCCGGCGCCGACGGCAAGCCCAAGGGTGACCCCAACAAGGCGACCCCGATCAGCTTCGACGATTTCGCCAAGTTCGTGTCCGAATACACCCTGGACAAGGCGCACGAGATTTCCGGCGTGCCCAAGGACAAGCTGGAAGCCCTGGCCAAGGCCTACGCCGACCCCAAGACCAAGGTGGTGTCCTACTGGACCATGGGTTTCAATCAGCACACCCGCGGCACCTGGGTCAACAACATGATCTACAACGTGCACCTGCTGGTGGGCAAGATTTCCGAGCCGGGCAACGGCCCGTTCTCGCTGACCGGTCAGCCTTCCGCCTGCGGTACGGCGCGCGAAGTCGGCACCTTCGCCCATCGCCTGCCCGCCGACATGGTGGTGATGAATCCGGCGCACCGCGAGAAATCGGAAAAGATATGGAAACTGCCGGCCGGCACCATTCCCGACAAGCCGGGCTTCCACGCCGTGTTGCAAAGCCGCATGCTGAAGGACGGCAAGCTGAATTTCTACTGGACCACCACCACCAACAATATGCAGGCGGGGCCGAACATCAACGACGAAATTTATCCGGGCTGGCGCAATCCGGAAAACTTCATCGTGGTTTCCGATGTTTATCCGACCATGTCGGCGATGGCCGCCGACCTGATCCTGCCTTCCGCGATGTGGATGGAAAAGGAAGGCGCCTATGGCAACGCCGAGCGCCGCGGCCAGTTCTGGCGTCAGCAGGTGAAGGCGCCGGGCGAGGCCAAGTCCGACCTGTGGCAGTACTTGGAGTTTTCCAAGCGCTTCAAGGTCGAGGAAGTATGGCCGGCCGACCTGATCGCCAAAATGCCGGAATACAAGGGCAAGACGCTGTACGACGTGCTCTACGCCAACGGCCAGGTCAACAAGTTTCCTAAGGGCGAGGCGGCCAAGGTCAACGCCCACGCCTGGAGCGGTTACACCAACGACGAAACCGAGTATTTCGGCTATTACGTGCAGAAGGGGCTGTTCGAGGAATATGCCACCTTTGGGCGCGGCAAGGCGCACGACCTGGCGGATTTCGACGTGTACCACAAGGCGCGCGGGCTGCGCTGGCCGGTGGTCGACGGCAAGGAAACCCTGTGGCGCTTCCGCGAGGGCTACGATTCCTACGTGAAGAAGGGGGAGGGCGTGAAGTTCTACGGCAAGCCAGACGGCAAGGCGGTGATCTTCGCCCTGCCCTACCAGCCTGCCGCCGAAGCGCCCGACAAGGAATACGACCTGTGGCTGAGTACCGGCCGCGTGCTGGAACACTGGCACACCGGCACCATGACGCGCCGCGTGCCCGAGTTGTACAAGGCCTATCCCGACGCCTGGGTGTTCGTCAATCCCGACGATGCCGCGAAACGCGGCCTCAAACACGGCGACGCGGTGAAGATCGTGACCCGCCGCGGCGAGGTGACGACCCGCGTGGATACCCGCGGTCGCAACAAGATGCCGGTGGGCATGATTTTCGCCACTTTCTTCGACGAGCATCGCCTGGTGAACAAGCTGACGCTGGATGCGACCTGTCCGATTTCCAAGGAAACCGACTTCAAGAAATGCGCGGCGAAACTGGTCAAGGTCTAAAGTCACATCTCCCTTCCCGCCGAAGGCGGCGGGAAGGGGGTTTTCCGGGATGTGATTTGCATACGAATCAATTGATGGAGGATTATTATGAAAACCCGTAACAAACTGATCGGGAGCTTGTTTGCCTCGCTGTTGGCTGCGCTCCTCGTTACATCGTGCGCCAGCATGTCCGTCGAAAAGCCGCAGGGGTTGCGCTCCAGCGCGATTCCCGCGGCGGATGCCGCGCCGGCGGTGCTGGATTATGCCGGCAAGACGCCGGGCGACCAGGAAATACTGGCGCGCAGCTTCGAACAACAGCCGCCGCTGATTCCGCACAAGGCCGACAACATGAGAATCAACATGCAGGGCAACAAGTGCCTGGAATGTCATGACCGGCCTTTCTACAAGAAAGAGGAAGCACCCAAGATCGGCGATAGCCACTACCAGGATCGTGACGGAAAAATGCTGAACAAGATTTCCATGGCGCGCTACAACTGCAACCAGTGCCACGTTCCGCAAGTCAATGCGCCGCCCTTGGTGGCCAATACCTTCCAATCAGCAAAGAATTAATACATTAGAATTTGCTGTTTTTTCCTAGAAAAAAAAGCTGATATGATGGCCTCGTCGTCCTGAATTCAATGCAGGACGGTGAGGCCATCATGCTTTTCATCACACTAATCACAAGGAGGGGCAATGAGACTTAAACTTTTAGTTGCGTTGTTTGCCGGGGGAGTGGCAATCAGTTCATCGGTGTTGGCGCACGAGCCATCCAATACGTCCATGCTGTCGAATACCTGTAACGGTTGCCATGGCACCGACGGAGCCAGTGTGGGAGTCAACCCGACCGTGGGCGGCATGTCGCAGACCTACATCATCGACCAGATGAAAAAATTCAAGAGCGGCGAGCGTCCTTCCACCATCATGGGGCGCCTGGCAAAAGCCTACAGCGACGATGAAATCGCCGCCATCGCCAGCTATTATTCCACCCACAAGTACGTGCTGGCCAAGCAGGATACCGATCCCGCCAAGGTCGCCCGCGGCAAGACCATTCATGACGACCGTTGCGCCAAGTGTCACGAGGATAACGGCAGGAAGGGCGAGGATGAAGGAACGATCGCCGGTCAGTGGAAAGATTACCTCAAGATCACCTTCCAGGAATTCCGCAGCAAGCAACGCGAAATGCCGAAGAAGATGGCTGCCAAGATTACTGGCGAAGGCCCGTTGAGCGATGCCGACATCGACGCGCTCATCGAGTTTTACGCCAGCCAAAAATAACGGAACGGGAGGTAAAGATGTCTATTGATCGCAGAAGTTTTATCAAACTGCTTGGCGCATCCGCCGGTATAGGCCTGGCCGGCGCGCCGATGATTTCCGTCGCCAACGAAATCATGCCCAAGAAGGGGCGCCGCGTGGTGGTGATCGGCGGGGGCTACGGCGGCACGATCGCCGCCAAGTACATCCGCATGTCCGACCCCAGCATCGAAGTCGTCCTGGTGGAAAAGAACAAGGAATTCATTTCCTGTCCTTTCAGCAACCTGGTGATCGCCGGCGTCCGCGACCTCAAGGAAAACGTTATTTCCTACGACAAGCTGACCGCCAATCATGGTATCAAGCTGGTTCACGCCGAGGTGACCAGCATCGACGTGGGCGGCAAGAAGGTCGTCACCAGCGCCGGCACGATCAGCTATGACCGCGCCGTGTTGTCCCCCGGCATTTCCTTCCGTATCGACGAGATCGAGGGCTACGACGAGAAGGCCACGCCGGAAGTGATTCCCCATGCCTGGAAAGCCGGCGCGCAAACCCTGCTGCTGCGCGACCAGTTGCGCGCCATGAAGGATGGCGGCGTGGTGGCGATGGCCGTGCCGCAGTCGCCGTTCCGTTGCCCGCCTGGGCCTTACGAGCGGATCAGCATGATCGCCCACTACCTGAAGCACAACAAGCCCAACTCGAAGATCGTGGTCTGGGACGCCAACGAGAAGATCGCTTCCAAGGGGCCGCTGTTCATGAAGGGCTGGGCCAAGCATTACGGTTTCGATGCCAAGGACGCCAGCAAGGGGCTGATCGCCTACCACAGCAACAGCAAGATCGTGAAAGTGGACGCTAAGGGCATGACCATCGACAACGGCGTGGAAACGCTGAAAGCCGATGTCATCAACATCATCCCGCCGCAGAAGTCTGGCCGCATCGCCTTCCACTCCGGCGTGGTGGGCGAGGACAAGAAATGGTGCCCGGTCAACCAGGTCACCTTCGAATCCACGCTGGCTCCCGGCGTGCATGTCATCGGCGACTCCTGTATCGCCGGCCCGATGCCCAAGTCCGGCTATGCCGCCAACTCCCAGGCCAAGGTGTGCGCGCTCAACGTGGTGCAGTTGATGAACGGCAAGACGCCGATCGATCCCTCCCACGTCAACGTGTGCTACAGCTACATCACCGACATGGAAGCGGTGTCGGTATCCGCCGTGTACAAGGTGGACAAGGCTACCGGCAAGACCATCTCGGTGCCGAATTCCGGCGGCGTATCGCCGGATCTGTCGGAGCTTGAGGCGATTTACGCCAGGGGCTGGATCAAGAACATCCTGGGCGAAATGTCCTCCTGATCCGCCTCATTCGCGGAAAGGAATTGGCCCCGCTTCGGCGGGGCTTTTTTATCCTGAAAAACTCCGTGTGAATCACAGAGGCGAAGAGATCACAGGGTAGAAATAAATGGTTATGGAGCCGTCCCGTTCACCCGGAAGGCGTGTGGAGTAGTTGTCGCAACAGGATGAATTTCCGAATTTCTCTGTGCCTCTGTGGTGAAGAATTTAGGTTTATATGCCTCTCAACTATTCTTAGCAAACGTCCACGCCCTCCCTTGCGCGCGTAGCGCGCGGGGGAGGGTTGGGGTGGGGCGTTTGCCCGCATGGCCGCCGCTGCTTGCCCCCATCCCGGCCTACCCCCGCGAGCAGGGGAAGGAGCGATAGCTGAGAATAGTTTAGAGGCATGTAGATTTATGCCTGGCGCAGGGTGAACTTCTTGAACAGCGGGGCGATGCGCCCGGCTGTTTCGCCGTCCAGAACGGGGCGTGCGGACGAACGTAGCGCAGCATCCGCGCAGCCTTGCGGGCGGAATTCCTGCAAGGCGAAATTTTCCACTCCCCAACCCCGCAATTCCTCGGCCAGTCGGATCACGTCCGCCACATTATGAAATCGCGGGTGGACGGTGGTGCGCACTTCATAGTCCACGCCGCTATCCAGCAGCAAGGACAGCCCCTCGCGGGCGCGTTTCCCGCTTCCCGGAACCCCGCTTACGTGGTCATAACGGTCGTCCGTCGCCTTGATGTCCAGGCCGACCCAGTCGAGCCAGGGCAGGAGCGTCTGGAGGCGCTCCGGGTAGGGCGCGGCGGTGTGCAATCCTATCTTGAAGCCGAGGTCTCGCGTCTCGCGGATGGCGTCGCACAGCGCACTTTGCAGCGTCGGTTCGCCGCCGCTGAAGACCACGGCATCGAGCAGCCCCCGGCGCCGTTTGAGGAAAGCGGCGATGTCATGCCAAGGAAGAAGGTTGTCCGCGCGCGGCGGGATCAAATGGGGGTTTTGGCAATAGCCGCACTGCCAGGGGCAGCCCTGGCAAAAAATCACCGCTGCCAGGCAACCGGGGTAATCGGTGCTGGTCAGCGGTGCGAGACCACCTACAAGAAGTTCCGGCAAGGGCGGTTACGCGGCGAGATCGGCGCGGCATTCCTCGAAATATTGGCGCTCGTAGAACTCGCCTTTCTTGCCGATGTTGAACGAGGCTACCGGGCGATGGTAGCCCATGACGCGCGTCCAGATTTCGCAGGGCTGGCGTTCTTCGTCGCGCAGTTCGATTTCCTGCGGCTTGAGATGGGTTTGTTGCGATAAATCGGTCATGTTCCTGATCTCCTTTTGAATGAATTTCAAATGTTGGTCAATTGCGGGCGTTTCTTTTCCAGCAAATCGTTGTCGCACTTCGGGCAGAATTTGTGCTCGCCGCTCAGATAGCCGTGCTTGGGACAGATCGAGAACGTCGGCGTGATGGTGATGTAGGGCTGGCTGAAACGTTCCAGGGCGCGTTTAACCAGCATCTTGCAGGCATCGCTGTTGGTCACTCGCTCGGTCATGTAGAGGTGCAGGACGGTGCCGCCGGTGTACTTGCGCTGCAACTCTTCCTGGAGTTCAAGCGCCTCGAACGGGTCGGCGGTATAGCCCACCGGCAGTTGCGAAGAGTTGGTGTAATACGGCATGTCCGGCGTGCCGGCCTGGATGATGTCGGGAAAGCGCTTGCGGTCTTCCTTGGCGAAGCGGTAGGTGGTGCCTTCCGCCGGTGTTGCCTCAAGATTGTACATGTGGCCGGTTTCATCCTGGAAGGCCAGCATCCGCGCGCGCACATGGTCGAGCAGGCGCACCGCGAACTGGTGTCCCCATTCGCTGGTGATGTCGTGTTCGTTGCCGGTGAAGTTGCGGATCATCTCGTTGATGCCGTTCACACCCAGCGTCGAGAAGTGGTTGCGCAACGTGCCCAGATAACGCTTGGTATAGGGAAACAGGCCGGCGTCCATGTGGCGCTGGATGACCTTGCGTTTGATTTCCAGGCTGTTCTTGCCGATTTCCATCAACTCATCGAGGCGCGCCAGCAAGCCAGCCTCGTTGCCCTTGTAGAGGTAGCCCAGGCGGGCGCAATTGATCGTCACCACCCCCACCGAACCTGTCTGCTCGGCGCTGCCGAACAAGCCGTTGCCGCGCTTCAGCAGCTCGCGCAGGTCGAGTTGCAGGCGGCAGCACATCGAACGCACCATGTTTGGCTTGAGGTCGGAATTGATGAAGTTCTGGAAATAGGGCAGGCCGTATTTCGCCGTCATCTCGAACAACAGGCCGGCGTTCTCGCTTTCCCAGGGGAAATCGGGGGTCATGTTGTAGGTCGGGATGGGGAAGGTGAACACCCGCCCCTTGGCGTCGCCGGTGGTCATCACCTCGATGTAGGCGCGGTTTATCATGTCCATCTCGGCCTGCAGGTCGCCGTAGGCGAACGGCATCTCCTTGCCGCCGATGACGGGGACCTGTTCGCGCAGGTCTTCCGGGCACACCCAGTCGAAGGTCAGGTTGGTGAACGGCGTCTGCGTGCCCCAGCGCGACGGCACGTTGAGGTTGTAGATCAGTTCCTGGATGTACTGCTTGACCTGCTCGTAGCCCAAGTTATCCTTGCGGATGAACGGCGCCATGTAGGTGTCGAAGGAGGAGAACGCCTGCGCGCCGGCCCACTCGTTTTGCAGGGTGCCGAGGAAGTTGACGATCTGGCCGACCGCGCTCGACATGTGCTTGGGCGGGCCGGCTTCAACCTTGCCGGGGACGCCGTTGAGACCCTCGTTGAGCAGGGTGCGCAGTGACCAGCCGGCGCAGTAGCCGGCCAGCATGTCGAGGTCGTGGACGTGTACGTCACCCTCGCGGTGGGCGATGCCGACCTCGGGCGGATAAACGTGGTTGAGCCAGTAGTTGGCCACCACCTTGCCGGAAACATTGAGGATCAGGCCGCCCAGCGAGTAGCCCTGGTTGGCGTTGGCGTTGACGCGCCAATCCATCTGTTCCAGGTATTCGTTGATCGAGCTGCCGACGTCCACTACGGTGCGGCGATCCTGGCGCAGCTTGGTGTGCTGTTCGCGGTAGACGATGTAGGCGCGGGCGGTCTTGAGGTGGTTGGCGGAAATCAGCACCTGCTCCACCACGTCCTGGATGTTCTCGATGTGCGGCGGCTCACCGTTGAACTTGTGGGTCAGCACCTTGACCACGTGGGCGGTGAGCAGGGTTGCCTCGGAAGCGTCGAATTCGCCGCTGGCGCGCCCAGCGCGCTCGATAGCGGAGCGGATCTTGTCGGCCTCGAAAGCCGCTGCCGACCCGTCGCGCTTGATGACGCCGCGCGGTTGCAAAACGATGTTTGGCGAGCCAAGCTCGACGTATGTGGATGTCATATTTTCCCCTTTGGCCGTTTTCTCAGGTTTTTCAAGAACCTGGTGTCTCCCCGAGAGAAACCACAAGATGTTGTGGTTAAGTTCACAAGTTATTCTTTCTATTGTGGTGTGTCAAGGCAAGAAGCGGCGTTTTTTCCCTACAAATGTCAACTTGCGGCAACATTTTGACAGGGGCGCAAAACGGCGGGCGGCGGGGGAGATGGCTTTGCCGGAATCCGCGCCGGGCTGCTGCTCGCAGCCCTGGGGGATTATCCCAAAAAACTCAGTTAGCCACGGATAGGCGCAGATTGACAGGATAAGCCATCGGGCTGGCAAAGATTTACCGATCACCCGGCGGGTGCAGGGCGTGTGCTTTGCAGGGTATTGATAATCCGTTGGCTGAACGGCTTTTTCTAGGTTTATTGGGGAATGCTTTTGGCGGTCTTGCGGTTTTGCAGCAAGCGGGAAATCACGGCGGGTATCACTCGGTCTGGCGCCAGCGCGCCAATGTCCGGCAAAGGCAGTTCCAGGGCGTCGAGCGTGTTCTTGGTGAACAGGCCGAGTTCGGTGTCGCCCTCGATCACCAGGCGGCGGCTGAAAAACAGCGTATCCGGGTCCTCGCGGCGGGTCGCCAGCATGAAGAAGTCATAGGCCGTGGCGCGGATGGTCAGGTCGGGTTCCTGCTTGGGAACGGCGGCGCTGAATCCCTTGCTGCTGATGGTGAAATGGAAATCCATCCCGGCGTCCTTGACGCTGATGCACACCAGCTTGCCGTGCAGCGGGGACAGCGAGTCCGGCGGCAGGATGCGTCCCAGCGCGAGATTCAGGGTCTGGGCGAAGATAAAGGAATTGGGGAAGCGCGGCAACAGCGACAGCAGTTTGCCGATCGGCTTGGGAATGGTGGGCAGGCGCGATTCCATATTCGGGCAACCAGTAAAGACGAAGGCCGTATTTTACCCCAAAATGGCCTGGCCTCCTTCCCGGGTTCAGGCCGCGTCTTCGAGCGATTCCGGTTTGAGGTAGGTCTGCTCGATGCCGGGCTTGCCGTGCCAGTAGCCGTCCACCGCCTCGCTGGGCAGCAATTTCTTCATCTGTTGCAGGGCGGTTTGCCCCGAAATTTGTCCTTCAATGCACTCGCGGAACAGCTTGACGATGCGCGGGGTGTGGAAAGCCTGAGGGCTGATGCGCACGATATCGACGCCCATCTCGCGCATCGCGCCGAGTTCGTTGACCAGGTTGTAGACGCCGGCGGACATGGTCTGGATGCCGTTGATGACCAGGAAATCCTGTCCCTCGCGGGTGGTCAGGCGCAGGCCGTCGGGATAATCCATGCAGCGGAACTGGCAATCGTCCT
>CAZDIJ010000008.1:0-64626 GCA_964505475.1 uncultured Sulfuricella sp. | reverse complement strand
CGATGGATTTGGGGTCGATCTTCACCAGTTCGGCGAGCGGGTCTTGCAGGCGGCGGGCGATGGAGGCCGCACCGCGCAGGGTTACGTCGAGGTCGGGGAATTCCTTGGCAGCCAGTTCGGAAGCGGAATACACCGATGCCCCGGCTTCGGAGACCACCAGCTTGGTGAGCTTGAGTTCGGGGTGGCGCTTGATGAGGTCGGCGGCGAGCTTGTCGGTTTCGCGCGAGGCGGTGCCGTTGCCGATGCTGACGAGTTCCACCCGGTGCTTGGCGGCCAGCGCCGCCAGCACGGCGAGCGAGCGCTCCCAGTCGCGCCTGGGTTCGTGGGGATAGATGGTGGCGGTATCGACCAGCTTGCCGGTGGCGTCCACCACCGCCACCTTCACCCCGGTGCGCAGGCCGGGGTCCAACCCCATGGTCGGGCGCGGCCCGGCGGGCGCGGCGAGCAGCAGATCGTGAAGGTTGCGGGCGAATACCTTGATCGCCTCCGCCTCGGCGGCCTCGCGCAGGCGGTTGGTGAGTTCCAGGTCGAGGTGCAGGAAAATCTTCACCCGCCACGCCCAGCGGACGGTTTCGTTCAACCATTTCAAACCAGCTCCCGCGAGCGGGAGCTGCGGCGTTTGCTCCCTCTCCCGCTCGCGGGAGAGGGTTGGGGAGAGGGCTGCCGGTGAAGATTTAATCCCGAAGCGCCGCGCGATCATCTGCTCGCAGCGGTTGGGCGGCGCGTTGCGCCCCTGTTCCCTGGCCTGCCCGTCCTCCTCCAGCACCAGCGCCAATTGCAGGAAGCCCTCGTTGCGCCCGCGCAATTGCGCCAGGGCGCGGTGCGAGGGGATGTTCTTCAGCGGCTCGCGGGAATCGAAATAGTCGCGGAATTTGGCGCCTTCCTCCTCCTTGCCCTCCAGCACGGTGGACTTGAGCACGGCGTTGTTCCACAGGTATTCGCGCAACTGCCCCAGCAGTTCGGCATCCTCGGCGAATTTCTCCATCAGGATGTGGCGCGCGCCTTCCAGCGCCGCCTTGACGTCGGGCACGCCCTTGCCGGCATCGACATAAGCCAGCGCGGCTTCTTCCGGCGCCAGCGAGGGGTCGCCCAGCAGCGCCTCGGCGAGCGGCTCCAGACCGGCCTCGCGGGCGATCTGCGCCTTGGTGCGGCGCTTGGGCTTGTAGGGCAGGTAAAGGTCTTCCAGGCGGGTCTTGCTGTCGGCTTCGAGCAAATCCTTTTCCAGTTCCGGGCTGAGCTTGCCCTGCTCCGCCACGCTCTTGATGATCGCAGCGCGCCGCTCCTCCAACTCGCGCAGGTAGCGCAGGCGCTCTTCGAGATTGCGCATCTGGGTGTCGTCGAGGCTGCCGGTGGCTTCCTTGCGGTAACGCGAGATGAAGGGCACGGTGGCGCCTTCGTCGAGCAGATCGACGGCGGCCTGAACCTGGTTGGGATGGACGGAAAGTTCCTGGGCGATGCGCTGGGTGATGCTGAGGGTCATGATGTTCCGGGCGGGGCGAAAAAAGGCGCTATTTAACCATGAAACGGGGGGAAGGTTGTGGAGGCGCCGCTCACGGCTTGAGCAAGTGTAGGGCGCAGTCCACGAAGGGCATTGCGCCGGATGCCTGTCGTACGTTCCATGTTGTGGCTGTTCACTCATTACGTGTTTTCCCAATCCTCCAGCCGCAACCCCGCCACTCGGCTGAATTCGCCAGTGTTGTGCGTGACCAGTGTGGCGTCATTGGCGCGGGCGATGGCGGCGATCAGGGTGTCGTTGGGGCCGATGGGCTTGCCTTGTGCCAGCAGATCGGCTTGGATTTGCCCGTAGTGCTCGGCGCATGGGTCGTCGAAGGGCAGGCTGCGCAGCGGCGCGAAAAAGGCCTTGAGCAGTTGCAGGTTGGCTTCCATCCGCCGGCTGCGCCGCGCGCCGTGGAGCAGTTCGGCCTTGACGATGCTGCACAGGGCGATTTCGGCTGGGGTGTGGCTGCGGAAGCGTTGCAGGATGGGCGGGTGTCGTTCGTTGAGCAGGTGGATGCAGACGTTGGTGTCGAGCAGGTAGATCATTCGATTTCCAACCGCTTTTCCAGGGGCAATTGCGGAGGCCGCTCCGGCGGGTCGCCTTCCCACTTGCCGAAGAGGTCGAAATAGCCTTCCGGCCAGACCGCGTTGACTTCGGCGTCGTGCTTGACCAGTTCCGCCAGATAACGGGATAGGCTCAGGCCGGATTGTTCGGCGCGGCGCTGGGCTTGCCGGGCAATCTCTTCGGGGACGTAGCAATGGAGTTGGGGCATGGCGCGCTCCGTGTATATGTGTGCTATGTGTAGTGTAGCGCATCCAGACGGAAAAGCGTAGCCGCTCACGGCTTGAGCGATCCCGCCTGGGCGGCGCAGAATTCCGCAGTGGCGTCCAGGGCGCGCCGCACCGCCCGGTTTGCCGCCAGCACTCCGCCGTAGGGGTCGTCGCTGGGGGCGTTTTCGAGGATGTCGAATTCCCGCGTCGCAATCACCCGCCTGCCGGGTACGTCGATCAATTGGGCGCGCAGGGTGAAGCGCACCCGGCTCGGCGTGGTCAGGAATTCCTGTTGCAGGCGCACGATGTCGGTTTCCAGGCGCAGTTGGCCGGCGGCCGCGCCGGGGGACGGCACCACGGCGCGGAACGCGCCGCCCGCCTCCAGCGCCCGCACCAGCAGCGGCGCCAGCATCTTGCCGGGGGTGTCGACCCACTGGTTGCGGGAAAAATAATCCAGTTCGTGGAGCTTTTTCACGTAGGCCATGCGCGCGCTGTCGTAGCCCGCGCTTTCCCGCGGCCGCGCCACCGCCAGGGTGAGCGTGCCTTGCGCGGCGGCGGGCTGGAATTGCGCATCCAGGACATAGGTGTCGGGCTGCGCCCGCTGGACAGGTTGCAGGGCGTTGCAGCCGCCCAGCGCCGCCAGGGCGGCAATGACGATTCCGTTCTTGATCCGGTTCATGCTTCGTTCTCCTATTCGCCCGGCCCCGGCGCGGCCGGCTGCTTGCCGAGCAGCAGCATGTTGGGATGGCGTTCCACTTCGTTGCTCAATTGTCTGAGCGAGGCGCTCAACTCGCGCATTTCGGCCAGGGTGCGCGATATTTCCAGGGTCAGCTCGTTCGCCGCCTGGCTTACGTTTTCGCCGGTGCTTTCCATCACCTTGCCGGTCACCGCGCTGGCGTGCGAAACGTCCCGCCCCATTTTCTCCAGCGACTGGGCGCTGTCGTTCAGGCGTTCGATCAGGCGCTGCAATCCGGCGCTGGCCTTGGCGGTGTTCTCGGCGGTGCGCGCCGCTCCTTGCAGGCTGGCTTCGATGGCGTCCTTGCGCACGGCCAGGGCGCCCGTCAGGGTCGCCATGTCGGCCAGCATTTTCTTGAAGGACTTCCGGTTGTCCTCGTCGAGGGTCGCGTTGATGCTGTTGGAAACCCGGTTAAGGCTGGTGAGCAGGTCGGAGGCCGCCGAGTCCAGGCGCGTCAGCAGGGAAGGCCCGGTCTCGATCACGGGGTATTTCTCGCCGTCCTTCGCCTCGAGCAAGGGGGCGTCGCGCGTGCCGCCATCGAGTTCGACGTAGGCCACCCCGGTCAGCCCCTGCACGCGCAGCACCGCCACCGTGCTGGTCTTGATCGGCGTGCCGCGCTCGATTTCCAGTTCCAGGCGCACCCTTTCGCCCTGATCCAGGGAGATGCGCTTCACCCTGCCCACCTCCACGCCGCGATACTTGACCGGCGCCTCGAAGTTGAGGCCGGATACCGATTCGCCGGTGTAGGCCAGGTAGGTGTCGTACACCTTGCGATAGCCGCCGCCCGCGCTCAGCCACAGGGTGCCGGCCGCCAGCGCCGCGCCGAGCAGCAGCACGAAAAGCCCGACCAGGGTGTAATTTACTTTGGTTTCCACGCTTGTTCCTTCGCCGCCCGCCCGCGCGGGCCGTAAAAATATTCGCGGATGATGGGATGTTCCGCCCGCGACAGCTCTTCCATGGTGCCGATGCCCAGCACCCGGTTTTCCCCCAGCACCGCCACCCGGTCTGCCACCCGCCACAGCAGGTCGAGGTCGTGCGTCACCATCATGATGGTGAGACCCAGGGATTCCTTCAGGTTCAACACCAGTTCGTCGAAGCCGCTGGCGCTCAGGGGGTCGAGGCCGGCGGTGGGTTCGTCGAGGAACACCAGCTCCGGGTCCAGCGCCAGGGAGCGCGCCAGGGCGGCGCGCTTGCGCATGCCGCCGGAAAGCTCGCTGGGGTACTTCGCTCCGGCGCTGGGCGGCAGGCCGGCCAGGGCGATTTTCAAGGCCGCCAGTTCGTCGATCAGCGCGCCGTCCAGGCGGGTGTGCTCGCGTAGCGGCAGCCCCACGTTTTCCAGCACGGTGAGCGAACTGAACAGCGCGCCGCGCTCGAACATCACTCCCCAGCGCCGCCGCAAGGGCAGCGCCGCCTCGTCGTCGAGTCCCAGCACCGGCACCCCGAATACTTTAATCGTGCCCGCCTGCGGCGCTTGCAGCAACAGGATTTCGCGCAGCAGCGTGGATTTTCCGCAGCCGCTGCCGCCCGCCAGGGCGAAGATTTCGCCGCGGCGCACGTCGAGGCTCACGTTGTCGTGCACCACCGCGTCGCCGAAACGGGTGCAGATGCCGTTTACCTCGACCACGTACTGCTCCGCCGTCATATTTTCAGCCAACTGAAAATGACGGAAAACACTGCGTCCATCACGATCACCAGAAAAATCGCCTGCACCACCGAAACGGTGGTCTGCCGTCCCACGCTGTCGGCGCTGCCGCCTACCCGGAACCCCTGGAAGCACCCCACCAGCGCCACGATCAGCGAGAACGCCAGGGATTTGCCGATGCCGACCATCAGCGAAGCCAGCGAGACCGCCTTGTCGAAGCGGTCGAGGAAATCGTGGAAATTGATGCCGAGCTGGGTTTTCGCCATCACCATGCCGCCGAACACGCCGAGGATGTCGGCATACACGGTGAGCAGGGGCAGGGCGATCAGCAGGGCGAGGATTTTGGGCAGCACCAGCAGTTCCATGGGCGCGATGCCGATGGTGCGCATGGCGTCCACTTCCTCGGTCACCTTCATGGTGCCGATCTGGGCGGTGAACGCCGACCCCGAGCGTCCGGCGACGATGATCGCGGTAAGCAGCGGCCCCATCTCGCGCAGCATGGAAAGCCCGACCAGGTCGGCCACGAAGATGCTGGCGCCGTAGCGCGCCAACTGTCCCGCACCCTGGTAGGACACCACCACGCCGATCAGGAACGACAGCAGGCCGACGATGGGCAGCGCCTCGACGCCGGCGCTCTGGATGTTGTGCAGCACCGGGCGCAGGCGTATCCGGGATGGCTGGCGGAGCAGCCGCGCGCCCGCCACGGCGGCCTCGCCGATGAAGGCCAGCATCCCTGCCGCCTGCTCGAAATGCTCCGTGAAATTACGCCCCAGCCGTTCCAGCCAGGAACGCCGCGGCGGCTGGCTGACCGAGGTCTCCGCGCCGCGCGCCGCGATCATCTCCATGAGCGAAGCGAACTCGGGCTTCAGTCCGCGCAACTCGACCTTGCGCCCCGCCTGCTCCAGATCGCGCAGGGCGCGGAACAGCAGCCATGCCCCGGCGGTATCCATCTCATCCAGCGCCGCTCCGTCGACGAGCAGGTCGCCGCCGGGCCAGGCGCACCGCTCCAGGATGCGCTCCAGTTCGCCGGCGCGCCGCAGCACCCAGCTTCCGCCGATGCGGATTTCCCGGCTGGCGCCGGAGGCTTGGGGCGATAGGGTAAGGAAGTCCGCCATGTAAAGATTGTGCGCAGACGGGCGACAAAGATCAAGTGCGGCAGGCGTGGCCTTTCGCCGCGCGGTAAGCTGTTTTTGAAATCGGCGTAACGCGCTTTGCGGGCGCGATTTTCCAAGCTGGGCGGCTTTTTATAGGATAATGGCGGGATGGATTCGGATACATGCCTATGAACAATATTCAGGATGTTGCCTTGCATCCCGTGCTCCCTCATCCCCGCCCCTTCTCCTTTATGCCCTTTAGGGTGCGCCTGCGGGAGAAGGGACGGGGGTGAGGGCGCCTGAAAATTATTCATAGGCATATTCGGATATGCCGGTTACTTGGGAGAAACAGCATGAAACCATCCCTTGCCGCCGCTTTGGCGGCCACGCTTCTCATGCTGGGATGCGGGGGGCGCAACGTGGCGCACGGCGTTTACGAGGCGGAACAATTCAAGGGCGATTCGCCCTACCGGCGGGATTTCGGCGAACCGGCGCGGGATGTCTGCGAAAGCGCGCAATTCGCGCTGCTTAGCCAGGGCTACCGGATCACCGGCGCCGATCCGGGGACGGTAACGGCGCAGAAGGATTTTCGGCCGGACACCGAGGCGAATGTGGTGATTAATCTGAGGGTCGTGTGCCGGGAGCAGCCTTCCGGGTCGATCATTTTCGCCAGCGCCTTGCAGACCGTTTACGAATTGAAAAAAGCCCATCAGTCCACCAGCCTGGGGATTTCCACGCTCGGCTCGATTTCCCTGCCGCTGGGGTCGAGTTCCGACTCGCTGGTCAAGGTCGGCGCGGAAACGATTTCCGACAAGGATTTTTACGACCGCTTCTTCACCCTGGTGGAATCCTACCTGATGCAGCGGGAGAAGCACTAGCGTGAACTCGCGCGGTGGGGGGGCTTTTCGCCGCTATGAACTCGGCGGCGTCTTCGGGGGAGCCTGAGCCAGGAATTTTTCCGCCATGGCCTTATACAGCGGCTTGCTGCACACCAGGCGCGACGAGGCCGAGGCGATCAGCGAGGCGGCCATGAGCGGCAGCAGCATGTCGTGGTTGTCGGTCATTTCCATGACGATCACGAAAGCGGTGATCGGCGCCTGCACCACTCCGGCGAAATAAGCCACCATGCCCAGGATCACCACCGCCCCGGCTGGCGCGTAGGGGAGAAAAGGCGCCATGTTCGAGCCGAATCCCGCGCCGACCGCCAACGATGGGGCGAAAATCCCGCCGGGGATGCCGCTGATGTAGGAAACCAGCGTGGCCAGCATTTTCAGGATGCCATAGGTTTCCGGCATGGGTTGGGTGCCTTCGAGGATTTGCTTGGCTTCGTCGTAGCCGGTGCCGTAAGTCGTGCTGCCCGACGCCAGCCCGATCAGCGCCAGAACCAGGCCGCACAGCGCGGCGAACGCCGCCGGGCGTTCGCGCATCATGACGCCGAGGCGTCCCGGCAGGCCGCGCGAGGAGGCGATGAGCAACTGGCTGAACAGGCCGCCCAGCAAGCCGCCGAGAAAGCCGCAGACCGGCACCGCGATCCACCCCTGGTTGAACTCCAATACCGCCCCGGTATGGCCGAAGTAATTGTAATTGCCCATCAACGCCAGCGAGGTCATGCCGGCGATGATGACCGCGGTGAGCACGGTGCCGCTGGTTTTCTGCTCGAACGAGCGGCTCATTTCCTCGATGGCGAAGACGATCCCGGCGAGCGGCGTGTTGAAGGCCGCCGCGATGCCCGCCGCCGCGCCGGCCAGGATCAGGCCGCGCCCCATCTCGCGGCGCGGAAAGCGGGTCAATTTGCTCAGCGCGTGCATGATGGATGCGCCGATCTGCACCGTCGGTCCCTCGCGCCCCACGGAGGCGCCGGAGAGCAAGCCCAGCAGCGTCATCAGGATTTTTCCGATGGCGATGCGCAGCGACAGCACGCCATTGCGCGCCTCGGCTTCCTGCATGCCGAGCGCCGCGATGCTTTGGGGAATGCCGCTGCCCTGCGAGCCGGGAAAAAAACGCCGGGTGATCGCTACCGCCAGCGCCAGCCCCAACGGGGTGACGATCAGCGGCAGGTAAGGCGAATAGGCGATCAGCAGGTGAAAATAGTGGTTGGTCAAATCGCTGCCGGCGGCAAAGGCAATCGCCGCCAGACCGACGCTGATCGCGCCGAACCAGAACACCAGCCGGCGTTTCCACAGCCGGAGCGATAGCCAGAGATGCCGGGAACGGCGGAGAACGGGGGTAGACAATTGGGCGTGCCACTGGATTGACGGAGTTTCCCCATTTTAGGGAAGGAATGGCGATCCCACAAGAATCAAAGCCGCCGGTAACCCGATCGCGCCGCCCGCCGCCATGACAACGGCCTCCGAGCGATCCCCGGCCACCGTCCCTTCTCCCGCCTGCGGGTTGGGGAGGGGGCCGTTTGCCCGCTTAACCGCCGGTGTTTGCCTCCATCCCAACCTTCCCCCGCATACCCATGGTTCAGAGGCATGAAAATCAAAGACCGGGTGCGGCCAGCTCCTTTTCGATAGCCGTCGCGTCCAGCCGTTCAAAGTCCTCGCGATTGAAGGCGATGATGCCGCCCGCCAGTTCGTGCCAGGTAAAGCCGCTGGTCCAGGCGGGCTGGGGGTAGGTGCCTTGCTTGCGGCGCGGGAAGACATAGAGGCGGTTCGCGGCGTAGAGCAGGTTGTAGGGCGTTTCGCGCTCGTGCAGATCGTGGAGAAAGTCCCAGGCCGAGCGCGGCTCGGCGAAGGCCGCGCAATTCGCCGGGTAGGGACGGGAACCGCCGTTGTGCCGCCACTCCGGCGCCATCGCCGGGAAGCCGGACGGCTTGACGAACATCTGGAAATGCAGGTGGTTGACGGAAGCGAAAGCGCCCAGCGAATTATAGCCGAAGCCCGCGCCCGGCAAGGTTTTCGCCAGTTCGGCGGTCGCTTCCCACAAGTAAAAGTGGTGCGACTCGGTGAGATATTGCGCCAGGCGGCTTTCCCGCTCAGGCACCAGCAGGCCGTGGAAATCCACGAAGGGGTACTTATTGTAGTACAGCGTGGCGTGGCGGCCGCACAACTCGCCGGCCCAGAATGCCTCCTGCTGCATGAAACCCTTGTTGAAATGGAAGCCCGCCTCGTCGAAGGGGGCGTGCAGGTATTCCGGCACGCGCGCGGTGATGCGCTTGGGGCGGAACGAACGGAGGTGGTTGAATTGCACTTCCCACTCCCCGGCGCGGCGCGTTTCGGTAGGTTTCAGCCGCTCCAGGCCGATCGCCTGGATCTTCAGGAAGACCAGCAGGTCTTCTTCCACCGCCTGAATTTCGCGCCCCTGCTCCAGCGCCGCGGCGCAGGCGCCGCGCAGTTCGCCGTAAAGCCGTTGCAGGCCGTCCGCCGCGGTCGTGTAAATGTCGTGGCTGAAACTGGCGTTGGCGCATACCAGGATGAACGGCCCCAGCCCGCCTTTTTCCAGCAGGCCGGCCAGCCCGCCGGAGAACGCCCGGTGGAAGGCGGCGGGGCTGGCGAACAAGCCGTCGGTCATTCCATCTTCCTTTTTTTTCCGCGGATGGACACGGATTTACACGGATATGTCATGGATAATCCGTGATGCATCCGTATCCATTCGTGGCTAACCGAGGTTTCAAGGATCATGCTTTGCCTCCCAGCGTCTGCTCCACCAGGCGCGCCCAATAGCTCGCGCCGAGCGGCAGAACCTCGTCGTTGAAATCGTAATGGGGGTTGTGCAGCATGCAGCCGCCCTCGCCCAGTCCGTTGCCCAGCCACACATAGCAGCCCGGCTTGGCCTGGAGCATGCAGGAAAAATCTTCCGCGCCCATCGACGCGCGCATGCCGGCGTGGACGTTTTCAGCGCCGACCAGCCCGGCCGCCGCGCGGCGGCATAATTCGGCCTCGGCGGCGGAGTTGACGGTGGCCGGGTAGCCGCGCTGGTAGTCCAGCGTCACCTGCACCCCGAAGCTCGCCGCGATGCCGTTGCACACCCGCTCCATCGCCGTTTCCACCTGAGCCTGCACCTCCGCGCGGAAAGCGCGCACCGTGCCGGCGAGCAGCGCCTGCTCGGGGATGATGTTGTAGGCGTCGCCGGCATGGAAGCGGGTCACGCTCAGCACCGCATTGTCGAGCGGGTCGAGGGTGCGGCTGACGATGCCCTGCAAGGCCTGCACCAGCGCCGCCCCGGCCACCACCGGGTCTACCCCCTGATGCGGCATGGCGGCATGGGCGCCGTGGCCGCGCACCACGATGTCGAAGTGGTCGGCCGAAGCCATCACCGGGCCTGGCATCACCGCGAACTGCCCCGCCGCCAGCCCCGGCCAGTTGTGCATGCCGAACACCGCCTCCATGGGAAAGCGCTCGAACAGCCCCTCCTCGATCATCAGCCGCGCCCCGCCGCCGCCTTCCTCGGCGGGCTGGAAGATGAAATATGCCGTGCCGTCGAAATTGCGCGTCGCCGCCAGGTAGTCCGCCGCCGCCAGCAGCATCGCGGTGTGGCCGTCATGGCCGCAGGCGTGCATCTTCCCCGCTTCGCGCGAATGATGGGGAAAGCGGTTCTGCTCCTGCACCGGCAGCGCATCCATGTCGGCGCGCAAGCCGATGGCGCGCGTACCGCTGCCGGCGCGCAATACCCCCACCACCCCGGTGCCGGCCAGCCCGAGGTGCACCTCGACGCCCAGCGCCGCCAAGGTCTGCGCCACCAGATCGGCGGTGCGTTTTTCCTCGAAGGCGGTTTCGGGATGGGCGTGGAGGTCGCGGCGCAAGGCGACGAAACGGGGGGCGTTGAGTTGGATGTGGGGCAGGACGGTCATGGCGCGACTCTTTGGGGAAGAGCGTGGAATGATACAAGAAAGGAGGACGAGGGGGCGAGGGGGATGGTGGGGTAGGCATGATCATGCCGTCCCCCGACTTCTCGAAATTTCCGACGAGCGGCTGATCGCCTACAGCCGTGTCCCTTTGCTGGATCGCCTCAAATGGCTAGACTTGATAAGCCTGTGTGAGCTACGCCGCGTGCAGCATGAAATCGACGCGCGCCGCGTCGTAGGGGAAGACGATCAGGCCGTCGTCGGTTTTTTGCAGGATGCCGGCGTCGAGCAGGGCATGGACGTCGCCATGCACCGCTTTCACGTCGCGTTGAACGCGCCGCGCGGCTTCGCGGATGCTCATCGCGCCCGCGCCGGTCAGCGCCGCCAGCAGTTCCCAGCGTTTCAGGGTGAGGACTTTCCACAGCAGTTCCTGCGATTCGAAGGCGATGCGCGGCTCGGTCGGCGTGTTGTTCTCCATTGTTTGCGCCATGTTCGCCAGGGTGTCGGAGAGTTTGCGCACTTCCAGGGTCACGGTTTTCATTTCGTCATCCTTGTCACATCGTTCCAGAAGTCGGCGACCAGCCGCGCCGGGGTGCTGAACGCATAGGGTGTTTCCTCGTCCCCGAGGTGCTTGTGGTCGCCTTTGCCTTGCTCGTTATCGTAGCGCAGCATGCATATCCCGTTTACCACCAAGGCCAGCCGATACTTGTAGCTGTGCGCGCATCCGGGAACCGGCAAGGGGACTTCCCGGGCGACCAGTTCCGAAAGGCATGGGAGGACAGAACGACACGGCGGTTGAAGATTTTACGGGCTTTCATGTTGGATATGCTGACAACGCGGATATGTTGTCAATGACTCCAGCGTCGATGGGTGCGGCACCGTGTTCCGGTAAGGCCAAACCCGTGCCCGGCGGCTATTGCCCCGGCGCGGCGGGCGCGCTCTGGTAATCGACGGCCATCGTGCCGAGGCGGGCGTTCAGTCCCATGAGCGGCACGATCAGCAGCCATTTTCCGGGGGCGGCTTCCTCCACGGTGATCTGTTCCGCCGTCAGGTGGCGCTCGTCGTAGAGGCTGCCGAGGGCGGCGCCCAGGTGCTTGCGGTCGCTGGCCACGGCGATCGCTCCGTCGGCCTTCGCCACCATTACCCGCTCGAAGCCTTCGAGCCTGAGCAGGTCGGTGACGTACTGGTCGATTTGATCCAGGTTGTCCGCCATTATTTCGCGCCGTATCGCCCATGCCAGCGGCACGCCGAACATCGTCAGCGATTTTTTTACCGTCTCGGCCTGTTGCGCGGCGGCTTGTTTTAGCGTTTCCGCCTTTTGCGTCTCGATTTGCTTCACCAGATCGGCGCGCTGGGCGGCGGCGGTTTCTTCCACCTGGCGCACGGCCAGGTCTTTTGAAATGAAAAGCCAGCCGGCAACCACCACGCCGATCACGGCGGCGATGGCCGGCAGGCGGTAGCGCCGCCAGAATCCCGCCGCGCCGCTTTCCTGTGTTTCCGCACTGATTTCGCTACTGGTTTCGCTCATGCTCATCTCTCCTGGTCATGTTGCTGTCCTTGCATTATGCACCCGTAGCGGCGAGGTGTGAAACCCCGCGGGGTTCGGATTCGTCCTGCAAGCTGCTAGAATAAATCCCTATCAATTTACTCGGCCGATTTGCCGCCATGGAAGAGACCACTAACCAGAATCCCGCGCCGGAGATGGCGTTGACCGACGGGGACATCCTGGATGCGATGCGGCGCATTCCCGGTTACATCGACATCACCACGGAAGATTTCCGCACCATCTATCACCTGGCGCATTACCATGCGCTGGAACGCCTGTTCGGCAACGTCAGGGCGGGAACCCTGATGCGGGCGGAGATACCCCCCCTGCTTCCCGGCATGCCCCTCGATGAGGCCGCCAGGGCGCTGGTGCGCTCCGGCTGTAAGGGGCTGCCCGTGGTGGACGGCGAAAACCACGTGATCGGGATGCTTACCGAGACCGACTTCCTGCGGCGGCTCAAGGTGGATACTTTCCTGGAGTTGCTGCTGGGCATGCTGGACGGCGGCTTTGAATTCAAGCACCGTTGCCACGAGACGACGGTGGGCGCGGCGATGACCGCTCCCGCCGTGACGGTGGCTGGCGATGCCGGGTTCGGGGAAATCGTCGCGGCCTTCCACCGGCACGGCGGACGCGGCATGCCGGTTGTGGACGACGCTGGCCGCCTGCGCGGCTTGCTGCTGCGCAAGGATTTTTTTGCCGCCTACCGCCTGGAAGAGTCGCGGTGAAAATCCCCGAGTATTTTCGCAAGATGCGCGGCACCACTCGCGGCAGCCCGCCGCGGGTCAGCAACGAAGAAATGGTCTGGTCGTGGATCGGCGGCTTCCTCGGCATCGCCGGGGTGGCCTGGGTGGATCGGCTCTTTTTCGGCGGAACCGATCTGTCGCTGATGATCGGCTCTTTCGGCGCCTCCGCCGTGCTGGTCTACGGCGCGGTGCGCAGCCCCTTGGCGCAGCCGCGCAATCTGGTGGGCGGGCACGTGCTTTCCGCCATCGTCGGCGTCATTTGCTGGAAGCTGTTCCATCCCTATCCCTGGCTCGCGGAAGCGCTGGCGGTCGCCAGCGCCATCGCCCTGATGCACGCCACCCGGACGCTGCATCCGCCCGGCGGCGCCACGGCCTTGATCGCGGTGATCGGTTCCGCCGAGATACACGATCTGGGTTTCTGGTACGTGCTGATGCCCGCCGCCGTGGGACCCCTGATCCTGCTGGCGGTGGCGCTGCTGGTCAACAATATTCCGGCGTCGCGGCGTTACCCGGAAATCTGGTTTTGACGCCGCGCCGCCGGGATGGCCGGCGGCCATCGGAAATCACCCGGTAAACACCCTTTTCATTTGGGCGAGTTTTTCCCGGAGCGGGGTTTTCGCCAGCGTATCCAGCAATTCGCCGAGCCGGAAGGCATGGTGGCGCTGATACGCCACGCCGAGTTGCGGCATGGCGGCCAGGCCGGTTTCGCGGGCGTGCTCGACGAAGCCGGGGTTGCGCCAGAAGAACGCGCCCGGCAGGGTGGTGGGGATCACCGGCACGTAGAACAGCGCCCGCCCGAGGATGGCTTGGAACAGCGCCAACAGCGCCAGCGGTACGAACAAAACCTGGTTCTGGCCGTCCGCGAAAGCGAGGAACAAGGCCAGCAGCAGGGCTGCGCCGAGCAGGATGTTGCGCAGCCGATAGGAGCAGCCGAAAGTGGTGCTCTGCTCGTAGAACGAGGCTGCGCCTTCGCTTTCCTGGGTACGCAGGCGGCGGGCGTGGGCGATCAATCCCGCCCCTTCCAGCGCCAACCCCACCCCCGCCACGGCGGCCAGCAGGCGTCCCAGTTCCGGCGCCGCGGCTCCGGCCGCCAGTGCGATCAGCCCCAGCAGCGGCGCACCGAGCGACAGCGCGGAGCCGGCGAACGCCGCGCCGGTATGCCAGTGGTTCCAGAAGGGGCGCGCCGGGATGAGGTAGAGCTTAATCATGTAATAGCCGCCGAAAGCCATGCCGGCGAGGCCGATTCCCGCGCACAAGGTTTGCAGCGCGGCCGGCGGGCGGTCGAACAGGGCAAGCAGGGCATAGCCCGACAGTCCGGCGAAAAACGCCGATACTCCGGCGATTTCGCGGCTGACCGGTGAGTGCTTGAGGTTGTAGAACCCCCGGTAAAAACGGTGCGGTTTGCCCAGATGCATGTTGAGCTTGAACAGGCCTGCGCCCATCAGCCCCACCATCGCCGCCAGCGCCGGCAGGAAAGCCGGGCTGGCATTGAAGGACGCCAGCGGGGCGAATGCCGCCGCCCCCAGGGTGAGCAGCAGGAAGGCGCCCATCACCGCCTGGGCGCTCAGAGTGAAGGCGATGTGGGCGTTTTCGTGGGAACCGAGCAGTTTGCGCAGATTCCACTCGCGCTTGAAACCGTGCTTGGGATCGAGCTCCGGGCGGTAGGCGCCGCCAGCGTCGTCGCGGTGGTATTTGAGCGGCACGCTGTCCACCCGCAGCATGTCGCGCGGCAGGCTGCGGGTCTGCTGGAAGCGCACGTTGGGGTGGGTGATCTCCGGGCTGGGAAAACCTGGGATGTCGATCCGAGCCTGGCTGCGCCCTTCCGGGATGTTCTCGATCACCCCGAAATCCAGCGCCTTGCCCAGGCAGGCCGCGGCGCAGGCGGGTTTCAGGCCGACTTCGAGGCGATCGACGCACATATTGCACTTGGTCACCTGTCCCTTCACCGGGTCGAGCTGCGGCGCGTTGTAGGGGCACACCCAGGTGCAGTAGCCGCAGCCGAAGCAGATGTCGGGGTCTTGCAGCACCGCGCCGTATTCGGCGAACTTGGTGTAGGCGCGGGTCGGGCAGCCCTTCAGGCACACCGGGTCGTCGCAGTGGTTGCAGGCCAATGAAATATTGACGCGCGCCATGTTCGGATAGCTGCCGCCCTCGACGAAGCCCACCGAGCGGAAGGCCAGGTGCGCGGGGTTGTCGTTCTTCTCCGAGCAGGCCGCCTCGCAGGCGTGGCAGGCGATGCAGTTGTCGGCGTTGAAGTAGAAGCCATGCTGCTTGTAGCGGTTGGGGTTGGCGCCGACGGCGGGGTCGCCGTTGATGGCGAGGGTTTGTCCGCGGCGCGGGTCGCCGGGCGCGACGGTTTCGATGGATTTGCCGTAGCGGTTCTGCGTGCGGCAGGCCGGATCGTCGAGGCAGGCGTAAGCGGGTTCGTTGTCTCGGGCTTGGTACATTTCGCTTCTCCACGGTTTGCTCCCCTCCCCCGCAGGCGGGGGAGGGGCCGGGGGTGAGGGAGTCCGGGGCGGATTCGCATCCCGATATTCCCTCACCCTAACCCTCTCCCGCCTGCGGGAGAGGGGACTTGTCGGCCTATGAAAATTAAAACTTGCGCATTTCCTTGCTCAACCGTGCCGCTGCGACTTGATCGGCAATCTTCTCGATCCTCACCGCCGACTGCTTGTAAGCGGGCTGGCGCGAGTGCGGGTCGAGCAGTCCCAGCGTCAGGCGGTTGGCGCAGTCGTGAAAATGGAAAGGCAGGAACAGCGCGTTCTTCGCCACCCGCTGGGTGGGCATGGCCATCGCCACCGCGTCGGAGCGGCGCGATACCAGGCGCACATAGTCGCCGCGCGCAATACCCAGTTCCGCCGCCGCGTCGGGGTTGATCTCGATGAAGGGGATCGGGCTGAACTTGTTGTTGTTGCCGATCTTGCCGGTCTTGGTGCGCCCGTGCCAGTGCTCGATGAGCCGCCCGGTGTTGAGCCAGAAGGGGAAGGCTGCGTCGGGTACTTCGTTGTTGTCGATGAAGGGCAGCGGGATCAGGTTGGCGCGGCCATCGGGATAACTGAATACGCCGTCCTCGCTATACAGGCGTTTGCCGCCCTTGGGCGGGGCGATGCCTTGCGCCGCTTGTTCGGCGGTGTAAGGCCACTGCACGCCGCGATTCTTTTCCAGCAGTTCGTGGTTCATGCCGGAGATGTCCGCCAGGCGGCCTTTCGACAGCTCGCCCATTTCCAGAAACACGTCGGCGGCTTTTTCCGGGAACTTCACTTTGCCATCGCTATTGAAACGCTCCGCCACCCGGTTGAATATCCACAAATCGGGTTTGGCCTCGCCGGGCGGGGTGGCGAGGGGGTTGATGAGATTGATGCGCCGCTCGGTGTTGGTCATCACGCCCTCCTTTTCCGCCCAGGTTCCGGCGGGCAGGTAGAGGTGGGCGTACTGCGCGCTTTCGGTGTCCTGATAGCAGTCCTGCACGCAGCAGAATTCCAGTTTCTCCATCGCCTTGCGGATGCGCGCCGTGTTGGGCAGCGACGACAGCGGGTTGGTGGCGATCAGCCACATGCCCTTGATCTGCCCGGCCTCCATCGCCTGATAAATGTCGGTCTGGTACATGCCCCGTTTCTTGGGGAAAAATTCGGGATCGACGTTCCAGAATTTCGCCACTTCCTCGCGGTGCTGCAGGTTTTCCAGAACGCGGTAGTTGGGCAGCCCCGAGCACGACGACCACTCGCGCGTACCCATCGCGTTGCACTGGCCGGTGATGGATAGCGAGGTGCCGCCCGGCTTGCCAATGTTGCCGGTAATCAGGGCGAGGTTGTTGATGCCGACTACGCCGTCGGAGCCGTGGGTGGACTGGTTGATGCCCATCGTCCAGATTTGCATGGCCGCACCAGCTTTGGCGAAGGTGCGCGCCACCACGCGGATGGTGTCCTCGTCGATGCCGCAGATTTTCGACGCAGTGACCGGGTCGTACTGGGCGACCAGCGCGCGCAGTTCGGCGATGCCGTGGGTGTTGGCGTCGATGTAGCGCTGGTCTTCCAGCCCTTCGGCGAAAATGACGTGCATCAGCGCGTTTTGCAGCACCACGTCGGTGCCGGGGGTGATCGCCAGATGGATATGGGCGTTCTGCGCCAGCATGGTGACGCGCGGATCGACCACGATCAATGGAAACCCGCGCTTCTCCTGCGCCTCCTTCATGCGCCAGTAGATGATCGGGTGCTGCTCGGGCAGGTTGGAACCCCAGGCGATCAGGCAGTCGGTGTGCTCGAAATCCTCGTAACAACCGGGCGGGCCGTCCGAGCCGAAAGAGCGCTTGTAGCCGGACACCGCCGACGACATGCACAGGGTGGTGTTGCCGTCGTAATTGTTGGTGCCGATCAGGCCGCGGGTGAGCTTGCCGAGGGTGTAGAACTCCTCGGTCAACATCTGCCCGGTGGAGATGATGGCAAAAGAGTCCGCCCCATGCTTGGCCTGGACGCGGCGGATTTCATCGTGCAGCTTGTCCAGCGCCCTGGTCCAATCCGTCGCCTGCCAGGACTGGTGCCAGTGGTCGCGGATCAGCGGTTGCGTGCCGCGTCCGGCGGAGCTGAACAGCTCGTGCTCGAACAGCCCCTTCAGACACAGCTTGCCCCGGTTCACGTCGGCATCCGCCACGCCACGCGACGACACCGGCTTGCCGTCCGCGTCGAGGCCGACCTCGATGGAACAGCCGGTCGAGCAATAGCCGCACGTGGCGTAGCGCCACTCCATCACGCCCTTGTCGGCGATCTTGATGGGGTTTTTCTGGGTTCTGCCGAATAACATGATTCCTCCTTACGTCATGCAGGTTGGGTTACGGCGCATGCGCCTAACCCAACCTACATTTCGTTATCCCCTCAGCACCGCGAACTCCCCGGCCTGCACTCCGTTCGCCCGTTCCTTCCACGGGTCGATCTGCGCCGGTTGCTGCGATTCGAGGAAGCGGGCATGGAGCGCCTTGCGCTTCTCCGGGTCGGCGACGATGGCGGCCTTGAGTTTCTCCAGGCCGACGCGCTCTATCCACGGGGCGGTGCGCTCCAGGTAATGGGCGTCCTCGCGGTAGAGTTGGCAAAAGGCGCCGCAGTATTCCAGCACTTCCGCTTCGCTTTCCACCTTGGCCAGCAGGTCGGTGACGCGCACCTTGATGCCGCCGTTGCCGCCGACGTGCAATTCGTAGCCGGAATCCACGCACACCACGCCGAAGTCCTTGATGGTCGCCTCGGCGCAGTTGCGCGGGCAGCCGGAGACGGCGAGCTTGAATTTGTGCGGCATCCACGAACCCCAGGTGAGTTCCTCCAGTTTCACGCCCAGCCCGGTCGAATCCTGGGTGCCGAAGCGGCACCAGGTCTTGCCGACGCAGGTCTTGACGGTGCGCATCGCCTTGCCATAGGCGTGGCCGGAGACGAAGCCGGCGTCGCTGAGGTCTTTCCACATCGCCGGGAGCTGTTCCTTCTTGATGCCGAACAGGTCGATGCGCTGGCCGCCCGTGACCTTCATTTCCGGCACCTGGAACTTGTCGGCCACATCGGCGATGGCGCGCAATTGATCCGGCGTACACATCCCGCCGAAGAGGCGCGGCACCACCGAGTAGCTGCCGTCCTTTTGAATGTTGCCGTGGGCGCGCTCGTTGATATAGCGCGATTGCGGGTCGTCGCGGTATTCCAGCGGCCAGGCGCACAGCAGGTAGTAATTGAGCGCGGTGCGGCAGGTCGGGCAGCCGTCGGGGGTCTTCCACTCGAAGTGGGCGCGCACGGCTTCCATGGTTTTGAAACCGTGTTCGGCGATGGCGGCGCGCACTTTGTCGTGGGTGGCGTCGGTGCATTTGCACAGCGGCTTCTTGTTCGGCGATTCGGAATAATCGCCGCCCAGGGTGTGCGCCAGCAGCGATTCCACCAGCCCGGTGCAGGAGCCGCAGGAGGCCGAGGCCTTGGTGTGGGAGCGCACTTCGTCGAGGGTGTAGAGATTCTTGTCGCGGATTGCCTTGACGATGTCGCCCTTGCACACGCCGTTGCAGCCGCAGATTTCGGCGCTGTCGGGTAAAGAAGCGACGCGGGTTTCCGGGTTGTGGCCGGAATCGCCGAGATGCGCCTGGCCGAACAACAGGGTGCGGCGGAACGCGGATACGTCCGCGCCCTCGCGCATCAACTGGAAGTACCAACTGCCGTCCACGCTGTCGCCGTAGAGCACCGCGCCCTTGATGCGGTTGTTTTCCAGCACCAGCTTTTTGTAGATGCCGGCGGCGGCGTCCGCAAACACCAGTTCCTCGCTGCGCTCGTTGCCGCTGAAATCACCCGCCGAGAACAGTTCGATGCCGGTGACCTTGAGCTTGGTGGAAGTCACCGTGCCGCTGTAGCGGGCGATGCCCATCCGCGCCAGATGGTTGGCGCACACTTTCGCCATTTCAAAGAGCGGGGCGACCAGCCCGTAATTGATGCCGCGATGGCTGACGCATTCGCCCAGCGCGTAGATGCGCGGATCGAAGGTCTGGAGGGTGTCGCTGACCACGATGCCGCGCTCGCAATAGATGCCGGCGGAGCGCGCCAGGGCGTCGTCGGGGAGGATGCCGGCGGCCATCACCACCAGATCGGCGGGGATTTCCGAACCGTCCTGGAAGCGCACTGCGGCGACGCGCTGCGTATTCATTCCCCCCTTTGCAAAAGGGGGGTTAGGGGGGATTTCGTCAGAGGTCGTTTCACCACCACCGCTGAAATCCCCCCCCGCCCCCCTTTTGCAAAGGGGGGAGTCAGGCGATGCCGTCGTGGCGGCCGAGGTGTGAAGCGCGGGGAGGAGTTTCTCGGTGCGTTTTTCCAGGAGGAATTTGAGGCCCTTTTCCTCCAGACTCTTTTGCAGCAGCCCGGCGGCGCTGCGGTCGAGTTGGCGTTCCATCAGCCAGGGCGCGAGATGCACCACGGTCACGTCCATGCCGCGCAGCTTCAGTCCGTAGGCGGCTTCCAGGCCGAGCAGGCCGCCGCCGATGACCACCGCGTGCCGGTATTGTTGCGATGCGGCGACCATCGCCTCGACATCGGCGATGTCGCGGAAGCTCACCACGCCGTCCAGTTCGTTGCCCGGCACCGGGAGGATGAAGGGCTTTGAGCCGGTGGCGAGAATCAGCCGGTCGTAGGCGGCGCTGGTGCCGTCGGCGGCGGTGACGGTGCAGGCCTTGCGGTCGATCTTCACCACCTTCTTGTCGAGGTGCAGGGTGATGCCGTGCTCCGCGTACCAGCCGAGATCGTTGATGATGATGTCCCGCACCGTCTGTTCGCCCGCCAGCAGCGGAGAGAGCATGATGCGGTTGTAGTTGGGGTGCGGCTCGGCGCCGAACACCGTGATGTCGTAGAGGTCGGGGGCGAGCTTGAGCAGTTCCTCGGCGGCGCGCATCCCGGCCATGCCGTTGCCGACCAGCACCAGTTTCATTTTTTCCAATTTATTGCTCCTTTGTCGCGAGTGATGGCTGGGGTTGCATTTCTCCCATCACTCAATACTTCTACCTTGTCGGATTTCATGACGTTCGGTGTTAGTACGTCCCTTCCTCCAACGGGGGAAGGACAGGATGGGGGCGAGCAAATCATTTACCGAACGATTTGGAATCACCTCCATCCCAACCCTCCCCCGCTGGGGGAGGGAGCTAAAACCAAAGGTGGCTAAATCTGAACTAGGTAGAACTGCTAAGTGCTACAAATACGACGCTATCCTCCACCTTCACCGGGTAGGAATCGGCATGTCCCACGTCCGGGGCGACCGCCTGGCCGTCGGCGAGCTGGATGTTCCAGTTGTGCAGCGGACAAGTGACCTTGCAGCCGCATACGATGCCCTGCGACAGCGGTCCGCCGCGATGCGGGCAACGGTCTGCAAGGGCGAACACCGCGTCGTCGTGGGTGCGGAACACCGCGATGCGTCCCTGGGCGCTTTCCACCACCCTGCTGCCTTGGCGCGGGATGTCTTCGAGGGTGCAGATTTTGGTCCAGTCGTTCATGATTCTTTCCTTTTAGGTTCACCCATGTAGGTTGGGTTAGGCGCGTGCGCCGTAACCCAACAAGACCTGATCCTTCAAACCGTTTTTAAAGGAGGTTTTGGGTTTGTTGGGTTACGGCGCGAAAAACCGCGCCTAACCCAACCTACATTTTTGTATTTCTCAAGCCGCCGGGCGCAGTTGGCGGTGGTACAAAAATTCCAGCACCGCGCCACGGTATTCGTGGTATTTCGGGTCGTTGGCCAGCGCCAGCCGCTCGCGCGGGCGCTCCAGTTGGACGTGGAGGATTTCGCCGATGGTCGCCGCCGGGCCGTTGGTCAGCATGACGATGCGGTCGGACAGCAGCACCGCTTCGTCCACGTCGTGGGTGACCATGACCACGGTGCTGTGGGTCGCCATGGCGATCTTCATCAGCTCGTCCTGGAGGTGGGCGCGGGTCAGGGCGTCGAGCGCGCCGAAGGGTTCGTCCATCAGCAGCACCTTGGGCTGCATCGACAGGGCGCGGGCGATGCCGACGCGCTGCTTCATGCCGCCGGAAATCTCGTGGGGGTGCTTGTGCTCGGCGTGGGTCAGGCCGACCAGGGCGAGCGCCTCGTGGGTGCGCTTCTTCATGGTCGCCTTGCTTTCGGCGCGGCCGAATACCCGCTCCACCGCCAGATAGACGTTTTCAAAGCAGGTCAGCCAGGGCAGCAGGCTGTGGTTCTGGAACACCACCGCGCGCTCCGGTCCGGGGCCGGCGATTTCCCGCCCGGCGCAGAGCATCGCGCCGTTGCTCGGGGTGGTCAGTCCCGCCACCAGATTGAGCAGGGTCGATTTGCCGCAGCCCGAGTGGCCGATCAGGGAGATGAATTCCCCCTGGGCGATGTTGAGGTCGATGTCGCGCAGCGCGACGAACGGGCCTTTCTTGGTGGCGAAAACCATTTGGACGTTTTCGACTTGAACGTACTTTTCCATAGCTCTTCCTTTATTACCTATTACCACGGGGAGCACGGGGATAAAAAACGGGTTTTCCCCCGTGCTCCCCGTGGTTAAAAATCATTCATAACTGAATCGCTTCGCCAGCATCACCAGCGCCTGTTCCAGCAGCAGGCCGACGATGCCGACCACGAAGATGGCGATGATGATGTGTTCGACGTTGAGGTTGTTCCATTCGTCCCACACCCAGAAGCCGATGCCTACGCCGCCGGTGAGCATTTCCGCGGCGACGATCACCAGCCAGGCGACGCCGATGGAGAGACGGATGCCGGTGATCATGTAGGGCAGCACGGCGGGGAAGAGGATCTTGGTGAAGATTTTCCACTCCGACAGGTTGAGCACCTTGGCGACGTTCATATAGTCCTGGGGGATGCGGTTCACGCCCACGGCGGTGTTGATAATCATCGGCCAGATGCTGGAGATGAAGATCACCCAGATCGCCGCCGGGTTGGCCGCCTTGAATACCAGCAGGCCGATGGGCAGCCAGGCGAGCGGCGATACCGGGCGCAACAGGCTGATGACCGGCGCGGTCATGGCGGAGAGGAAGGGGAAACGCCCGATCATGAAACCCAGCGGGATGCCGATCAAGGCCGCCATGCCGAAGCCGATGCCGACCCGCTCCAGCGAGGCGAGGATGTTCCAGCCGATGCCCTGGTCGTTGGGACCCTTGCGGTAAAACGGGTCGCTGAAGAGTTGCACCGCTGAGTTCCAGGTCTTCGCCGGGGTCGGCAGTTGCGGGCTGGATTGCGACACCAAGGCCCAGATGCCGATGAACAGCAGCAACCCCAGCACCGGCGGCAGCAGCCACCGGAACACCGTCCCGAGCATCTGTCCGGCGGAAGGTTTGTCGAGCGGCGGCGTGGCGGCCTTGATTTCACTGGGCGCCTTGGGAGAGGCATGGGGCTTGGGGGTGTCCATCGTTTCATCCAAATCGTTTGTCGTTGCGGCGAGTGCGCTCATTTCCACTTCCTTTCGCTTGTTCCGTCCCGGCCGGCTGCCGTTGTAGCCAGCCAACCGGGAGGTTTTTCATCAAACCCTGACCTTGAAACCGGCGGCGTAGGCCTTGGGATCCTTGCCGTCCCACACCACGCCGTCGATCAGCTTGGAGGAACGCATGACTTCCTTGGGAACCGGCGTCTTGGTGAGCGCGGCGGCCTGCTTGTAGATGTCGATCTGGTTGATCTTCTTGGCAACGCCCAGGTAATCCGGGTCATCCTTGAGCAGACCCCAGCGCTTGTGCTGGGTGAGGAACCACATCCCGTCGGAGAGGTAGGGGAAATTCACCGCGCCGTCGTTGTAGAACCTCATCATGTTGGGGTCCTCCCACTTCTTGCCGATGCCGTTGTCGTAATGTCCCATGAAGCGCCCTTCGATCACCTCGACCGGGGCGTTGACGTAGGATTTGTCGGCGATGGTGGTGGCGACCTGGTGGCGGTTGGCGGTGGTGTCGATGAAGCGCGAGGCTTCCAGCACGGCGGCGGTCAGGGCGCGGGCGGTGTTGGGATACTTCTGCACCCATTCGGCGGTGGTGCCGAGCACCTTTTCCGGGTGATCCTTCCAGATGTCCTGGCTGGTCGCCGCCGAAAAGCCGATCTTGTCGAAAATGGCGCGGGCGTTCCACGGTTCGCCGACGCAGAAGCCGTCCATGTTGCCGACGCGCATGTTGGCGACCATCTGCGGCGGCGGCACCACCACCGTCTTGGCTTCGGTGAAGGGGTTGATGCCGTGCGCCGCCAGCCAGTAATACAGCCACATCGCATGGGTGCCGGTGGGGAAGGTCTGGGCGAAGGTGTATTCGCGGCTTTCCTTGGTGAGCAAGGCGCGCAGGGAGGCGCCGTCGGTGACGCCCTTGTCCTTCAACTGGTTGGAAAGGGTGATGCCCTGGCCATTGTTGTTGATCGCCATCAGCACCGACATGTCCTTCTTCGGGCCGCCGATGCCCAGATGCACGCCATAGACCAGTCCGTACAGCACGTGGGCGGCATCCAGTTCGCCGTTGGTGAGCTTGTCGCGCACCGCCGCCCAGGAGGCCTCTTTGGTGGGAACGATCTTGATCCCGTACTTCTTGTCGAAACCCTGCATTGCCGCCATCACCACCGAAGCGCAGTCGGTGAGGGGAATGAAGCCGACCTTCAATTCGGGTTTTTCCGGCGCGTCGGAGCCGGCGGCCCAGGCCGCGTTGCGCACGCCGGGCGGCACCAGCGACATCAGCGCTGCGCCGCCGAGCAGGGTCGCGCTTTTTTTCACGAAAGTTCTTTTGCTGTCGTCCACGCGGACTTCCGGTTTGCCGACGGTATCGTTGCTCATGCTGTGCTCCTTATCTAAGTATTGAAACAAGTCAATGAAATGCTACTAAACCAATGCTTGTCTTGTGAGCAACAGCCGTGCCAGCCTCGTAAAGATGGAGGCAACATGCTGTTTTGGATGAAAAATGTAGATTTTTTGCTGCTTATGCCGCGGAGTGGCGAGCGCACTTCATCGGTGCATGGAGGGCTTGGAAAAAAGGGGGCGGAGGAGTGCCGGCAGGCTTATGCAACTTACTGAAAAATAAACTGAAAATATGTATTGCGGAGGGGCTGCGGCGGCGCACCATAGCGGTGCGCCGGGGGAAGAGGGATTACCAGCGGCGCTTTTTCTTTTGCAGGCGCTGCAATTCGCTGAGTTCGGCGACGGCGGCGAGCAGTTCGGAGTGGGCGCGGTCGAGGCTGCCGAAGCGTTTTTGCTTGTCCATCGCTTCCTCGGTGAGGCGGCGCGCCTCCTCGGCGGCTGCGTGGTCGGCGCTGGCGGCGCGGGTGGCGGCATCGGCGAGGATGGTCACCACGTGCGGCTGGATTTCCAGCAGGCCGCCGGATACATAGATCAGCACCTGCTTGCCGTCGGTGGTGTGAACGCGGATTTCACCGGCGCGCAGGCGGGTAATTAGCGGCGTGTGGCGCGGCAGGATGCCGATTTCGCCCATCATCGCGGGCACCGAGATCTTGTGCGCCGTGCCGTTGAATATTTCGGCCTCGACGCTGACGATGCTGAGTTCGAGGGCGGCGGTTTCGCGGGTCTTGGCGGTCATTTCGCCACCTGCGCGGCGGTTTTGATGCCCACGCCATGCATGGCGTCGATAATCAGTTCAGCGATCTGGGTGAAATCCTGGAAATGATCGGTATTGATGACCAGGTCGAATTCGGTCGGGTCGCTGAGGCGGTGTTTCCAGTAATCCCAGACGAACTTGCCGCGCTCGTGGTTTTTCTTGTCCACTTCCTTGAGCGCCGCTTCCATGGTCAGCCCTTCGCTGGCCATCACCCGCTTGGCGCACGCTTCCGGCGAGCCGATGATGCGCACGCGGAATACCTCGTGCTGCGCCAGGATCAGGTGCGCGCCGCGCCCCATGATGACGCCGCCGGTATCGAGGATGCCGAGCATGACGTTGACCAGGTAGCGCTGGTAGTTTTCGTTGAGCACGTTGTCGCCGGAGAGGAACGAGAGTATCCAGGCGTCCCAGCGGTTCTTCACGGTTTCGTCGAGCTTTTCCAGCAGGTATTTGTCGCCGCCGCTCTGGGAAACGATTTCGTTGAGGATTTCCTTGTCGAAGTAGCCGACTTGCAGGCGGCGCGACAGTTCGTGGCCGATCTCCTCGCCGCCGCTGCCGTAGCCGCGCGACAGGGCGACCACCGGATGCAGTTTTTCGCCGCGCTCGTAGGTGTCTTCGACCAATTGCGCCTTGACCAGCGCCTGGATGATGTCATATGCATCGGTGGGCATGTCGGCTCCGCTTGTGTTGGGTACGGGGCTATTCTAGCCGGTATTGCAGCCGGCAAAAAGGGCGGACGCTTCCGGGCGGATGCCGACCCCCCGCTTTCGCCATGGTCAGGCCAGTTCCACCTTGTAGTTCTTGGTGCGGGGGTCGGTGCTTACCTTGGCAACCGTATAGTTGCGGCCAAGGTGGGTATACGATTGCCCCACTTCCGGTTCTTTGCCCCACGCGGTGAGCATCAGCATGGAAAGACGGGTGCCGTTCAGCCAGATTTCGATCATGATTGTTCTTCCTTATGGGTTGAGGGGGAGGCGAAAATAGCACGGCTTCCCATGCGGCGCTATCCGGGAATCGCCTAATTTTTCACGCCGTCCCAGATTTTCATGAGGCGCTTCGTGGATACCGGATAAGGGGTCTTCAACTCCTGGGCGAACAACGAAACGCGCAGTTCCTCGATCATCCAGCGAAAATCCGCCAATGCCGGGTCGGCGACGCCTTCCTTGCGGTGCTTTTCCAAGCGTTTTTCGTACATTTCCCAGCATTCGCGGATCGCCGCCATGTGGCGGGCGTCGCGTTCGTTGGGCAGCTTGTCGAGACGATGCAGGATGGCCTTGAGATAGCGCGGCAGGTGAGCCAGTTGCGGCCATGGGGTGGCGGCGAGAAAGCCTTTGTAGAGCAGATTGCCGAGCTGTTCGCGGATGTCCCGCGCCACCGGATGCGGGGTTTTCGCCAGGCGTCCCTGGATCGCGTGGTATTCGGCGGCGATGGCGCCAAGCTGGCGGCAGGCGCCATCGGCCACGGCGGACAGGCGGGCGCGGCCGCGATCCTTTTGCGCGGCGAACTGTTTTTCGTTGCGGGGGATGTCGTCCTCGCCGATAAAGGCGCGGTCGGCGATGGCCGTGAGCAGGTCTTCGCGCAGATCGTCGGGGGAGTCCACGGCGCGCAACTGCATGGCGCTTTGGGTGAAGCCGGGCAGATTTTTTTCCGCTTGCTTCATCTGCGCCGCCAGGGACAGCCTCAGCAGCCGCCGCACCCCACCGCGCATCGCCGCGGCGGCGACCTCGGGGGTGTCGAAGAGGCGGATGGCGACGCTTTCGCCTTCATCCACCAGCGCCGGGTAGCCGGTGATGGGGTGGCCGTTGCGCGTGAAGGCGATCTTCTCCGGCAGATCGCCGAAATCCCAGGCGGTCAGTCCTTCGCGCTCGACATCCAGCTCCGGTGCGCGGGCGAAGGTGAGGCGCGCCGCCTGGCCGAGCTTGACCTTGAGTTCGGCGAGATCGCGCCCGCTCGCCAGTTCCGCGCCGGCTTCGTCGATGATGCGGAAATTCATGCGCAGGTGGGCGGGGAGGTCGTTTCCCTTCCAGGCGTCGGGCGGGACTTCCTGGGTGGTCTTGCGCTGGATGTGGGCGGCGAGCGTTGCATTCAAAGAACGCCGTACCCCCTCTCCCCAGCCCTCCCCCGCGAGGGGGGAGGGGGCTTTTACTCCCTCTCCCTTGACGGGAGAGGGGCGGGGAGAGGGTGAAAAGGCAACCAGCGCCCCGGTGACGAATTCGGGCACCGGCACGCACGCCGCCCGGATGCGCTTGGGCAACGCCTTGACCAGCCAGGTGACTTTCTCGCGCAGCATGCCCGGCACCAGCCATTCGCAGCGTTCGGCATCGACCTGGTTGAGGAGATGCAGCGGCACGCCGAGGGTGGCGCCGTCGAGCGGGTGGCCAGGCTCGAAGCGATAAGTGAGCCGGCACTCGCTGCCGGCGACGGCGAGGGTTTCCGGGAACTGTTCCTCGGTGACGCTATCCGCGCCGTGGCGCATCAGGTCGTCGCGGGTCATGTATAGGAGTTTCGGATTGCTCTTCTCCGCCTCGCGCCGCCATTTCTCGAAGTCCGCGCCGTTGTGGATGCCCGCCGGGATGCGCGCATCGTAGAAGGCGAACAGGGTGTGCTCGTCGACCAGCACATCCTGGCGGCGCGATTTGTGCTCGAGTTCCTCGACTTCGGCGATCAGCTTGCGGTTGTGCTCGAAGAACGGCGCGCGGGTCAGGAATTCGCCCGCCGCCAGCGCGCCGCGGATGAAGATTTCGCGCGCCTCGCCGGGGTGGATCGCGCCATAGTGGACGCGCCGCCTGGAGACGACGGTAAGGCCATAGAGGGTGACGCGCTCGTAAGCCGTCACCTGCGCCGGCTGCTTTTCCCAATGCGGGTCGAAATAATGGCGCTTGGTCAGATGGGCGCCCACTTGTTCCAGCCATTCCGGCTCGATTTTCGCCACGCAGCGGGCGTAGAGGCGGGTGGTCTCGGCGAGTTCCGCCGCCATCGCCCATTTCGGCCCTTTCTTGAACAGCGCTGAGCCGGGGAAGAGGGAAAACTTGATGCCGCGCGCCCCCTCGTATTCCTGGGCATCGCTCTTGAAGCCGATGTTGCCGAGCAGTCCGGCGAGCAGGGCGCGGTGGATTTCCTCATAAGACGCCGCCACCTGGTTTTCGCGCCAGCCCATTTCCGCCACCACGCTGTGCAACTGGCCATGCAGTTCGCGCCATTCGCGCATCCGCACCGGCGAAAGGAAGTTGCCGCGGCACCAGTCGGTGAGCTTGCGCCGCGATTTCTGGTGCTTGAGCGCCTCGTCGTAGGCCTGCCAGAGATTGAGAAAAGCCAGGAAATCGGAATTGTCGTCCTGGTGGCGGCGGTGTTTCTCGTCGGCCGCCTGCTGGTGCTCCAGCGGACGCTCACGCGGGTCTTGCAGAGACAGCGCGGCGGCGATGATGAGCACTTCGGCAAGGCAGTTGCCCGTCTTGGCGGCCAGCACCATGCGCCCGATGCGCGGGTCGATCGGCAGCCTTGCCAGTTCCTGTCCCAGCGGCGTCAGGTCGCCGCGCTCATCGACGGCGTTGAGTTCCTCCAGCAGCTTGAAGCCATCGGCGACGGCGCGGCTGTCGGGCGGCTCGATGAAGGGGAAATTCTCCACGTCGGCCAGCCCCAACGCCTTCATGCGCAGGATCACCGCCGCCAGGTTGCTGCGCCTGATTTCCGGGTCGGTGTAGGCGGCGCGGACGGCGAAGTCTTCTTCGGAATAAAGGCGCACGCACACCCCGCTCATCACCCGTCCGCAACGTCCGGCGCGCTGGTTGGCGGAGGCTTGGGAGATGTTTTCGACCAGCAGGCGCTCGACCTTGGCGCGGTAACTATATCTAAGGATGCGCGCCTGGCCGGGGTCGATTACGTAGCGGATGCCCGGCACGGTGAGCGAGGTTTCCGCCACGTTGGTGGCGAGCACGATGCGCCGTCCGCCGCCCGGCTTGAAGATGCGCTCCTGTTCGGCGGCGGAGAGGCGCGCATAGAGCGGCAGGATTTCGGCTCCGGCGGGGTGGTGCTTGCGCAAGGCTTCGGCGGTGTCGCGGATTTCCCGCTCGCCGGGCAGGAAGATCAGGATGTCGCCGCCCTGCGGCAGGCGCGCGAGATCGTCCACCGCGTCGAGGATGGCGTCCTCCATGCCCTCCGTGGCCTCCTTGTCGGCGCCCTTGCCGGATGCTGCTTTCAGCGGGCGGTAGCGGATTTCCACCGGGTACAGGCGTCCCGATACCTCGATCACCGGCGCGCCGCCGAAGTGTTCCGAAAAGCGCCGGGCATCTATGGTGGCGGAAGTGACGACGACCTTGAGGTCGGGGCGCTTGGGCAGAAGCTGCTTGAGGTAGCCGAGCAGGAAGTCGATATTGAGGCTGCGTTCGTGCGCCTCGTCGATGATGATCGTATCGTAGGCGGAAAGGAGGCGGTCGTGCTGGGTTTCGGCGAGCAGGATGCCGTCGGTCATCAGCTTGATATAGCTGTCCGCGCCTATGTTGTCGTTGAAGCGCACCTTGTAGCCTACCGCGCGCCCCAGGGGGGTGGCGAGTTCCTGGGCGATGCGTGCGGCCACCGTGCGCGCCGCCAGCCGGCGCGGCTGGGTGTGGCCGATCAGGCCGTGGATGCCCCGCCCCAACTCCAGGCAAATCTTCGGCAACTGGGTAGTCTTACCCGAGCCGGTTTCGCCGCAGACGATCACCACTTGATGATTGGATATGGCGGCGGCGATATCGGCGCGCTTGCCGGATACCGGCAATTCCTCGGGAAAGGATGGCTTGGGCAGCCCCGCCAGGCGCTGCGCGGCCATGGCTGCGGAGGCAGCCAGTTGGGTTTCCAGTTGTACCGCCAGCTTGTCGCGGGGTTTGCCGGTACGCGCCAGTTCGTGGATTTTCTGCTCCAGGCGGCGCAGACGCTGGCGGTCGGCGATCATGCAGCGGGAAATGGGCGAGGCGGGCGGGGAAGCGGACATGGCAGGCTAATTACTTTAATTTTCAACATTATACCGCGCTTATCCGGGGGGTATGAAATAACCTGAAAATTTTTTCAAGAAAGTAGTTGACAAGAATTGTATGGATTTATTAAACTTAATCCAAGTTCACAAGCAAGCCTAATATTGAAACTTGAATTAAGGAGACCATCATGGAATTTGAAATTAACGGCATTACCGTGGAAACCGACCCGGAAGGTTACTTGCGCGATCTTTCCTTGTGGTCAGAGGATTTGGCGCGGAGCATCGCCGCCAAGGAAAAGCTGGATCTGACCGAAAACCACTGGGAGGTCATCAATTTCCTGCGCCAGGGCTTCGCCGAAAGCGGCACGGTGCCCAACATCCGCTTGATGCAAAAAGCCATGACCAAGGAATACGGCGCGGACAAGGGCAACTCCAAGTATCTCTACGAGCTGTTTCCCTATGGGCCGGCCAAGCAGGGTTGCCGCATCGCCGGCTTGCCCAAGCCGACCGGCTGCGTCTAGCATCTTCAGGTTTCCCCCTTCTCTCCCTTCTCCGCCCTTCCGGGCGGTTTTTTTTGTGGCTTCCTCCCGGCAGCCAAATTGCCTCGCAACCCAGCCCGCCTCGCCATCATCTCGCGCCCTAATGAATAATCTGGGTTGAAATAATCAATCGAATCATTGAATTTTTTTGCGGCGCAATACTTGTAATATATAAGTCATATATATAACATGACAAACTCGCGGATTTCGCTCCGAGCAAATCGTGCGGCAAATTTATCTTGTTGAACTAATATGGTTTTATAGGGGTTTCTGATGTCACATGTCCACATGGTTACGATCGACGGCAACGAGGCCGCAGCATATATCGCCCACCTCACCAACGAGGTGATCGCCATTTATCCGATTACGCCTTCTTCGCCGATGGGCGAGTACTCGGATCATTGGTCGGCGCACGGCATCAAGAACCTGTGGGGCACCGTCCCCGAGGTGATCGAAATGCAGTCTGAGTCCGGCGCGGCCGGCTCGGTGCATGGCGCCCTGCAAACCGGCGCGCTGACGACGACGTTTACCGCGTCGCAGGGCTTGTTGCTGATGATTCCCAATATGTACAAGATCGCCGGCGAGTTGACGCCGTTCGTCATGCACGTCGCGGCGCGCTCGCTGGCGGCGCAGGGGCTGTCGATTTTCGGCGACCACAGCGATGTGATGGCGGCGCGTTCCACCGGTTTCGCCATGCTGTCCTCGAATTCGGTGCAGGAAGCCATGGACATGGCGCTGATCGCCCAGGTCGCCACCCTGGAAGGGCGTATTCCCTTCATGCATTTTTTCGATGGTTTCCGCACTTCCCACGAAGTCGCCAAGGTCGAGCAAGTCAGCCACGAAGTGGTGCGCCGGATGATCCGCGACGACCTGGTGCAGGCGCACCGCGCGCGCGCGCTGAACCCGGAGAAGCCGGTGATCCGCGGCACTTCGCAGAATCCCGACGTGTATTTCCAGGGGCGCGAAACCGTCAATACCTATTACAGCGCCTTGCCGGGCATCGTCCAGGCCGCGATGGATCAGTTCGCCGATCTCACCGGACGCCAGTACAAGCTCTATGAATACATCGGCGCGGAAGATGCCGAGCGCGTCATCATCATCATGGGTTCCGGCGCGGAAGCGGTCGAGGAAACCGTGCGGCACATGACTGCGCGCGGCGAGAGGGTGGGCGTGTTGAAGGTGCGCCTGTTCCGCCCGTTCGCGGCGGATGTGTTCCTTTCCGCGTTGCCCACCACGGTAAAAACCATCGCCGTGCTGGATCGCTGCAAGGAGCCGGGCGCGGACGGCGAGCCGCTGTACAAGGACGTGGTCACCGCCATCGCCACCTATTATTCCTCCGGTGGCGCCGAGTTCACCCAGATACCGCGCGTGGTGGGCGGGCGCTACGGCCTGGCCTCGCGCGAGTTCCGCCCCGGCATGATTAACGGCGTTTTCGCCGAGATGGAGCGCAACACCCCGAAGAACAATTTCACCGTCGGCATCATCGACGACGTCACCCACCTGTCGCTGGCCTGGGATGACGGCTACCGCATCGACGCCAGCCAGGGCGTGATGTGCTCGATGTTCTTCGGTCTCGGCTCGGACGGCACGGTGGGCGCCAACAAGAACACCATCAAGATCATCGGCGAGGAAACCGACCTCTACGCCCAGGGCTATTTCGTTTACGACTCGAAGAAGGCCGGCGCGGCGACGATTTCCCACCTGCGTTTTTCCCCCAAGCCCATCCATTCCTCCTACCTGATCGGCCACAACGAGGCCGGCTTCATCGGCTGCCACCAGCCGGTGTTCCTGGAGCGTTATGAAATGCTGGAGCACGCCGCCGAGGGCGCGGTGTTCCTGCTCAACTCGCCGGCCGCGCCGGACAAGGTGTGGGACACCCTGACGCGCAAGATGCAGCAACAGATGATCGCCAAGAATATCCAGTTCTATACCATCGACGCCGTCGCCATCGCCAAGAAAACCGGTATGGGCGCGCGCATCAACACCGTGATGCAGACCGCCTTCTTCGCCATTTCCGGGGTGCTGCCGCGCGAAGCGGCGATCGAGTCGATCAAGGCCGCGGCTTTGAAGACCTACGGCAGGAAAGGCAAGGACATCGTCGAACGCAACTACCAGGCCATCGACGAAACCGTCGCCAACATCAACAAGGTGGAAATTCCCTCTGCCGCCACCAGCAACTTTGAAATGCCCGATCCGGTGGGCGCTCACGCCCCGGAATTCGTCAAGCGCGTCACCGCCGAGATCATGGCCGGGCGCGGCCACCTGCTGCCGGTATCGGCGATTCCCGCCGACGGCACCTGGCCGGTCGGCACGGCCATCTGGGACAAGCGCAACCTGGCGCTGGAAATCCCGGTGTGGGACGAAGAGCTATGCATCTATTGCGGCAAGTGTCCGTTCGTCTGCCCGCACACCGCCATCCGCTCCAAGGTGTTCCCGGTCGAACTGGCCAAGGACGCGCCGCCCACCTTCAAGCACATCCAGGTGACCGGCAAGGAATTCGAGAAGGGCATGCACATCAGCTACCAGGTCGCGCCGGAAGACTGCACCGGCTGCGGCTTGTGCGTGGACATCTGCCCGGCGGTGTCGAAGACCGACCCCAACTACAAGGCGCTCAACATGCGCGATCAGGTGCCGTTGCGCCAGCAGGAGAAGGAAAACTTCGACTTCTTCATGAGCCTGCCGGAATTCGACCGCACCAAGCTGCGCGCCTCCACCATCAAGGGCGCGATGGTGATGCAGCCGCTCTTTGAATTTCCCACCGCCTGCGTCGGCTGCGGCGAAACCCCCTACATCAAGCTGGCCACGCAACTTTTCGGCGACCGCATGGTGGTGGCCAACGCCACCGGCTGCTCGTCGATCTACGGCGGCAACCTGCCGACCACCCCCTACAGCACCAACCCGGACGGCCACGGCCCGGCCTGGTCGAACTCGCTGTTCGAGGACAATGCCGAATTCGGCCTGGGGTTCCGCCTCACCCTCGACAAGCACAATCAATTCGCCAAGGAACTGCTGCACAAGTTGCGCGACCGGATCGGCGCCGACCTGGTGGAGGCGATGCTCACCGTCAGCCAGGCCGACGAAGCCGGCATCCAGCAGCAGCGCGCCAACCTGGCCAAGCTGAAAGCCAAGCTCGCCACCGTCGAGGGCGCCGAGGCGCGCAACCTGGAAAGCGTGGCCGACGCCCTGGTCAAGCGCAGCGTGTGGATCATCGGCGGCGACGGTTGGGCTTACGACATCGGCTTCGGCGGCGTGGATCACGTCCTGGCTTCCGGGCGCAACGTCAACATCCTGGTGCTGGATACCGAAGTCTATTCCAACACCGGCGGCCAGGCCTGCAAGGCCACGCCGAAGGGCGCCACCGCCAAGTTCGCCGCCGGCGGCAAACCCACCGGCAAGAAGGACCTGGCGCAAATCGCCATGAGCTACGGTCATTGCTACGTGGCGCACGTCGCCTACGGCGCCAAGGACATCCACACCCTCAAGACCTTCATCGAGGCGGAATCCTACGACGGCCCGTCGCTGATTATCGCCTACAGCCCCTGCGTCGAGCACGGCTTCGACATGTCGAAACAGCACCAGCAGCAGGAACTGGCGGTCAACACCGGCCACTGGCCGCTGTTCCGCTACGACCCGCGCCGCGCCGACGAAGGCAAGGTGCCGCTGGTGATGGATTCGGCCAAGCCATCGGTGTCCTACATCGACTTCGTCAAGAACGAACCGCGTTTCCGCGGCCTGGTGCAGCAGATGGGGGCGAACGATACCTTGCTGGCGCACTATGAAAGCGAAATCAACAAGCGCTTCGCCTTCTACGAGCACATGGCCGGCGGCGAACACGCCAAGAAAGGCAAGGCCGCCGCCAAGGAGGAATAAGCATCCGGCGGATGCGTCCACGAACGCCGCGCGGGAAACCGCGCGGCGTTTTTGTTTGCGCCGCCGCTCGCCGCCTTCCCCCGCACCCGCAAGGAGTGTCCCCGCCGCTCGGCGGCGACCACGGCGAGACAGGCGGGGGAAGGAGTGGCGCGCCGCTACCGGCAATCGCCTGAAAATAGTTCATGGGCATGTTGGAAAATTCAACCTAAATTCCCTATTTGAACCACGGGGAACATGGGGAAAAATCGGGAAAACAACCGGTTGAAAGAGATAGGCTGTTCACCCGCCGGGTGAGCGGCATTTTCTTCATGCCTCGCCGCAACTCCATCATTTCCCCGTGGTTAAACTGCGCTTTTTAGGTTCAACTGGCTCTCCCCTTTGCAAAAGGGGGGGAATGGCTGATTCGCTCCCACAGGAATTCGCTTCATGCCTGTGAACTGTTTTCAGTAAACGCGCTTACGCCCTCCCTTGCGCGCAAGGCGCGCAAGGGAGGGCGTGGGCGTTTGCTGAGAATAGTTCAGAGGCATAATTCACTTTGAGCTTGGAAGGGGAAGGAGGTCGCCGGAGAGCGGTTCGCGGGTGTTGATTTTGTTGATCTGGGTCAACAAATTTTACTAAGCGAATGCGTTGATGGCATAATTCGCGCCAGTTTCGCCGAAAACCGCATCCTCATCATCCTAACCGAAAACGCCGAATCTTCCCCGTGTTGCGCCAGTTATCTTTTTCCGTTTGCTTGTCGTCCGTCATGGCGGGCTGCCTCGTCCCCGCGGCCGGGGCGGAGGAGACGCCCCTGGCCGATTATTCGCTGGAGCAGTTGATGGAGCTGGATGTCGCGGTCACCTCGGCGGGGCGTAAAACGCAAAGGCTGGAGGATACGGCCGCCGCGGTTTACGTGATTACTCAGGAAGACATCCGCCATTCCGGCATGACCACCCTTCCCGAGCTGCTGCGCCTGGCGCCGGGGTTGCAGGTCGGCCAGATCGACGGCTCCACCTGGGCGGTCGGCAGCCGCGGCTTCGCCGGCCGTTACAGCAACAAATTGCTGGTGCAACTCGACGGCCGCACCCTGTACACGCCGTCGTTTTCCGGTGTTTACTGGGATGCCCAGGAGGTGGCGCTGGAAGACATCGAAAAGATAGAGGTGATTCGCGGTCCCGGCGGCACGCTGTGGGGGGCGAATGCGGTGAACGGGGTGGTCAGCATCACCACCCGTCCCGCCGCCGCGACCCAGGGCTGGTTGGCGAGCGGCGGCGCGGGCAATTACGAACATCGCCAAATGGCGCGCTACGGCGGCAAGATCGGGGAGGACGGTCATTTCCGCATCCATGCCGGGAATTCCGTTCACGATGATTTTCAGCGCGGCGACGGCGCGCCGGCGCATGACCGGCGCGACATGCGGAGCGCCGGTTTCCGCGCCGACTGGGCGTTCGACAGCGGGGATGCGGTCACGCTGCAAGGCGATGCCTACGACGGGAATTCGGATTATTCCGCCCGCTACATCCAGTTGGCGCCGCCCGCCGCCATTCCCCAGGATTTTTCCAATACCCTCAAGGGCGGCAATCTGCTGCTGCGCTGGAAGCGCGTGCTTTCCGTCGGTTCGGAATGGTCGCTGCAATTTTATTACGACGGCTACGAACGGCAGGATGCCAAGCTCGGCGAAAAGCGGGATACCTACGATGTGGATTTTCAGCGCCGCCATGCGTGGGGGGAAAGGCACGACATCGTGTGGGGGCTGGGCTGGCGCCGGACGAGCGACGAGATGGCGGATAAATTCCACTACTCGTTCTTCCCCCTGGAGCACCGCGACGACATCGTCAGCGCCTTCATCCAGGACGAAATCGCGCTGGCCGGAGAGCGTCTTCACCTGGTCATGGGCGCCAAGCTCGAACACAACGAGCATACCGGACTCGAACATCAGCCCAACCTGCGCCTGCGCTGGAAAATCGACGAACGGCAGATGGGCTGGGCGGCGCTGTCGCGCGCGGTGCGCACCCCGTCGCGCGCCGACCTGGGCGTGGCGATCAATTACGACGCGCTTCCCGGAAACGCGCGCAGCGGCGGTGCGCCTTACCTGGTGCGGATACTGGGCAATCCGGGGTTGCAGGCCGAGAACCTGCTGGCCTACGAGGCGGGTTACCGCGTGCGGCCTTCCGCGCAGGTTTCCTTGGAAGCGGCGGTTTTTTACAACGAATACGATCACCTCATGACCCTCGACCCCGCCGCACCCTTCTACGAGGCGGGATCCCCGGCGCGGGTGGTCGTGCCGCTGCGCTTCCAGAACAAGGCGGGCGGGACCAGCCATGGCATGGAATTGTCGGGAAGCTGGCAGCCGTCGCCAAAATGGACATTCAAGGCCGGCTATTCCTGGATGAAATCGGCCATCCGGCTCGACCCGGACAGCGCCGACGCCTATACCGAGGCCAGGAACGGCTGGGTGCCGCGGCAGCAGTTGCAATTCTTCGCCCGTCACGCCCTCGACGGCAAAACCGACTTGAGCGCTTCGCTGTATTACGTGGACCGGCTGCCCAGCCAGAATGTCGCCGCCTATGCCCGCCTGGACCTTCGCTGGGGCTGGCGGCCACGGCGCGGCCTGGAAGTCAGCGTCGCGGCGCGCAACCTGCTGGACAGCCGCCACCCCGAATTCGTTACGTTTGAAGGGCCGAGAACGAGCGAGGCGCCGCGCAGCCTGTACGGAGCGGCGACATGGCGGTTTTAACCCGGATATTTTTCCCGGCGTCCGGGTATTTCCGGGCGGCGCGAATTTTCCGATTTGTTGATCCGCGTCAAGCCCGGCACTTACGCAACAGCCTCTTGAATGGCATACTGCCGGTAAAAAACAACTTACAAATCCCCGCGACTTCGGTTTTCATCAACACGCCATGAAAAATAAACTCCGCAACCTCCGAACGCAAAGCCTGCTGGCGCTTCCCGCCTGCCTGCTGTTCAGCGCGGCGGCGTTCCCCGCCGCGGAAGCTCCGGCGCTGACCGATTATTCCCTGGAACAGTTGATGGAGGTGAGCGTGGAGGTCACCTCGGCGGCGCGCAAGCCGCAGAAACTCGAGGATACCGCCGCGGCCATCTACGTCATCGGCGCGGAAGACATCCGCCGTTCCGGCATGACCAGCATCCCGGAACTGCTGCGCATGGTGCCGGGCATGCAGGTGGCGCAGATCGACGGCTCCACCTGGGCGATCAGCAGCCGCGGCTTCAACGGCAAGAACAGCGACAACCTGCTGGTGCTGCTGGATGGGCGCATTCTCTATTCGCCGACTTTCTCCGGCGTGTACTGGGATTCCCACGACGTGGTGCTGGAGGACGTGGAGCGCATCGAGGTGGTGCGCGGCCCCGGCGGCACGCTGTGGGGGGCGAACGCGGTGAGCGGCGTCATCAACATCATCAGCAAGCCCGCGGCGGCGACCCAGGGCGGCCTGGCGAGCCTGGGCGGCGGCACCATCGACCGCCAGGGAGCGGTGCGCTATGGCGGCAAGCTGGGCGAAACCGGGAATTTCCGGGTTTACGCCAAGCGCATGCTCCAGGATGATTTCAAACTGGCTTCCGGCGCGCGGGCGCACGACCGGCAGGATTTGGGCACCGCCGGCTTCCGCGCCGACTGGGCGCTGTCCGGCGGCAACTCGCTGACCGTGCAGGGCGACGCCTACAGCGGCAGTTCCGACCGCAGCGGTTCGGTGCTGTCGTTCTCGCCGCCCGGCAATGTTCCCGTCGGCTACACCACCGACATCCAGGGCGCCAACCTGCTGATGCGCTGGAAGCAGGCGCTGTCCGCCACCTCGGAATGGGCCTTGCAGGCTTATTTCGATACCTACGAGCGGCGCTACCCCAACCTGGGCGAGCGGCGCCGCACCTACGACCTGGATTTCCAGCACCGCTTCCTGTGGGAGGGCGATCACGACATCGTGTGGGGACTCGGCTACCGCCAGACCAGCGACCAGATGGACAATACCTTCGTCGTCTCCTACCTGCCCTCCAGCCGCACCGACAGCACCGCCAGCGCATTCATCCAGGACGAGATCGCGCTGTCGCGGGACAAGCTGTTCCTGACCCTGGGTTCCAAGTTCGAGCACAACAATTACACCGGCTTCGAGCACCAGCCCAATCTGCGCCTGCGCTGGAAGATCGACGAGCGGCACACCGCCTGGGCGGCGGTGTCGCGCGCCGTGCACACGCCCTCCCGCACCGACGAGGATTCCCGCATCACGACGACGCTGTTCCCGGGAACGGGCGGACGGGTCAACGCCATGCAGTTGATCGGCAACCCGGAAATCCAGTCCGAGAAACTGCTCGCCTACGAAGCGGGCTACCGCATCCGGCCTGCGGAGCGGCTTTCCATGGATGTCGCGGTCTTCTACAACGAGCACCGCGATCTGATGACCTTCGAGCCGCAGGCTTCGTATATCGTGGCGGGAACCCCGACGCTGCTGGTGATGCCGATCCAGCAGCAGAACAAGGCGAGCGGCACCAGCCACGGCCTGGGGTGGAGCGGCAACTGGCAGCCGAGCGAAAAGTGGCGGCTCAAGGCGGCCTATTCCTGGTTGCGGATGAACGTCCAGCGCGATGCCGACAGCCGCGATACCTCCCTGAGAAACACGGCCGGCGAATCGCCGCAACACCAGTTTAGTTTGCAGGCGTTCTACGCCCTGAACGCGCAGACCGACCTGAGCGCCATGTTGTTCTACGTGGATGAGTTGCCCGCCCTCAACATTCCGGCCTATACCCGCCTGGATCTGCGCTGGGGCTGGCGCCCCCGCCGCGATCTGGATCTGAGCCTGGCGGCGCGCAATCTGCTCGATCCGCGGCATCCCGAATTCTTCAACGCCGGCGGACCGAAAAACAGCGAAGTGCCGCGCAGCATCCTGGGGACGGTCACATGGCGTTTTTGAGCACGCGCGCCGCACCGCCGGCCGGCATTCGCGCCGCCATCGCCGGAGTCCGCTGGCTGGGCGGATTCATGCTGTTCCTGGCGCTGGCGCCGGCGCACGCCGGTCCCGCCGAATACGAACTCAAGGCGGCGTTCATCTACCAGATCGCCAAATTCGTCGAGTGGCCGCAGCCCAATGCGCCGCTACGCCTTTGCGTGCTCGGCGGCAATCCCTTCGGGGCGGCGCTGGAGAGCATTCGCGGCAAGCCGGTCAACGAACGGAAAATGGAAATCCGCCTGCTCGACACAGGGGCGGATCTTCATGACTGCGCCATGCTGTTCGTCTCCGCTTCCGCGGAAAAGCACCTCGACCGCATTGCCGCCATGTCGCGCGGCGCCGGCATGTTGACCCTGGCCGACACGGAGGGGTACGCCAAGCGCGGGGTGATGGTCAATTTCTTCCCGGAAAACGGCAAGGTGCGTTTTGAAATCAATCTCGACGCCGCCCGCCAAGGCGGTCTGAAAATTAGTTCGAAACTCCTGTCGCTGGCGCGGATCGTCGACATCCAGCAAGACCGTTGAGCGTGATGAAGCTGTTCAGAAACCTGCCCATCCAGCGCAAGCTGATGCTGATCGGCCTGATTACCAATGGGCTGGCGGTGGTGCTGCTCAGCGCCGCGCTCGGCGTGGGGGAGTGGGCGGGGTACCGCGGGCGCGCCGCCACCGCCCTGGCGGTGCATGCCGGCGTGATCGCCGACAATGCCGCGTCGGCCTTGATGTTCTCCGACGAGCAGGCCGCGCAAGGGGTGCTGGCGCGGCTCGGCATCGAAACCACCATCGTCTACGCCGCCTTGCAGGGAAGAAGCGGCAACATCCTGGCGCAATTTCAGATTCCGGGGCAAAGAAGGCTGCCGCCCGCCCTGCCCGCCCTGGAGGAGCCGCTGTTTTTTTCCGACCAGTTGATCTACGCCAAGAGCGTGGTGCACGCCGGGGAAACGGTCGGCGTCCTCTACCTGCAAGCCGACCTGCGTGAGGTCTATTGGGAATTCCTGCGCAAGCTGGCGCTGATCGCCGGCGCCATGGCGGTTTCCCTGACGTTCGCGTTCTTCCTCTTCATCCGCCTGCAAAAAGCCATCAGCGATCCCATCCACAGCCTGGTGGAGGCGATGACGCGGGTGACGCGGAAAAACGATTATTCGGTGCAGGCGCAGGTGCACGGCAGCGACGAACTCGGCGTGCTGGCGCAAGGCTTCAACGCCATGCTTTTGGCTATCCGCGAAAGGGAGGCAGCGCTCGCCGACAACCAGGCCGGACTGGAAGAAACGGTGAGGCGCCGCACCGAGGAACTCAAACAGCTCAACCAGTCCCTGGAGCGGCGGGTGCAGGAGGAAGTGGCGAAGAACCGCGAGAAGGATCACCTGTTGATCCAGCAGTCGCGCCTGGCGGCGATCGGCGAGATGATCGGCAACATCGCCCATCAGTGGCGCCAGCCGATCAACGCCCTGACGCTGCTGCTGGCCAACATCAAGGATGCCTACGAATTCAACGAACTGGATAAGGATTATCTCGATAAATCGGTGCGCAGCGGCCAGACCATCATCCAGAAGATGTCCACCACCATCGATGATTTCCGCAACTTCTTCCGTCCCAACAAGGAAAAAAACCGCTTCAGCGTCAACGAGGCGGTGGCCGACGCCCTGAACATCCTGGAGGCGGCCTTCAAGAACGGCAACATCGCGGTCGCCCTGGAGGCGGAGGAGGGCGTGACGGCTTTCGGCTACCGCAACGAATATTCCCAGGTGCTGCTCAATCTGTTGACCAATGCCAAGGAAGCCATCCAGGAACGGAACGTCCTCGGCGGGGTAATCCATATCGCCATCTCCTCCCGGGACGGCCATGCCGAGGTGACGGTCGAGGACGATGCCGGCGGGATTCCCGCCGAGGTATTGCCGCGGATTTTCGATCCCTATTTCACCACCAAGGAAAAAGGCACCGGCATCGGCCTGTACATGTCGAAAATGATTATCGAGCACAGCATGGACGGCCGCATCGCGGTGGAAAACAGCGCGGGCGGCGCCCGCTTCACCGTCGTCACCCCCGCCGAAACAGGCTGCCTATTTCCCGTTCAAGTAGCGCGCGTCGTCGAAAGTGGCGACCCACCCCGGCCGGTAGATCACCATCAGGGTAATCGCCATGCCGGTGGAAATGCCTTCCGACCAGCCCATCAGGATATAGTAGGGCAGGTAGTTGGCCTTGAGGTATTCCAGGGCGTAGGCGCCGGAGAGGAACAAGGTCAGGGTGGAGGCCAGGCCGGTCGCGGCCATCGCCAGCATCGCGCCGAGAAAGGCGTTGACGAAAATGTAGATGAACAGGTGATTGGGCAATACCCGGTCGGCCAGCCGGTACAGCCCATAGCTGAGCAGGACGGGCAGCGCGCCCATGGTCAGGACGTTGAGGGAGAACCCGTGCCAGCCGGCGCCGGACGCCAGGGTAACCGCCACGGTGGCGACGCTGGCGGCGACGATGGCGAGTTGGGCGCGGAACATCAGCGCCGCCACGGTGACGCCCAGCAAATGGAAATTCAGGCCGGGGCGGATGCCGGTCTTGATGCTCCACAGCGCCATCAGCGCCACGCAGGCGCCGAGCCAGAGATTTTGCCGGAGATCGTCGCGGAGAAGCCGCCACGGCGCGGTCCACAGCGCCCACGCCAAGACCGGCGCGAACAGCAGATGTCCGCCCCAGTACCAGGCATCGGGGAGCAGATGGTCGGGTAAGTTCATTTGTTCATCCTATTGCCAACCACGGGGAAAGCCAACATGCTTGAACCTCAGTTGAACGCTTGTTTTTTGCGTTACTTTACATGCCTGTGAACAATATTCAGGATGCTCCGTATACACCTATACGCCCTCATCCCCTGCCCTTCTCCCGCCTGCGGGAGAAGGGAGTAAAGCCCCTCGCCCGCAGGCGGGATGCCATCCGTCTGGGGTTGAAAAATCAAGGCGTCACCCACAGTTGATGGGAAATTCCGAGTCTTTGCGATTTCCCCGTGCTCCCCGTGGTTGAATTGCTTTACCAAATTTATTTTAGGCTATACTGGCGCCCTGAAAAATGACAGCCGTCAGGAAAGGGGAGGATTCGTGCACCTGGTTTTATTCGATCTGGACAATACGCTGCTGTCCGGCGACAGCGACTTCGAGTGGGCGCAGTTCCTCATCGACCAGGGCGTGCTCGACCGCGAAGTGTACGAGGCGCGCAACCTGGAGTTTTATGAGCAGTACAAGGCCGGCACCCTGGACATCCACGAGTTCCTCGACTTTCAGCTCAAACCCCTGTCGCGCCACCCGCGCGGCCAGCTCGATGCCTGGCACGCCGAATTCATGCGCACCCGCATCCGCCCCATCATTGCCGCCAAGGCGCGCGCCCTGGTTGCCGAAGCGTTGCGCGAGGCCGGCCTGACCGCCATCATCACCGCCACCAACAGCTTCGTCACCGCCCCCATCGCCCGCGAACTGGGGGTGGCGCACCTGATCGCCACCGAGCCGGAACAGTCCGGCGGCGAATTCACCGGCAGGGTGCTGGGCACGCCGTGCTTCCGCGAAGGCAAGATTGCCCGCCTCGACGGCTTCCTCGCCGAACGGGGGCTAAGCTGGAGCGCGGTGGAAACCAGCCGTTTTTACAGCGATTCCCTCAACGACCTGCCGCTGCTGCAACGGGTCAGCCACCCGGTCGCGGTCGATCCCGATCCCACCCTCAAATCCCACGCGGAAATCCACGGCTGGCCGGTCATCAGCCTGCGCTGAGAACGTGCAGACCGTCGTTTCGTCCTCCATGGCCTGGCGAGCCGGCGTTTCCTTATTTGAACCACGGGGAAAAATCAGAGAAATATCCCATTGAAAGAGATTGACTGTTCACCCGCCAGGTGAGCGGCATTTTCTAGATTCATTATTATGGGCGACAGCTCGGTATGCCCGTTAGGGGTATTTCATTGCGTTGCGCCGGTTACGTTTCCAACTGATATTTTTTCAGTTTCCGCCATAGCGACACTCGGTCGATTCCCAGTATCTGCGCCGCCTGCGTCTGGTTGCCATTGGCTTCGCTCAAGACCCACTGGATGTAGTCCTTTTCCTGTTCTTCCAGGGAGGGGATGCGGCCTTCCTTTTTTCTGAAGGTGCGGATGGTCAGGTCGCGCAGATCGTCGGGGAGATGGGCGGCTTCGATGACGCCGCCGGTGGCGATGGCGACGCCGCGCTCGATGATGTTTTCCAGTTCGCGGACGTTGCCGGGGAAATCGTAGATTTTCAGTAGCTCCATGGCTTCCGGGGAGATTTCGGCCACCGGCTTTTTCATCAGGGTGGCGGCTTTTTTCAGGAAATGGTAGGCGAGCAGGGGGATGTCGCCGCGCCGCTTGCCCAGCGGGGGAACCAGCAGGTTGACGACGTTGAGGCGGAAATACAGGTCCTGGCGGAAGTCGCCGTTCTTCACGGTTTCCTGGATGTCGCGGTTGGTGGCGGCGATGAAGCGCACGTCCACCTTGATCGGGGTGGTGCCGCCGAGGGGGAGGATTTCCCGTTCCTGGATCACGCGCAGCAGCTTGACCTGCATGGATAGCGGCATTTCCGTGACTTCGTCGAGGAACAGGGTGCCGCCGGAGGCGGTTTCGAGCAGTCCTTTCTTGTCGCCGTGGGCGCCGGTGAAGGCGCCCTTGACGTGGCCGAACAGTTCGTTGGCCAGCAGTTCCTCGTTGAAGGCGCCGCAGTTGACCGCCAGGAACGGGCCGCCGGCGCGGGTGCTGTTGAAATGCAGATAGCGGGCGAAGAGTTCCTTGCCGGTGCCGGATTCGCCGACGATCAGCACGCTGCAATCGGTCGGGGCGATCTGCCGCGCGACTTCCAGCAGGCGTTCCATGTGGGGATCCTGGGTGATGATCTTGACCTTGCCCTGGTAGCTGTCGATCTGCTCGCGCAGTTCGCGGTTTTCGCGGCGCAGGCGGATTTTTTCCAGGGCTTCGCTCACCACCTTGCGCACCTCGTCGAGGCGGAACGGCTTGGCGATATAGCTGAAAGCCCCATGCTTCATCGCTTCCACCGCCGAATCCAGGGTGGCGTAACCGGTAATCAGCACCACTTCGGTGTCCGGGAAATTGTCGCGGCATTTTTTGAGAACCTGCATGCCATCCACCTTCTCCATGCGCAGGTCGGTCAGCACCACGTCGAAAGGCTGCTTTTCTAGGTGTGCCAGCGCATTGGCGCCGCTCTGGGTGGCGGTGACCTCATAGCCTTCCTTCTTCATCACGTGTTCGAGGTTTTTCAGGGCGACCTTTTCGTCGTCCACGATCAGCAGTTTGCCGTTAGCCATGTTGCATTTTCCTTCATGCCTGTGAACTGTTTTCAGTAAACGCGCTTACTCCCTCCCTTGCGCGCAAGGCGCGCGGGGGAGGGTTGGGGAGGGGGCGAATTGTTCGCCGCCGGTCGCCCCCATCCCAGCCTTCCCCCGCTCGCGGGGGAAGGAGTAGCACGCCGAGGCCGGCAATCACCTGAAAACGGTTAATAGGCATATTTTCCTTTGATGCATAATTTTATATTCGAGCCGCGGGGAGCACGGGGAAAGAGCGTGAAACCAACAGTTGCTGGAATATCTTTCGTTTGCCGGGCGGGTGCACGGCCTATTCTTCATACGCTGTTGAAACTCCATCATTTCCCCGTGCTTCCCGTGGTTGAGCCGGGTTTTTCCAGCAGATGAACCGGCAGCCGCACCCGGAAGGCCGTGCCTTTTCCCGGCTCGCTGGCTACCGCGACGCAGCCGCCGTGCTCCTCGACGATTTCGAAGGTGATGAACAGTCCCAGCCCCGATCCCTTGCCGACATCCTTGGTGGTGAAGAAAGGGTCGAAAATGCGTGGCAGGATTTCGGCGGGGATGCCGCTGCCGCTGTCGCGGATTTCGATTTCCAGCATTTCCCGGCGGCTGTCGCAATCGCCGAAATGCAGGAAGGCGGCTTCGGCGGCGGGAATGTCGCCAGGAAGGCGGCGCGTGGCGCGGATAGCGACCTCGCCGCTACCCTCCTGCGCCTCGATGGCGTTCTTGATGAGGTTGAGGAGCGCTTGTTGCAAGCGCTGCTTGTCAGCGGCGACCGTCAGGTGATCGGGAATGTCGCGGTGAATGGTGACTCGCGCCGGAAGCTGTCCCTTGATGAAGCCCAGGGTTTCCTCGATCAGCGGCGCCAGGGGCAGGGTTTCGGCCTTGAAGTCGCGGTCGCGGGCGAAGTCGAGCAGAGTGCGGACGATGTTGCGCGCGCGCTGGGTTTGTTCGTCGATCTGGGTAAGCAGTTCGCGCTGGAATTCCGGGTCGCCCTCGCCGCCTTCCTCGATGAGTATCTGGCAGGAGGTGGAGATGTTCGAAAGCGGGTTGTTGAGTTCGTGCGCCACGCCGGACAGCATGGTGCCCAGCGAGGCCAGTTTTTCCGAGCGCACCAGGTGCCGCTGGCGCAGATCGAGTTCACGCATGACGTGATTGAAGGCCGCCGTCAGCGACGCGATTTCGCGGTCGCCGGAATGAATGTCGAGCTTGGCCAGGCGTCCGCCGGCGATGGCTTCCATGCTGTCCTCGATCTGTTTGAGCGGGCGCGCCACCATGCGCGCCAGAACCTGTCCGGCAACCACGACCAGGGCGATCAGGGCGGCGATCGACCACACCAGTTTCATGCGGTGCCGTTCCAGGGAGCCTTGCAGGTCGGCGCGTTCGGTGCGGGCGATGTCTTCGGCGAGGGTGACGATTTCCTTGCCGGAGGCGCGGATGGCGGCTTCCATGAACACGGCGGTTCCGGCGTGGGTTTCCTGCTTGCGCCAGTATTCCGCCACGAGTTGCCCATAACGGCCGAGTTCCTCGGACAGTCCGGCGATTTTTTTGGGGGGGGCGAGCAGGGCGAACTCGCCGGCATTGTCGCGCAGAAGCTGATTGGCGCGCGCCACGAAGGCGTCAAGTTCGCGCCGGTCCACGGCTTGGTGGTAAAGAAAGAGATTTTTCTCGAAGCGCCGCATTTCCAGGGTGGCGTCGAAGAACTCGTACACCTTGGCGCCCGCCAGGATTTTCTGCTCGATCAGACGCAGTTCGACGAAGGCGAACAGGGAAAGTCCGACGGTCAACGTGCCGATCGCATAGTAGCCGAGGGTGATTTTCCGGCGCAGGGAGTTCATGGCGCTATCTTACCGGCAATCGTTGCAAAATGAAACATCGCCTGTCAAAGATGTAACAGTCCAATTCTCCGCTGCAAGAATAGCGGGTTAGGGGGTTTTGTAGATGGAGTGTTGCATTGTGCAACCCCTATTGCGGAAATGTCAAGATTTGGTAAAGTGACGCTTGTTTTCATTAAAAACAAAGCCTTGTTTCTTTGATTCATGGCTTGGCATGAAATCTGCTCTCATGACGGTGCAAGACATTCCGCTGGTGAGAGATAGCCGTCATGACGCCGTTGATGAAAAAACTGAAAGCCTTGTGGCTGGCCGTAGTCGGGCATGAAGCCGGGGATGTTCGGTTTAGCCGCGGCCTGACGGTGCGCTCCACAACAAGGGTTCGCGGCTGCGCCGTTTCCGCGAAGATCGTGAAGTTTCCGCGCCGCTGATCCGAAGTGACCGCACCGGGAGTCGCCGTGCCATTTCCCCCGCGCCGGGTATTGCTGGCCGTCAAGGGCGAGCATCTCGATCAGCGTTTGTTTTCGTCCGCGTCGAGCCTGGCGAAAAGAATGAGCGCCGGGCTGGAAATCCTGATGCAGGCCGACAAGGAAAATCCGCCCGCGCCGCTCGCGGGATTGCTGCGGCAATGCGAGGAAGACGGGCTTCAGTACCGTATCGGCTACCAGCCGACGCTTTCCGCCCGGGAGGTGGTGCGCTATGCCAATACGCACGAGTGCGTGGCTTGCGTGGTGATAGATTCCACGGAAAGCTGGGGCGGGCAAGCGGGCGCGTGGGAAAAACTGGCGTGTCCGCTGGCCGTGGCGGCGATAAAGTCCGCAGGAGCGCCGGGATGAAAACGGCGGGGCGCGGCAGTTCGATTCGATCGTTAACCGGAAGTCCGCCGTTAAGCGGCAATAAAACCTAACCTAACATAAGAATATCCATGTCTATCCATAATCTGTTTCCGTTTCTCAAGTGGTTCCCGTTGCGCGGCGATGCCGTCAAGGCCGATTTGATCGCTGGCATTACCGTGGCGCTGGTGCTGATTCCCCAGTCCATGGCTTATGCCCAGTTGGCCGGGCTGCCGGCCTATTACGGGCTTTATGCCTCGTTCCTGCCGGTGATGATCGCCGCCATGTGGGGGTCGTCGTCCCAGCTCGCCACCGGCCCGGTGGCGGTGGTGTCGCTGCTGACCGCGTCGGCGTTGGCGCCCCTTGCCGCGCTCGGCTCGGAGCAGTTCATCGCCCTGGCCATCCTGCTGGCCTTGCTGGTCGGCTGCATCCAGTTGCTGCTCGGGCTGTTCAAGCTGGGGGTGATCGTCAACTTTCTCTCTCACCCGGTCATCGTCGGTTTCACCAACGCCGCCGCCATCATCATCGGACTGTCGCAGCTCAACAAGATTTTCGGGGTGTCGATGGGGCGCAGCGAACACTTCGTCAACGACATCTGGGGGGTGTTGCAACAGATCGGCGATACCCATATTCCCACGCTGCTCATGGGGGTGGCCGCCTTCGCCATCATGTGGGGGCTGAAAAAATACCTGCCCAGGCTGCCGGGGGTGCTGATCGCCGTGGCGCTCACCACGGTGGTGAGCTGGGCGATCGGCTTCGAGCAGACCGCCAAGGTCAAGGTCGAGCAGGTCATGGACAGCGAGGTGCGCGAAGTCATCGAACTGGCGTGGTTCAACGAGGCGCGCGTCGCCTCCATCAACAAGCAGATCACTTCCCGGCTGGCGCGCATCAAAAAGCTGGAAAAGGAGCCGGAAGAGGATGACCGCCTGGTCGCCGCCCTGCACTATGAGATCGAACTGCTCCAGGGCACGCTCAAGGATGTCGAGGACGAAAAACGCAAGGCGGCGCGCACCATGCGCAAGTTCATCCTCGACATGGCGCCGGCCAGCAGCGAGGAGCCGGCACGCCTTTACCTGAAGAACCATGCGCCCAAGGGGGTCGATACCGACGGCCACCGCTGGCGCATCAAGAAGGTGAAGGAAGGCGAGCTGAGCCTTTCCGGCGGCGGCGACGTGGTCGGCGGCATTCCCTCCGGTCTGCCCGACATGCAAATGCCGAAGCTGGGCTGGGATAACGTCATGGCTCTGCTCGGCAGCGCCCTGGTGATTTCGCTGGTCGGCTTCATGGAAGCCATTTCCATCGCCAAGGCCATCGCCGCCAAGACCAAGCAGCGCCTCGATCCAAGCAAGGAACTGGTCGGCCAGGGCATCGCCAACATCGTCGGCAGTTTGAGCCAGGCCTTCCCGGTTTCCGGGTCGTTCTCGCGTTCCGCGGTCAACATGAACGCCGGCGCCAAGACCGGCATGTCCTCGGTATTCACCGGCCTGATCGTGCTGGTTACCCTGCTGTTCCTCACCCCGCTGCTCTACCATCTGCCGCAGGCGGTGCTGGCCGCGGTAATCATGATGGCGGTGGTCGGGCTGGTCAACTTCAAGGCGATCAAGCATGCCTGGCACGCCCACAAGCACGACGGCGTCGCTTCGGTGGTCACTTTTGTCGCCACGCTCGCCTTCGCTCCGCATCTCGACAACGGCATCATGGCGGGCGCCGGGCTGGCCATCATCCTCTACCTGTACCGCACCATGCAGCCGCGCGTCGCCCAGCTTGGCCGCTATCACGACGGCACCTTGCGCGACCTGAGCGTGCATCCCGATTTGCCGACCGATGAAAACATCATCGTCATGCGTTTCGACGGCTCGCTCTATTTCGCCAATGTGCCATTCTTCGAGGACGCCATTCTCGAGGCGGCCGCCCACAAACCCAACGCCAAGTTCCTGCTGGTGGTGGGCGACGGCATCAACCAACTCGATGCCTCCGGCGAGGAGGTCATCCATCACCTGGTGGAGCGCTTGAAGGAAAACGACATCACCATGGTGTTCAGCGGCCTGAAGAAGCAGGTGATCGACGTGATGCGCCACACCGGCCTGTTCGACAAGATCACCCAGGACAACATCTTCCCCAACGAAGACATGGCGCTGGATGCCATTTACATGTGCATGGGTTATGATGCGACCGAGGGCGCCTTCTGCCCGCTGCGCCGGCCTTGATGTTTCCGTCATGCCGCGCGGCGGAAGGAAGTATTCCGTGCCGTCTCGCGGCCAAGCCTAGGACTATTTTCATTACCCCATGTTGAGAGTATTGCTGCTTGCCCCGGTTTTCGGCGCCCTGCTCATCGCCCTGCTGCCCGCCGCCAGACCGCGCCTGATACGGCTGGTCGCCCTGCTGGCCGGCGGCGTCGCCTTCGTCATGGCATGGGGGCTGCTCACCCAGTTCGACGCTTCCCAGCCGGGTATCCAGATGTTCGAAACCCATGTCTGGAATCCCCGCCTGGGCAGCGCCTTCTCGCTTGGGGTGGACGGCATTTCCTATCCGATGGTGCTGCTCGCCACCCTGCTCACCGTGGTGGCGATCCTCGCTTCCAGCGTCATCCGCGAGGGGATCAAGGGGTATTATTTTCTGATCCTGCTGCTGGAATCGGCCATGCTCGGCGTCTTCATGGCGCGCGACTGGTCGCTGTTCTACGTGTTCTGGGAACTCACCCTGATTCCGCTGTTCTTCCTGATCGACCGCTGGGGCGGCGAGAACCGCCACCGCGCGGCGCTCAACTTCGTGTTGTACACCATGGGCGGCGCGGTTTTCATGCTGGTTGCCCTGCTCATGATCTATGACGCGGCGCCCGGCCACAGTTTCGACATGGTGCTGATCGCCCACGGCGCCGCGAAACTGCCGGAAAACATCCAGATACTGCTGTTCATCGGCCTGCTGATCGGCTTCGGCGTCAAGATGCCGATTTTCCCCCTGCACGGCTGGCTGCCCCTGGCGCACGTCGAAGCGCCCAGCCCGGTTTCCATCCTGCTTTCCGGGATACTGCTGAAGATGGGTTCCTACGGCCTGATCCGCTCGGCCGAAATGCTGCCGGCCGCTGTGGTCGCCCTCCAGGGCTGGCTTGCCGCCCTCGCCCTGGTCAGCCTGATCTACGGTGGCGTGCTGGCCTGGCGCCAGCGCGATCTCAAGGGCATGGTCGCCTATTCCTCGGTCAGCCACATGGGGGTGGTATTGCTCGGTATCGCCGCGCTCAATGCCGCCGGCTTCACCGGCGCGGTGATGCAGATGATCGCCCACGGCCTGGTGGCCGGCGCCCTGTTCCTGCTCATCGGCCTGCTTTACGACCGTACCCACACCCGCGACATCGCCGACTACAGCTCGCTGGTGCGCGTCATGCCGCGCTTCGCCTTCTTCACGGTGCTGGCCTTCGTCGCCGCCATCGGTTTTCCCGGCACCGCCAGCTTCATCGCCGAATTGCATGCCCTGGTCGGCGGCTTTGCCCGCTGGGGCGGCTGGGTGGCGCTGCTTTCCCTGGGCGTGCTGATTAGCGCCGCCTACGGCATCCGCACCATCGGCCGCCTGTTCACCGGTCCGGTGCGCGAAAACATGCGTCACGTCCCCGATCTGACGCGCACCGAGTTGGCCGCCGCCGGCGTTCTCTCCGCCGGCATCCTGGCGATCGGTTTTTTCCCCGCGCCGGCGCTGCATCTGATGACGGCCTCGATCAACCAATTGAGCCAGCTATTCTGAGATGAGCGGCGATTCACACCATTCCGGCGATATCCGCGAACAACTGCGCAACCTGGCGCACCGCCTCGAGCACGTGCTGCCGGCGCAGGCGCCGATCAAGGATTTCGTCCATCACAACACCCTGCACGGCTACCAGCACCTGCACTTTACCCAGGCGGTTTCCGCCGCACGCCAATTGACCGGCGCCAGCGCCTACCTGCCGGAAGAACGCTTCCGCGAATTTTACGCCCAGGGCAGGATCAGCCGAGCCGATCTGGAGTCCGCGCTGCGCGAGGCATCCGGTCTCGACACCGCCGCCGAGTTGGCGCGCGCGCCCGGCCGGACGGTTACCCTGGGCGAGGTGGCGCTCGCCTCGCTGCTTTACCCGGTCAAGCACCTGTCCCGCAGCCAGCTCAAATGGCAGGTAGAGGAAAACCGCGCCCTTTGCGCTTTTCAGCCCAATGTCGCCGAAGAGGCGAGAAGCCGCCTGCTGGGCGACGCCGGGGAAGCCGCGGCGGTCGGAGAGTTGTGGGCGGCCTGCGTCGAAACGCTGGGGCTGGAACATGCCTCGCTGCATCCCGAGGAACTCCTGGAGCCTTCCTCCGATCCGGGAGAAACCGCGGCGCTCGCCAGCGCGGCGGAACAGCCTTCGGTCGCCCTCCAGATCGGCGAGGAAGCCCACCGGCTGCTGGACGATCTGCTGGAGCGCCTGGGCGGAGCGTGGACGTTGCGTTCCCTGCTGCGCGCGCTTACCGGCGAGGACCTGCTCGACGAACTGCGCCCGCTGCTGATCCGCCATATCGCCTCCCACCTCGACCAGGGGCTGGCCGCCTGGCACAACCCCAGCCGTCCGCAAGGTTTCTACGCGGCCTGGCGCGCGAGCGCCGCCAGCGACCTGGCGTGGGTCTTCGCCGACTTGCCGGAATGGAAAACCCATTTGGAGCGCCTGCCCGGCGATTCACTCGACGCCATCGTCCAGGAACTCGGCCTGCTCGGCCTGCCCGAGGCGCGCTGGGCGGGCTATCTGGAGCGGCTCGCCCTGGAAATTCCCGGCTGGTTCGGCATGGTGCTGTGGCGCCATGACCATCCCGGCCATGCCGGACTGGGAACGCCGGTGGAAATGTTGGACTTCCTCGCGGTCAGACTGGTGCTGGAACGGATTTTTTCCCAGCGTCTGTGCCGCCGCCATTGGCGCATCGAAGCCAGCCTCGACGTGTTGCGCTGGCATTTCCGCCACCACGCCGAGGAATTGGTGGTGCGCCACGCCCTGTTTGAAGGGCGCCTGCCCGAGTACCTGGTGAGCCTGGCGCAGCGCCAGGTGCAGGAAGCCGTGCAGCGCCGGGAAACGGTCGATGAGGCTGCCTGGCGCCGCTTGGCCGGGCTGTTGTGGGCATGGCGCCAGACTCCCGCCGCCGACCGGCGCGGCGGCGCCAGCGTGGCCGGCAGCGCCTGGCCGTTGTTCCTTCTCGCCCAGCACCTCGCCTTGCGCGGCGGCGAGATCCGCGCGATCGGCCGCGCCGGCGCGGAAAAGCTGCTCGGCGGCCTGTCCCGCCTCGACGCCGACCAGACCGGCTACGTCTGGCTGAATGCCTACGAGCGCCACTACCGCGAGCAGATATTCGCCGCCGTCGCCGCCAATCACGCGCGCTGTCCGGCGAATCCCGATCCCGAAGCGCAGTTGGTGTTCTGCATGGACGACCGCGAGGAAGGGATGCGCCGCCATCTCGAAGAAATCAATCCCCGCCTCGAAACCTTCGGCGCGGCCGCCCATTTCAGCGTTTTCATCAACTGGTACGGCCTGGACGATGACGCGCCGACCGTGCTGTGCCCGGTGGTGGCCAAGCCCGCCCACGAAGTGCGCGAACTGCCGCGGGGCGGCAGCGAGGAGCTTTTCGCCCGGCATCGGCGGCGGCTGGCGCGGCGCCTGAAGTGGCGGGAAACGCTGCACCAGGGCACGCGCCGCGGCCTGCTCGTTCCGGCGCTGCTGTCCGCCGTCGCCGCGCCCGCCGCCCTGGCGGTGCTGGCCGGGAAAATGCTGCTGCCCGGCCGTCTCGGCCGCTTCGCCGCCCGGCTCGCCCAATCCTTCGATCTGAGCGTGCCGACCCGCATCGAATTCACCGCGCCGGCCGGCAGCGCCCCGGCCACGCCGGATGCGCCGCGCCCCTCCGGTTTCACCGACGCCGAGCAGGCAGACCGGGTGCAAGCCTTTCTGCGCAACATCGGGCTGACCGGCCGTTTCGCTCCGCTGGCGGTGATCGTGGGACACGGCTCCAACAGCCAGAACAACCCGCATCTATCGGCCTACGATTGCGGCGCCTGCTCCGGCCGCCACAGCGGCCCCAACGCCCGCCTGTTCGCGGGCATGGCCAACCGCCCCGAGGTGCGCGCGCTGCTTGCCGAACGCGGCATCGCCATTCCGCCGGGCGCCTGGTTTCTCGGCGCGGAGCACAACACCTGCGACGACTCGGTGATTTGGTACGATCTGGAGGACATCCCGGCGGAACTGCGCGCCGCCCATGCCAAGCTCGACCGTGAATTGGCCGAGGCTTCCCGCGCCCACGCCCAGGAACGCTGCCGCCGCCTCGCCTCAGCCCCCCTCGGCATCGGCAAGGACAGCGCTCTGCGCCATGTCGTCGGACGCCGCTACGATTTTTCCCAGGCGCGCCCCGAGTTGGGGCATGCCACCAACGCCTGCGCCTTTATCGGCCGCCGTTCCCTGAGCCGCGGCGCTTTCTTCGACCGGCGTTCCTTTCTGATTTCCTACGACCCGGCCGAGGACCCCGATGGCAAGGTGCTGGAAGGGCTGCTGCTGGCCAACGGCCCGGTGGGCGCGGGGATCAGCCTGGAATACTATTTTTCCACGGTGAACAACGAGCAGTACGGCTGCGGCACCAAGATACTGCACAACGTCACCGGCCTGCTCGGCGTCATGGAAGGCGCAGGTTCCGACCTGCGCACCGGCCTGCCGCGCCAGATGATCGAGATCCATGAGGCGATGCGCCTGCTGGTGGTGGTGGAAAACACCGTCGAACTCGTCACCGCCATCTACCAGCGCCAGCCGCCGTTGCAGGAGTTGATCGGCAACGGCTGGCTGATTGTCGCCGCCAAGGACCCGGAGAGCGCCGCCATTCATCTTTTCGACCCGGCGCGCGGCTGGCTGGAATGGGAAGGCGGCGCGCGCTTGCCCGAGGTGGAATGTTCCGCCGACTGGTTCGCCGGCCAGCGCGAGCCTTTGACGCCGGCGCTGTTGACCCGCCCGGTGCCATGGAGCCAGCCAGAAGGGGAGGCGGCATGATGGATATGCTGGTGCGGCTTGTCTGGCTGATCCCGTTGCTGCCTTTGCTGGCCGCCGCCGCCGTCGCCCTGCGCGTATTGTCCGGGCGCGCCGCCGGCGACGCGGCCGAGCCGCTTACCGCCCGGCTGGCCAGCGGCGCCGCGGCGCTCGCCTTGCTGCATCTGCTGGCGCTGGATCTGCTTGCCCTCAACCAGGGTGTTCCCGGCCAAGTCCATGTGGGTACCTGGTTCAGCAGCGGCAGTTTCGCCGTGCCGCTGTCCTTCGCTCTGGATGCTTTGTCCCTGCCGATCGCCACCCTGGTCGCGGCGATCGCCCTCGTCACCCTGCGCTTCTCGGTCAACTACCTGCACCGCGAGGCGGGTTTTCACCGCTTTTTCCTGGCGATGAGCCTGTTCAGCGCCGGCATGTTGCTGATCGTGCTTTCCGGCAACGCCGTACTGGCCTTCGCGGGTTGGGAACTGGCCGGGGTCAGCTCCTTTCTGCTGATCGGTTACGCCTACGAGCGCCCCACCGCCACCGGCAACGCCCTGCGCGCTTTCGTCACCAACCGCATCGGCGACGCCGGATTCATCCTCGGCATCGCTCTCGCCGCGATCTGGCTGGGCACGGTCGAATGGCCAGGGATTACCGCGCCGGGACGGCTGGAAACCCTGTATGCCGGCCTGCTGGCGCTGGGCTTCATGCTCGCGGCGCTGGCCAAGTCGGCGCAGGTTCCCTTCTCGCCCTGGCTTGGCCGGGCGCTGGAGGGACCGACCCCCTCCAGCGCGATTTTCTACGGCGCCCTGATGGTGCATGCCGGCGTCTACCTGACCCTGCGCCTCGAACCCTTGCTGATCCAGGCGCCGGCGATGATGAGCCTGATCGCTTTCATCGGCCTGCTTACCGCCCTGTACGGCTACCTCGGCGGACTCGCCCAGACCGATGTGAAAAGCACCCTGATCTTCGCCACCACCGCCCAGGTCGGCCTGATGTTCCTGGAGTGCGGCCTCGGCCTGTTTACCCTGGCCGCCTGGCATCTCGGGCTGCACGCCGCCTGGCGCGCCTGGCAGATGCTCGCTTCGCCCTCCTACATGCATCTCGCCGGCCATCCGGCCAGCCCGGCGCCGCGCTGGCTGGCCGGCCGCCAGCGGCTCTACACCGCGGCGCTGCAACGTTTCTGGCTGGAGGCGCTGGGCGACTGGCTGCTGGTGAAGCCCACCCAAAGCCTGGCGCGCGACATGCGCGACCTCGACGACCGCGTGGTCAGCCGCCTGGTGGGCATGCCCGAGGATGCCCGCGCGGGACTCGCCGCCGCCGACGCCCGCGGCGGCCGCGACGAAATCGTGCATGGCCGGGGCTTGGCGGGCGCCATGCTGGAATGGTGCGCCGACCGTTTTTACGACTTCGAGCGGCGTCTGGTAATGCAGGAAAGCGGCAGCCGGATCAGCCGCATCCTGGGCTTCCTGGGCGGCTATCTGCTGTCCGTGGAAAGCCTGCTGGAGCGGCCGCGCTACCTGCTGCTGCTGATTATGGCGACTTTCGTGGTGATTCTATGAACCCATATTTTCCTTTTGCCGCGGTGAACAGAGGTTGCAAGGATGATGACTGAAATTCACTGGGCGCAGCAGTCCGGGTTTCCGTTGCTCGGCGCCCTGCAAGCCATTCCGCTGCTCGGCGCGGGCGCCCTGCTGCTGCTCGGGGAACGGCGCGGCGCGGTGATCTTGGGGCGCTTCCTGGTGTTGGCGGAATTGCTGCTGGCCGCCACGCTTTATCGCCGCATCGACATCGGCTCCCCGGCGCTGCAACTGGCCGAACGGGTCGATCTCTTCGGACCGTTCGGCTATCATGCCGCCGCCGACGGCGTGACGGTGCTGTTCGTGCTGCTCACCGCGTTGCTCGCCTTCCTGCTCAGCATTTACGGCCTGGTGCGCGGACTCGGCGAACCCAGCCGGCTGATCGGAATCTTGCTGGCCATCGAGGGCGTGCTGATTTCCCTGCTCACCACCACCAATCTGCTCTGGTTCGTGCTGGCCTCGGCCATCGAAATCGGCCTGGTCGGGCATCTGTTGTGGCGCTGGGCCACCTCGGCGGAAAAAGACCTGGCGCTGGCGCGTTTTTATCAGTTCCAGGGCACCGGGCTGCTATTGTTGCTGGCCGGCGTGCTGGTGGCGGGCTGGAGCCATGCCGATGCCGCCGGGGGGCGCTGGAGCTTCGATCTGGTCGATCTGGCGGCCATCCACATCGCCGCCCCGCTGTCCTCGGTGGTGTTCTTCCTGCTGTTCTACGGCCTGGCGATCCGCACCCCTCTGTTTCCGATGCACGGCTGGCTGCCGCTCATGGCCGAGCATGGCAACGTGGCCATCGCCCCGGTTTTGCTGCTGGGCATCAAGGTCGGCATCTACGGGCTGGTGCGTTTCGTTTTTCCGCTGGTGCCGGAGGCCGTCGTCCAGTGGCAAAACTATGTGGTCGCCTTCGCCGCCACCGGAGTTTTCTACGCCGCCTTCCTCGCCTTCCTGCAAAAGGATTTGCGCCGCCTGATCGCCTTCGCCGTGGTCAGCCACACCAGCCTGATTACCATCGGCCTGTTCAGCCTGCATCACGCCGGCTTCCAGGGCGGCATCCTGCTCGCGGTCAATTTCGGCCTGGCCGCCACCGCCTTGCTGTTCATGGTCGGGTTCGTCTACCGGCGCACCCACACGACTTCGCTCGATCGCCTGGGAGGGTTGTTCGACCGCATTCCCTTCCTCAGCATGACGTTTCTGGTCGGAGGCTTTTCCATCATCGGCATGCCCGGCACCCCCGGCTTCGACGCGGCGCATCTGGTGCTGGAGGCGGCCATCGACAAGTTCGGCGCGCTGCCCACCGTGGCCGCCGCGCTGGGTAACGTGGTCACCGCCGGCTTCCTGCTGTGGGCCTTCCAGCGCGCCTTCCTGGCGCCGCGCCCGGAATGGCGGCCGCCCGGTACGATCGAGGCCACCTTGCCGATGGAATATCTGGTGGCCGGCGGCATTCTGGCGGTGCTGCTGGTGACCGGGTTTTATCTCGAACCCTGGATGAAACTGGTCGAGGCTTCGCTGCAAGCGCTCTCGGCGCATTTCGGACATCATTGACATGGACGCCGCCGCTTTTCCCCTGCTCAGCCTGCTGTTTCTCACCCTTCCCGCGGGCGCCGCGCTCGCCTGGCTGCTGCCGCGCCCCGAATGGGCGCGCCGCGTCGCCTTGGTTACGGCGTTGATCGACTTGGCGATTTCCCTGGCGATCGTGGCGAAATTCGATCCGGCTCGTCCCGGCTTTCAACTGGTGGAAAAAATCGACTGGATACCCACCCTCAACATCCATTACCTGGTCGGCGTGGACGGCATCTCGGTGCTGTTCCTGCCCGCCACGGTGCTACTCTTCATCGGCGTGATCCTGGCCTCGTGGAACAGCGTGCATGCCTTGCCGCGCCTGTACTACAGCTTGCTGTTGCTGATGGAAACCACCACCCTGGGGATATTCTGTTCGCTCGACACCATCCTGTTCTTCCTGTTCTGGGAACTGTCGCTGGTGCCCTTGTATTTCCTGGTAAGTCTTTGGGGAGTCGGTCCCAACCGGCGCTATGCCGCGGTGAAATACACGCTGGTCATGCTGGCGGGCGGCGTGCCCCTGCTGATCGGCTTTCTGATGCTGGCCTTCAGCCACGCGGCGCAAACCGGCGCGGGTCTGGCTTTCGACCTGCCGTCGTTGCTGGCCACGCCGGCGCCGGGCGGGGTCGAATGGATGATTTTCCTGCTGCTGCTGCTCGGTTTCGCGGTGAAGACCCCATTGTTTCCCTTGCACACCTGGCTGCCGGTGATGACGATGGAAGGTCCGGTGGCGGTGACGGCGTTGCTGGTCGGCCTCAAGCTCGGCGCCTACGGCCTGATCCGGTTTGCCGTGCCGCTGGCGCCGGAAGCGGCGCGCGAGCTGCACTGGCTGTTCGCCGGGCTGGGCACCGTGGCCGTGCTGTACGGCGCGGTGGCGGCGCTGGCGCAAACCAACCTGCGGCAGATGCTGGCCTATTCCAGCCTGTCCCATGTCGGCCTGGTGGTGCTGGGATTGAGTTCCTTCAACCTGCAAGGTTTGCAGGGGGCGGTGCTGCAACTGCTGAATTTCACCATGGCGGCCGGCGGCTTGTTCCTGCTGACCGGCTTCCTGCATCATCGCGTCGGTTCCACCGACATCGTCAGCCTGGGCGGCGCGGCGCGCTCCATGCCGTTGTTGGCCACTTTCATCCTGCTGCTGGGGCTGGCAACCATGGGGCTGCCGGGCACCAGCGGCTTCCCGGCCGAACTGCTGATCCTGTTGTCCGCCCTCAACACCCACACCGGCGCGGGCTTGGCCGCCTTGTTCGCGATGGTGCTCGGCGCCGCCTATTTCCTGGGGATTTACCGCCGTGGTTTCTTCGGGCCGGTCACCAATCCGGTGGTTGCCGACGCCGCCGACCTGCGTCCGCGCGAACTGGCGATTGCCCTGGCCGCCACGGCCATCGTCCTGGCCGTCGGTTTCTACCCCGCCGCCGTTCTCGATGTCATCAAGCCGGCTGGGGAAGCCTGGGTGGCCAGGCTGCGATAAGCGCCTATTCCAGCGCTATTTCCTCCAGGGTGCGGGAACGCGGGTTGAGCACCGCCGCGCGCACGAACATTTTTCCGGCCAGTTCGGAAAATTCGCTGCGGATCACATTGGCGGCGAATTGCGACAGGAAGCGCGACTTGAGTTCGGCGCGGGCGCGATCCACCCCGATCTCGGCATAGGGCACCGAAGTCAGCAGCAGGAAACCGTCGTCCGGGATGCGCCCGGCCTTCATGTTGCTCTGGATGATGCCCGCCGCCTTGCTGATCGGGTCGGCCAAGTCAGGACTGTAGGGGCCGATAATCAGGGCGAGGTTGGGCATGTGCAGGAAGTCGAAGCCGCGCCCCAGGCAGATCATCCATTCGCGGTGCTCGATGTCGAGAGTGCGGGGCATCTGCTTGACCTCGGCGATATGCTCGATATTGCCCAGCAGTAGCGGCAGCAGATCGTGCAGCACCTGATTGGGCATGTCCGGGAACAGCGTTTCGAGGCGCTGTTCCAGCTTGCCCGGACTCTCTCCTTCCAGCGCCGACATGTCGAGCTTGTCGCCGTTGCTGCCATGCAGGATCAGTGCATCCTCGTCGGTTTCAAAGCCGCAGACGATCGGGTAGACCGTGCCGTGGCCGCTGCCGAAGACATGCTCGACCTGCTTTTTGATGGCGTAGGTATGCGCCTTCGCCGCCTCGGTGTCGTAGCTGAAACCGGCGCAGCCGCGGTGCGGGTCGCCCTTGGAATAGTGGTAGGTAATCAGCATCATCATCCGCCGCCCGGCGGATACCCGCTCGTGCACATGGTGCGCCAGCACCTCGCCGAGATGCGGCCAGCCCAGGTCGAAACGGCCGCCCAGGTTGCGGATCGGCGTGATGATGCCGGGCGGCGTGTTGGTGGCGACCGGGATGTTGATGCGTCCGTCCATGCACTTCAGCACCGTGATCGCGGTGGGATGCTCGGCCAGGTAGCGTTCCCGCGCGAGGTATTGCTCCGGGCTGCAAAACGCCGCCGCGTGCCGGTCGGCGTGCCCGATCAGCCATTCGATGCGCTGCTGGATCGGTTTGTTGTGGATATCCATTGTGCCTCTCCTGGAAATACGGTGGGTTTCTTAAGATTTTGTTTTCAAATAGCCATTCGCGGACTACTTGAAAACGGAACCTGATGGTGAATTCAAGCCGGGGCGCGGTGGCGGATGGGGATCATGGAGCCATTTTAGAGAATTGCCATGAATTATGCACTTTTTCCTCCGGCCGCCGATGCTTGTCGGAGGCGGAGGGGGCGTCCGGTGCGGACGCGGATGGCGGGACGGTTACGCGGCGGCTTCCTCGCCGCCGAAGCAGGCGGCATAGTCGCCGCACACCGCGCAGCTCGGCGCGCGGCAGGCTTGCACTTCGGCGCGTTCGCAGAGTTGTTTGTAGAAGAACTTTTTCCACTTCATGTTGCCGGTGTTCCTGGCGTAAAGCAGCGGGAAATTCGCTTGCAGCAGGCCGGACAATTCCTGGCGGTTGGCCAGGCCGAGGTCTTGCCACAAATGGTTGCCGCCCAGGCAGGCGGCGGCCACCGCGTTGGCGAGCCATGTCGTTTCGTCGCTGTCGTCGGCGCGGTATTCCATCAGTAAATCGAGGATGTCCTGGAATTCGTCGTCGCGCAGCGGCGCGCAGCCGCTGGCCAATGCCTTGCGGTCGGTTCCGGTTCCGGGAAAGTAGCGTTCCATCAGGCGGTCGAAATCGTCCGTGGCGATGCCGCGCAGCATGGCCGGGCGGTATTCCTCCGAGCTGATTACCCAGGCGAGCGCGCGGGTGGCGGCGGAGACGGCGTTGTTGGCTTGATTCAACATCTGTTGGCGGTTCATGTTCCGGCTCCCGGCAAGGGGGCGCAGAGCGGCGGGGAGGCCGCGCCTGCGCGGGATGGTGATTACGATTACGGCTGCGGATGAACGTCCGGCAGGTTCTTCTGGTTTTCCATCACGGTCAGCATCAGGTGCGCCATGCGCTCGGGGGCGACGATGGTGTGCTGATTGCCCTTGGCGGCGTATTTCCGGTGCAGCTCCTCGGCGACGTTGGCGCCGCCGCTCAAGTCGAACACCACGTCGATCTTGTCGCCCTCGGCGACCAGTTCGTCGAGGGACAGAACCTTGACGTGGGATTTGGCGGCAGCCGCCTTGGCGGGCGTTTCGGCCTTTTCGACGGCGGCCACGACCTTGACGCCGCTGACGTTCTCGCCCAGCAGTTCGTTGAGGAACACCGAGCCGACGCGCCCCAGACCGACGATTGCGATATTGTGCTTCTTCACGACTTTTCTCCTTATGATGGTGCTGTTTGAAAATCACATGGCCGGCGCGCGGAGGTGGTGCCGCTCTCCGCGCGCCGCGACATCCTTGGTGACGCCTCGTCCGGCTCAGCGCTTGAGCAACTTTTCCAGTTCGGCCTTGCCAGGCTCGGGCTGTTTCATCAATTCGAAGATCAACTGCACCAGTTGGCGATGGCCTTTTTCCGCGTCGCGGGCGAATTTCAGGGCGTGCAGGGACACGTCCTCGGCGCTGGCGAAATTGATGTAACCGACGTTTTCGTCCATGTTGCTTCCTTTCTCAATAAAAAATTATGCCTATGAACTATTTTCAGCCTATGCAGGCACGCCCTCCCTTGCGCGCGTAGCGTGCGGGGGAGGGTTGGGGAGGGGGCGTTTGCCCGCTTAACCGCCGGTGTTTGCCCCCATCCCAACCTTCCCCCGCAAGCGAGGGAAGGCGTGGCGACTGAGAATGGTTCAGAGGCATGATAAAAATTCGATAAATCGATCAAACCGGCATCGGTGCGTGGGTGTAGCACTTCTTCGGGCAAATCTTGGCGCAGGCTTCGCAGCCGGTGCAGTTTTCGCCCTTGGCGACGGCCATGACCTTTTTTTCGTATTCGTCGTCATCGTCATCGTCGTCGGGATCGACGGCGATGAATTCGCCTTCCTCGTCGACACCCATCAGTTGCAGGACATCGCGCCCGCACACCTTGAAACAGCGGCCGCAGCCGATGCATTTTTCGATATTGATGCCCTTGACGAACTGCGGCACCCATTCGATGCCGCTGGGCAGGGTTACGGAAAATACCGACATGTTGCTCTCCTTGAAAAATACAATTCAGTTGCCGACCCGTTGCTTGCGTGCTTCCGTCAGCGCTTGGTAGGCCTCGAAGGTGCGCGCCGCCACCTCGGGAATTTTTTCCCAGTTGAGCGGCAGTTCCTCGGACAAATCGTGCAAGTCCATCTTGAGCTGGGTCGCCTGGGCGTTGAGTTTCCTGATCTGCGCCTTGAGTGCGTCGTCATCCATATTTCGCCACCTCGGGAAACCGGCGGATCATTTCCACCCCGGCCTGGACGAACTTGTCGCCTTCCTCGGCGAGTTTGTCGTAGGTGAGGAAGCCGAAACGGTGCACGTCGCGCAGTTGCTTGTTGATGACAACCAGACGCCCGGCGAGCAGCACCATCTTGCCGAAGCCTTCGTGGCTCATCTTCATCATCGGCGAAACCATCACGCCGGTCTGGCGCTCGATGGCCAGGCCCACGGCGTTGTAGAACAGCTCCAGGCGCCACAGGATTTCCGGATCGGGGTCGCCGATGATGGGAATTTCCTTGCGTTTTTCCTTATCGATCACATAGGGTTCGAGCAATTCTGCGTCGCTTTTTCCTTCCCACGCGCCGTAGGCATCCTGGGCGCGCCACTGCTTGACCAGTTCGGCGACGAACAGCGAACCCGGCAACGCCGTCCCCGGTTTTTTCAACAAGATTGCCTCAGACATGGCTGACTTCCTCCTCACTGTCGTCGAAATTCAACTTACGTTCGCTGCCTTTCAACAGCGCCTTGCGCAGCCAGGGCGGCGGGGTGCCTTGCAGGACTTTCTGCAGGCGGTCGAGCAGTTCCGCAATCGGCTCGGGCTGCAATACCTTGACCGGATGCACCTTGGCGTTGACCACCTTGGCCGCCGCCGAGCCGCCGATGGCAGCAACGTAGATGATGGCGCAATCGCGGATGGCGTCGATCTTCGGCATCAGCTTGTCCTCGGAACCGTCTTCCTTGAGGTCGCCGTCGAACTGGATGGCTTCGACGAAACGGTGCCCGCCCGGCGAAACTTCATGGATGGCGAAGTGCCTGGCCCAGCCGAAATGGGCATCGACGTGCTTCATGTCTTCGGTGGCGAAGGCGACTTTCATGGCGGGTTCTCCTTGGGGGGTATCAGTGACGAGTTTCAAGCGTCTCATGGCGGTCTCCCGGCAACGCCCATTCGTCGGGATGGGGATGCGGCAGGTGGTCGAGAAACAGGTTGCCGATCTCGAAAATCAGGTCGCGGGTGCCGCGATAGCCGACGCTCAACTTGTGGGCCGCGCCGAGCCGGTCGAAAGTCGGCAGGCCGTAGCGGTAAAACGGGATGGACAGCCGCTCGGCGGCCTGGCGTCCGTGCGAATGGGTAATCAGCAGGTCGCAGCCGGCGGCGCGGTTTTCCAGGTCTTCCAGGTCGCCGATCAGCACTTCGGCGGCAGGCAGCTTCTCCAGCAGCGGCGAGGCGGTGGTGGTCACGGCGGCGGCGATTTCGCAGCCCATTTCGGCGAGGAAGCTGCCGATCTGCCACAGCAAATCCGGCTCCGCGCCCAGCGCCACGGTTTTGCCGCCGAAATGGAAATGCCCGTCCAGCATGGCGTCCACCAGCTGGCTGCGCTGGCGGCGGTATTTGGCGGGTACTTCGTTGAGGCTCACTTCGGCGAGGAAACCCAGGAGTTCGTCGTTGGCCGCCAGCCCGGTGAGCCGGTCGAACAGGCGGTAGGGCACGCCGGTCCTGGCCTGCAAGGCTTCCGCCGCATCGCGCATCTGTTCGCCGATGGCAAGGGTGATCGCCGAACCGCCCATGGCGCGGATGTCGCTCGCTTTCGCCCCGCCGAGGGTGGTGGGCAGGAAAGTTTCCGGGATATGGCCGTCCAGCGAACCCGACAGGTCGGGGGCGATGATGGGGAACAGGCCGAAGGATTCGATGATTTCGCGCAGCTCCTCGATGTCGGCGACGGAGAGGTGGCATCCCGGCAGCACGTTGACCTGCCAGGCGGTGCGCGGGCGCGGCTCGCACATCGCCTCGACGATGGCCTTCACCGCCTTGCCCCAGCCGTCCTGGAACGCGCCGCTGTAATCGGGGGTGGGCACGAACACCAGCGCGGTGCCGGCCATCTCGGGATGGCGCTCGCGGATCAGCTTGAGGTAGCCTTCCACGTCGTCGCCCTTGGTTTCGGTCAGCCCCGTCGAGCAGATGCCGATCACTTCCGGCTGGGCGCGGTTGTAGATGTTGACGATGGCCTGTTCGAGATTGTCCAGCCCGCCGAGGATGGTGGTCACCTCGTTCATCGCCGAGGTTTGCAGGGGGATGGTCTCGCGAAAATGACGCACGAACAGCACCAGCCCGAACGCCGTGCAGCCCTGCGAACCGTGGAGCAGCGGCATGCACTTGTCCAGCCCGAGAAAGGCCAGCGCCGCGCCGATCGGCTGGCTCATCTTGAGCGGGTTGACCGCGCAGGATTTTTTGCTGTGTGTGACGGTGGCCATGACGACTCCTGAAAATGTTTAATGCTTGTAACTACTCAGCTCTATGCACACAGACTAACCATGTAGGTTGGGTTCACCCTAAAGGGTACAAGAGGCGCGGCTTTTGCGCCGTAACCCAACAAACCCAAAACCTTCCTTAAAAAGGTTTTGAATGATTAGGTTTGTTGGGTTACGCGATAAAGCTGCTAACCCAACCTACATTTCTATTCATCCCACGGCGCCGGTTTCTTCACCTGCGCCCAGATCGGGTTGTAGATCGCCCGGTCGATTTCCTTCACCAGGTTGACCATGCCCTCGTAGCCGGCGTAGGCGACGTGGCGTTCCTGGTTGATGTCCAGCCAGGGCGTCTTGGCCTTCAGCGCGACAAACTGCGAGC